>JACRMH010000050.1 GCA_016219545.1 Chloroflexota bacterium | reverse complement strand
TAAGTGTCGTCGCTGGTTTTGGCACCCATAATATTGCGATGCGCAACCGCCTTGTGACCCAACTTAATAAACTTGCCGGGGATCTGAACATCCAACGCGCCGCCGCATTTCAACGCGCGGATGAACTGACTATTCTGAATGGTCTTGCTACGATCGGGGTGGAAGCCACCAGCGTTGACACCTTGATCGAAGACGCTGTCCGGGTTATTAATAGTGCACTTCATCCGGACTATTTTGATATCGGTCTGGTGGATGAAACGTCTGGCATGTTGCGTGTGTTTCGTTCGACAAGCACGTCGGGGAGTGATCGTTTGGTAATCCCTCTGGGAAAAGGTTTAACGAGTCAGGTTTTAAGGACCGGTAAAATTCAGCGAATTCCAGATGTAAGTCTTGAGCCAGATTACTTTGAAGTAAATCCGAAAACACAGTCCGAGTTATGTGTACCGCTTAAGATCGGGGAGCGCATGATTGGAGTGATCAATATTGAAAATAAGAAGCTGAATGCTTTTAGCGACGCCGATGAGCGGTTGATGGTAACTTTCGCAGACCAATTGGTCATTGCAATTGAAAAGGTGCGCTTGTTTCAACAGGAACAACGCCATGCACAAGAATCGGAAACATTGCGACAGGCCGGTACTATCGTGGCGGCAACACTTGAGCAGGATGAAGCCATAGAAAGGATCCTGGTACAACTGGAACGTGTCGTTCCTTACGATACCGCCTCAGTACAGTTGTTGGGTGAAGGTTATTTGGAGATTGTAGGGGGACGCGGTTGGTCAGACTCGGCTGCTGTGGTAGGAATGCGTTTTCCGATACCGGGTGACAATCCAAACACGGTCGTCATTCAAGAACGCAGAGCGCTTATTTTAGCGGATGCACCTTCCGTTCACGCAGCGTTCCGCGAAGGCGTTCATAGTCACATCCACTCTTTTTTAGGTGTGCCTCTGATTGTTGGAAATCAGGTGATTGGTATGTTGGCAGTGGATAATGCAAAACCCGACTTCTATACATCAGACCATGCCCGATTGGTAGCGGCATTTGCTGACCAGGTTGCCCTTGCCATTCAAAATGCCAGGCTGTTTAGCGAAGTACAAAAATTGGCCAGTACCGACAGCCTGACCGGCTTGCACAACCGCCATCATTTCATGGAATTGTCCAAACGCGAATTCGGACGAGCGAGACGGTATCAGCGCCCACTGGCAGTGATCATGATAGATATTGACCACTTTAAACAAGTGAATGATACCTACGGTCATGCTGCTGGCGATCAAGTCCTAAAGATTGTGGCCGAACGTTGTCGGAAAACAGTGCGGGATATAGATATTCTGGGACGTTACGGCGGCGAAGAATTTGCTGCACTCCTGCTTGAGACCAGCCTGGAGGGAGCGCAGATCGTGGCTGAACGCCTTCGCCATTGTGTATCCGAGCCTGCGATTAACTTAGATGGACATTCATTGACCGTTACCATGAGTGTGGGGGTAACAACCCTGGATGAAAGGTGTACCAGTTTGGATATATTACTTGTGCGTGCAGACAAAGCGTTATATTTGGCCAAACAAGCTGGACGGAATCGAGTATCAATTTGGCAGGAATAGGATACTTTATGCACGGACCGTTCCTACCTCGCCGTCTGGGTGGAAGAAAAAGTGCGCGAACAAATCCCTGCCGCATCATGAACTTATTTTAATCCGCAGGTAGTGGATTTATTCATGCAGATTCCCAACTTTGCCCGTCCCCCAAGTGGCGGAGATAAACACTCCCCAGACGCATGATGTGTCTGGGGAGTGTTCGTTGTACTATAAGGTCATGACCCGCGTATATTTAGCCGATGAAAAAAATGAAGAACGCTCAGCACTTCGCCTGCTGCTGCTCGATTTGAATATGGAAGTAGCTGGAGAAGCCTCTGATTGGTTCACCACCCTGGTTCAAGTACCGATCAGCCGCGTGGATATGTTGTTGGTGGATTGGGACTTGCTCCCAATTAATTCACCCAACGCGGCTCTTGATGGACTTCGAAAAGTATGCCCGACTGCACTGGTCGTTGTCCTCATCAGCCATAACGATGCCCGTACTCAAGCTGCGCTCTCCATCGGTGCCGATGCATTCATCAGCAAGGACGAGACGCCTGAACGTGTCGCCGAACATCTACGTGCAGTTGCCGCAAGCATCCGCACGATAGTGGCATCTGGCTAAGTACGGGGTTCAACTTCGGCGTACTCAAAATTGTCCTGGCGCCGTCAAATTTGGACAACTATGTATGAACGATCCATGGAGGATCCTATGAATAAAGATGTAGTCGAAGGCAAGTGGAAACAAATGCGAGGCGAGGCCAAGGCTTGGTGGGGCAAACTCACCGATGACGATCTCGATCGTGCCGCCGGCAAATTTGAAGTTCTAGCCGGCATGTTGCAGGAAAAGTATGGCTATTCCCGTGAGGCCGCGGCCAATGAAATTGACAAGCGCGTAACGGAGTTCGAAGCCAATTTGAAAAAGAAGACTGCTCCTTCTTCTGTTAAATAGTCCAAATGAGCCACAATCCCTTTTGAGAAGAGAGGGACTGTGGCTCAACTTAATCACATAGGATATAAAAATGTACCTTCTTATCTATCTAATCGTTGCCGCGATCATCGGCTGGGTGGCGACTGAAATCATGCACGACCGCTCGAACCTATTGATCAATATTGTTGTGGCAGTTGTCGGTGCATTCCTGGCCGGTTACTTCCTCAGTCCCATCTTCAAGGTTGGCACGATCAATGACGCCATTACCATCCCCACCATGCTGGTCACACTGCTTGGCTCCATCATCCTGCTGGCTATTGTCAACGTTTTTCGCAGAGGCCGCGGCTAGCCCGGATCATTTATAAGTTGCACGCTTAAATCTTAGTAAAACAAAATCAAGTAATGAGTCGTACCCACTTATGGGAACAGATTCAAAAGGAAAAATAAAATGTCAAACGATAATAGAGTTTCACAAGTTAGAACGTCACAAAGCGAGCCGGAACGGGAACAACGCATTTTCACTTTTAAAGCCACTCAATTGATCTGGCTCTTATTCGGTGTTCTCGAAGCCCTGATCGCTCTTCGCATCGGATTGATGCTCGTTGGAGCCAACCCTGGCAGCCCGATCGTTGCCCTGATCTATGGCTTTACCAATTTGTTCCTGTTCCCCTTTGCCGGGTTGATCGGTTCGCCATCTGCCGGCAATATGGTCCTTGAACTTTCTTCCATGTTCGCAATGTTGATCTACGGCTTGATCGCCTGGGCTATTGAAAGAGTTGTCTGGTTGGCCTTTTACCGCCCGCGCAGCACGGGAGTTGCTGTTACTGAAACCACCACCAGCGAAAACCACTCCACCCGATAAGTCAAAGAGATTCAGAATGGATGCTCCCTTCCGTGAACAAAAATCAGGAACTCAACAACCCGGACGTGTTTTAGCAGGTCTGCAAATTTTGATCGGCCTCTTAAATAAGATGGTTGGTTTCTTTCAGTTGACGGAAGAGGAGCAAAGGGAAGCTGGTGTCTATCATGGCGATTAGGTCTGGAACTGCTTGGACCTCTCATAAGATAGGAGAAAATGACATGACAGATACGAGCATCATTCATCAGCGTGTTTTGATTGTAGGAGATGGCTCAACGTTCGACCAGGGTGTCACAAACCTTCTAACATATAAAACTGATCTGGTGGTTTCACACACCATATACACCGAAGATCAAGGTTTTTTAAACATGCTCAAATCAGACCAGCCGGATGTGATCCTGATCAACGAGTCTATTTCGCTGGATGTGGAACGCATCCTTCAGTTAATTTCAATGCACTCACTGGTCAAGAAACTGCGAATCATTGTTGTCCGATTATGGAACAGCGTAATTGATATCTATGAGAGGATTATCCCTGCTGCAGGGCGGGTGTCTCGTAGTTCCCGACGGTTCCCCATCGTGGAGGTGGATGACCTGATAAATGTTGTAAATAGTGTAAGGAATATGGAGAAAATATAATGATCAACGAGAATCAAGAACTTAAGGTTCACAGTAATATTTTAGATGTTTTAACCGGGTTGTTGATCGGCGGTCTGGCCGGCGCGGTAACGATGTTATTACTTGCACCTCAATCCGGGAAAGAGACCAGGTTGCAGATCCAGGAAAAAGGCATTGAACTGCGAGATCGGACCAGCGGAGTGCTGGATGACGTCCTGGCGCAAATCCGGCTGGATGGTAAAAAGATCAATAATAGCGGACGCAAGATGGCTAAAGAATTAATGCACACCGGGCAGTCCCTGGTGGCTGATCAATTAGAGCATTTATCCGATGCTGCACAGGCCGGAAAAAAGGCGATCGAACCTTCCTAGGTTGATAACGGATCGCTTTGATATCCTGAAATGTTCAAGGTCAGAGCGGTTCGAAAAAATACTGTCATTGGTTTTATACCCAAAGAAAGGAGATTATTATGAATATTACTAAAAACATAGGCTTTCTGTTATTGGCTATCTGGCTCATTCTCACCGGGTTATCGGCGTTCATCTCGCTGGGCGGTTTGGGAGTTATCCTGGCAATCCTTGCCATAGCAGCCGGCGTCTTCATTTTGTTGGGACGCTAGATCATAGGTCACCCGGAAGACCCAACCGGGTGACATCCAAATTATTCAAAAGAAGTCCCCCTTGCTTCAGTTGATCATTCTGGCGTTGACCATGCAATGGCTGTTCAGTTTCTTCGGGCAGTCAATTCTGCCCGGCGTTCCGCACTCAGGTGGTTTTATCTACATTCTATCTATTGCTATTGTCCTCTTGATTATTATGAATTTCATGGTGTAGTGATTGCATTTGTATTTTTATTCTATTGACAACTCATTTATTAGACCTCTTGTATAAGTGCGCTAGAGAGTGCACTACTACACAGAAAAATTATGTTTTGTGTAACGTCCGCCTTCGACAACTCTACGATTTGACTTTTGCAAGAGGTCTATTGAAACTGTATGGTTCTTTGAACGAAGGAATAAGTAAATATGCCCTCAACACAGATGCCCGGAGTCATCCCCGATAATCTATCCAACATATCTGATCCATCCATGGATGAGGCAGCGCTTATTCTAGAATCCCAACGCGGCGATCTCGACGCTTTTAACCGGCTTGTTTTGGTCTATCAAGGCCCGCTCTATTACACAGCCTTGCACATTCTCGGCGAGAATGAACTTGCTGCTGATGCCACCCAGGAGGCCTTTATTTCGGCCTTTCGCAATATTAAAAATTATCGCGGCGACTCTTTCAAAGCATGGCTGATGCGTATTGTTACCAACGCCTGTTACGATGAGTTGCGTCAAAAGAAACGCCGCCCCACGGTTCCTCTTGAACCTGAAAATGAAGATGGTGACGAAGTGGAATCCCCGCACTGGCTGACTGATACAAACATGTCGCCGGAAGATACTTTTTTGAATTCCGAGCTAAAAAATGCCCTCCTGTACTGTCTGAATAGGCTACCGGTCAACCTTCGCTCCGTTGTCGAGCTGACTGATATTCAGGGAATGCACTACAGCGAAGTATCCAGAGCCGAGCATGTGCCGTTGGGCACCATTAAAAGCCGCCTGGCCCGCGCACGAATGTCCCTGCGGAACCGTCTGCAGGAATTTTCAGAACTTTTACCTGACTCGTTTCGTTTCGAGAAGGAAATATCCCAATGACTCAACTTTATCAACCGAATGAAGGAATGAATATGCTCCCAGTACAGACATCCACAATAGATACCCATGAAATTTCCAGGTGTGAAGAACAGCCGCAGGTTAAAGACCATGGAAGGAAACTTAACCCGATCCAGAAAACGGATCTGACCATAAAGGAATCCATTTACCACGCCTTCTGGAAAGATGACGTCCTGCGAGCGGTGGAATACGATCAGATTGATGTTGATGTAAAAAATGGGATTGCATATTTGAATGGTCATATCGTGAGCACATCCAGCCAGGCTCGGATCGAGAACGCCCTTCGAGTTGTTCCTGATATTCTGGGAATCAGAAATAACCTGGTTCTGGATGACAAACTTATCATGGAGGTTGCCTCGTCATTGGGAAGGTTGGAGCATACTTATAAATGTAAGTTCTTTACAGGAGCTTCGCATGGAGTGGTATCGCTAAACGGCGTTGTGGGTAATGAAAAAATAAAATTATTGGTTGAGAAGGTCGTTGCCAATAATTCAAAAGTCCGCGGTGTCATTAATAATGTGCGGGACTCAACGTCCAAGTTGGAATTGAAGGACCAGACTTTCCTGCAGCCAGTCATAGGAGAAGTTATATATTTTCATGATGGCATCTCCGGGGTTGTAAAGCAGGTCATCATCAATCCAAATAATAGACTCGTGATCGCCATGATCCTCCAGGGGAATTTCACCGACGCGCGCTTCGAGAGCAATTCATCCACCTATGGAAAACTCCAAATCCCGGAGCAGTTGGTTATTGTTCCCATGGACGCGGTCCGTTACCTGACCAAGGTATCAGGATTCTTGTTTATTCACAGCAATGAAAGGACCCGCTATCTGGATTTTGATCCTGACATCTATATAGCCCCAGATCATGCCTGGACACCTCCTTATCCATACTGCCCCAAAGATGTGTTATTCCCTGCCGAATATCAAAATGCACATATTCAGATTGCAGATGAACCTGAAGAGTTTCCATTCGGAGCGATCGTGGAAGATGCGTCCATCAGGGAGCAATTCTTTGCAACAGATAGCATGGGGCTGTAACATTCCATTAGGAGAAAGAAAATGAAAGCACTTGTATACCATACCCCGGTGTATCGTTCTTATGAAGAGATGCCCATGCCGGTCATCAAGGAATCCACGGATGCCATTGTCAGGATCACAAAGACAACCATTTGTGGAACCGACCTCCACATTTTGAAAGGGGATGTGCCTACTGTTGCAAGTGGTCGTATCCTTGGTCATGAAGGTGTCGGTGTCATCGAAAAAATAGGCGGGAATGTTTCGAGTTTTCACATTGGCGACCATGTTCTTATTTCATGCATCAGCTCGTGCGGGAAATGTGCAAATTGCAAAAAAGGCATATTCTCTCATTGCGAGAATGGCGGCGGCTGGCTTTTGGGAAATCTGATCGATGGGACTCAAGCTGAATATGTCCGCATCCCATTTGCGGATAACAGCCTGTATCCGATTCCTCCCGGAACTGATGAAGAGGCGCTCGTCATGTTGAGCGATATTCTGCCGACCGGGTTTGAGTGCGGCGTTCTCAACGGGAAGATCAAGCCCGGTGACACAGTGGCAGTCATCGGCGCTGGCCCGATCGGATTGGCAGTCCTGCTGACAGCGCAATTCTATTCGCCGGCGGAAATTATCATGGTTGATAACGATAGTAACCGTCTGGAAATTGCAAAGAAATTTGGAGCGACTCAGGTGATCCACAACGACCTTGGTAATGCTGTTGAAAAGATCATGGCGCTGACTAATAACCGCGGCGTGGACGTGGCGGTGGAAGCGATTGGAATTCCCTTGAGCTTTGACATTTGCCAGGAAATTGTCACAGCCGGCGGGCATATCGCCATTATCGGCGTGCATGGCGGACCCGTTCAACTTAATCTGGACATGCTCTGGTCACACAACATCACGCTGACAACCGGACTGGTGGATACTGTCACAACGCCAATGCTTCTTAAAACAGTGCTTTCCGGAAAGATCCAGCTGCAACATTTGATCACCCATCATTTCACATTGGATCAGGTGATGCAGGCCTATGATACTTTTGAAAACGCGATGAAGGAAGAAGCCTTGAAGGTGATCATAACGAACGGGAAAGCGATGAATGAAGTTTCTCAAACTTCCACTGTTGAGAGTAGTGTAATGGCAAGTCAGTCGATCAAGGTAGGACTTACACAATAGGAAATTGATATGTTGGGTTTTTACATCATCATATTGGCAATCATTGTTGGGGGTGTTGCATCAAAAGGGAATGCGCGCTCCGCCTTTTTGTATATTCCGGTTGCGGGGCTGGGTGCAATAGCCGGCACGTTTATCGGATTCGGCGACGCCTCATTTATTGCAGACAATGAATTTCTAAGCCCATTACTACTAAGCCTGCTTGGTTCGCTTACTTCTGTGGCAGTTCTTATATTCTTAAGGAGAGGTATACAAAAATGAATAACTCAATTCCTGTTTCAGGAACATTACTTGACAACTATCAAGAAGTCCTTTCCTGGAAATTGACCGGAAAACCTACGCGCGTGATCGCCATGAATATTCTTGCTGTATTCCTTTTTGTCCTCTATGGGTGGATTTTTTCCTGGTTGGCTTTCAACCTGGGAAAGCTGCCGTCGGAAGGTGAAATCAGAATAAGTCTGAGCATGATCGGTCTGGCTCTCGCAGGGGTTGTACTGACATTGGGGTTACATGAGCTAACACACGGTTTGGTCATGCGGATGTTTGGCGCACGTCCCAAATATGGCTTTATATGGAAAGGGCTGATGTTGTACGCCACATCTCCCGGGTATGCCTACCGTCGAAACAACTACATTGTCATAGCGCTTGCGCCATTCGTCTTCCTCAGTATTCTGGCCGTTCTGGGCATGTGGCTATTGCAGGGAACATTATGGGTAGCCTTATTGGGGATATGTGGAGCTCTCAATGCGGCCGGAGCGATAGGAGATATGTGGATAACGACGATCGTGCTTCGTTATGCACCCACAGCCTATGTAATGGATGAGCGCGATGGGATGTGCGTGTTTTCCCTGGCACCGCCCGCCAGGGCAGGTGTGCCGAAGCCTTGATTTACCAGAGCAAGCTATGAAAGAATTCACAGCCAAAGATGGTCAAGGCTGGTAAAAAGGTGGGAAAATAGTGCTGTTGCAAATACTTGTTTCGTTCAAACCTGAAAATATGAATGGAGCACTAAATGGCAGACACCAACCGTATCGAACGCGATTCTCTCGGCGAAGTCCTTGTCCCAGCGAATGCCTTGTATGGCGCGCAGACCCAACGCGCGGTCGAGAATTTTCCCATATCGGGTCTTAAGCCTCATATAGCTTTTATCTGGTCGATGGGAATGATCAAAAGAGCTGCGGCTGAAGTCAACAGAGACCTGGGGTTGCTCGATGCAGAAAAAGCGGATGCCATCATCCGAGCCGCGCAGGAAGTCATTGATGGACAGTGGAACGATCAATTTGTTGTTGATCCATTTCAGGCGGGGGCTGGTACAAGTCATCACATGAATATCAATGAAGTGATCGCAAATCGCGCGACCGTTCTTATGGGTGGAAAATTAGGGGAGTACCGAGTTCATCCCAATGACCATGTCAATATGGCACAGTCCACCAATGACACCATCCCAACCGCGATACGCCTGGGATGTTTATGGCGTTTGGATGAATTGCTTGCTGCACTACAAAATCTCTCTGATGCATTAAGAGACAAGGCCAGCGAGTTCGATGATATTGTCAAATCGGGGCGCACCCATTTACAGGACGCTGTTCCAGTCCGCCTGGGACAGGAATTCGGCGCGTATGCCAAAGCCATCGAGCGTGATGCAGAGCGAATCCAATACGCTGCAAATGGTTTAAGACGGCTGGGCATCGGCGGTACCGCTGTCGGCTCTGGGCTGAATGCGCATCCCGAATATCATCAGCGAATGGTGAAGAAACTCGCTGAGTTAACGGGACTCCAATTGAACGGGTCTGACGATCTATTTGAATCAATGCAATCCATGGCAGACGCATCTGCTTTCTCAGCCTCGATGCGGACTCTGGCGCTGACTCTGATCCGCATCGCCAACGATTTTCGTCTGCTGTCTTCGGGTCCTACCACTGGGCTGGACGAGATTCGTTTGCCGGCGGTGCAGCCCGGTTCAAGCATCATGCCGGGCAAGGTCAACCCGGTGATAGCGGAGATGCTGGATATGGCCATGTTCCATGTGATCGGCTGTGATGTGACCGTGGCACTGGCGGCTCAGGCTGGGCAGCTCGAATTGAATGTGATGATGCCTGTCATTGCCCACAATCTTTTTGAAATGATGCAGATCATGATCGGAGCGGTGCAAACATTCACCGAACGGGCGGTACGCGGCGTCACTGCCAACCGCGCAAAAGCAGAGGGCTGGCTGGCGAAAAACCCGATCGTGGTGACCGCGTTGAATCCGCTGATCGGTTACAGCCAGGGAGCAGAACTGGTCAAAGAGGCTGTGGCGCGTGGTCTGACTGTTTATGAAATGGCTGTGGAAAGATCAAAAGCAGGCACGCTTAAACATGTTGATGATGATCGTCCGGTCTCTGTTGAAGAAATAGAGACCGCATTGAGCGATCTTCGACGATTAACGTAAAAATTCGGTTATAGCGTCTTGGCGTCTGCATAATATCTTCATACTTCTTCCCCCAATCGACGGAGACTGATACTCCCCAACTGACGGATGCAGTTGGGGAGTATTTATTGTAGGATAAGGTTAGTATGCTTAATTCACCTTCGCAATCGTACGATTGGACATTTCAAAGGGTCGTGTGGGCGACCCTTGTTCTCGTTTCTGTCGTCCTTGGTTTCTGGATTCTCTATCGGTTTAACCAGGTTGTATTTATCTTGTTCATTTCCATTGTCATGGGTACAGTTATCAGGCCGACTGCGACCTGGATTCATCAGCGGGGACTTCCCCGGATAGTGGGGATCATTCTCGTTTACGTTCTGTTACTCGCCCTGCTTGTCAGCTTCGTATTATTGTTATTCCCATTGATCGTTGAACAAAGCGCGACCATTACTGCAGCCCTGCCGGGTTACTATCGAAACCTGCATGAGTGGATGTTTAGTTATCCAAATCAATGGATGGTGCGCTTAAGTGAATTCCTCCCGGCTGCACTGCCAGGACTGACGCCAACCCCGGCGCAGCAAACCGGCCAGGAAGTGATGGCGTCAGCAGGGCAGGCGCTGGATTATGTGAAAATGGCAGCCAATGGGATTTTCATATCCATAGTCATTGTGGTGCTTGCATTTTATTGGACGCTTGATGGACCCCGGACCATTCAGTCACTCTTGCTGCTGGTTCCACAAGATCGGCGCGAGAGTATTCGTGAACTGATCTCGGCCATGGAAACCAAAGTTGGTTTCTTTATTGTCGGACAAGGCGTCCTTTGTCTTGTCATTGGCGCCATGTCGCTGGTCGCTTATCTGCTAATTGGATTGCCGAATGTCCTGGTATTGGCGCTCCTGGCAGGCGCGCTGGAAGCCGTACCGATGATCGGTCCACTGCTTGGAGCCATCCCTGCTGCCTTGGTTGCGCTAAGTTTGGGGCCTGATAAATTGGTTTGGGTCATTATCTCAACAGCCATTATTCAACAACTGGAAAATAGTTTGCTGGTGCCGCGTGTCATGAAGAAAGCGGTTGGCGTCAATCCATTTGTCACGTTAGTGGCGCTTTTTGCCTTCAGCTCTTTTTACGGTATCGCTGGAGCGCTTATGGCCATTCCAATGGCGGCTATTATTCAACTGCTTCTCAATCATTTTGTTTTTCATCCAACAACAATGGAATCAGATGTCTCAGCCGGCCGCGATCATGCCAGCCGTCTGCGCTATGAAGCACAGGACCTGGTTCAGGATCTACGCAAGCAGGCACGGCTTAAAAAAGGGGGGACGGACTTAAGTATCAAGCAGATCGATCAAGTAATGGATGAGATCGAGACGATAACTGCCGACCTTGATGTTCTATTGTCTCAAGACAGCCCTGTGGATGAACTATGACGAAGCAACTGGTGATCTATGGGACGGCGGTTATGACCGCATTGCTGGCACTGCTTGCGCTATGGCAATTCCGTATCGTGGTTGTTTATGTTCTTATCTCGCTTGCACTTGCAGCAACAGTCCGCCCATTTATTACACACTGGTCAAGTTCCGGCTGGATGAAGCGTCTGCTCCTCGTTGTGATCTGCCTGATCAGCCTTGGCATCCTTGGCTTCCTGCTGGTTCTATCTGTTGAGACTGCGATCAATGAGATCGGACGATTGCTTCATACTGTGTCGGTACAGGATAGGTGGATGTTGCCAATATGGTTGCAGGGCAGTTCATTCCAAAAAATATTGGTTGCACAACTGCCGTCGCCGAGCAAACTCTTCGAAGCATTTACCGGTGACCAGGGACAACTTGTGCTGCCGGCTATCATTGGTTTTACGCAGGGGATCGGTAACATTATGAGCGCCATCCTCGTTATTTTTTTCTTGAGCCTCTATTGGAGCATCAATCAAATTCATTTTGAAAGACTCTGGCTTTCCCTGCTTCCATCTGATCAGCGCAAACAGGCGCGTCGTATTTGGCGGACGATCGAGCCTGACCTTGGAGCGTACATACGCAGCGAGTTGTTCCAAAGTCTTTTAGCAGGATTGCTATTAGGGATCGGTTATTGGCTGCTTGGCTCCCCGTACCCAACACTTTTGGCGCTGGCTGGCGCGCTGGCATGGCTGATCCCTGTAGTGGGTGCACCCCTGGCAGTGATCCTTCCGCTGATCATGGGGCTGCTGACCAGCGTTCAGTTTAGCCTGTTCACGGCACTCTATACACTCGTTGTATTACTTGTTCTTCAGCTATGGGTCGAGCCGCGCCTATTCAAACGCAAGTGGGATAACCCGATCCTAACCCTGGTCATACTCCTCGCCATGGCCGATGCTTTTGGATTGGTGGGTATCCTTGTAGCGCCGCCTTTGTCAGCGGTATGCCAAATCCTATGGAGCCGCCTGGTCAGCAACCCGCTTACGTCTGGTGCGGCACTTCAAGTATCGGATCTTAAAGAAAGGCAGGCACATCTTTCAACTGCAATAAATGGGATGGATGAACTTCCTCCGCCACTGGTGATGAGCAGCATGGAGCGGCTGACCCTTCTGCTTGAAAAAGCTGAATCGATCCTGCCAGCATTGCCGCCCCCTGAACTCTCCATACCCTTCCATCCGTCACAACCTGTCACTGCTGAAGCGGTTTCACCGGACCCTGCAAAACCCTGATGAAATAAAAATGGCCGCACCGAAAATGGTTAGTGACATGCAGCTGCTTTGGCAGCGAGGCATCCGCAAAGCGCATCAGTTTGATGACCTGACAAATGGGTGGGCAGGGATATTGGCTGATGCGGCCGGAAAAACATTAAAGCCCGAATCGTCCATTACGGCGGCAGGGATTGCCTACTTTGCCATCTTTTCACTATTTCCACTCACGCTCCTGAGTATTGCAATTGCCAGTTTTAGCCTTGGACCGTTGATGGATCAGCAGCTTATCATTCAAAGGTTGGAGTTTATTACGCCGGCTCTCGGGCAGTTGTTTGGGAAAAATATTGATGAGATCATTAAGGCGCGCGGACCCGTTACCGGAATTGCCTTGCTTGGTTTGGTCTGGTCTGCATCTGCAGTTTTTAACTCCTTTACTCAGATATTGAATGGAGTTTGGGGCGTAAAAAAACGCCGCGCTGTTTGGCAGGGCCGCGGACTGAACATATTATTTATCTTAATGTTTGTTGGACCGGTCCTCTTCCTGGCTTCATTTGCAGGCAGTATGATGTCCAATCTCCTTCCCTTTTTGCCTAACCAAATTGTTCCATTCATGAGTGGTATCGGTTGGGTGCTGGCTACCCCGCTCAATGTTCTCTTGTTTTTTATGATCTATATCATTCTCCCGCATGGAACATCCACCTGGCGCGAGATTTTACCCGGCGCGATTGGGGCCGGCTTGTTTTGGGAGATTGCCAAGAAAGCCTTTTTGTTCTTTATTTCCACATATATGACCGCCTCGAACCTGGTCTATGGTTCCGTGGCAGCCATGATTGCCATCCTGACCTGGTCTTATCTGAGTGGACTCATCTTTCTGTTTGGGGCGTATGTAAGCGTCACTTATTACCAGTTCAAACAACACAAAATAGAAACTGAAGACGAATCACATCCATAAGATTTTATCTGCTGCAAGTGATGACGATATCGTACTCTCCCCCAAGTGGCGTAGATGAACACTCCCCGCCTGATGGATGTGGACTGGTGGGGCGCATGATAGGATGAGTACATGGAAAAAGTAAACCCCACCAAACTACTAGCTATCGCCCTTTCGCTGGCAATCATACTGTCATCCTGCAACGCCTTGCCCACCCAAAAGACAGGAAAAACTTTGATTGGCACCGCTGTCGCAATGACCTTACAAGTCAATCCCCTCGCAACTCGATTATTTTATACTCCCCCCTCCAATACTTTGCCGACAGTGACTGCTTCGCCAATGCCCACTCTGTTCCCTCCCAATACTCCGGTTTGGTCAGCTTATACATACACTTGTGAGCTAGTAACAGGCGGCGGTAATATGACGATGAATCTTGGCTGGATCGATCGCTCCACCACCGAAGATGGCTATAGAGTTTATCGGGATAAGGTGGTGATCGCAACTCTCGCGCCCAATTCCACATTTTATGTTGATGTCGCTTTTGTCGCCACTGGAAAGACACTGAGTTATTCGATCGAAGCCTTTAACAAGAGCTGGAAGGCAAACGGTAATACCATCACCTATGGCTGCCAGTGACAGAAAATATTGAGGGATGCTCAATCGGCAATGCTCGAGGAAGTATCCACTTGGAAATCGAAGAAAACATTCCCCGGTTAATGATGAGGCGGGGAATGTTTTTTATTTGACGGCTATCAGTGATTTAAAACTAATTGCCTGAAGTCCCACATCTCCCGCAAGAAATATCGAAAAATGAAAAGGAAACCGACCATGAAGACAAGAAATATTTTTATCACCGCAAGTGCCAGCTTGGTTATATTATCGTTGGCATCCTGCAGCGCGCTCATACCGCCGCCCAAACACCCGGATCCAACGCGGACCGCGGATGGTATTCCATCTACTGCGTTTCAATATCATTTTGTTACCGATCAATTAATACTCCCCGCAACACAGGAGCTGACTCAGATGTTTGCACTGAATGTTGATGGCGATCCGCAAAACCAATCTGATAACCTCTTCGGAGAACTTTTAACCATGTTTACATCGGCCGTTCCGGGACTTGAATTGCAGGCGAGCATGGATCAGGCAATGAATACTGATCGGGTGGTTTCGCTTCATGTAGTGAAGGCAAATGATCCTTTGAACGCTTCAAACGTTTCATGGACTCTCCTGCAGGGAAAAAGGAACGATATGACGCCCAATTCTGGAATTGAAGAGTTCACGCTCGATTCCACTGCAACTGCCAATCCGCCTATTATCGGTTCGCTAACCAACGGTCACTTTATGGGTGGACCCGGCACTGCGCAGATCCATATGTCTCTCCTGGGTCAATTGGTCGAAATGAATTTGATCGGGATACGTCTCGAAGCTGACTTGAGTGCAGAGGGTTGCGCCAACGGAAAACTGGGCGGCGCTATGACCGTGGATGAATTCCACAACAATGTTCTTCCGGTTGTAGCTGAGGGACTCAATCGAATGGTCAAGGCAGATCAGACCGTGACAGCCCCTCTTCTCCAAACCTTTGACTCGGACCATAACGGGGCAATTACCCTCCAGGAACTTGAGAACAATATCTTTTTGAGTTTAGCGCTCTCTCCTGACTTGGATCTGCTTGACGCATCTGGCAAGTACAACCCGCGTCAGGATGGCGTGAAGGATTCATATTCAGTGGGTCTGGGCTTTACTTGCATCCCGGCCGCCTTCTCTGCTCCGGAATTGTTATTGGTTCCATAAGTCCGCTTGTTGCTTGCTTAAACCGTCTCCCCCAAGTGGCGGAGAAAAACACTCCCCCTCCGCAGGATGTGAGCGGGGAGTGTTTATCGTAAGATGAATTGTAGAACTAAATAACCCAAAAGGAGAAATCTAATGCTTACCTGGATCATCGTAATTCTGCTCGTACTATGGTTGCTTGGATATTTTGGCCCGAATGTCTTCTCTGGCATTCCACGTAGTGGCAACGCTATCCACACCCTGCTCGTGATCGTCATCATTCTCGTCATTTTGAATTTACTGGGCGTTTTGTAACTGTCCAGCCTTTTGATGAGAAACTTTATCTTCCTGGACCACTAAACAAATGGGACACAAACAAAGCACCCTGACTTTTTGCATGTTGATACTGGCATTGCTGACCTTATCTGCCTGTGATGGAGTCACGTTGACTCCATCCACAACCGGGCAGGAAATGTTGTTGGCTACGCCAGCGCTGATGATTGTGTCCTGCGAAGCATGTGACCAGGCAACTCTGGCAGCCGCGCTGACTCAGCAGAAATCCAGCGCTGATAGTCAGGCGGCAGCCACCGCTGAAATTGCACGCGCCAATGCGCAGGCAACCGTAGATTCTGCCAACGCAACTTTGGATGCAGCCATGACCCAGGCGCAAAACAATACCAATATCATTGTGGCCCAGATCGCAGCTACCGCAGAAGTTGCGCGCGCCAATGCACAGGCGACCCTGGTTTCCGCAGGGTCTACACAAGGCGCCGCCCAAACCCAGGACGCTCTCCGGCAGACCCAGGTACAGTACGATCTGCAAGTGACACAGGCGGTTGGAACACAAGGTGCGCTGGCAATCATCACTCAGCAAAGCAAGAATGACCTGGCCTCCGGCACTCAGACAGCTGTTGCTGAAAATATTGCAACGCAAACACAGGCTGCCGCCGCAACATCCCAATGGTATACCGATCAATCACGCCAGCGTGATGAACAAAGACAGGGTCCAATTGCTTTTTTCTGGATGTGGTGCTTCCCGGTCTTTGTTCTGCTATTCGCGATCCTTGTTCTTTGGGGGATCTGGCGCTGGCAAAAACTCCAGCAAGCCAGACAGC
Source organism: Chloroflexota bacterium (assembly GCA_016219545.1). Lineage (GTDB taxonomy): Bacteria > Chloroflexota > Anaerolineae > Anaerolineales > Villigracilaceae > Villigracilis. The sequence goes on along the minus strand of JACRMH010000050.1, from coordinate 16,340 downwards.
GGGCCCTCGAAAATCCTGTTGACAAATTCCAGACGCCGGCAGTTGAAATCATACATCATTACGATTCCCTGCCGCATCTTGAGAGTGACGTTAATGATAATGCTTATCAACTCACCACGCCTGAAGATGAGGTGGGCCAATGGCTTGATGAGGTCAAGACAAAATTACTGGATCATGACAAGAAGGAAGAAGATGATAGTACAGACAATTGATTCGCAGCAGTATGTTCAACAGACCCGCCTGATCCGAAGTAAGGTATCAGCGGTCCTGAAAAAATGGGGACTCATGCCGCGATTTAAACGCTGGCGATTAACACAGGATCCGGAAACCAGAATGATCGTCCTGTTTGGCGTACTCAGCAACAGATATATTGCCACACATACCTCGATCCCATTTAGAGATTACTTCGATCCGCGCGTGCTGCATGACCTCGCAAACGAACTGCAATTGCAAGTAGTATCATGCAACAGCAATGGCCCCCGCTACGCTTTCATCCTGGACCGTGGTCAACTCGGCAAATTACCAACGCACATTGACTTCCCCTTCGTTGATGACGGCAAACTTATGGTCAGGGTGGTTTACGCCGAATTGCCCCAGTCTATTCCGGTTCCGCCTGTGGAGGTTGCGATTATTGATGATCAGGCCTTGGTGCAGCAGGGTGTGGGAGCATTCTTGAAAGTCTTTGACGATATAAAACTTAGGGATGATGCCGCCTTACATCAACCTGCCAGGGAACTGCCGAAAATCGTGATCATAGACAGGGAGGAATTCAACAAACGAATAGCGGAGCACGAAGCTGAGCGGCTGAAGATCAAACATATCAAGAGTTTGCTCGATCAGGCGGTCGGATAGATTCAGGCTTTATGCAGGAGTAGTATCAATGAAACTGAAATTCCTCATTATCGTGATGGATTTGCTTACCTTACTGGTTTATCCGATCATGTTCGTGTATGGCAAACTGCACCAGGTTTTAATTTCAAAAGAAAGTGTTGCTCAAAAAAATTATTAGATACATCCCCATTCTTGGCTATGAAAACAAACACACTTCTCATGATTTTTAATCATGAGAAGTGTGGCATTATCATGTATGACCATGGTTTATGAATTTTTTGCAGGGCACTTTTTTATTAAGATCTTATATTAACGTCAATAATGGATAAGTAAAAAACATAAATGTGTCGCCCTGAGGGAGCGTGGTCTTCGCGACCGAAGGGTCTCTAAGCGAGATAAGAGATGCTTCGCGCCTGAAAAGCGGCGCTCAGCAAGACACAGAAACATTATCCATTATTCACGTACATTACGCTTCGTCAACCGCATTTTGACAAACGACTTGCTGATACCATTTTGCACTGGATTTGAATGTGCGTTTCTGAGTCTTGTAATCCACATGGATCAAACCAAACCTTTTGGAGTACCCAAATCCCCATTCGAAATTATCCATCAGTGACCAGGCGAAATAGCCCTTCACCGGGATGCCTGCTTCAATTGCCCGGTGGACCTGCTCCAAGTGACGCTTGATGTAAGACAGGCGCGCCGGGTCGTCCACTTCACCGTCAGCGCCGACTTGATCCTTGAAAGCCGCACCATTTTCCGTGATGTGAATGACCGGAAAGTCATAGTCAAAATACAAGCGCCCCAGAATTTTATATAGTCCTTCAGGATAAACTTCCCAATCCATTTCTGTATTTTCATCCCCTCGAAAAACAGTGACCGGAGAATTTTCTGCTTCGTTGATCTTTTCCGAGCGGACAATGCCGCGCGTGTAATTGTTGACGCCGATGAAATCCACAGGAACGGATATTACATCCATATCCCCGGGTTGAACAAAAGCCATTTCATCGCCATGACCCTTGACAATATCTTGCGGATAACCGCGCCCAACCAAAGGGTCAAGAAAATATCGGTTGATATATCCATCCACCCAATTCGTTGCATCACGATCGGCAACACTCGGAGATGCAGGTACTTGCGGAGTTAAATTCAGCGTGATGCCTACATTCGCATTTGAACAATTGCGGCGGATCACCGGAACAGCCGACCCATGCGAGAGCAGCAGATGATGCGAAGCCGCCAGCGCTTCATGCAGATCGGTGTGACCGGGCGCATGGCGACCCTCACGATGACCAACAAATGCACTGACCCACGGCTCATTGAGCGTGATCCAATTTTTTACCCGATCACCCAAAGCACGGGTGACAATATCGGTGTATTCAACAAAGGCATCCACAACAGACCTTGAAACCCAGCCGCCTTCGTCTTGCAATTTTTGCGGCAGGTCCCAATGATACAAAGTAATATACGGCTCGATCTCCAGTTTCAACAAACGATCCACCATTTTGCTATAAAAATCAAGTCCGGCTTCGTTGATAATTCCGCGACCACTCGGCAATACGCGCGGCCATGCCACCGAAAAACGATACGCCTTCAGCCCCAATTTCTTGATTGCATCCAGATCTTCTTCCCAATGATGATAGTGGTCGCAAGCCATATCGCCCGTGTCGCCGTCCTGAACATTTCCGGGTGTATGGCTGAATCGATCCCAAATGCTTTCGCCTTTGCCATCCTCATTCCACGCGCCTTCGATTTGATAGGATGCAGTTGCGGCTCCCCATACAAAATCTTTGGGGAATTGAAATATTTTTTTGTCCATTGAAATTCTCCGTTATTAAATTATCGTAACTCGCACATAAACTTCTTTTGTATTTTCAGCCGGTATTGGGATGATGTTCCCATTAATGGGTTTCCCATCCACTTCAAGCTTGACCTCGTTGCCTAGGCCTTGTCTCTCGACCTGAATCTCGTATCGGACTCCCCGATAACTGCGAGCTGCTTCAAAGTTTTTCCAAGCTGACGGAATGACCGGCGCGACTTGCAAGCCATCATAAGTTGGGCGAATGCCGAGTATCCATTGAGTAATGGCGACATAATTCCATGCCGCTGTGCCGGTGAGCCATGAATTCTTGGCTTCGCCGTGCGTCGCTGCATCCTTGCCTGCGATCATCTGTGCATAGACATAAGGCTCACATTTATGCAGATCGCTAATTTCTTCCCGCGCCGATGGATTGATGCGCGAGTAATAATCATGCGCCTTATCCCCGTGCCCGATCTTTGCTTCCGCGATCATGATCCACGGGTTGGTGTGGCAGAAAATCCCGGCGTTCTCTTTGTAGCCAGGCGGGTAGGATGAGATCTCACCCAAATGTAAATAATATTTGCTAAAAGCCGGTTGTTGTAAAACAATGCCGTGCGGAGTAGCAAGATGCTCATCAACAGAATTTAATGCCTTTTCTGCGCGGCCATCGTCCACGCCCAGGTCAGCCATTACACAAATCCCCTGCGGCTCGATGAATATTTTCCCCTCATCATTTTCTTTTGAACCCAGCACGTGACTAAAATCATCGTACGCCCGACGGAACCATTCACCATCCCAGCCGTGTTGCCAAATGATTTTTTCCGTTTCCGTTGCTTTTTCAAGATAAAAGTGAGAAGGGAGAAGTAAAAAGTTGCGATCTTGCTTCTCACCTTTTACTTCCAACTTTTTACTCAGCCCCGCCATTTCCTTCGCCGCCAGCACAAACAAGCCTGCAATGAAAACGCTCTCTGCCACCTTGCCATCTTTGTTCGTTGTCGTTTGAAAAGATTGTCCGGGCGTATCCGAAAAACAATTCAGGTTGAGGCAGTCATTCCAATCCGCGCGACCGATCAAAGGTAAACCATGTGGACCAAGACGATCCAGCGTATATTGCAGTGAACGCTGTAAATGATCATAAAGCGATTTTTCTGAACCCAATTGATTATCATAGGGCCCTTGCACATCAAGAATACCCCAATCACCAGTTTCTTTGATATAAGCGGTCACTGCCAACACCAGCCATAACGGATCATCGTTGAAGCCTGAACCGACATCATTATTGCCGCGTTTGGTCAGCGGTTGATATTGATGATACGCCCCGCCAGTTTCAAGCTGGGTTGCCGCTAAATCTAAAATGCGTTCACGCGCCCGTTCAGGAATAAGATGAACAAAACCAAGCAGGTCTTGCGCTGAATCGCGGAATCCCATGCCGCGCCCGATGCCGCTTTCAAAATATGAAGCCGAGCGACTCATATTGAAGGTAATCATGGTCTGGTACGCATTCCAAATATTGACCATGCGATTCGTGTGCATATCAGGCGTAGTGACCTGGAATTTCTCCAGCAATTGTTCCCAATGGACTCGCAACCCCTGAAACGCCTTTTCAACTTCGTCTGCCTTCAAGTATTTGGAAATGATTGGAAGCACGGTGCATTTGTTGATAGTTTGCGAATCAGGCGGGTCGAACTTCGCATCCTTCGGATTTTCGTGATATCCGAGAATGAAAATAATCTTCTTTTGTTCTCCCGCTTTCAACTGGACTTTGACGTGGTGTGATCCAATTGGCTGCCAGCCATGCGTGATCGAATCTGCCGATTGACCAGTTTCTACGACTTTCGGAGAATCCCATCCACGATATGAACCGAGGAAGTCTTCACGCTGTGTATCAAAGCCAGTCAGTTTTTCAGAGCAGGCAAAATAAGCGAAGTGATCGCGGCGTTCGCGGTATTCGGTCTTGTGATAGATAACCCCGTCCACGACTTCAACTTGTCCGATGGAATAATTGCGTTGGAAATTTGTCGCGTCGTCCATCGCATCCCAGAGATTGAATTCAATCGCAGAGAAGACGGATAGATCCGCAGCTTCGTCGCGTTGGTTGGTGAGGGTCAATTCCCAAATTTCGAGGTTCTCGCCCAATGGCACAAAGTAGCGAGTCTGCGATTCGATTCCATTTAATTTTGAGCGAATACTGGTGTACCCCATGCCATGACGGCATTCGTAAAAATCCAACGGCGTCCGTGTCGGCATCCAGGTTGGGGACCACTGTAGGGGTGAGGTCCCCTCGCCCTTGTTATCGCGCAGATAAATGTACCGTCCGCCAGAATCCAATGGAGCGTTGTTATAGCGATAGCGAGTCAAACGTCGCAGCCGTGCATCCTTATAAAAGGAGTATCCGCCTGCGGTGTTGGAGATTAATCCAAAATAAGATTCACTGCCGAGATAATTGATCCACGGCAAAGGGGTTTCAGGAGTTTCGATTACATATTCACGATTTGAATCATCAAAATGACCGTAACGCATAATGCCTCGATGGTTTATGTCATTGCGAGCCGCGCACTTTGCGGCGAAGCAATCTCGTTCACAATTTCGGAGATTGCTCACCTGCACTGGCGTGCGGCGCAAGTGCCGTCGGGAAGAGCACCCTCCTCGCAATGACGAGATTAAGTAGAACTCAACTTCGCAAAACTTGATTTCAACGTCGGATATAAATCCTGATAGATCGGATACATCTTTCGATAAACCTTCACTTGTTCATTATCAGGCAGTGTTTGACCTGTGATGTGAATCGTTTCCTTGCAAGCCGTCCGAACATCAGCCCACGCACCCGCGCCAACACCTGCCAGCAGCGCCGCGCCAAACGCAGCACCTTCGGATGTGTTGACCGTGACCAACTCCGCTTCCAAAACTGAAGCGAGGATTTGTCGCCATAACGCACCCTTCGTCCCGCCGCCCGAAGCGCGGACTTGTGTAATTTCTCCGAGACCTGCATTTTGGATCAACGTGAAGCTATCCTTCAAACCAAATGCAACACCTTCCAACACAGCACGAGTCATGTGTGAGCGAGTGTGACGAAGCGTTAGACCAATGAATGAACCGCGTGCCAGTGGGTCAGGATATGGTGTGCGCTCGCCGCTCAGATACGGAAGGAATAACAGGCCTTCACAACCTGCTGGCGCTGATCCAGCTTCCTTCACAAGATCATCAAAGCTCATATCAGGCGCGAGCGTGTCACGATACCATTGCAAGCTGCCCGCCGCCGAAAGCATCACGCCCATGAAGTGCCACATGCCGGGCACCGCATGACAGAATGCATGAAGCCTGCCTTCGGGTTCGATCAACGCTGATGGAGTTGTTGCAAAGATCACGCCGCTCGTGCCCACTGTCAGCCCGACAATGCCCGCCTCCACTGCGCCCACACCAACAGCCTGCGCGGCCTGGTCGCCGCCACCTGCCGCAATGGGCGTACCAACTTTCAGTCCAGTAAGAGAAGCGGCTTCTTGAGTCACATATCCAGTAAATTCAGTTCCCTCAAATGTGCGCGGCATCCACGAAGAATCAATGTTCAACGCATTCAGCACTTCCGCAGACCAAGAGCGCGACTTCAAGTCAAACAAAACCGTGCCCGCGCCATCGGCTTTATCCATCGCGTACTCACCCGTCAACTTCAAGCGGATGTAATCCTTCGGCAGCAAAACGTGCTTCGCTTTGGCATACACCTCGGGCTCGTTTTCCTGCACCCACAAAATCTTCGGCGCGGTGAATCCCGTCAGCGCAACGTTGCCTGTGATCTGAATAAATTTTTCTCTTCCAATTCGTTTATGAATTTCATCGCATTGACTCTGCGTGCGCTGGTCATTCCACAGGATGGCGGGACGCAGAACATTGCCAGCTTCATCAAGCAGGACAAGCCCATGCATTTGCCCCGTCAACCCGACTGCGACGACTCTTTCCCCGCTCACGCCTGCTTTTTCCAAAACGGACTTGATACTCGCTGCCACCGCGTCCCACCACTCCAGCGGATTCTGTTCCGACCAGAGCGGCTTTGGCGTTTGCAGCGTGTGTGACGAAGCCGCCACCGCGATCACTTCGCCATTTGAGTCGATCAACAATGCCTTGCTGGATGTTGTGGATGTATCGATGCCGAGAAAGTAATCCATTTCAATTACTCCAATTTCAAACTAGCAACAAGCGCCTGTACATCCTGTTCGTCACGCGGGCGAGTCACATTTCCATACAATTCCCATGTCTCAACATGGGGAATAGATTCGTTTGGGGCAATCGTCTGAATAGGACCCAGCGTTTCCAACTCAAGGAATTGACCGTTGCAATAACACTCGCTGGAACTGCCGAAGTCATAATACGCTGACTGTGCTGCGTATTTTGCACGCTTCACAAACAAGGTGTCATTCAGCCAATAAGCCAGCCAGCCACGCGGATTGGGGAATCCCACTTTGAAAGGTTCCTGTGACCTGGCATTCAACATAATGTAATTCCTTCCCAAAATAACATTGGGGTTGGAAATATTTGTGTAGTCCCATAATGCAAGAGAACGATTGGGTAGTACGCCGGTTTTCTGACATGCCTGCGGCAGGATGGCAATTCCCCCAACTTTGAGCTGGGTAATGGCCCATGGGGCACAAGTCACGTCCCAAAATCCACGATTATGTAAACGATGGGTGATCACTACTCTTGACGAATTTTTTTCAAGACATACTTCAATTGATTTCTGCAAGCCTGTTTTAATTTCAACATCCTGAGTCATCAAATATCCACCTTCTATTGAAGAGATATTGACAGGAGCATCATCAGGAAGGTAGGTGCGGTTGATTTCTTCCGGCGCATGCCACAAACGATGTCCACCGTAGAAATGAAATATCCCGACACCAGGGTGTTCGGTTACAAAATCGGGCAGCTCGGCTAACAGGTTTTCGCCGCCCCCAAGGCTCAGGGATAAAATGCGGGGACCCATTGACCGTGACAGCAATAATCTTATCGTTTCGTTTTCCAAGGCCACGCATTCATGCCCCATGAAATCCACAGTTTCCATTAATACAAGCTCCAAATTTATTTAATCCACCAAAAGAAAAATGCACGCACTCAGCAACTCAACTCACCGTCACAGGACAGACAAACACACGGTCCTTGACGCGGGACGTGTTTGTAATTTCAAACTCACTTTGCAGTCGAATATCATCCGATGAACTACCGAGCATGATCTGAATTTTGCCCTCCTCAACCGTCAAATCCAATCCTTCGTTATAAAACGCGAGCTGGTTCACCGGCAGATGGAAGGTGAGACTGCGCTCTTCATTCGGCTTCAAATTGATTCGCTGATACCCCTTCAACTCTTTGACCGGGCGCGGCAGGGATGCATACTCGTCGCGGATATAAAGTTGGACAACTTCATCACCGGCGACTTCGCCAATGTTTTTGACTTTGAGCGATATATCCACGGTCTCGCCACCTGCAGCCTGTTTCTTGTCTATGGACAGGTCTCTGTACTCGAATTTTGTGTAACTTAACCCATGCCCAAATGAATATAAAGGCGTGACCTTTTCGTTAACATAATCCACGTACCAATTGGATTTCATGCCGGAAGGTTTGACATTATAGAAAATTGGAACCTGCCCCACAGAACGAGGAAATGAAATGGGCAATTTCCCGCCAGGGTTTTTATCTCCAAACAAAATATCAGCAACGGCGTTCCCGCCTTCTTCGCCAGGCAGCCATGCTTCAAGGATCGCATTCGCATTTTCTGCCAGCCAGGGCATGGCAAACGGACGCCCATTCACCAACACAACCACAACAGGTTTTCCAACTGCGATAATCGCGCGAGCCAATTCTTCTTGAACTCCGGGAAGTTTTAGATCGGCACTGTCGCGGGTTTCACCTGTGGTACACAGAGGTACGAGTCCCGAATGATCGCCCAATACCAACACGACGATGTCTGCTTGTTTGGCTGCATTCAGGGCTTCTTCGAGGCTCGATGTGTCATTGCCTAGGTTTTCACATCCATGCGCAGAAAAGACTTTCGTATCTGAAGAAACGTGTTTCTTGATGCCATCCAAAACCGTGACGATTTCAACATCGTGCTGTGCGATGAGTTGCGCATCAACATTCACAAAGTTTGAATCTTCTGGTTTCTGGAATTGCAGTAATTCCATGGTGGCGGCATAGGAATAATCGCCAAGTTGATTTCGTCCATTATCCGCATTGGGACCAATCACCGCGAGCGTCTTAGTGTTTTTTTTCAATGGCAGAAGCCCGTCATTTTTCAACAAGACCATGCTTTGGGTTGCGATCTCACGGGCAAGACCGCGGTTTTCAGGAGTTTCAAAAACTTCGAGCACGCGATCTTCATCCACGTAGGGATTCTCGAACAAGCCAAGTTCGAACTTCTTTTGCAGGTGACGCCCCACAGATAAATCCACTGTCTCCAGATTCAAGTCACCAGTTTCCAGCGCAGAGTGAAGCGCATCTCCATAGCAGGCGATGGTCGGGAGTTCAACGTCAATGCCTGCGGTGAGCGCCAATCTTCCGGCGATGGATTTATCCGCAGCCACGTTGTGGAAGGTGTGGATCATCAACACGGCTTCGTAATCAGAAACTACAAGCCCATCGAAGCCGAGCTCATCGCGCAAAAGGTCAGTGAGGATTCGGCGCGAAGCAGCAACCACTTCTCCATCCAGTTCGGGATATGAATTCATAATGGAAGCAAGTTTTGCGTCGCGGATGGCGGCCTGAAAAGGAGCGAGATAAATATCATAAACATCGCGCATCCCCATGTGAACAGGTCCGCAGTTGAGTCCGCCCTGACTGAGGCTGTGACCAATGAAATGTTTGCCCGTTGCCATCACGCCGTTTTTAAGATCTTCACTTTGCAAGCCTTTGATATAAGACATGCCGAAGTGACTGACGAGCGTTGGGTCTTCGCCAAAGGTTTCTTCAACGCGCCCCCAACGCGAGTCGCGCGAAATATCCAACACGGGTGCGAGTCCCTGATGTGCGCCAATCGCGCGCAGTTGTTTGCGAATGGCGGTGGTCATGTGTTCGGCGAGCTCGGGTTGGAAGGTGCTCGCAAGCCCAAGCATTTGAGGGAACATCGTGCCGCCAAGGATCATCGCGCCCGAACAGCACTCTTCATGAACAATTGCGGGGATGCCGAGCCGGGTATTTTCAACGAGAAATTTTTGCAATCGGTTAGCGCTTTTTGCCGCGTTGACAGGGTCAAGTGTGGATGCGCCTGCGATACGCGTGATCTGTCCAAGTCCGTGTTTGAATTTTTCTTCTATTTTTTTCTGATCCAATTCGCCCTGCGTTTGTAATTCATACATCCAGACAGAACCAAGCTGGGCGAGTTTTTCATCCAGGGTCATTTTTTCGAGTAGAAGTTTTACGCGCTGTTTGTTGTTCACGATAAGACTCTCAATTTTGTAATAACTGCATTTTCATTTATTTTGTGCCAAGCAATATATCAACGGTCAACTGGTCGAGACGTTCATATTTCAATCCGCGTTTGGCAATTGCTGAGCGATCAAAAGATTGTGCCTTAAGCGCGGCGGACTTCTGAGAGCTGTATTTTCCAAAATATTGATTCATCGAACCGTCGTCTGTGTTGATCTCGGCTAGTAAGGACTGCACTTCCTTGTCTGCATTAAATTGTGCGGCTTTTTCTTTGAGAATGAGATAAGTCCGCATACATCCGCGCGCAAAATCCTTGACGCCGTCGAAGTCTTCGGTCCGGTAGGCGTGCGCATCGAAGTGACGCGAGCCATCGTATTTCACATCCTCAAGGAATTTGACAAGATAGAATGCGGCTTTGATATCACGCGAGCCAAAACGCAGATCCTGGTCGTAGCGGCCGGGGTACTGATCGTTGAGGTCAATGTGAAAGAGTTTGCCGGCTTCCCATGCTTGAGCGACACCATGCATGAAATTGATCCCCGCCATGTGTTCGTGTGCCACTTCGGGATTAACGCCCACCATTTCAGGATGGTCAAGCGTGGCGATGAAAGCCAGCATGTGACCCGTGGTTGGGTTGTAGATGTCACCGCGCGGTTCGTTGGGCTTGGCTTCGAGAGCGAATTTTAAGTTGTATTTTTTGTCGAGAGCATATTCACACAGGAAATTCATCGCTTCGCGTGAACGTTTGATGGACTCGACTGCGCTCTTGCCTGAATCTGTTTCGGTGCCTTCACGTCCTCCCCAGAAGACATAAGTCTTTGCGCCGAATTCAACACCAAGGTCAATGGCATTCATGGTTTTCTGCAGTGCATAAGCACGGACCTTGGAATCGTTGGATGTGAATGCACCGTCTTTGAAGATCGGGTCGCTGAATAAATTGGTGGTTGCCATGGGAACGACCAATCCGGTATCGGCGAGCGCTTTGCGGAAATCCTTTTTGATGGCATCAGCTTCAGCAGGAGTCGCGTCAATGGGGATGAGGTCGTTATCGTGGAAGTTCACTCCATACGCGCCGACTTCTCCAAGCAGGCGTACCAACTCGGCGGGAGATTTATGATCGCGGGTTGCAGATCCAAATGGGTCTGCGCCGCGATTGCCGACGGTCCATAATCCAAATGTGAATTTATTTTCGGGTTTGGGGAAATAGTCAGGCATGAATTTGCTCCTATAATTTGTGATGTTGCGTAGTTGATAAACACCCGTCCTTGCCTCACCTCCCGCGAGGGAGGTGAGGGGTACAAAAGGAGAGGAGTGGAGAGAAAACTATTTTGAAAATGCAGGTGTAAAGAAAAATGATTCGGTGCGCAATTGTTTGTTATTCTTTTACTGCGCCCAAGGCAATACCACTAATGATGTAACGGGAAAAGATCGCATAAATGATAATGATCGGTACGATGGTCAGGGCAAGTCCCAGATAGATCGCGCCGTATTCGGTCCGATAGACATCGCCGCGCAGGGTTTGCACCAGCATCGGCAGTGTGTATTTTTCGATGGATGAGATCAGGATGAAGGGGGTGAAGAAATTATTCCAGGACGCGACAAATGCAAAAATGCCCATGGTCACAGCACCCGGAATTGCAAGAGGTAACATGATGGTGTGAAAGATGCCTAATTCGCTGGCGCCATCGATCCTGCCGGCATCAATCAGATCATGGATCACCATTGCTTCAAGGTATTGTTTGCCAAAGAAAACTGAACCAGCGTTCGCGATCAAAGGCAGAATCAGGGATGCGTAATTATCGGTAAGCCCCAATTTTGACATGTATTGATAGAAACCAATGATGGAAAGCTGCATGGTGATCATGACCAATACAACGATAAAGTTGGAAAACAGTTTTTTACCTTTGAACTCATAAACCACCACGCCGTAGGCCGTCAACAATGAAAAGTAAACCGTAATGGCGGTTGATGAGACTGCGAGAAACAGGCTGTTCGCAAAACCTCTCGGCAGGTTCAATCCTTTGCTGATCAATAGGCGGTAATTTTCAAACAGGTGTGTGCTTGGCAACATGCTGATGCCCTGTTGAATTTCGGTGGTCGAACGGGTTGCGTTCACGATCAATAACCAGATCGGAACGATGGTGAGGATCAATAAGAAAAACAGCAGGCTGTAGACAAAAAAGCGCATCACATAGGTGCCAAATTTATAGTTGTTCATGACTGCGACCTCGCTGTGTTCTTTTTGAAAAGCGACTTTTGGGCCGGCTTTATCTCATCCATATCTTTATCACGCAGGAAGTAGAAGATGCCCAGGGCGCAGATACTGGTCATGATGAAGATCAGTACGCCAACCGACGAGGCAGCCCCGATATGTCCCTTACTGCTGGCGAACTTCATATACATTAAGATGTTGTTCGTTTGAATCGAACTTAATGGAGAGCCTCTGCCATCCGTCAACAGGAATGGGATGTCAAACATCTGCATACCGCCCACGAGTGAAGTAACGAAGATAAAGATCAAAATGGGCTTCAAGAGCGGAAGTGTAATGCGCCTGAACATTTGCCAAACGCTCGCGCCATCCACCATGGCAGCTTCATAAAGCGGAAGGGGGATCGAGGTCATCCCGGCCATCAAGATGATCATTGTTTGCCCAAACCATGTCCACCACTGGATGAAGACCACCAGTCCGCGTGTAACTACAATCGATTCCAAAAAACGCATGGCTTCACTCAAGAATCCAGCCCTGACCATGAACTGATTTACAGGCCCATAATAGGCAAATAATGCATTAAACAAGGCCGCCACTGCAGCCGGCATGAGCAGGTTTGGCAAATAATATATTGCCCGCCACACTCCGACTGCCTTGATCTTGAGACGGGCACTTGTGAATAGAACGGATAATAACAACGCGATACCGATCTGGGGAATAAAATTTAATATCCAGATCAACCAAGTATTCCCCACAGCTCTTAGAAAAACTTCGTCGGCAAATAAGCGTTTAAAGTTGTTGAACCAAATGAAATGGCCGCCTCCGGACATCAAGGTTGTATCCGTAAAACTAAGCGCCAATGTGTTCACAACTGGATACAAACCAAAGACAAGAAAGCCAAGAATGAACGGCGCAAGAAACAAATATCCGGTGGGAATTTTCTTGAACTTGGCAAGATTCATATTGACTCCGTTTCGTGATAAGACCTGGATGCAGCCATTTGTTGGAATGTAGTTTGGTTATATGGGTGGGTCAGTGTATTTCAACAACACACTGACCCACTTAACTTTCTACAACAAAACTATTTTACAGGGGGCTCGGGAATGATCAGATCGGGGAATTCATTCCGAACTGCGTCCAACCATGCGGCCCACATTTCCGCTTCGGTCATGGTCCCACTGAGGTAGGCAGCCAGCGGATCATTGAGAGCGCGCTGAATTGCATCATCTGAACCGGTCAATAAGGCGCCATTGACGCTCGGTGCAGCTTGGGCAAAGGCTCCGTAGGAATTCTCACCGCCGAGGAAAGTGGCCAATGTGGAATTATCAAAACTGGCTGTGATCTTTTCAACCACGAGTTGGCTGGAGACGAAGTCTCCGGCAGCCTGTGCCTGGTCATCGGGTGTGGTCGGGTCAATGGCTTTCAGGTATGCATTGGTGTAAACACCCGTGGCCCAATTGGTCAGGTTCTCTTCGTCAAGCGCAACGAATTTGACAAATTCCTTGGCCAATTCACTGTTCGGACTGCTTTTCATTGCGCCGACCCAGGTACCGCCCCATTGATATGACATGGGCCCGTTGATCATTGCCCAGTCACCACCGGTGCCAGCACCTCCATCTTTGGGAGTGGAGTTGGGGCTCAAAACGTAAGGCAGACCCCAAGTGGGGAGGAAGTAGCTAAAGACTTTCTTAGGAGTGCCGTTGGCATCCTTCAAGGTATCATTCATGCCAGCAAACCAGCCTTCAGTCCACTGAGTTGCGCCGGATTCGTAGCCATTATCGCGCATCATTTTTGCGAAATGAACATATTCTACGATCTTGGGGTCGATAACCAATTTGTCATCAACAATCCATGGCTTGGAACGGTTGGACAGGAAGGGGAGGAACATTTCACCGCCGGTTCCGACCGTATAGTAGTCGCCTGTACCGCAGGCCTTAATCTTGGCGGCAGTATCCTCGAATTTAGCAAGGTCAGCAACCATGGCTTGTACTTTGACGAGATCATCGGTGCCAAGACATTCTTTTGCAATACTACGGCGGAAGAAGAAAGCGCCAGGGGTAGCTTGATAGGAGAAGCCTTTTGCCACACCATCGCTCGTTCCAACTTGAACAACAGCCGGGTAGGTCTTGAGGGTTTTTGTCAGAGGGAGCAAATCGTTCAGATCAGCCAAAAGATCAGACTCAACCCACTCTTTCACAAAAGCAGCTTCCAAAGCAACCACATCAGGGGAGTCGGCGGTTCCAGCGGCTGCTTTTACTTTGGTTTGATATTCACCATTGGTCATCGGGATCATGGTGTAAACTACTTTGACTCCCGGGTGTTTGCCTTGAAAAGCAATAGCCATGGTTTTGATTTCATTTGTGAATGACCAGACATTAAGAGTCCCAGCCAATTCTTTTGGTTTGGCCGGTCCGCATGCTGCCAGTAACATACTCAAGGTAACTAATACTGACAAAATCAGAGATAAACGTTTCATTTTCTTCATTCTCCTTAATGATTATGGTATATTTCCGAGTTGGAACTCCGCTTGACATTGACATGAGAGCGGGTTTCCTCTCGATGGCGTCCGGTGTCCTTCATGGATATCGGACGCTCTCATTTCGAGCAATGGCTTTATTCAAATATATTTTTCAGAGCACCTCCTTGACCAGAAAAGACATCTCAATTGATAATGATTTTTCACTTATCTCGTGTAATTCTGAAAGCTATCGATCACGAGTGAATGACAATTATGAAATTTTTATCACTTCACGCCAAGAGCCTATCAGTCGAATCTTTGTGAGTTTTCGGTATCGTTACCGGTAATAGCGAAAAAAAAGATCCACTTACCCAATCATAAAAAACTAGGCAGTTTGGATCAATTTCCGACAGGAAGTTCGTTCAACCAACTTTGTTCTCATTTCATGAACTTCCTCATCGAGCGATTCATTATTGATCAGTTTAACCAGCATTTGTATTGATATGTATCCCATTTCCTCTAGAAATTGGTCAACCGTTGTAAGCCCCAGGTGCCTGGCTTCCGAGATGTTATCAAACCCTACAACTGAAACATCATCCGGGATGCGTATCTTCAACTCTTCAGCAGCTTGAAACACGCTCAGCGCGGACTGATCATTGGCTGTAAAAATTGCCGTTGGTGGGTTGTCCATTTGCAGCAATTCCCGCGCATATTTATAAGCTGTCTTCTGGGTAAAGTCACCTGGCATGATGAGTTCTTCATTGATGTCAATGCCGGCCTTCATTAACCCATCCCGGTATCCCTTCAACCGTCGTTGAGCGCTGCTAATATCTGAACGTCCGCTGATAAAACCAATTCGACGATGACCCAGCCCAATAAGGTATTCCATGACTTCCATGGCTCCCTGATAATTCATCCCCTGAACGGATGGGTAATTGGGATTGACTGCATGGGGATCCACGGCCACGATCGGAGCATCTGTGATGAATTCTGTGGCTGAAGAAGCTACGATGATCGCGCCATCGGTAATGGAATTATTTAATAGTGACACATAATGCTGCTCGTGTAAAACTGTACCCTTCTTTTGGGCGCTCCCCGTTGTGTAGATCAGTAGATCGAAATCCGATTCTTCAATTGCCCGGTTCACACCTTTAAGGATTTCAACCGAATAAGGCATCATATCAGGAATAACAAGACCGATAAGGTTCTTTTTGTGACTGCGCATGCTTCTGGCCGCCAAGTTCGATGTGTATCCGAGTTTAGCGATGACTTTTTGAATACGATCTTGCGTGTCGCTGGCAACATCAACTTTCCCATTTAGAACGCGGGAAACAGTCGAAACCGAAACCCCTGCGGCTTTGGCAACATTTTGGATCGTCACTGCTCTTTTTTTATTGCGCATTTTGATTTGTGGGTGAGTTTCCGGTACTGATACCGGTAACGTTACCGGTACTCATATTATTCCACGAATTTTTTGAATTGTCAATACAGTTGTCCTGATCTTCGGACATAAAATCGGACAAAAAGGAAGAAACCTTCTATACTGGTTTATACGGGCTTAGGGTCCCAAACCAGAAAGAAGGTTTCCGTGAACAAGTTTACCCATCTTTTTCAGTTTGTGCAGCACCTGTTTGATG
>JACRMH010000053.1 GCA_016219545.1 Chloroflexota bacterium | reverse complement strand
CAGGGGATTGAAGAAAGTGGAGACCGAATGGGGCATTCTTTCCATTGCTCACAATCTACGAAAACTGGCAGCCCAATGACTGCCAGTTTTTTACCTTTTTTCTGTTTTGACTGCCTACACTTACCTTTTTAGACAGCCCCTGCTTTTTTCGTTCTCCATAGACTCTACCCTGATTTGACTGCCAGGGAGCTTTTTCGAATGCGCACGACAAATATGGCGCCTAAATCAGATTTCCAATATAGATCAAATCACACCTGGGAGCACCAATCAGTTTCTATGTTCGAAAAGCTTCCGTCACAGCCGCAATGGTTTTGTCGATCAAATCGTCCGTATGCATTGTGGATATGAATCCCGCTTCAAATTGCGATGGCGCGAGATAAACGCCATTCTCCAACATTTTTTGAAAAAATCTCCCAAAGCGAATTTTATCCGCTACTTTCACAGTATTCCAATCTTTGGGTTTGGTCTCGCTAAAGAAGGTTGTAAACATCGTGCCGACTCGCGTTTGCTGGATGGGAATTCCAGCATGTTTTGCGGCAGACAAAATGCCGGATACCAACTTGTCCGCAGCCTTCTCCAGCTTCTCCCAGCATTCCTCTCCCTTTATCAGACTCAATGCGGCGATCCCCGCACTCATCGCCAACGGATTGCCAGACAGTGTCCCAGCCTGATACATCGGACCGAGAGGCGCGACCATTTGCATGATTTCTTTCCTGCCGCCATATGCGCCGACAGGAAGTCCGCCACCGATGACTTTTCCAAGAGTGGTCAGATCGGGCTTGATGTTGTAGCGAGTCTGTGCGCCGCCGCGATGGACACGAAAACCTGTCATCACTTCATCGAAGATCAACACACTGCCTTCCCGTGAAGTGATGGCACGCAAGCCTTCAAGGAATCCAGGTTGAGGCGGCACAACTCCCATATTCCCAGCCACGGGTTCAACAATAATGCCTGCGATCTGGTCGGGATATTTTTTGAACAACGCTTCCACAGAATCAAGATCGTTGAAATTCGCAACCAGTGTATCTGCGGCAACCGTGGCGGGTACGCCAGGTGAATCGGGTAGCCCCAATGTTGCTACGCCTGAACCTGCCTGCACGAGCAGCATATCCGCGTGACCATGATAGCAGCCATCGAATTTGAGGATCTTGTCACGCTTGGTGTAAGCGCGCGCCAATCTCAGCGCAGACATGGTTGCTTCTGTTCCAGAGTTGACGAAACGGAGCATCTCAATGTTGGGCATGAAATCCATTATGCTTCTAGCGAGATCGATCTCCAGCGGACTTGGCGCACCATACGATGTGCCTTTGAGTGCCGCCTGCCGAATGGCTTCAATGACTTTTGGATGTGCATGTCCTGTAATGAGCGGTCCCCACGACAAAACATAATCAATATAGCGATTGCCGTCTACATCAAAGAGATATGCGCCTTCGCCGCGCTCGATGAAGATGGGTTGTCCGCCTACGGCACGGAAAGCGCGCACCGGTGAGTTGACTCCGCCAGGGAATATGGTTTGTGCTTCTTGAAATAGAGTAATGGATTTGTTGATGTTCATGAGTAACTCCGAAATAATGTTTACAGGTTTGCAGGTTCGAACGTTTCAACGTTTGAACCTGCAAACGCGAGAACGCGTTCCACTGCGAGTTCACCCGAATGAATGCAGTCGGGGATGCCGATTCCGCGATAGCCATTGCCTGCCAAAGCAAGACCAGCATGATTCTCCAATTCAGCATCAATGCGTTTGAGAATTTCAGGATGACCAAGGTTATATTGCGGCATGGCTTTATCCCACATGAAGACGCGCGAGAGAATGGGATCGGCAGTGATGCCGAGTGTGAGGTTTGATTCTTCCTTTGCCAGTGCAAGCAAATCATCTTTATTCCATGGAATATCCTGTCCTGCGCGCCCCACGAAAACGCGAATGAGAGCATAGCCATCCGGTGCGCGATGTGGAAATTTTGTCGAGGTCCATGTGCAGGCGAGAGCTTTGCGCCCAGCGCGGCGCGGGATGACGTAACCATAACCATCCAGTTCACGGGTCAGGTCACTTTGTCGGTAGGCGAGGGAGACGGTGGCTGTTGAGGCGTAGGGAATATTCTTTAGGTCAGAAGCAAGCGTCGGGGCGAAGGAAGCGAGCAGAGTCGCGCTGACAAACGCAGGCGTGGCTAAGATAATAGAATCAGAGTCGAGGCTTGAACCATCTTCCAATTCCACATTCCATGTTGCATGTTGCTGGTCGAAGGTCGAAGGTCGCGTGATGCGTGTGATGCGTGTATTGAGGCGCAACTCGACTTTTGACTTTAGACTTTCGATCAGCTTTTCAACAATCTCCGCGAGGCCGGTGGTGGGCGTTAGAAATGCAGAGCGCGAACCTTGAACCGCTTTGCCGTTGGACTGCGCCCGCATTTGAAGCGCGCCGCGTGCCAGCGAACCATGTTTGATTTCAAGATCACGCAGATATGGGAATGTGGACGCGAGTGAAAGTTGATCGCCATCACCCGCGTAGATGCCAGACATAAGCGGCTCGATCAGATTTTCATACGCTTCACGCCCCAACCGACGGCTGACAAATGCGCCGAGAGATTCATCGCCGTTGAGAGATTTCGCAGGCTGAACAAAATCAAACCCCATGCGAGCTTTGCCAAACCATGAGACAAGATGCGATTTGAGAATCGCCTGCACGTTGGTGGGAATCATCATGGCGAGTCCATCGGGCAAAGGTTCAAGTTTGTTTCGATGAAGAACATAGGTATTTTTTTGATTGGGATTTGTGCCATGCAACCGTTCGCCAAGACCAAGCTCCTTACATAGCGTCACGCCCCAGGGTTTTGTGGCGAGGAATGTGTCGGGTCCGCCTTCGATGATAAATTGTCCATCATCAAAGGCTACGCGATCTGTAGCAATCTTGCCGCCCCAGCGCGAATCAGATTCGAGCAGGGTGATCTGTGCATCTGGCATTTTCTTTGTGGCGTAATATGCGGCCGATAAACCTGCAATGCCGCCGCCAATGATTGTTAGTTTCATAGATGTCCTTAAGAAAATGATGAATGCGGAATATGGAATGATGAAATAAATCTGCATTCTGCATTCATTATTCTGCATTTACAAATGAGGCGCCTTCCATTTTTCGATAATCTCTGCAAAGGGAATTTTCACTTTGTCGGCATTGAACGGGAACCAGCCCAACTCCGCGCGGACGGCCTGCTCCTTGAGTTCTGTGCTTCCCCAAACAAAGGTGGCACCGATGACCGCAATGATGACACACAGCCAATTGTTTTGGATAAAGAGCGATGCGCCGATGATGCTGATGCCAATCCCCATCATGTAAGGCCAGCATACATAGCCGAAGATTCTTTCTCCGCGAATGACAAGCGGAAAGCCAAACCCGATGATGAGCAGGGTGAGGATGCCGATGAGGATGCCGAATATGTTCATAGTTATCAGTGACCAGTGATCAGTTGTGAGTAAACCGTTTGCCGCTCGGCTCACGTTTCAAGAGATCGTGCGTTGTGGCGTGGAAATTGGAGTTGGCGAGAATGCGCGCGTGGCGTGGGTTGTTGGGATTTGCTGGCGCATGACCTTTGATGATTCGCTTTTGTTGGCGCGTGAATTCGAGCGCGTCCCATAATAAAGTAACACCTATGATCCCGAAAGCAGTTTTCAAGTGCAAGTTGTTAGTAAGTAGTGAACAGTATTCAGTGACCAGTCCAAGCAGGATGGATGCGACAGTTGGAATCCAGATAACAGGCGATGCGGCTTCGATCTTGCGGACGGCAACATGTCCGATCCAAATTGAAAGAAAGGCTGTAATCGCTGCGGTTAATCCAATTGTATTGATTTCCATAATTTCACCGTAATTGTATACAAGTACACATGGAAACAAGTAATTTACCTGTCTACTTGTATATCTATCTACTGGTTTACCTTCCACTCATGCACCATATCCACCACGGCCTTTACAGTGTCTACAGGTGTGTTCTGTAAAATGCCGTGACCAAGGTTGAAGATATGACCCGGCTTGCCATCGGCGCGTCTCAAAATATCATGCACACGTTTTTTGATCTCAGACAAAGGCGCGAAGAGCAGGGCGGGATCAAGATTTCCCTGCACGGCCACATCGTCGCCAAGTAGTTTCCAGCCATCGTCAAGCGGGATACGCCAGTCGAGTCCAATCACATCACCGCCAGCTTGTTTCATCAATGGAAGCAGAGTTGTTGTGTTCGTGCCAAAATGAATGACGGGCACATTTTCTTTTTTAGCGTCCTGTAAAATCTTTTGCGAATACGGCAGGACAAATTCCTCGTAATCCTGCGGATTAAGCGCGCCGACCCATGAGTCAAAGACCTGCACGGTTTGCGCGCCTGCATGGATCTGCGCCACAAGATAATCACTCAGCACCACGGATAGTTTTTCCATCAACGCGTGCCATGTCTGCGGGTTGGAATACATCATCGCTTTTGTTTTCAGGAATTCACGCGATGACCCGCCTTCAATAATGTATGAAGCCACGGTGAATGGCGCGCCGCAAAAACCAATCAACGGGACATCTTTCAGTTCGCCGCGCAGGATTCGAATCGCATCCATCACGTAACCCAGATCAGATTCGGGATTCACAGGCCGCAGATTTTTCACATCCTCCAGCGTGCGGACGGGATTCTGCAAGACAGGACCTTCCCCTTTTGCAAATTCCAATCCTACGCCGAGCGGAATGGCGGGCAGGAGAATATCTGCAAAAAGAATTGCCGCATCCACTCCGAGCGCACGTACAGGCTGAAGTGTCACCTCGGCAGCGATCTCTGGATGATGACAAATCTCGATCAACGAATATTTTTCACGAATTGCGCGATACTCTGGCATGTAACGTCCCGCCTGCCGCATAAACCAAACGGGGGTGGTGTCTACAGGTTGGCGATGACAGGCTTGAAGAAAACGAGATTCGGGATTCGGGATTTGGAAATCAGGCGTTTGGGATTGAGTCAATGTATTCATAATATCCTACTCACGAATTCCAATTTTCGATTCCCGATGCCCGCTGACCAACACGCACGCAGGATCACTTTCGAGATAATCGCCTGTGATTCCATACGCGCGTCCGCGTTGACCGCCGCACACGTCACGGTATTCACAGGTTCCGCACACGCCTTTATATTTATCCGGGTTGCGCAAATCCTTGAAAATTTGCGAGTTGCGGTACACATCCACGATGTTGTTCTTGCGTACCGTGCCCGCGGTAACGGGAAGAAATCCGCTCGGCTGAATTTCGCCGATATGCGAGATAAACAAAAATCCATTGCCATCGTTCACGCCTTTGGTCGGGCGATTCAGACCATCTGCGTATTGGAATCCCGCGCTTTGGAAAGTAACAGGCTTGCCGTCGCTCTGCGCACGCTTGCGTTCAATCGCAACGCGGCGATACATCGGTGCGGCAGTGGATTTGATATCAAACGGCGCGTTCTGTGAAAGGTCATAAAGCCAATTGAAAACTTTCTCATGCTGTTCAGCAGAGATCATTTGCTCTGCCATCGCGCGCCCCGTTGGAACAAGGAAAAATACCGACCATTGAACCGCGCCAACTTCTTTGATAAACGGGATCATCTCGTGCAAAATATCCACGTTATGTTTTGCAACCGTGGTATTGACCTGCACGCTCAATCCCACGCTTTGTGCGCGATGCAGTGTGTCTATGGTACGCTGCCATGAACCTTTGACTTGGCGGAAGTTATCATGGACTTCGGCATGCGGCGCATCGAGCGATAATGCGATTCTGCGGACACCCGCATCGCGCGCTTTTTCGAGTCGCTCGGTGGTGGGCAACGCTGTTGCAGTCGGAGTCAGCGAACAGCGCAGACCGCGATCTGCCGCGTATTTGATCAGCTCAAATAGATCGGGACGCATCATCGGGTCGCCGCCCGTGAAGATCAAAATGGGATTATTCTCAAACGCGGCAAGTTGTTCGATCAACACCTTTGCTTCGTCCGTGGAAAGTTCGCGCGAGTCGCGTTGATGCATTGCATCGGCACGGCAATGCACACAGGCATAAGCGCAGGCGCGGGTCACTTCCCATGCAATCGTAAAAGGCGCGCGGTCAAAATCCGCGTGGACCATTCTTTCATTATTCGCGCTTCGTTCAGCGGCAGCGCGGGGGGTGAGGGTTTCTAAAGTCATAAGTCTCCTGAATATGTTGAAAATTGCAGGTTACAGGTTGAAAGTTCTAAACCTTCCAACTTTCGACCTGCAACTTGTAACTCACTTCAACCATCTCGCCGCATCCAGCGCATGATAGGTAATGATCAAATCAGCGCCTGCGCGTTTGATGGCGGTCAATGTTTCGAGGGTTACTTTTTGTTCATCCACCCAGCCATTTGCGGCGGCGGCTTTGATCATCGAATATTCACCGCTGACGTTGTACGCCGCCATTGGCATTTCGGGGAAGGCATCTTTCACCACGCGGATCACGTCCAGATATGCCAGGGCGGGCTTGACCATTAACATGTCCGCGCCTTCTGCAACATCGATTGCTGCTTCACGCAACGCCTCGCGCACATTGGCCGGATCCATCTGATGTGATTTTCTGTCACCAAACTTCGGCGCGCCTTCAGCCGCATCACGGAACGGGCCGTAAAACGAGGAAGCGTATTTCACGGCGTAAGACAAAATCGGAAGATTTTCATAACCCGCAAAATCCAATCCATCGCGGATCGCAGCCACCATGCCATCCATCATGCCGCTCGGCGCAACAATATCCGCGCCGCATTCGGCGTGCGAGATCGCAACCTTCGCCAGCACATCCAGCGTCGGGTCATTCAGGACATAGCCTTCAGGCAAACCCGCATGAAAATGCTCGCCCGTGTTCAAAATGCCGCAGTGCCCGTGGTCGGTGTATTCACACAAACACACATCCGTCACCACGACCATTTCAGGAATTTCTTTTTTGATCGCGCGAATGGACTGTTGGACAATTCCATCTTCCGCAAAATTCTCAAGCCCGATCGGGTCCTTCTCTTTTGGGATTCCAAACAGGATGACAGCGTTCACTCCGGACTTTGCAGCGGCTTCCGCTTCGCGGATACTTTCGGCCACTGACAACTGATACACACCCGGCATCGAGCGGATCTCGCTTCGACCCGACCCGTGCCGCACGAACAACGGATAAATAAAATCACGCGTGTTGAGTTCCGTCTCCCGAACCATCGCGCGGATGGCCGGTGTGGCACGCAGGCGGCGCGGCCGGTGAACAACATTCGAGGTTCGGTTATCAAATAACGAGATGGATTGGCGATTTTTAAGTTCAGGTAAAGTCATAATGTCTCCAAATTACTTATGATCTGAATCAGTCCTTCAGTGGTGTACTCTTTCGCGCTCACTAGATTGGATAATCCTGCTTCGCGCGCGGCTTGCTCGGTAATGGGACCAATGCAGGCAAACAATGGATCGTTCGGAAGATTCAATGGATCGAGTCCATTTTGTTTGACGATGGCAACAAAATTTTGAACCGTCGAGGCGCTGGTGAATGTGATGATATCCACTCCGGTTTTCAAGGCAACCAATCCATCCGCATCCGGAATTGCAGGCAGGGTATGATACACAGGGATTGGGTGGGCGAAGCCACCCTCTGCGATGATGGCTTCCTCCAAAATTTTTCCGGCAATTTCGGACTGGGGGAACAATATACGTTTACCGCGAACATCCCTCAAGCCTGGCAGAATATGCTCAGCCGTATATTTAGCGGGGATGAAATAAGGTTCGATCCCATGTCTGCGCAGCGCTTCTGCTGTTTTGGGTCCGATAGCCGCAATATATGGCAGGAGTATTTCTCTTTTTCGATATTGTTTGAAAAAAATATCCACTGCATTCACCGAAGTAAATACGATCCAGGTATAAGAATCGATATTACCAATAGCCTCATCCAGCATGGATAAATCTTCAAGAGGGCGAATTTCGATGACCGGAAAATAGATCGGTTCGAATCCGGCATTTTGCAGGGCTTGACCAAAGGAACCAGCTTGTGCGCGGGGACGAGTGATGAGGGCTTTCATGGATATCAGGGGACAGGGATCAGATTGAGGATTTGGCCTGCGCCTTGTGCGATGGCAGTTTGTGCGAGTTCATTTCCGAGTTGGAATGCGTCTGTTCCTTTTCCTATGACTTGCACTACATTCCTGCCATCTTCTGAGATTACCAAACCTGTCAGACTCATCATTAAATCTTGACCTCCAGTCATCTGTGCATAGGCCGCCACAGGGACGGAACATCCGCCGCCGAGTCCACGAAGGAAAGCGCGTTCGGCAGTCACACATTTTCGAGTGGAGTCCTCTTCGAGTTTGGCAAGCAGGTTGAGAGTGGTTTGATCGTCAGCACGGCATTGAATAGCCAGCGCACCTTGCCCGGGCGCGGGCAGCATGATATTGAATGACAGCCATTCTGTCACATGTTGATCCAGTCCCAAACGAGTCAGACCAGCACCCGCAAGGATGATCGCGTCATATTGACCGTCCAATGCCTTCTGCAAACGTGTATCTACATTGCCCCGCAGGGATTTGATCTTCAGATCGGAACGGATGGCAAGCAATTGGGCTGCGCGGCGCAGGCTCGATGTGCCAACGACAGCGCCTTTGGGAAGAGATGCAAGGGAGTAATGCTTTGCTGAGATCAGCGCATCGCGCACTTCTGCGCGAGTGGGGATGCAGCCGATTGTCAACCCGGCAGGATTTTCCACTGGCAAGTCTTTGAGCGAGTGAACCGCACAATGTACCGCGCCTGAAAGCAATTCGCTTTCGAGCTCTAGTGTGAACAATCCTTTGCCGCCAATTTCAGGCAATGGCTTGTCGAGAATTTTGTCGCCTTGTGTAACGATGACTTTTTCCTCACATTCGAGATCACGATGAATGTTTTTCAAGGCGTTGATGACCCACTGGGTTTGCCAGCGAGCAAGGGCGGAGGGACGGGTTGCAAAAATAAGTTTCATGGTTAATCTGCCACAGTAGAGGTGGGATGAGTGCTCTCATCCGACAAATTGAAGAGCGTGCGCGCGAAATCTGCATATTCTGAGGCACGCGGGGAGGCCGCTTCGATACGCAAACGATGAGTTGGCGCGTGCAATAATTTTTTAACCAGCGCCTGAGTCATGGCTTCGATATGGCTGCGTTCAGCCTCAGTTAGTCTAGGCAGGTGACGCAAGGTCTTTCCCAATTCCGCCTGACGAATGACCTCAGCTTGTTGGCGCATATCAGCAATGATTGGAAGCATTTCCAATGATTTTAGATATTCTGCAAACGCTGAAATTTCTTCTTCAAGAATGAACTTGACCTGCGGCACTTCAGCCACTCGTTCCGCAAGGGATGTTTCAAGCCGGGAATTGAGATTGTCCATATCGTATAGTTTGACATGTGGGATGTTCGCGACATCAGGATCAATATTACGCGGCACGGCAATGTCGATCAGGACCAGCGGTCGCTCCGCACGGTGCTTCATGGTTTCCTTCACCATTTCATATGAGACTAGTGTGTGCGGCGCGCCTGTAGAGGCAATTAAAATATCAGCAGAGTTCAGTGCAGTATGTAGATGTTCAAAGGTCGCCGCCTGCGCATCCCATCGTTGAGCAAGAACGTGCGCGCGTTCGAGTGAGCGATTGATAACGAGAATTTTTTGTGCGCCTCGTTTGCGCAAGGCCTCCACCGCCAACTCCGCCATTTCGCCTGCACCCAAAATGACAACCTGTGATTCGGAGATTTTTTGAACTTTTCGCTCCGATAAAGTTGCAGCAAGGGATGAAATCGAGGATGGGTTGCGGCTGATGGCTGTTTCTGTGCGGGCCCGTTTCCCTGCATGAATGGCCGCCTGGAATAAGCGGTTTAAAACGGGACCCGTTGTATTTTGTCCGCGGGAAAGCTCGAGTGCGTGTGTCACCTGCCCCAAAATTTGAGGCTCGCCTACAACAAGAGAATCCAATCCTGAGGCAACATAGAAAAGATGGCGAACCACATGAATGTCGTTCAATTGGTACAGGTGGGAATGGAATTGACCCACTGCAACACCGCACACCTCCGACAAAAAGACTTCCAAAGTGCTGAAGTCCAGTTCATTGGAAATGGCATAAAGTTCGGTACGGTTGCACGTGGAGAGTATGATTAATTCCAGAATGGGGGTGGAAATTATGTGCCCGCAGGATAGGCGGGACAAGGCAGTGCGTATCCCATCTTCATTAAGCGACAATTGTTCGCGAAGTTTGATGGATGCAGTGGTGTGGTTGAGTCCGAGACATTGGATATGCATGGTGGCTGCTCTTTAGAAGATATACCCGACTATAGCGTCGGCAGTCATCATGCACCAGATAGGTTTATAAAGAATTACTTTAGGATTGAATTAGTACTTGCGAATTAATTAACACTCTGCTTATTTTGGAAAGTTTAATTTTATAGATTTATGCTTTTTATCGTGAGTAGTCAGATGGATGTCATGATGAAATATTTGTTGCATTTATTTCTGTGACTACTCCCCCGATTCATCGGGGGAGTAGTCACTTGACGAACGTTCAAACGTATCGCCCCGTTCCATCATCCGTGGTTTAAAGGTTGCCTTCGTGCACCGCTTCTAAGGTGGTTGGGATCATTCGCCAGCGCAGTTAATTGATCTATAAAATTCTTTATTCCAGCAGACGCAAAAGATAATTTTTGATAAGCAGACCGATAAGTTGTTGCAATAGAAATATTAGTTTGATTCTTAAAACCAACCTAACCCATTGTGATCCTACCCCATTCTACGATCGGCAATTCCCCAAACTTCTTCCAATTTCCAAACACTACCGCGATTTCCTGGGGCAGATGCACACAAGACCACTTCGCGGCTTCATGAACCCAGCTCGGACTCAACTGTACATACACCAGCCTTGCTCCGGTCCGGTCACAGAGTTCACGGGCTTGATCCAATCTGCGGGTGGTGACATCCGTGATTTGCTCATTGCCTTTATGATTATCCCCCACCTCCAACCAGAATAAGGATTCATAACCTTGGATCCTGCCCCATGCCAGCCCATCCGGGATCACGGAAATTTTGGGGATACGCACTTCACTCCAGCCTGCCCAGATTTCCGCGCGCGGATAAGCAGTCTTCAACCAGGCAGTCCAAAGACGGGCGATTCGCCGATGTTCGGTTCCAATCTGTTTTAAGTTTTCCTCTTTGCGATTTTTAAAATCCACTCCCTTGGGAATGCTCCAACTTCGGAGTGACAGGGATGCGCCTTTGGGCAGGATATGCCAGGAGGGAAAGAGATCCAATTGAGTCGGTCTTTTATTATCACTCATGATCTTCATACCAGTCTTGTAGACAACCAGTTTTTTCTCTTGCAGGTCAGCAAGGAGAGTCCCGGTGACATCCTTAGATAGTCCCGCCAATGAAGCGACTTCATCTGCATCTCCTTTTTCCATCCGGCTTAGGGCTTGGATAATCCGCAACTCTTCCGATGAACAGGGTTGAGGCTTTTCCACAACTGCCGGCGGAGGCGGGGATTTTGAATAAAGAAGTTCAAGAGGCATTGAAAAATCCAGATACCCCAATTCGACTCCAATCCGCGTTACAGCAAATGGCAGGCGAAGTCCCTTCAAGCACAGCCTGAGTTCAGCCAGATACCAATCCCCGGGTGAATCAACCTGAATCCAGATCGAAGCAGTACATCGTCTAACCCGGGTATGAGCCGCCAGGCGCTTCAGAGGTTTTCTGAAATTGAAGGGCGGTAGGCAGGCTTGGGCGGAAATGCGGAAGATAAAAGTATCGGACCAGCCCTCTTCAAAAGGCAGGCTGACCCAATCTGTAAAAGTCATATTGCCAATGCGAACTGTCATGAGCTAATCCGAACAGCCGATGGTTATGAATTCATCTTGTGTGAAAAATAAACGCGGGTCGAGCCAGACAGTACTGCCTGCGTCTGTTTTATGTTTGATGCCATAATGCAAATGCCCGCCCGTGCTGTTGCCGGTGTTCCCGCTCAGCCCGACCTGGTCGCCATACTGCAAAATATCACCTTGGGATACTTCGATGCTGCTGAGATGCGCCAGCCAGACTTGATAGCCATCGTTCTCGACCACCACCAAATTACCCCAAGGTCCATTCTCGCCAGCCCAAACGACTTTTCCACTCAGGGTGGTGTGGATCGGTGTGCCTTCGTTCACAGGAAAATCATTACCAGTGTGCGACTCGTAATGTGGATCGTGAAAGCCACAACCCAATAACGGCTTGGAATACCATTTGCTCCAATGTTGAACAGGTCCTGCCATCGGCAGACCGTGGATATCAGACTCAGCTCCAACATATCCATCCCAGGGAACTGCGCTAGGTCCGGCGGGCGATGAAGCACCGTAGGATCCATTGTCACTGCTTTCCGCATTTTGGGGAATATCAAATACCCATTGTTCGATGTCTGGCTGCGCCCATTCAGGGTATTGTGGGATTGCCAGCATAACGATCATGACATATCCGATCAACAGCGCCGCTCCGCATAATAACGGCGCTGCCATCATTGCAATCGCAAAGCGAAAAATACCTTTCACTACAGAACCCGTCCCAAACGATCCAAACGGATCTCGCCCTGCCCTCCGGCTTGCAGCCCCATCGAGGCTTCAATGGATAACCCATTACGGATCATGCGCATCGAAAGCCAATAGGAGACTCCAGAACCGATAATGACGGGCGATAACAACAAAGGATTGGCGGAATATAACCTGCCTGTCTCGGGCGTCGTGATCGCGATCACGATCAACACACAGGGCGGAAAGAGAGCCAGAAATCTTGCCTGCCATTCGACGCCCTTTGCGGCAGCCCGGGCACGCGACAGAACTTCCACAACAGTGCCCAATGTTTTTCGCAGGGACGCAACCAGCGGACCGATCTCGATCCGTCCTTCGATGGAAGCCAGTAAGGATGTTGCAACATTATCCACTGCCGGATTGTCCCAGGCAGTTGTCCATTCACGTACAGCCAATGCAGCTTCATCGGTGGGTGCGGTACGCAAGCGCACCACCAGATCATTCAAGACCAGCCTGCCATCGGGACCCACTGCCTGCGCCGCGTCATTGAGTGCATCGCCCAAGGGTTTGCCCTGCGATAATAGGGTCTCCACGACTCCCAGCCCGCGCAGAATATCCTTGGCTTGCTTCAATCGAAATTCCTGGCGCTTATCAGACAGCGTACCTGCATATAACAATCCACCCGCGATCGCAAAGAGGATCGCGGGAAAGACGCCTAAAAATATTCCACCTGCCAAGCCGCCACCGACCCAGGCCAGAAAGCCATACGCGATCTGGTTGAAGGTCAGCCCGGACCCTGTCTGGCGCGCGTACTTCTCCGGGTCAAAAACTTTCTTCGGTTGGGCGATGCCCATCGCGCGCGCCATGCCGGCTTCATCCACCGTGCGCCGCCAGCCGAATGCGATCGGGATCGCGGCCAGCGCTAGCGCGGCGATCAAGGATATTAAAGTGTTCATTTATTATGCTCCTATTTGAACCAGATCGAAAGTTCAGCAGCTCCACCGCGCGCCAGCCAGACCGCGAAGTACACACCCAAGACTCCCAGCAGGACAGTCAGTAATGGATAGACCCCGACTTCATCCCAAGCCAGGTCAACGGGCCGGATCACCGTTTGGGCAGGGGCGGAGGATGCGCTGGATTCAGGTTTTTGCTTTTGGGCGTTTTGCGTGGTACGGGTTGGAGCCTGCTGGTTAACATACTTGCGGTTCTGCCTCGCATAGCGCCAGCGGCGCATGAGCCACACTTCCGACGGAACCCGGTCGGGTCCGAGTCTGAGCAGTGCGATTGCCATGAAGATCACCAATACCAGAAAACCAAGTATCACTTTCCCGACAAAGGAAACTGGAAGGAATAAACACAAGACTGCCAGCAATGCACCAGCGCCGAGGATGCCAAGATCGCGATCATTAAACATGGAAACCTCAGAACGGTGCTGCCGGTTGAAATTTTCGGAGCATGTCACCAACCTGCGGCAGGAACAGGAAGGCGAACAGAACAATGATCACCAGTCCGACCACGCCGATGATCGCCATCGAAGTGGTGCGGCTGGCTCCGAAGGCCGCGCCGGCTGTGCCTTGCAGGACAAAATACAAACCACCGAGCAAGGCCACGATAATCAGCAGTCCCGCCATGAAAGCCCAGGCATCGCGGGCGATCTCAAGAATTTGCTGCAAGATGGGATCGAACATAATCTTCTCCTTTATATTTTCAACAGGTTCCAAGGAACCACGCTGCCAATGGAATGGCCGCGCTCATCAGAATCATTCCAAACATGGCTTCTGCGCATTCGATCAAAGCTTTCGCAAATGTGGAGGATCCGCCGATCGAAGCGGACAGGACGGAAGTGAACGCGGCTCTAAGCATCCGCAGCGCGGCCAATCCGCCGATCAAACTGGATGCAAGAGTTCCCAGTTCACTGATCGGTCCGCATCCGCCTGCATTAGGCAATGAAGATTGAAGAGCACGCACGATCTGTGGGATGCCGATGAACGCAAACAACCCGATCAGGACGATGGATAGCAAAGCCGAGACCGACTCCCAGACCCACAGGTTCGCGCCTAGCACACTGGCTGAACTGACCCGCAGAACTTGAGCGAGACAAGCCAATAACACGAAGGCGAGAAAAGCGCCTGCCAGAGCCAGCCAGGCTTCACGCATGAAAGCCAAAAGGATGGAAGACACTTCGCTCATGACTCGTGCCTGTGAAATTCAGTTTCAAGCGCAGGATAGAAACGCGCACCCCAGAACTGCATCGGGAAACGTCTGGGCGGACCGGTGCGATCTTTCAAAGTGATAACCTCCAAAGGAGCACAACCGCATTCATAGACTTGAGCGCTTCTTTGCACAACCAATACCCGGTCCGCTTCATACGGGACTCGTTCATCGCCGAGGAGTGCTGACAGATCATCGCCTGCGTTAAAATGATCCGACTTCAAAGCTGCGGCCGCGATCACTGCCCAGCCATGCAGCCTTGCCATTTCACGCAACGATGCGGCCGCTTCACCGCTGCGACCTTCTTGGCTCATCATGCCGGTCAGTCCAACCACCGGCACGCGGTTGAGATAATCCACTGCCACAAGAGCCGGACCTTTCGTTGGGAAGGCATAATCATGGATGAGCATGTCTTCCAAGGCACGCACCGTATCTTCGCGTGAATCTAAATTTAGCAAAACGGCTTCACTGGCACGCGCCAGTGTCATTTCAACTTTTTCAACTGGAGCGCATTCATGCGGACCGCTGGTCAGCGCTTCCACTTGCAGAAAAAGCCGGTAGTGTAATTCTTCGGGCGTGTGTTCGTAACAGCCGATGACAGATGGGATTTAATAGATTTTTCAGACGGGAATATACAGCGATCGAGTCAGCGCGGGTAAGACGAGGAGTCATGCAGACCTGGTATCGGATCGGGATACGATGGGGACGACCATCCCGCCCGCGGTGAAATTTGCGTTCGTGTGGCAAATCCAGGCGTTGCACCAATCCATTGAGATGTGACTGGATGCCTTGATGACTCAACAATCTCCAGAACGCACCATTGCTCATTCCGCTGAAGCGCATGATTTGCCGACTGTGCAAAGCCAATCCTGCTTCTTTTTTATGGGTATGAACCTGCCAGGTCGCCTGGTGAAAACCGATATATAACCAGACGGCCTTTGGACCGATCTCCATCCCGAGCCGGCGCAGGTAGCCCTTCACCACCACCTGCTTATGTGGCTGGACGACCCTGTCATAATCCAGCCATTGCACCGCTTCAATGGCCACTTCCTGTTGATCCTCTAAATCATCATTGATGTCTGTTTCTTCGTCTGGCGATTTGCAGACAACAAATTGCACCGACACGGATTGATGCAGGATGCCGATCAACAATCTTTGAATCGATTCTTTTAATCGCGACTCCAGCCAATCCCGTGCATACTCGTTGCGTGTTGCAACGATCATGACGCCTTGATCAAGCGACATAACATCCGTATCCCGCACCCATGTATCAAAGGAGGCGCGCGGCATTTCCATCTGAAGTAATCCCAGAACAGATTGCCAGGTTTCATGGGGATTCATGAAATCGACTCCAAAAACATAATTAGGTGGTTTCCCGTAATAGGTCTCTTATCCCATCCGTGATCTATTTTTTTCGACACGACCCTTCCTATGCATTCAACGCAGGCGGGAATGTAGGCGGATGAGTGGGCGGGAAGTGGACAAAGCGCAGGCGGCGCGTAGGCAATTCCGCCTGCGTAAAATAGTGTTTCCAAATTCAAAAATGCTTTTTGTACGAAATTCATTTTGTGCCCTCCAAAGCCAAAGTGAAGCTTGTTCTTTTTTGAACCGGATTAAGAGCGAGCAAACCGCTGTCATAGGCCTTTAGCCCGTAGCGCAACAATGCCGTGATCAATTCCCCGACCGGCACATTCAAACCTTCTTCAGAAGCCAGCACGGCCAACTCCTTTTTGAGTTCAATCGAAAAACCTCGCCACGTAACAATGACACGCCATAAGGCATCGGCTTGTTTGCGCTTTTTGGGTCTGGTTTCACTTTCGAAATTGCGGAAGGTCGCGGTCGTTGGAAATAAGGTCATGCGCATCCGAGTTGGATTGGGACGCGGGTTGAGATTCAAACGGCCATCTGCGTATGCCTGCAAGGCATATTCGAGCACTGCGCGTGCAACTTCCCCTTCGGGAACCATCAAATCTCCGGCAATTGCCTTTACCTGCAACGCCAGCTTGGGATCTACTCCGCGATAGACGGCCTTTAGATACAGGTGATTCTTTTCCCATTGTCGGTTGCGTTTATGGGGGGATGCCACACGGATCGATTCATAAATATTGGGCGGATTGAATTCAGCTGGAATTGTTTCAGAATTTTCAAAGGGATTGCGTCTTTTGTTCATAGCCTCTCCTAATACTTCATCACCAGTTGGGTCAATGCCTGATATTCCTTGGCGGCACGGCATAATGGATCCATTTCGAAAATGGTCCGACCTTCTGCGGCACATTCCCGCAAGATGGTGGCACGGTGGATGGGAGGCAGGATCCTGGTCATAAACCGCTCCCGCAAGGCATCCATCGTGGCTTTGCTTTCACGGGTTTGTTCGTCGAAAAAGGTCGGCAATATCCCCAACAAATTACCGTGCCAGTTCTTCTTCTCCTGCAGGATGCTTAGCATGTGCAGGACTTTGGAGACACCATCGGCGGATAAAAATTCCGTGGCAGTGGGGACGATAACCAGGTCGGCTGCCCAGACCGCACGTTCTTGAATTCCTCCCACGCTGGGCGCAGTATCGAAGAGGATGTAATGCAGTTCTTCTTTAAAGAAACGGCTGACTGATTGACGAATGGCAGAGATGGGTTGATCTTGTGCATTGAGCACAGTTTGGGCGGCCATGGTCTGCTGGTCTCCGGGGAAATAATACAATCCTTCCCTGCCGGAAAAGCGCATCCAGGATTGCACAAAAGTGGACTCTTGAGGCGTTGTGCCCATTGTTAATAGGTAGAAGACTCCTGGCTCCGGGCTGTGACCCAGCGCGGTGGCCGACTGTCCCTGCGGATCGAGATCGACCAACAGGACTCGTTTTCCCTTTTGTGATAGACCGTGGGCGAGGGATACGGCGGTGGTAGTTTTTCCAACCCCGCCTTTTTGATTTGCGATGCAAATGATTTTTGTGGGCATAAAAAAGATTCCTTGAATCAATGATTTGGGATTCAGACCAACAGGAGAAAAATCACCAATCCGAGTCCGATGGGAACAAAGAAGTTTGCCAAACCGACCAGAATTCCAAAAAGCATGTCAACCACTGGTCACACCTGGTTTGCTCCCATCTTCTGATAAGGCGGCGGTTTGATTGGAATGGGAAGACTGTTCACTCGCGATCATGCCGAGCCTTTCAAGTTCCTTGCGTACGATCAGTGCAGCTTGCGCCTTGGGTGCGCGATATTCACGCTGTGCCAGATCGTTCAAGGCTGTGATCTCGTGCTCCCGTAGATAGATGATTACTTTTGCCATGTTCACCTCGTTGAGAATGAAAGATAAAAGAGCCGTAACGACGGCTCTTTTATCAGGCGTGAGTCAAGATAGTTTGTGATTTGAATTAAAGGAATTCTATGGAAATTCAAAGCCCCTGATTCTGCAATTCAACACAAACTGAAATACATTCCCCGACATGAGTGTGGCGTGAATTGAATTTATATCAACTTTGTGAATGGATTGGAAATGAAACCTCTCATTCCACCTGGTTTGCTTTGGATAACCTTCACTTGCAGGTTTTATATTCCGCCCTTGTGGAATTGAAATTACGCGTTTTCGCTTTTGGGGAGAATAGTTTGTTTTTTGGATTTTGCTCGGCGATGAATTTCCGCGATCGCGCGCGGACGCCAGGTCCCGTAATAGGTTTGTTCCGAGACGATCGGGGAACCATCCGAGTTTGTTCCAAGATGTTCGGAGATCAATTCCCCCAGAGTAAAGGCGTCCCGCATCGGGTCACGATTTTCCCATTTGACGGCAATCGGCAGCCAGCGCTCCAATGTAAAAGTGGGTTTCCGTCCGCGGCGGGCTGGCAGGTCCAGAAGTACGAAAGATTCAAGTGGGCAAGGAATGAAATCGGGTTCAGAGTCCGTTCCTGATGTTGCCTCTTTCTCATTCTTCAATTCATAGCCCCACAGATTCATGATCGCTTCCGTCCAGCCGTCTTTGGGTGGAGAATGGAAAACGGATCTCTTCTGCCGGATCATCCGGTCCACCCAAAATCCCAATCCAACTCCCGTTGCTACCAACCCCAGTAAAAGAACTAAATGATAGGCGATGGCTACCTGGGCCAATCTGGTTCCGATTCCTGATTTGAAGCTGTAGTAAGACCAGCTGATATCCAGGAATATAATTACGACTTCGATCATGAGCAATGTCATCAAAATTGTTCTTTTAATCGGGTCGTGTTTTTGATTTCGCAAAAAGGTCGAAATTTTCACGGTCGCCATTTTACCAAAAAAATCATAACACGGGTAATTTTTCTTATTTCAAATCGAACTTGTCTGACAAGATGGTAAACACAATTTTGGGAGGTTGATTGTTCATGGGTGCCTGGACGAAATGGTCCAAGGATATGGGGGAAGCAAAATAAACATCAAAAATCGTATTCATGAAGCCACGGTTCATTTGAACTTCGGCTTCATATTTGGCTGATCCACTCATCGAATAAATAACCCCCTGAATTCCTATAATCAAAATGGAGATCAAACTGGACTCATACTTGACTCCCATCCTGTAAAACTGGGGAAGTTGTTTAAATTATATGTTAAGGAGTAGAAAATCATCATGGCTCTCAAAAATACAAATGAATTCAAAAGAATAACCAGCTGTAGACCAATGGATGCAGTCCCTGTTTGCCTGAAAACACATAATACAAAAAAGCTCAGTGCATCGCAATTGGGAGAATAATTGACTTGAACACTACTATTGAATCCAAAAATGAATTACTGGATAAAGCACTTGTTCAGTGCCTGCGGTTATTTGCTCAGTATGGTCGTAAGGTCCGAATCCAAAAAATGCTTGCCAAACCTGTGTCTTTGGATGATCGGAAAGTTACAAAAGAGGCGCTGTCCTTCAACGATAAGGGGTCAAGCCAAGAGTGTATAGGCTAGGTAGGTGATCATTGAGCGATTCAAAATGCACTTGAATGATGGAACATTTACAATTGAATAGGGTGTTTGCGGCGTGTATAATTCTGTTTATGAGCATTGAATTGTCCAAAAGCGGTGATGACTGGTTGACTGTCCAGGAAGCGGCAAAATTGACCGGCTATCATGCCGAATATTTGCGAATTCTGATTCGAGAGGGGAAAATTGCCGCCCGCAAGTTTGGACCTGTTTGGGCGGTAAACAAATCTGCTTTGTTGACATATTTGAAGATCGCCGAGAAGTCTGCAGACAGGCGGCACGGACCAAAATAACAAACCATGAATAATGTGGTCTTTTACTTGCACATAATACATTGTAATTATACAATGTATTATGTGCAAGTAACGGGCGTGCAAAGTGTGGCAACACGATGCACGCCCTGACCCAACCCATCGAATCTGCGGTAAGTGGGCTATTTGTTATTATAGCCTCTGTAAACGCCCTGATGGGATTTCATCGGGGCGTTTTGCTTTAGCCGGAAATGTGGGACGCCTCAGAAGGAATGAATATGAACACAAATATTGCACTACAGACTTCAAATCAACAAATCTACTTTGTGCATTTTTAAATGATTAATGCCTTGCATAACATTCGAGTGGTTTGTAAATTGGTTGCCACCGACAAAAATCCTCTGAACCAAACTGTTCGGTCAGAGTGACTTTGTTTGATATCGCCAAAAAATTGAATGTGACCTTGGAAGAACATCGTTTTCTCCTTGGCTCAGCATTATTCGATGAGATAGCAGAATCTGCATCAAGGGAAGGTTGATCCCATGAGTGGGGATGGAGCCGGCAAATCCCTGCTTTCCTAAAACCCTAAATCACTCGCAGGCGCATACCGAATTTGACAATATAAATGGAGCATTACAATGACTAAAAAAGTAGCAATTTATGCACGTGTGTCAACCGATGACCAAGCGGATAAGGGATATAGTCTGCCCAGCCAGTTGGATGGTTGCCGGCAGTATATCGTCCAATTTGGCTATTCTGTGGTTGCTGAGTTTCGTGAGGATAATAGCGGTGCGATCCCGGTTACAGAACGCCCGCAAGGAAAACGATTGACGGAAATGATTAAATTGCGTGAAGTAGATGCTGTCGTTGTTCATCAAGTGGATCGGTTATCACGTGATATTGTGGATCTCTTGACGACGGTGCGAAATTGGCTTCGCGTAGGTATAGAAATATATGCTCTTGATGTTGGAAAGATTGAAAGTGAGTTGGATATCGTTCTTGTCATAAAAGGGTGGCAAGGCAGCGATGAACGAAAAAAAATTCGAGAGCGTACCATGAGAGGGAAAAGAGCCAAGGCATTAGCCGGACGTGTGGTAGGTCCGCGGGCGCCATTTGGATATGACCATGTCCGTGACGAAAATGGTAAGTCGTCTAATTTTGAGCCCCTGGAAGAAGAGGCGCAAATTGTACACTTGATTTTTCAGTGGTACATATTAGGGGACGAAACTGGTCAACGACTTTCAGCGGGGAAGATAGCTGCTCGGTTGTCTGAGATGCAAATTCCAACTCCAGGAGAAACAAACATTGGGTATCACCGCAAGCGGAAAGCTGGTATGTGGCACCCTAATGCAATTCTCGATATTATTTCAAGCGAGACCTACGCAGGTATTTGGCGCTTTGGCGTTCGTATTGGTTCGACGAGAATAAGGCGTCCAAAGGAAGAATGGGTCGAGATAGAGGTTCCCGCTCTTATTGAAAGAAAAGATTGGGAAAAGGCACAAGAATTAAGGATACTGAATAAACAGCTTTCGAAGCGTAATGCAAAACATGATTACTTGTTAAGTGGTCTTGTTCGGTGTGTCTGTGGGAGCGCGATGAGTGGAGAGTTTTTTAGCAATCACCAGTATTACACATGCACTTGGCGGAATAATCACCATTCACGTTTGGAGGAACGAACTTGTAAAGCTCGCTCTGTTCGTGCAGATGCGATTGAACCGGATGTGTGGGAGAGTATCGTCAGCTTATTTGCTAACCTCGAAACTCTGGAGGAACATTTGCGAATTGCTCAGCAAGAGGAATTGGCTGCTTTAGATCCTAAAGCAGAAGAATTGAGCGCGGTTGAGGCAATGATTATTCAAACAGAATTAGATGCCCATGAAATAGGTCAGGGACTCCGTCGCGCAAGTGGGCTGGTGGCGAAAAGCCTTGAGCAGAACATGAACGAAGTTAATTTGAGATACGATGCTTTATGCCAGAGGCGCGAGATCCTGAAGTCTGAATTGAGCATTGTCCGATTGACAGATGGTGCTATTCAGGAATTAGTTGAGTTTGCCCAGGACGTTTTTGTAGGAATTGAAAATGCAGACTTTCAGACAAAGAGGCGCAATATTGAATTGCTGAAAGTGAAGGTGGAGATCAATCAAAGAAGTTTCAGGATAGATTGCTTGGCAGGACAAATTACCGGCGAGATCCGCAAATTACCAATCGCCCCGAGATCTGGAATTGTGACTGGCTTACATTCACAAGAATCAATCCCTCTTGAATGCCGCTTTCACGCAGGCATTCTTCAACTTGCACAGTAATGTTTATAAAGCCGCGGCGGGCCGGGAGGTTGAACCAAAGTTCTTTGCGATATGATTTCATAGGCATCTCGGGAAATATATTATCTTACCTTTGAAGATTTTACTTTACTCTTGGATATTGAGGTGGTTGAATTTTGACTGAAACTGACAAGGGGTAATCTTATGGAGAAGTATAAAAAAGGAGCGATGGTAAAAGATGAAGCACCTGGTCGAATTTCGTTCATATACCTTGAAACCTGCGAGCCTCGACAAGTTTCATCAACTGGTGATGGAACAGTCCATGCCCATGCTCAAACGCTGGAACATGGATGTGCTGGCATACGGTCCATCATTGCACAATGAGAAATCCTGATATGGCGAGAGTGTCCAAACTTGAGAGACAAAGAGAGACTTTGAAAGTCCATTCACTATAAAATCCGGTCCACAAGCGAATGCCACATAATGAATAAATGGAGGAAGCAAATGATGGATCAGATATTCGACTGGTGTGTGAATGTTTTGATATATTGGGCAAACGTATTTAGCATTACGTATAAAGAAATTAACGTCTGGGTCTTTGTCATCATTTGGCCAATACTGACGATCTTACTTATTGTTGTCATTATTAAACAACAACAAAGAATTCAGCGGCTTTCAAAGAATGATTAAAAGCACGTAATGTTGAGAGACTAACTTTTAACCAGGCAGTCGTCAATTTATCTAAGGACATCGTTTGCTTGAGCGAGAATCCATGCGGGAGGGAGTTTACAGACGCTGGCCTCCTGACCCACGCTTTTTGTTGTTGTCCATGCGGCCAATCGCGCGGGGGATTTGGTCAACGGACCCTGTCGCGGCTTTCTTGGACCGCCGTATCAGGAAGCCCTATTAATGGCCTGCCCGGCAGGTCATATGTGTAATCTGTTTCCACTTCAATGACTACGCCTTTAAGGCCAATGACAGTGCAGGAAAATACTTGAGCAAGCATGAGCGGAGTTCAGACGATGATTTATGAAAGGTCAACAAATGACTTTGTTATGAGGGTTATATTCATTTTCAATCTTACTTGAAAAATTACGAGGCCCGTTTTGGGCAGGCCTCGTTTTGTAAAAGTGGGGATATGAGGTTGGTTAATGCCTTTTATCGTGCGGTACTGTGACCGTTGCAGCTGGCATATCCTTCCATTTTTATTTACTATGCTATTGCTTATGGATAACGATACTGCCTTTGCCGAGCGGCGTGGTTGGGCTGGCATTAACTGGCGCACCTATCTGGTTATCATAGACAATGGCATTGCCATAATCCATATCCCAAATGCGCAGGCGGAATTTGTCGACGCCTCCACCGCCCGTAACTTGACCGTCAATCACAGTGATTGAGAACCCGTATTGATGAGTGTTCCCTTCGACTGTGCCTGTACCCTGGAACTGGGCATTGGCTCCGTTGAGGGTGAGCCATTGGGCATTGGAGGAGTGGAAATGGAAAGGACCTGCTTCCAACTCGAATTCCGATTCGCTACTTAGTACACCGTTCTTATTGTATTTGGCGACAAAGCCGAATTCGCCTTTGCCAACGGCTAAAGGATCAGCAATATAGGCACCTGCGGGTGAGTTGATCCAACCGCCGCCGGTGACGAACCCGCCGTTTGGATCATACACAACGATAAATTCGTATGCGGCTTGATCAATGTTGCCGTAGCCATCATCCACCGTGACAGTGACAGTGTAAACACCTGCTGTGGAATATACATGTGAATTGGCAATTGAACCCAATCCATTGGCTTCAGTGATTGTGCCTGTGGAAGTTGTTCCATCACCCCAGTCCCAGATGGCTGTGTGTGTATCCAGTTTGTCTGGGTCAGTGAAAGTGACACTTGTGTTGATTGTTGTTCCAACAGAAACAAGGCTGGAAGACACAGAGATTGCACCCAGTTCGGGCGGGTAGTTGACTGGATCAAGACCAATTACCACTGAGTCATGATCCGAGGATCGATATCCATTCGGTTCATATAGTGCATCCTGGGCGGCTGGCTTGAAGCTGGTGTCATAGTCCAGCACATCCGGTTCATCGGAATTGAGATGCCAATCTGCAGCGCCGGTCACTTGTGAGAACAAGCTCGCGTTGGCGAGAGAATGATCGAGGTAGCCAGCCGCTCCATCAAATGTGTATGAGTAGGCGTACGCGCCTTGGAAGTTGGATATCAAATTGATGAAATCATCACTTGTACCAGCAATATCATCAGCGCCAGCCTTGATCGCATCGATCGGATCTTCCATGGCATACGAGTTCAGATCGCCCATGATGAGGAAATCGGGGTCACCGCTGCCGGTCGGGTCTGTTGCGAGCCAATCCACTAAAGCTTGCGCAGCCAGTGTGCGTGTCCCACTACAATTGCCCTGACCATCCCCCGCATCCGGGTCGCTGACATCGTTACAGGATGAGCCTTTGGATTTAAGGTGATTGACAACCACGGTAAACCTTGCGCCGTTTGTCAAATCCTGGAAAGTTTGAGCCAATGCGGGGCGGCTCTTGGTATCAATGAAGCGCGGGTCATCACTCGAATCAAGAACTTGGAATGAACCGACAGGTACAACTTTGCCGGGTTTGTAGATCATACCCACGCGGATCGCGTCAGTGCCGATCGTGCCTGTATCAATAAAGGCGTAGGTGTCAGCGCCCAACATCGCGTTGAGTCCCGCCACAACTCCGTTGGTTGGGTCGCCAAGCGGTTCGACTCCGGTTGTGTTTTCCAACTCATTTAAACCGATAATGTCGCCGTTCAAACCTGCAAGCGCAGAGATAAGTTTGTCGCGCTGTCGTGTGAACTCAAGCGGCTGATCACCGTCAGCGCCGCGGCATTCAACATTTTGTGCGGGTCCGCATGTATTATCAAGCGGATTGCCGGTTGGATAATCGGGAGTGAGGAAGAAGTTGAGTGTGTTCATCGCCGCGACGCGCAGATTGCCACCGACCGGTTCCGGCCCAGCCGGTCGCGGGTTCGCCGCAACATAAATTGCCGGCCCTGTCGGCTGGATTCGGTACAAGCCAAAGCCAAAAGTGAGAACACCGACAGTGTTCTGTACTGTGTCACCACCGCGGAAGCGATTAGTCAATGAGAAGGGGTCGCCGTTCGGATGGCGAAGCGTGGCTGGGTTTTGCGTACCCAGCCCATCGTCAAGTGTGATGCGGCGCAAACTGTTTGCCTCAGCGCGTGCCAAAGCAGGGGCGCCGGGTTCATCAATCGCTGTGCCGGTGAAGGGGCGAGTCTCGCCATCGAGGGGCAGGGCAATCACCATCTCGCCGAAACGGTCATAGTTGAAATATTCAGAGATAACCAGTGCTTGGGGGAAATTAACAAGCATGCTCTCATATCGTTCGAAATCATCGAGGCTGGCAACCGGCAAATTCACATTTATAGTAGGGGGCAGAATATTGCCTGTTGAGCACAGCAACAATGAAGATACACCATTAATCTCGGTCAGACCTTCAAACTCAGAGACCGTGCCGCGTACCCTCACCTGGTCGCCAGTATTGACAGGGAAGGATGTGTTGAAAACGAATACGCCTTCCGATGTGAGGGGATCGGCATCCGTTTCATCACCTTCCTCCTGCACGTAAAAACCACTGAATTGACCTGTGCCCTGATAATCCGCGGTCACAACGCCTTCGATCGAAACGCCATTGCCAACAATCGGGCTGGAAGCACTGCTGCCCTGAACATCATGAATGAATGTGGCAGGGTCGCCGCAGAACTGAACATCAGCAGAAGTGACGCTGAAAGTAAAGTCGGCAGGCATGGTGTTTGGCGGATCATTAGTATCCTGATCCGTTATCTGGCTGGCTATGATGTTGACCGTACAAAGTTCATTTGCGGCAAAATCGACATCCGGATTGAGGGTGAAATTTATTGGACCGCCAGAGACAGACGCTGTATGCGCGCCACTAGTTGCGCAGGAAATGTCAAACCAGGTACCGGAGACATTCACTGCCTCGGTAAAATTGATGACCATATTCGCAGTGCGTGCGACCTCAGTCGCGCCATTGCTCGGGACGGTGCTGGCTACATTTGGGGCACAGTCAGTACCCAGGCAGCCAAGACCGCCAAATGTGTCGGTGGCAAATCCGTCCCACTCAGTGGCTGGAACAAAAACATCAGAACCAATTGGGTCGCCAGCCTCAACAGTTACCTTACGCTGCAAAGTATTATCTTGGGTGCTTGTCAATCCTGATCCCCATTCCGCGCCAGGATCAAACCCAATCTGACCAATGACATCAATGATGGTAGATCCCTTGCGAAGAACAACCGCGTCATCACCGTTGAACCATCCCGATCCATTGGTCTGGTCGGCTTGCGCGAGAATAGTCGCATTAGCGGTTGATTGGGCCAGTACAAATACATCGCCACTGGCAACTGTGCCTGTCAGGTTGATCGTCAAGGTTGAGATGGGGTTCCCGTTGAAAAACATTTGCACATTATATGCACCAGTAGATAGATTTACCGGTGCGCCGGTGCCATTGTAGATTTCGAGAGCTTTATTATTACTTGTGCCTTCGATATATTCTGTAAAAAACAAGTCTGTTGGTGCAGCTAACACGCTCTGCATTGGCACTGCCGTGAGCATCAAAGCCAATATCGTTATCGATGAAAACACTTTGAACAAACTCTTATTCATCCGATTCTCCTTATATAAAGTGGTTGGCATTGGGAATGTTCCGAATTAGGGCAGGTTTATTAAGTTGAGCTTTCTCAAATACAGCACCTCCTGAATCTGAATAGAATTCTGATAATAATCAGACTGTTTATGTCTGATTATTATAATTTTAGGTTAATATTTTCAAAAGTGCAAGCAGACTATCGTACTATTGTTTTTACGGACTGGACTGCTCCTTCTTTTATCTGCCGAATGGCAAGGGCGAACACAATTGGTCATATTTTTTGCTTGGCAGGGTGTGAAGGGATTTTTTTCGACCGACTTTAAAAGCGATCCTACTTACAAGTTTACAGATCGTTTTAAGATCAATATTCCAAAGCAGCAATGTCTTTATCTTTGACGAAGATCAGTCCCTCCTGAATTTCGCTTTCACGCAGGCATTCTTCAACTTGCGCAGTAATGTTTATAAAGCCGCGGCGGGCTGGGAGGTTAAACCAAAGTTCTTTGCGATAGGATTTCATAATCTTCTCTTATGTAAATGTTGGGGTCAGGAATGATTTTACTTGACTCTAAAATTTCCGGCGGATTTAGGTTCGCCCGGCTAATTCAACGATCATATCACT
Organism: Chloroflexota bacterium; assembly: GCA_016219545.1. Taxonomy (GTDB): domain Bacteria; phylum Chloroflexota; class Anaerolineae; order Anaerolineales; family Villigracilaceae; genus Villigracilis. The sequence continues at coordinate 45,415 of JACRMH010000053.1, read as the reverse complement.
GAGCTTATCCAGCGCCCCCATGATGGGGTAAGACCAGGCCGCCGCATTCAAGCGGATGAAATTGTAGAACTGGTTGGTCGGGGAAAAAAGATAACCCGGGGTCAGTGTGATCGCACCTTGCAGTGCGAGGGAATAAAGCTCAAGGGAATCTACATTGGCAGGTAACTGAACCCAAAGCACAAATCCACCAGCAGGACGTGTCACCCGCATTCCTGGGGGGAAGGTGCGTGTGACCGCATCGTATAGCTGGGCAACTTTGGCGGCATACTCCCGGCGCAGGCGTCTGAGATGATGATCATAGCCGCCGCTCTCCAGGAATTCAGCGATTGCCATTTGGGGCAGGGTGGCAGTCGCAGAACTCAGGGTGAACTTCAACCATTCGATCTCAGCCTTGTATCTTCCGGGTACAACCCAGCCGACCCTCAAGGAAGGGCTGATGGTCTTGGAGAAAGAGGAGCACAGCATGACCAATCCCTTCGTGTCAAAGGCCTTGGTGACCAGCGGGCGTTTTTCTGTAAAATGGATTTCGCCTGAGACATCATTGTCGATTAGGGGAATATCATAACGGGACAGCAATTCCACCAGTTCTCTTTTTTTCTCATCCGGGATGCAGCTACCTGTCGGGTTACTGAAGTTTGAAATGGTCAGAACGGCCTTGATCGGATTGTGTTCGATCGCAAATTGCAGGGCCTCCAGGCTGATGCCTTCGCGTGGGTTGGTAGGGATTTCGAGCGCCCTCAAGCCATGCACTTCAATAAGTTGAAGGATCCCAAAATACATTGGGGATTCGATGGCAACAATATCGCCAGGCTTGCAGACAGCGTGCAGGCACAGGTTGGTAGCCTCGGTGGCGCCGGAAGTGATCACGATATCGTTGGGGGAAAGCTGGCAGCCACTGTTCACGGCTCGTTGGCTGATCTGCACCCTCAGGTCTTCCATACCAGCTTCAAAGTGGTATTGGTGCGTACCTTTTTCGGCTTTTCTTGCTAGTCTGGATATGATGTGGTTCATGCGGTCGGTGGGCAAGAGTTCAAGGTTTGGCATAGCCGCCCCGAGTTGGGCCAGATGCGGTTTTGCTGAATCTTTCATGACCATCATGACCAGATCATGCAGGTTGACATGACTCGGATCGAGGCTGGGAGCGGAACTCTCCAATTCCGGCAGTTTGGTATTTGTAAATGCTCGCACGTAATATCCGGATTGAGGGCGGGCTTCGATCAAACCCTCATTTTCAAGGATCAGGTAAGCCTGCATTACCGAGCTGATGCTGACGGCCTGTTGTTTACTCATTTGTCTGACTGAGGGAATGCGTTCGCCCGCGCGATAGGTTCCTTGCCGGATCAATTGGGCGATCTGGTGCGCTAATATTTCATAGCGATAAGCCTTTTTTTCTTTAGGTGGGCTTTTTGGGTTCATATTGGATACAGTTCCTCTTTATTTTGACCGGTACAATTCATTATAACAAAATCTGTTACGGATACAATTCAAATTGACTGCATCTGTACTTATTTCTTATTTCGAGGATAATGATGATAACGAAATTGTATTGGTGCAAAGGAGCTAATATGAACCTGCCTTGGAACAGACCTAAAAATATTTCAATCAAACTTCAATCGCATCAAGTCCGAAAATTGGATGATGTGAAACCTGGAATGACCGTGACTGTTGATGAGGGGATCGTCTGGCTGACAGAATCAAATGACACTCAGGATTATGCGCTCAGACCGGGTCACAGTGTCATCATCCGAAAAAAAGGTGACGTTTTGATCGAAGCCGTAGACAAAGCGAGCCTGCACATCATCTACCCTAACTAAAAGTTTCTCACTCCCTTATTAAAATCGTGAGCTTACTCCTCCGATCACAATGGACGCATGCGGGGCAAGCGCGTCCATTGTGTATTTAACCCATTTTGCCAACTGAATTGCCAGACAGTTGAAATTCCATTTCGAATGGCGAATTGACAGGCTGCAAACAAACAAAGCCCTGGCATACATACGCTGTTGGCTGACCGTTCAGCAAAGGACGATCTTTGAGTAATGCGGGTGATCCCGGCTTCGGCGGGTAGTCGGAGATAGCGGTTACCTGTCGCGGACGGAAATTTTTCCATAGCGTCTCCAAAAACTCCTGCGTTTTCGCATCTTCAAGATCACCAATGATCGCCACCTCGTGGGTTGGTCCGGATGCAAAATCTGCAGCGCATAACCATTGTGCAAAGGAGGTTGGATAACGCAATACAAGATTATCTATTAAAGCAAACATATCCTCGGCAAGACTGCGCCATTCGATACGATCTCCATAAGCAGACAGCTCCAGCAGGGCAGTTGCGGCGAGAGCATTCCCGGAAGGGGTGGCATTATCCTGAATATCCTTGGGGCGGATAAGCAGCGATTCATGATCGTCGCGCGTGTCAAAAAAACCGCCATTGGGATCAGAAAAATGTGTGACTATTTCATCTCCCAGTTTCAAAGCGGCGGTATACCACTCAAGTTTAGGCTCGGATTGATAAAGAGTTAATAAGGAATGAATCAATCCCGCGTAATCTTCCAAATAAGCATTGTGTTTTGCCTTTCCATCCCGCCAGGAACGGAATAGGTGATTATTAATATGCAGGTTGCCCAGCAGGAAGCGTGCATTACGAATGGCTGCATCTAGATAGTCTTTTCTGCCTAAATAACGACCAGCTTCAGCAAAAGCTGATAATGCCAGCGCGTTCCACATCACAAGAACTTTATCGTCAGTGCCGGGCCTTATGCGATTATTTCTGACAGCTAGAAGTCTCGAGTGACATTCATTTATTTTTTCGGGAATATTGTTGATTTCCAGTTTGAAGCGGACTGCTAATGAAGCATCATCCAGTTCGCGTTGCAGGATCGTTTTCCCTTCCCAATTACCTTGAGGAGTGATTCCATACGCTGCTTTGAAAAATTCAAAATCAACCCCAAGAGCAGCTTGAATATCATCCTGTGTCCACACGTAGAACTTACCCTCTTCACCTTCTGAATCAGCATCCAGACTGCTAAAGAATCCACCATCTGGATGGGTCATCTCATGTAGGATGAAATCCAGGGTTTCCTCACACACTTTGCGGTATTTCACCTCGCCAGTGACGAGATACCCATGTAAATAAGTCAAAGCAAGCTGGGCATTGTCATATAACATTTTTTCAAAATGAGGCGTTCGCCAGAAGTTGTCCACGCTGTAACGGGAAAATCCGCCGCCAACCACATCGTACATACCTCCGCGAGACATGGCATCGAGAACATGTTGCGACACTTTCAAGATTTGTTCATGCTGCGGAGAATCCGCAGTTGCTCGACGCAGTAAATATTCGATTGTCATCGGCTGTGGAAATTTTGGCGCGTTGCCCCATCCGCCAAAGCTCCAATCATAAGAGTTGATGATGGAGTTTGTCACTGCTTCATGAGTCTGCCATGTGAAGGTGTTCTTTTCCTCGCCAGGGTGGGAATCTGATTGCTGCTGTATGTGATGAAGTATCTGGTTGCCCACTCTTTCGATTTCTTCCCGGTCGTCCTGCCACGCTTTGGCGAGGCTAAGCAGAACATCCTTGAATGCCGGCATGTTGTAGCGACGGACAGGCGGAAAATATGTGCCGGTAAAAAACGGACGCAAGTCAGGCGTCAGGAACACAGACATTGGCCAACCGCCTGAACCTGTCATTGCGACCGTTGCTTGCATATAGATACTGTCGAGATCAGGACGTTCCTCCCTGTCCACTTTGATGTTCACAAAGTTTTCGTTCATCAGAGCGGCGGTTTCAGCATTCTCAAACGACTCATGCTCCATCACGTGGCACCAGTGACAGGCCGCGTATCCAATGCTTAGGAAGATCGGTTTATTTTCGTTCTTTGCTTTTGCCAGCGCATCTTCACCCCATGGATACCAGTCTACTGGATTATTGGCGTGTTGAAGCAGGTATGGCGAATTTTCGTTCATTAAGTGGTTGGGCATAAGAAACCTATAAAGTGAAAATAAAAAGACAGGTACGCCGATTATAGCTCAACATTGACGTGAGTTTTCTAGTTTTTCATTGATTTTTCCGTTCCCCGGTTTTCCAATTCAGGGTCAGCGCGTGTTCCCCCGCGGTGACTTTAATTTCATCGGCATTGAATTCGGTTTGAGAATAGGGATTTTCGTAGCGGCGATAATCATTCAATTGGATCTGGACATTATCCACGCTCAAGGCTTGATCCCACCCGAATCTTACTGACCCGATGCCTGGTGACTGATACTCGACATTCATTCCCCTGAAAGTGATTCCCGCCGCTGAGACTTTTTCCACGAATTCAGCAAACTCGCCATCTTCGGCTTTACATCCCATCTGACATATCCAAATGTTCTGCGCACCATTAGCAATTACTTCGTTATCAATGTCATCCCTGGCACCGCCCGCCACATCGGCTTCGCATTCGCGGAGCGACGCCGAAGGGGCAGGTGTGCGAGACGCCAGCTCTTGGCGGCGAAGCAATCTCCCATCGTTAGCAGATTCCTGTTTAACCGGGGATTGCTTTGCTCGCTGGTAATCGCTCGCTCGCAACGACATGTCATCGTTTGTCCAGAAATAAGGATTCCTAGATCTCAATGCGAGATAGCCATCCCCTTTACGTGCAAAAATCCAATTCTTCTTTTCAATCACTTCATCGAACTTGTCCTTCGGCAACCAGGCGTGTGTAAAGAAATGTCTGATAGGCACATACAGCGCAGGGATTTTTTCGATGTTGTAAATGATGATCGCCACATTCTTGTATTGAGCGGCTTTTGGTAATATTCCATTGCCTGCCCAATAATTCGGCGTGACGCCTTCGATCTTCGCCGGATGTGTGGTGAAGCAGACTGCGTCCGCGCCAAGCGTGGCCTGCCAGATATGCTGCTGGTCGCCGCCAAAACCTTTGCGATAATCCTGTGCAGTAGAAAGCATGTAGTCGGAAGTTTTGTAAGTATAGATGTTCACTTCTTCGCGCGTGTTGCGGCAAACATCGCGTTCGAGAAAGCGTGCTAATAATGGCAACCCTCCAAGTGCGCCAAATGCTTTCAGGAATACGCGATAAGGTTTGAAGTCATTCAGGAAAGAGTTCTCCCACCAATTGCAAGTATCGAACATCTTGATTGTGTTGGCAATCGTCCGTGGATGGAGATAGGCTTCGAGCGTGAGATACAACATGCCGTCTTCAAAATTATCAGGGTGGAGTCCCCATTTTTCCATCTCATTTAATTTGATTCCCATGCGCTGGCGATTCTCCAAATGACAGTCACCCTTAAGGTGACTGTCATTTGCGATGGTCTCAATCACCTCTGGTACACGATAATTGCTCAATGCAAACGCAATCGCCGACATATTATCGAAGCCGGAGAATACTCCCGTTCCAAACAATAATTTGGATGTGTCCGTTGTCCCCTCGTTGGATGCCCATTTTTTGGTGTTCTCGTATGCGCGCCCATGGGTGGAACCGAACACGCCTTTGAATGAATTCAATGCCATGTCGAAGACCAGCAGATCGAGGATCATTTCGGCTTTGTGGCGGATCTCTTCATCCTCGGCGAAATCATAAAGCGCAAGTAATGCGGTCAGGTCTTCGTCGTAATAAACATGCGAAAGCCATTCGCTAAAGCCGGTATGAAAGCGCAGATCCAGCCAGCGCAAAATGCGTTTGCGGTTCAGTTCAACTTTTTGTTTTCCGGTCTCCCCTGAGTTGGTGAAGACTTCATCGGGGTACATCTGGCCTGCAAGATATGCGGCGGACGTGAACAGGATGTAATGATTCTCTGTCCACGTGCAAAGCGAGTCAATGCCGGGTTCGTTGGGGAAGTATTTGAAGTTGAGGACAGTGGCGCGGGCGCGGGAGAGAACCTGACCGGAGACCGTGGACCGTGGACGGTCTATCGTCTGCTGTCCACGGTCTCCAAATTGATATAACAAGCGCACAATCCCATGCAACACAAAATCGGAACAATCTTTTCGCACGTCAATAAAATCCAATGCGGCGTGGAAGATGCCTTCGTGAGGTACTCCGCCTGCGGCGAGGCGAGCCAGTTCATGCCAGGCCGCCTTGGTATTTGCCGGCGTGGGATTCTTCAGGATGTGTTCGAAGAATGCGCGGCGGCGGGACTCATAGTCGGGGAGAAAAGGTTCCTCGGAAAACGAATCAGGCATCGGCCCGGAAGGATACGAGTCCGGTGTTGGAGTCGACGCCTTGATCTGATAATCAGGTTGGGTGTGAACCGTCATGCTTATCCGATCAACACTTTGGTGAGCTCGCTTTTTTCAGCTTCATCCACAGGCTGATTTGCACGCGATGCCGAAAGGACTTTTTCCAGGCGTTCATAAATTTGCACCGTGAGCGGGAAACGGCTTGCAAAAAATATTCCAAACGAGATCAGCAAGACCGGTAGTAAAACAAAGGACAGCCGCAGGGACATAATGAATCCGCCGGTCTGCGCCTGCTCGATGAGTTTGCCCGCCTGCTCAATCGGCGGCAGGTAGCCTCCCAATTGAAGGATTTGTGCCACGGCGAATACCGCCACTGCCGAAGCGATCTTACGGGTGAAGGTGGTCATGGCGGCGTAAATGCCCTCGCGCCGTTCGCCTGTTTTTAGTTCATCAACATCGGGAATATCTGGGAAGATCGAAAAAACCATCATTACCACGCCGCCTGATCCCAACCCGATCGTCGCTGCGAAAATGTATAAAAGCGGCGCGGGCGCAGACGGGGTGATGAGGAAACTGAAGAACATCACAACCACGAACAGGACGGCGCCGACTGTGTACGCGCGCGCTTTTGAGGTCCGCTTGCTGAGCCACTGATAGAACGGCAGTGAAACCACTTGTGCCACCAGCAAAGCCCCGAGCACAAAGCTGACTTCTTCGCCGCGTCCCAAATAAGTTTTGACGAAGTATACAACGATGGTCGAGACCGCATCAAAAGCGGTGAACGCTGTTACATACATCACCAGTACATAAACAAAGGTCCGCATCAGGAACGGCTCGACGAATGCCTGCTTCCAATGGAAAGGTTGGGGCGGACGCTGGAATTCAGGACGCTCGCGTGTTACTGCTACTGTAGCGATGTATGGTAATGCAAACAGCAACCCGAATGCCACTGCCATGACGATCCATCCGGTGCGAACATCAGGAAAAGCTTTTACGATCTCCAGCGGAAGCAATGCGCACAGGATCGAAGACACGGTTGAAAAGAAGATGCGCGAGGTGGTCAGCGCGGTGCGCTCGTTGTAATCGAGAGTCAGCTCGGCTTGGAGCGCGTTGTAATTCAACATCACAATGCTTACGATGGTTGAGAAGAACAAGTAAGCAAAAATTACGAATGCAAATCGCGCCGTCTCGCTTTCAAAGGATATAGGATAGAACAGCGTAAAGAATGAGAGGAACACCAGCGGAACGCCGGCGATCAAATACGGGCGTCGGCGTCCCAGTTTGGTGCGCGTGCGGTCAGATAGCACACCTTCAAAGGGATCGGTGATCGAGTCGTATACCTTGCTGATCAGGATCACGATCCCTGCCAACCCCGGGCTGATGCGGACGACGTCGGTCAGGAAAACAAGGTAGAAAAAATTGATCACGACCATCGAGCCGCCGCCGTAAATATCTCCCAGCCCATAGCCGACCTTTGCCCACCAACTTAGCTTTTCACTTCTTTGTTCCATGGTCTCTCCTTTGTTGAAAGTTGAAAATTCAAGGTTGCAGGTTGGTTTAACTTTCAACCTTGAACCTTAAGCCTGTGACTGCCGACTGATAAATTCCATCCACCGCGGTCAACACGGGTAAGGTACTTGCGGCAGGCGTGAGAAATGGTTTGTCTTTCAATATCCAATTTGCAAAACCGGACAGGCTTCTCTGTAGAGCATGAACACCGCGCTCGGGCGGATGTTCCTTCTGGATTTTTGCCCCGACGAATTTTACAGATGGCCATGGCAGGTCCTGATAAAGCGCCGTGCCTTTCTCACCATACGCTTCAATCGTGACCTTTTGTTCGGTCGCTGCAACCATGCTGGATACTACGCTGATCAAGGTCCCGCCCTGTGTTTCGATGATGCCATGCGCCAGCGCCTCCACTTCCACATTAAAGAGGGGAGTCGTTGTATAACCCGTCGCTGAAAGGGGTTGTTCATTTAATGCCCATACTGCCACATCCAGAAAGTGACTGCCTTGGGTGATGAGGGTCCCGCCGCCTGCTTGTGCGATGGTCTTATGCCATGACGCGCCATCGAAATATTTCTGCGTGCGATGCCATGGAATGTTGATGCGGATAGAATGAACTTTCCCCAACGCGCCAGATTGCACTGCCCGCGCGAGTGCATAGCATCCACTGTCGTAGCGATACTGATAATTGACCCCGACCTTCGCATTCCCAATGGCTTGAATGAGTTTCTTTCCTTCGGATAACGTCCGAGTGAGAGGTTTTTCCACAAAGACAGGTTTCCCCGCCCCAACAGCGGACATGATCATCTCGTAATGCAGGTGATGTGGCACTGCAAGATATACCGCATCCACATTTGCTTTATTTAGCAATTCACTGTAATCGGTGAATATTTGCGAAATGCGATGTCGTTTCGCAAATGACTTTGCCCGCTCTTCATTTACATCACAACAAACTGAAAGAGTCACCTGCGGAACGAGTCTGCTGACCCATGCAGTGAATCCGGCAATATCACCACAGCCGACGATGGCTAATCTCATTTTATTCATATCGTCTCCTGTAGGCGCGAAGCATTGTGTTGCCCTTGCGAACATATCCATTCCAATCCGCGCTGCAAAAGTTCATGCACTGTCTCAGTTTCCATTGTCACGAAGGTGTGTCCGCCAACGAAATAACAGACCCGTCCTTTTCCATAATGATGCGTCCACACGACGGGAATATTGCGTCCTTCATGTTTTGCCGTGAAATGAACTTGAATGTCTTGATGCAGTTCGTGAATATATAGTTCGTCATATAAAAAGAAATTTTTCATGCCATGAAAGATCTTGTCTTGTTCCGGCTTCACTTTTACCCTTTCAACTTTGAACCTTTCGACTTTTCCGTGACCGATAAATCGTCCGCCGAGAATATCAAAATAGGAGAGGGTTTTTTTAAACGAGGCTGTTGAGGCATGAATGGCTAGAATCCCGCCGCCGTTTTGTACAAAATTGTCCAGCCGTTTAAGCGCGCCATCTGAAATAGTTTTATGATGGTAGTGCAGTGCCAACGCAGAGAATGATCCTAGATCATTGGGGAGCTTTTCCAGCGATGAAACGTGACTGAAAGAGAATCCTTCCAGGTGTTTCAAACTGGCGTGAAGCGCCCACCGCCCAAAAAGAGGTGGATGAAAAATGCCATCAGTGACAAGCAGAACTTTTTTCATTTTTGTTTTGCTTCCTTCAAAAGATTTGCTTCAGGTCGTGCTTTATAAAACTCATCCAGCGGATAGCAACCGCTGACGAGTCCCTTGCGCGGCGCGGTGGTGCAGTCGCTGAACGTGCGGCAAATCTTCTTTTTTTCTAACGGCTTGCCTTCAAACACGTCCGCGCACAATTCAGGGTAAGTCAGCACCATGCGACCCAACCCGACAAAATCTGCTTTATTCGTACGAACAACATTTTGCGCGACGTTCGGCAGCCATTCCTGCAAATACGAATATCCGGTCCCAATAAAACATAAATTGGGATGTTTCGATTTCAAATCGGCAGTTGCATTGATGAGGCGCGCTACGCCCACCAGAGGATCTTCAGGCGGCGAATATCCATCCGATGGCGGGAATAATGCCGGACGTTGAATGTGCGGGACATAATATGGACTGCCTGCCGTGATATTGATCAACCGAATTCCCAACGCTTCACACTGACCAAGGAACTGGTGCGGCTCCGAGAGGTTGATTCCCAGTCCTGAACCGTCACCGCCAAAGGCGTGGCGATAGACGGTGGACGATTGACCATGCACGGTCTGTGGTTCACCGTCTACGGTCAATCTTTCAGGAATGCCGATCCCATTTTCATCCGGCTTGAAAGGGATGAAATCAAATGCAGAGAGTCGCACGCCGATTTCCATTCCGGGCACTTCAGTATGTATGCCATCCACGATCTCGTGCAGGAAGCGGGTTCTGTTTTCAAAACTGCCGCCATACTTTCCATCTCGATCCACCGCGCTAAGAAATTCGTGCCCCAGATAGCCGTGACAATGTTTGATGTCTACAAATTGAAAACCTGCTTTGCAGGCATGTTTCGCAGCAACGATGTAATCATCAATAAGACGTTCGATCTCATCATCGCTCATGACCGGATAATCATCAGACAGTCCGAATTTCTTGTTGAGCAACGGATGGGAATACAGGATTTTCGGCTCCATCCGCTTTTTGTCATTGGGGCGACTGAAACGCCCGGAGTGCGTCAACTGCAAACCGATGAGCATGTCGTCAGTGTTCCAGCGGATTGCATGAGCGCGGATAAGACTTTCACGTAAACTTACCAACCCCGAAAGATTATCTTCGTTAATAACAAGTTGATTCGGGTTGGCGCGTCCTTCCGTTCGCACGGCAACTGCTTCACCGCCCCAGATGAATTTTGCGCCGCTCTGACCGAATCTCTCCCAGCGGCGGATGGTTAACTCTGTAGGCTTTCCGTCCGTTGTGCCATCCCAGCCTTCCATCGGGAGGATGCACCATCGGTTTGAAAGTTGCAGGTTTAAGGTTGGAAGGTTATAGGGTTGGGCGAGAGGTGATTCTGGCGCGGACTGGAGTTCAGCTTCAAAGTCAAGTTTGATGCCGATGCTCTGGATGTGTTTTGAAAATTGTTCTGCGGTTCGGAGTTGGGCGATGCGTGGATACATAGCACTAATTACCAATTACCATTTACCAATTGATCGAGGATATTTTGCAGAATGGGAATGTCAGTTTCGGGGCGGGATGGGCATTGTGGGTGAGTGTGGTCGCATTGGATCCAGCCTCGTAGTTTCAGGAATTGAGCGGCGCTGTGTTTGTATGCAGGGACCGGTGAACGAAAAGCAAATTGTCCCAGATATTGCAGGATGTCGTTGAGTTCATAAAAACGTGGATCACCGTCGAGCCAGTAGCGGTCACGCAGGGCAAAGTAATCCGGGGCGAAGGTGGAGATGCCGAGCAGATAATCCGAGCCGTACATGACCATGTCAATGGCGAGGTCGTTGCCGGTGAAGACCTTGAAATCTGGCCGGACTTTGTCGCGCAAAATGAGTCGGTCCCATTCGAGTTGACGGCTTAGCGAAGAATGCTTTGCACCGATACATTCTTTGATGTTAAGCAAACCCTCGTATGTAGTGAGGTCATAAATTTTTCCGAAGGGCGCGAAAATCGCCCCAAGTTCAAAAGCAATGAACTGCCTGACTCGTTTTCCAAAGTCTTCATATGCAGCTATAAGTTGATCGGAAGACAAACTTGTTAATACATAAGATTGAAAGATGGTCGGGATTCCGCCGAAGGTTTGGATCTGCTCCATTTGACGGTAGTATGCATCGGCGGAGAATGAGTCGCCTGCTTGGTCGCGGACAAATGCCCCTGCGGTGAAGGATCCGCCAGAGAGTGTTTCCTGCGTGCGGCGCAGGACATCCTCACGAGTCTTTTCATCAATGAGGTTTCCGTAGCCTGTATCCATATTGACGGCCGGAGTTAAACCAGCCTTTGCGGTGCGGGCAACATGGGCGCAGAAGGAATCCCAATCCACAGAACCATTCGCTTGGAATGGCAGCAGAATGGCGGAATAGCCTGTGATCTTGCGGCGGGGAATGATCTGCATCATTTGTCAGTATGAAAAATTCGAAGGGTACACACCCTTCGCGGAGTCAATTCGACTTGAATGGAACCATCTTTCACTGGAAGTGATTCCTGCGCTTCGCCAGATAACCCGCATCTTGCCGTTCGGACAATAGGCAGGATGCCGCTCTGGATCATGGCTGTATGTGACTCGTCGCTTGCATTGAAAAGTGTAATGAGAGTCGAGTCTACTTCGTTGCGAAGATTCAATACCATGATGGGCGGTTGCGGCAGGTGGAGTAATGTTCCGGTTGCAGGGAGTTGTTCCGAGGCGGCGGGTTCACCGAGATGCTGGACAAGCGGACGCGAATGTTCGGATTCGGCGGCAAACTTGTGGGCGCAGGATTCGTCAAACCGGCCTTTATATGGATGGATAGCGTATCGTGCTGTGACAGTGCCGGGCTGCATTCCGGGGAAGTTGGTCTCCCAGTAATTATTTGTCACCCAACCAAGCAGCATGGCGCGTTCAAGATTGATCTCGGATTGGTTGTGGGCAAAGTGAAAATCTCCCAGTTGCACCATTGGGTTTTCGGGCGTGGCTATCGTCATGCCGCGCTCGCCGTTATTGAAATCCACCCAGCCTTGCACGGTGAAGTAATCACGGCACGAGCCGGGAATCTGGTCAAGGTGCGGGCGAACTGGTACGCCGCCAATATCAAAGCGTGCCTGTGCGTTGGGGATGTTGAATGGGAATAAAAGATATGTCGCTTCAGGGTGGATGGTCGTGCCCATCTGCCATTCGGATTGGAATTCGATCTGGTCGCTGTTATCAGGAAGCAATACCCGCTGACAAATTTTTCCGATGACCACATGTTCGAGAATTTGCTCGACGACAGTTGCAAACGACAGACGGTAAACTTTGTGCAATAGTACTTTGGCTGGCGCAATACGATTGGCTTTCCAATCAGGATTCCAGCCGCGTTCGGTGGCGGTATCCACACTCCAGTTGACATTGCATAATAATTTGCGCGGTTCGGGTGCATCATGGTCGGCAACCTCTTCGTGGATAAATCCATGCACGGGATGACCAGCCGAGGAATCCACCCACTCATAGTTGAGTTGTTTATCGAATAAGGAAGTGATGCCGCCTTTTTGAGTATTGAAGGTAACGCGGTAACGCTGGTTTTCTACAACGGCATCATCACTTTGGACGGCTTCGGTCATGCTCGTCAATGAGTCCCAGTTGACGACAGCATACCCAAAGGCAGGGACGGTTGTGGGTGTAAGCATCCAGCCCATGCCGCCGTGAAAACCGGATTCTGCACGGCCTGTCCAGAAGTCGGTGGGATGTGCCATGCGCCCGATGAAGTGGCGGCTGGAGGTTGGGTCATCATTCAATCCGCGCGGGATGAGGACGTTCTTGGAAATGACTCCGCTGATAGTGCGTTCCCAAGGCAGCGGATTGAATATCAATAGATCAGTAGGGTCGTTGCGGGGGATAAGATGCGAAAAATCAGCGAGGGCATCTCGCTCAAGCAACAGGCTAAGTGAGCGGGCTGTGTATACCAGGTTTTTCTTATGGTTATCCATCGCCAGCGAATCTTCAAGCTCGGGATTGTTGGAGGCAGTGTCTGCGCCCCAGGTGTGTTCGCCGTACAGGTTGAGTGATTGCCAGGCTGAATCGCGGTAAAGATTATTTGTGCGTTCAGACCATGTCGTCGTAGGGGATGCTTCGCGTCGTGATCCGCCCCTACACATTACAGCAGCAAAAATCGCATCGGCACGCTGCAACCGGCTGCGGGTCGTCCTAGCGATGGTGGTTTCTCTGGCAGCGGAGATGGAGCCGAAGTTCCAGTAATCTGTCCAGTCGCCACGGATCGTTTCCAGATCTGCATGGTGATTCTTGACTCGTTCCCAAAACATTCTTGGCGTGGCGGTGATGATGCGCGGAGCGCGTCCGCTTTCATTCCAGCGATGTGCAAACTCTGCGAAGGCTCCGTATGCAGAACCATTATCGCCGTAAGGATGAAAGCCTTCAAGGATCAGAAAGGGCAACGGATAATTATTTTCAGTGAGATAAGTTTCGATCTTCGGAAGCCACTCAAGGAAGATTTCATCTGTGTCACTGGCGAGACCAAACTCATTCGCTTTGGAGTATTGCCAGCCATTGTGAGTGGGGATAGTTCGTCCGCTGGGAGTTTGCCAAAGAAAAACATTCGGGCGCGGACTGGGCGGCCCGCCAAAGTGGTGGTTGACCGCCATGCTGAAACCTTCGATGCCTGCATCCAGCAGAAGATCGGCGAGAGTCCAGTTCTGACCGTTGATGTCACAGTTCATGGCATGGCGGATATTGAGTCCATAGTCGCGGCGCAGGCGTTGAATGGGTCGCAGGCTTTCGATGAGTTGGTAGGTATCCAGCAATGGTGTGTTGTTGGTTTGCATCGCCATCACTTCAATGAGACCTGCATTATCGGCGGCAATCAAACGGTCAATGTCGCGGGTGGATGCGGTCTTCAGCCACGCATCAAGACCAGACGTGGTTTCCACTGTCCAGCGGAAGCGGCTATCGGGTGGGTTATCTTTGTAGCGGTCGGTCAAGCGCAGGGCTTCGTCAATGAAGCGGTATTGCATCTCCCAAAAGATGGGCTGGTCATTAGTGAATCCAATATCCGTGTGGGTGTGGTGAATAATGTAAATGGTATCGAGCTTCATAGATTTATCCGTGAACTAGTTTCACTTTTTGCTCAGTTAACAACTGTGCCTCTGACATTGCCGCAGCGCGCATCGTAATGGGGAAGCGGTTATGCAATGGGCTGATTCGCGCTCCCCACTTACTTGGCAAAACGAAAATGATATTGATCACCGGGCGCAGGAAGCCGGTCATCTCGCTGGCTTCGGTGACTTCATCGAGTCCGGCATTGTCCCAGCCGCCGACGAGTGCATAGAAGAAAAAGAAGACAGGCATGCTCGGCAGCAAACCGATGAAGAAAAGCACGATGCTGGAAATATCATCGCCTGTCCAAACGAATTTGGCGATGAGGCTCAAGAACATATAATGGAGTCCAGCCGCCAGGACCGGCGCGGCAAGAGACTGCCAGAAATAGAACCGTTGCGGGAAACAATATTTGTGAGCAACAAAATATGCGATCAGTCCGCGCGCAAGAATTCCCACAAAGTAGGCAATGATAAGCGCTACGATTTGGAAGCGTGCCAGCAGAACCACCATCAACCCAATGCGGATGGTTTGCTCGCCAAGCACCATCGCCGCCCGTAGAAAGGGACGATTCGCGCCGAGGAAGATCGCATCACCCAGCCATGACAAAAATTGGATCGAGCCGAAAATGGTCAGCGGGATGGCAAGCACCGCCGCGCGTTGGAACTCCATGCCCGATGAGCCGATGATAAATTTCGGAGCCACCACCAGTAGAATCGCCGCCAATGCCGCGCTGCAAATCGCACCCCATTTATAAGATTGCACACTGTAATATTGACTCAGGATTTTGTATCCGCCAGCCAATGCTTCTGAAACAGCGGGCATGATACCGTCGAACAAATTTGTGGAAACAGTAAATGCCAAAAGGAAGTTCCCTGCCAAGATCCAATTGCCCCAGGTTTCAGAGTAGTTGACGAGTCCGTTTTGCGTCACCCAGATTTCGAGCGCGCCGCCCGCAGCAACTGTCATACCGCCTAACATTTCAAAAAAGCCAAAACGGAAAGTTTCCTTGATGATGCTCCAGTCAAAGTGTGCCATGAAGAGCACACTGGCTTTATACCCGATGCGTTTGTAGAGCCACATGCCCAGCAGGAAACAACCCAACTCCACGCCATAGGCCGCCGCGCCCATACCAAGCACGCCGCCCATGGCTGCGCCCATGGCGGGGTGTGAATGTCCCCACGCATAAAAGATCGGAACCAGCGCGAGTTGAGTCAAGACCGGCAACACGATTGCCCAAGCTACGTCAATATAGCGGGCGTAGTCATTGCGTTGGAGAGCATTCAATGTGCCGCGCATCACGCCATAAAAACCCGGGATCTGGATCATTGAATGGATCACGATGCTCCATGCGAATAATGCATAAGGCGTGCGCACCAATCCCGTGCTGACAAATGCCACCACCAACGCCATCTGCACCGCACCCGAAAGAGCCTGCCACCAAACGTAAACCTGCATATACTTGAATCCGCGCCGCGGGTCAGAGACCCGATACTGGCTCAGGAACTTCATGGACGCCACCGAAGTGCCCACATCCCAAATCGCCCAGGTTAGCCCGAAGAGCTGTGTCACGCGCCCCCACATTCCCAATGCTTGAGCGGAAGGCAAAATGAATTGGGGTAGGATCAAATTCTGGTAAATGATGAGCGGGATGAATAGGATGAGTCCCAGCCCCATGCCGACTAAGAGGCCGGATAGTGGACGATGAAAGCCAACCTTCTCCCAATCAGTCGCTTCTTCCTGGACCTCGAACCTGCTCTTGTTTGCAACGAGTGAGTCTAACGCCTCAGGATGCTTCAAACTATAACGCCGCACCAGAATGAAGGCGCCGAAGAAAAAGAATAACTCGGCTCCTAAAAAGAGGAACAGCGCATTGCGGTCCGCTTTATGTGGCACCGGCGATGCAGGGTAATCGGCAAACGACAATGGCGTTACGTTTGCAGATTTGGCCGCGAGATGATAGATGAGGTAGTTGAAATATCCCCATTCCTGAATTTGAGGATTTGCCCCGTTTGAAAGTGAGGAAGTTAAAACATAAATCTTCTGCGAAGCCTGGAGCAATATTTCTTCTGAATCTTCATACCCCGAAACCAAGGCCTGTGATTGCGAACTTAATCCACTGACGATGAACCGTTCTCTCACCTGCGGTGCGCCGTTCCAGATAATCTCAGTTAACAGCGGATCGCTAACTCCTTTGGCGTCCACCAAGCTAACGGCATCCTCTGCATACTTGAGAGTCACTTCCTGCCCAAGCAACGCGGATGCTTGCTCATTCGTCACATCCTTGCCTAGGATCAGCACCACGCCAACGCCTGATTTAGCGCGTTCTGTTGCGCCTGAGGGAATGACCCCATTCAACACCAAAGCATCCGCCTGAGCTATATCGTTAACGAGAGTCACTGTCCCTGATTTAGTTGCGAGATCCAGTGCCGTTTTCACGCCGCCATTTTCCCCGGTATAAAACATCTTTATTGGAATAACATTTTTCGCAGGCGCAGGAGCGCATGCGGTCAGGAAAATTATCAGGAGGAAAAGAATGCTGAATTTTTTCATAGATCATCCAATATGTAGGGGCGCAGCATTGCTGCGCCCCTACATAAAATTAATTAACCGAATCGTTGATATCGAATTTGATCTTTCCAATGTCACTGGTGGTCGCGGCAACTATAATGCGCTGTGAACCTGCAGCAAGTTTGTCACCTGTGATTGATACCGTGATCGGCACACCCATCCGCACCGGGACAGAATTCTGGCGGGAGAGTTCCGCGCCGTTTGTGGATTTATCGGCCACTGTCATGGTGATCGCCGAGTCTTCATAGGCTTTCTCGCCCACGGTAATGGGACCAATGCCGATCAGCATGGTTGAATCAATGATGTTTTTCAGCGCGAATTCGAAACCGGTAGCCGTATTTTTGAGCGAGCCTTTGACATAAAGTTTGGCAAGCAGGAATGATGGGATCATGTTTGTATCTCCTTAAAATTTTTTGACCGTTGACCGTTGACGATGGACGATAATTTACGGTCAACGGTATATCGTCCGCGGTCTAGACCTTGAAACTTTGAAACTGCGGCAGGTAATCTTTATTCTGCGCGAACATTTCGTTGACCATGACCTTGATCTCTGCCAATGACAAGACGGATGCGGTCAGCGGGTCATGGCAGATGGCGCGGTAGATCATGGTCGGGTCGCCGGTCAGGGTGGCGGTGATCGCCATCTCTTCGATCTGCGAGCTGACGTTGGTCAGGATGGCGCATTCGGGCGGCAGCGCGCCAACGTGGATCGGATGGAAGCCGTCCTTATCCACCAGCACAGGAACTTCCACGCAGGCGCCCTGCGGGAGGTTAGCCACGATGTTCGTGTTGGACACGTTTCCATTGAACTTGTACATCTCTCCGCCCATCAACGCGTTGATGATACAGGCTGCATATTCATGCCCGCGTTCGAGCATGATGGGTGTATCCGCAGCGAACCATCCCTTTGCTTCGTCTTTCCATGAACTTTCGCGTTCCTGATATTCTTTCAATATATAAGCATACTCGCCAGGATTCCAACCTGTTCCGTGAATGCAATATTTCTCGATCAGGTCAGGGCGTTTGCGGAACCACCAGTTATATTCCGAGTTGTGTCCGCTTGACTCGGTCACATATTTTCCAAGCGCAAGGAACATTTCGTTGCGTACGATTTCCATGTTGTAAATTTCTTCGCTCTCGGTGACTGCTTGATGAATCTGCGGGTAGGCATCTTCTCCATTCACCTTGAAGTCAAGATACCAGGCTTGATGGTTGATGCCAGCGCAGGTGTAAGTGATCTCATTAAGTCCGGCACCGATCCACCAGCCAAGCATTTGCGCTGTTCCTTGAACGGAGTGGCACAGGCCAGTGGTGGGGATGAATGAACTTCGCTGGATCGCGCCGCATAACATTGCCATTGGGTTGGTGTAATTAAGCAATGTGGCCTTTGGACAATATATTTCCATATCACGCACAATGTCCATCATCGGCGGGAGGGTGCGCATAAAACGGAAGATCCCCGAAGGTCCGCGCGTGTCGCCAACGTTGGTGTCTACGCCGTACTTCTTTGGGATCTCGATATCGTGCCGCCAAATATCTGTGCCGCCGGCGAGGATCGTTGTCAGCACCACATCTGCATCGCGAAGCGCCTCCACCCGGTCAAGGGTCGCAGTGACCGTGGCGGGATATTTTCCAAGCGTGACAATTTTTTCTACCGAGCGTTTCGCAAAGTCGAGTCGCTCCGTGTCAATATCCATCAAAGCAAGGTGGACGTTTTCAAGCAGCGGGAAGGTGAGGATGTCGCGGACAAGTTCTCTTGTGAAGCCGATACTGCCCGCACCGATAAATGCGATCTTGGTCATACGGGACTCCTTTATGAATTGAGAATACTCACATCGAGCGGAACGCAGACCACTTGTTGAAGAGTGGCGATCAACATGGCCTTCGGCGGATTCCGCATTAATAGTTTGCTCGAAACCTGTCCCTCGATCACAAGCGACACCAGCCCGTGGATCAGGCCCCACATGCTTACAGCTACCATTTCCACTTCGTAGTCACTTTTTTTCAATATGCCTGCTGACTGGCAATCTGCAGTTATTTTCTTTATCGCGGACATGCTGAGCTGTGATACTTCTACAAATGCGGGATAATTTTTCTCGTTTTCGATCAGTCCTGAAAAAGTGATCTTGTAATGCGCAGGGGATCTCAATCCGAATTGGACATACGCCCATGCCAAATGCACAAGTTGCTGCAATGGGTCGTTGGGATATTTTTCTACAACCTTGCTGATAAGGGATTGGATTTTGCTATGACCGTCCACTGCAATGGCGGCGATCAATGCCTGTTTGTCTGTGAAATGAGCATAAGGTGCATTATGACTGACCCCCGCTTTTCGAGCTGCTTTGCGCAGCGTTAACCCATAAACCCCTTCTTGCGCGACAATTTCAATTGCCGCGCTAATGAGCGCGTTCTTCAGGTCGCCATGATGATACGATTTTTTGCTCATCACTGGCATTTTAGGATATAATCTTGACATTGTCAAGTTTGATTGCGAATTAAAATCATTGAAGTAAAATTTCCGAAAAGGATTTATCGCTTGTCTCACAAATAAGTAAACTTTTCGATGGAAATTGCTAGTAAAGAATGAACATCCAGTTTACTAAATTATGCGATACTATGTGACATGCCCCTTCCTCCCAACCCTCAATTTCATCCTGTTGCCAGCCCGGAAGCAGTTGTCACTGCAAAGAATGTCCGCTTCACAGTGTTGACCGACCGCTTGATCCGCCTCGAATACAGTAAAAACGAACACTTTGAAGACCGTCCATCGCAGGCCTTCTGGCATCGTGACCAGCCCACACCGCCCTTCAAGAAAACGATTACCGAAAATTCTGTTGAAATCGAAACAGAATTCTTACTGCTGAAATATCGTATTACCCCATTTGGTTTTACTCCGCTGACTCTTTCCATTACCCTCAAACAGACGAATAAGATTTGGCGTTACGGAATGCCGCAATTCGGCAACCTGAAAGGGACGGCTCGAACGCTGGATGGGGCGGGTGGCAGGACCCGCCTTGAAAATGGACTCCTTTCGAGATCCGGTTGGGCAGTAATGGATGATTCCAGGTCTTTGGTCTTTAATGAAAGCGGCTGGCTGGAACCGCGTAACCAAAAACAAAAAGATTTGTATTTCTTCGGCTATGGCACGGACTATGCGTCCTGTCTGCGTGACTTTACTTTAGTAGCCGGAAAAATACCGATGATCCCGCGCTACATCCTGGGCAATTGGTGGAGTCGTTATTGGGCATACACACAGGACGAACTCAAGGCACTCATGGAAGAATTCCGTGCTCACGATATTCCCCTTTCAATTTGCATCGTGGATATGGATTGGCACATCACAAAGACCGGCAACACATCCAGCGGCTGGACGGGTTACACCTGGAACCGTGAACTCTTCCCTGATCCGCCTGCCTTCATTCGTTGGTTGCACGAACAAGAATTACACACTGCGCTGAACTTGCATCCAGCCAAAGGCATCCACCCGCATGAAGAGCAATACGAACAAATGGCGCGCTGGATGAATGTTGACCCGGCTACCAAAGAATCGATTCCTTTTGATATTACCGATCCGCATTTTGTTGAAGGTTACTTCGATATTTTGCATCATCCTTATGAACATGATGGCATTGACTTCTGGTGGATGGATTGGCAGCAGGGACGCAAATCCCGAGTCTCCGGGCTTGACCCGCTTTGGTTGATCAATCATCTTCATTTTCACGATCTTGGGCGGGATGGGCGCAAGCGTCCCTTTGTTTTTTCGCGCTGGGGCGGGCTGGGCAATCATCGCTATCCAATTGGTTTTAGCGGTGACACTTTTGTTCTTTGGAGCGCGCTGGCGTATCAGCCTTATTTCACGGCCACTGCCGCAAATGTCGCTTATGGCTGGTGGAGTCATGATATCGGCGGGCACATGTTCAAGGACCAAACACCCGAGCTTTATTTGCGCTGGGTGCAGTTCGGCGTCTTCAGTCCCATCTTCCGTTTGCATTCCACAAACAAAAAAGCACTTGATCGCCGTCCCTGGGGGAAGCCCGAGCGAGTTTTCCACGCAGCGCGCGAAGCAATGCAGTTGCGCCACGCGCTCATTCCTTATATTTACAGCATGGCATGGCGCGCTCATTGCACCGGCATCAGTCTCGTCACGCCTATGTATTACGGTGAGGACTCGACTGAGGCATTCGATGCTAAAGACCAGTATTTCTTTGGCTCAGAGTTGATCGTTGCCCCGATCACGCATCCTTCCGACCCGCAAACTGGTCTTGCTTCCAAACGAGTCTGGTTTCCATCCGGGACTTGGTTCAACTTCTTTAACGGCGAGCAGTTTAATGGCGGGAAGTGGTACGAGATAAAATACGCTCTCGAAGATATACCCGTCTTCGCAAAGGCTGGCGCGATCATTCCGCTTGCGCCAAAAGTCGCCTGGGGTGGAATTGATAATCCGAAAGAACTCGATGTTTATGTATTTCCCGGCGCTGATAACGTCTTCAAGCTTTATGAAGATGACGGCGAAACCACTGATTATCAAAATGGGAAATACGCCGTCACGCACTTCTCGCTTCACGATAATACTTTTACCGTTCATTCCCCCGAAGGCGACTTGAGTCTAATTCCTGCCAAGCGTACCTATCGCATCCACCTGCGCGGCGTAAACTCTGCAATCAATGATTCTCTTTCCGGCAACTACGACCCCGCCACGCGCACACTCAGCCTTGAATCCTTTACACATTCCCCTCAAGAAAGCCGTGTCATTCAATTTCATCCTTCAATCTTCTGATTTCATCCTTTCCCCATGACCTACCCACAATTTCCTCCTAATTTTCTTTTTGGCACAGCCACTTCCGCTTTTCAGATCGAAGGCAGCCCGGCCGCTGACGGCAAAGGCAAATCCATCTGGGATGTATTTACTCACACTCCGGGTAAAGTCCGCAATGGCGAAAATGCCGACATCGCCTGCGACACCTATCTCAACTCTGAACGCGACCTGACGCTGATGGCTGAGCTTGGACTCAATGCCTATCGCTTTTCCGTTTCGTGGAGTCGTGTCCTCCCCAAGGGGCGTGGACAAGTCAACCAGAGAGGCTTGGATTACTATCGCCGCCTTGTTGACCTTTTACTTCCCCGCAATATCACGCCCTTTATCACCCTCTTTCATTGGGACACTCCGCAAGCTCTGCAAGAATTATGCGGCGGCTTCGCGGGCCGCGATATGGCAAATTATTTTGCCGATTACTCTGAAGTCGTAGTCAAAGCTCTCGGTGACCGCGCCAAAAATTGGATCACACTCAACGAGCCGTGGGAACACTCCGCATTCGGTCATCTGCTCGGTGACCATGCGCCGGGTCATCACAATCCGTGGGAATATTTTCGCGCGGCACATTATCAATTACTGGGTCATGGACTCGCGCTCGAACGAATTCGCGCCGCTTCGCCAGATGCGCACGTCGGGCTTACTCTCAGTCTGACTCCCATCTATCCATCTACTTCCAACCCGAAAGATCTCGCGGCCGCGAAAGTGGCAAATCAATTCTTCAATGATTTTTTCCTAGATGCTGTTTTCAAAGGCAAATACCCGAATCCGCTTTGGAAACAAATTGGCATTGCGCGTCCCAAAGTTGGCGCGGATGATATGAAGATCATCTCGCGCCCAATCGATTTTCTAGGCGTGAACTATTACAGCCGCGAATTTGCGCGTGCGGCGTGGTATGTTCCATTCCTCCGCGCATGGGTGGATGAAGTACAAGTGAATGACCGCGAGCAAATCATCAACGGCCAACAATACACAAACTTTGGGCGTGAAGTCTATGCTCCCGCTTTTTACGAGACTCTCATACACCTGAAAAACGAATATGGCAACCCGCGCATGTATATCACCGAAAATGGTGCATCTTTCACGGATGTCCTTGAAAACGGGAAGGTGCATGACCCATTGCGGATCGCCTTCCTCGAAAGTTATATGGAAGCCGCTGCGCAAGCCATTCGTGATGGAGTCAACCTGCATGGCTACTTCATCTGGTCACTAATGGACAACTTTGAATGGCGCGAAGGTTTCTCCAAACGTTTTGGGTTGGTCTATGTAGATCACGCCACTCAGGAGCGTATCATCAAAGATAGCGGGTACTGGGTGGCGGAAATGATCCGCACTCAAGGGTGTGTAAAATAAAACGGAAGTGCTATTTATTTTTCGTCATTCATTTCTTTACCCAATCTTTACAAAATATTTTAATCCCCGCCACAAAGAAAAACTAAACTTCGAGAAATTCAATTTCCCGGAGGCTTTTTGTGGTTACTGTATTTGGTAAACGTATTCGTTTTTTCCGTCCGCGTACTATTTGGGTACGTAGGGTTGTTCAATGGTTTTTCTTTCTATTGATCGTCCTTATCTCTATTAACCACACACTTGCAGAAGGCGGCGGTGGGCTTTCTTTCCTGTCGAGTGCATCCTTACATGCAGTATGCCCGTTTGGCGGGGTAGAGACTCTTTACACTTTCGCGGCCAGCGGACTCCTTGTTAAAAAGATCCACGACTCATCTCTTGTCCTTGCCGGCATCGTACTCATTCTTTCCTTCCTCTTTGGTCCCGTCTTTTGCGGATGGGTCTGCCCGTTAGGGACTGTCCAGGAGTGGGTCGGAAAGTTCGGTAAAAAGATATTCAAACGCCGCTACAATCACTTCATCCCAACCCGAATTGATAGTATCCTGCACTATGCGCGTTACGGGATTTTAGCCTGGGTGCTTTATGTGACAGCCACAAGCGGCACTTTGATCTTTGAATCTTATGATCCCTATTTTGCCCTGTTCAATTTCTGGAGCACTGAAGTTGCCTGGAGCGCCATTGCGGTGCTTGGTGTCACCCTCCTCCTTTCTGTCTTTGTTGAACGTCCCTGGTGTAAATACGCCTGTCCATACGGCGCAGTATTGGGAGTTACAAACTTGTTCCGCGTGTTCTCCATCAAACGCGCTGAGTCTACCTGCAAGGCAGACGGCGCATGTTCGATCATGTGCCCCATGAATATTCCAGTGGACAGCGTAAAGGTTGTCCGTGACCACCAATGTATTTCCTGTTTGGAATGTACTTCTGAAGCCATTTGCCCTGTTGCAAAAACTGTAGTGCTGACGAGCGGAGGTGTGAAATGACTCTTACTTCCAAGCCTTTGGCCGTTATCGTGTTGATATTGGTGTTCGGCGGGATATTATTTTCATCAATGATGGGATGGTGGGCGACTGAATCAACAAAACAACCCGTCACTTTTTCCGAGGGAGAATTTGCAGGTCAGGCGAATCCTGCCGACATTCGCGGCTCCTACACATTTGGCGATATTGCCAATTCTTTTGATGTGACTCCTGAAATATTGGCGCAAGCCTTTGGCATCACCGAAGGCAACCCGAGTGAGTTCGCCGTCAAAGAACTCGAAGTGATCTATCTTGATAGTGGGTTTGAGATCGGTACAGCCTCTGTGCGACTGTTCGTTGCGTATTACACAGGCTTGCCCTTTGACACCACTGACCAGGAAATCTACATGCCTCAATCCGCAACGGATATCCTGCTGGCAAAGGGAAATCTTTCACCTGAGCAGGTCGCATACCTCGAAAAGTATACAGTCACTGTTGATGCATCGATTCCTGCGGAGGAGCCAGTTGTTGATGCAACCCCTGCGCCGGCAGTCTCGTCATCTACAACCAGCGAAGAATTCACTGTCAAAGGCAAGACAACATTCGGAGAACTACTTTCGTGGGGCGTGACTCAGGAAGTGATCGAAGCGATCATAGGCACTTCCATGCCTGACCCTGCAATGTCTGTTAAAGATTTTGCCTCTGCCAATGGATTGGACTTTGAGTCCCTCAAGCCTGCCCTGCAGTCCGAAGTGGATAAGGTTAAACCTTAGGCGCTGATATAAGAACGTAATTTGGAATCAAAGTAAAATAACCCTATGGCAAAAATTCTTGTTATTGACGATGAACCCTCCATCATCAAACTGGTCAGCGCTTATCTCAAGCCTGAAGGGTACGAGGTCTACACTGCGGCGGACGGCAATGCCGGACTCAAAGCCGCGCGCACCTTCAAGCCTGACCTGATCATCCTTGATCTCATGCTGCCCGGCATTGACGGCATCGAACTGCTTTCGCGTTTACGCCGCGAATCAGATGTCTATGTCATCATGCTCACCGCCCGCACGGAAGAGACGGATAAGGTCATAGGACTGTCTGTCGGAGCTGATGACTATGTCACCAAGCCATTCAGTCCGCGGGAGTTGGTGGCGCGAGTCAAGGCGGCGCTGCGCCGTCTGAAAACAGGAGCAGGCTCGGGCGTCGAAAGAAGCGTGCTTTCCTTCAAACGCGTCCACATTGATGTTGGCGCGCATATCGTCAGTGTGGATGAAACCCCGATCGAGTTGACATCCATTGAATTTGACCTGCTGCTTGCACTGGCTGAAAATCACGGGCGGGTACTCTCGCGCGAACAGCTACTCGAAAAAGTTTGGGGCAGTGAATATTTTGGTGAGATCCGTGTGGTGGATGTTCACCTTGGACATGTGCGGCAGAAACTCGGCGATGAATCTCTTATCGCCACTGTGCGCGGTGTAGGTTATCGCTTCGAAGACGAGGCGGTCTAAAGAAAGAAGCTATGAAATATATTCGTGAACATCTCGGCGCAAAATTATTCCTTGCCAATCTCGTTGTCATTTTGGTGGGTATCGGTATTCTCGCGATCACCATTCAAGTTACCATTCCCGCGGCGTACAACCGTCACATTGGGATGATGAATCAATCCGCGATGACCGGCATGATGGGGCCAGGAGAAGGACAAGGACAAGGGCAGGGATTCGGAAAAACTTTATTTGAAAATTTTCGTGCCAGCATGTTCGAGTCGCTTGCGTATGCTGTTACAGCTTCCGTCATTGCGGCTCTAATTGTCAGTTTGTTTTTAAGCCGCCGCGTTGTTGCGCCTGTGCGCACACTCACTGAGGCATCACAGCATATCGCAGAAGGACATTATGACGAACGCGTCCAGGTGAATGGTTCGGATGAGATCGCGCAGCTTGCGGAACGCTTTAATCGAATGACCACGCAGCTTGAACAAGTTGAGTCGAAACGCCTTCAACTCATTGGCGATGTGACACATGAACTCCGCACGCCGCTCACATCCATCAAAGGTTTTATGGAAGGACTCGTTGATGGCGTCCTGCCTTCCACGCCTGAAACCTTCAATCAGATCCATCATGAAGCAGACCGTCTCTCGCGCTTGGTGGACGACTTGCAGGAATTGAGTCGCGTTGAAGCGGGGTCCTATTCTTTGGATCTCCGTTCCACTGAAGTTGCCAACCTCGTGCAGACTACTATTAAACGGCTTACCCCTCAGGCGATAGTAAAACGCATCGGCCTCCGCTCGAGCCTGCCTGCCGACCTGCCGCATGTCCAAGCTGACGAAGACCGCATCACGCAGGTTTTGGTGAACCTGGTTGCCAACGCCATCCAGTACACGCCCGACGGCGGCGATGTGACCATTTCCGCCGCGCGCCATGAAGATGAAATTTATATTTCTGTCAAAGACACTGGTATCGGCATTCCACCTGAACATCTTGGAAGTCTCTTCACCCGTTTCTACCGCGTGGATAAATCCCGCTCACGAAATGCAGGCGGCGGCTCAGGCATTGGGCTGACAATTGCAAAGCACCTCGTCGAGGCGCATGGCGGGCGTGTTTGGGCCGAGTCTTTGGGCGAAGGAAAAGGCAGCACCTTTCATTTCAGTCTAAAGATCGCTCCGGTAAATTTGTAATTTTTTTCGTCATTGAGCATCAAACAAGGGATACAAATTTAATTTTGGAGAAAATGAAATGAATCTACTGTCTTCTTTATTTGGTTCACCCGTGCCATCCCTGAATGCGATGGAGTTGAGCGAAAAGCTAAAGACCGGCAAACAAGCCCTTGTGATAGACGTACGCCAGCCGGAAGAATACCGCGAAGGGCATATCACTGGTTCCAAATTGATTCCACTTGGAGAATTGAACAAGCGCATAAATGAGCTGCCGAAGGATAAGGAAATTATCTGCGTGTGCGCCTCGGGAAGCCGAAGTCATTCCGCGACGAAATTTCTTGTTGGTGCAGGCTACAATGCCTTCGACATGCAAGGCGGAATGTTCATGTGGCAGCGCGCAAGACTTCCGATCAAAAAAGGAAACGCAGAATAATATTTTGAAGCAAAAAATATAAGTCCTCTGCTTTTTGCAGAGGACTTATTGATTTAAACAGAGGAGTGTATCGCGGCAATTATGTCGCATTACCCCTTTATTTTGGATTCAGATAATCATCCAGGTTAAGACGTTTGAAGAGACGCTCGCGTACATCGGTGGGCATGGCAGGATTCTCAGTGGGAGTTTGGACCAGGTCAATTGTACGTTTGGTCGTATTCAAAACGACGCGGCAATTCTCACATCCCGCAAGATGCTTTTCGATCTCCGCGCAAAGTTCAGGGTTCAGTTCGCCGTCAATATATTCGGACAACGAACCCAATAGATTTTCACAATTTCCGTGAGTATGTTCAGTCATTTTGTACCTCGTGGGCCAGTCGCTCGCCATAATAGGACGAGAGTTGTTCGCGCAAAAATAAGCGGGCGCGCAGTAACCGGGTCTTTACATTTACTTCCGTTAAATTCAATGCCTCGGCAGTTTCCTTGATGGATAATCCTTCGACATCGCGCAAAAGAAAAACGATCCGCAGAGATTCGGGTAAAGTATGGATGGCGCGATCCAGGGTTTGTTTGCCTTCGCCTGAAAGCAATTCATCTTCCGGTAGCGCGCTCCAATCGGTGAATTGAAGTGGTTTTAAGTCTTCATCCGATTCGCTGGGGCTTACATCTTCCAGATTTATTTCCGGCTTTTTCTTTCTGATCAACATCAACGCTTCATTCGATGCGATGCGGTACAACCACGTCAACAGGCTTGAGCGTCCCTCAAATTTGGGAAGGTGGATCATAGCATTCAGGAAGGTGTTCTGAAGAACATCTTCCGCATCCTGAGGAGTGCCAAGCATCCTCAATCCGAGACGATAGATCGGGTCAGAATATGCATCCACAAGGCGGGCAAACTCGGCACGGTCTCCGGCAACGAGCGCTTCTAACGAAATTTCGGGCGGCATTGGTTTAATCATTAGATGTTTTTCTCTCAAAAAAGTTACAGGTTGGAAGTATACAACCATGTTTGTGGAATTTGCAACTTTTTTCCAAATCTCGCATCGAAAGACTATAAAGATAATCAATAAAGACCAAGGAGTATTAACTATCATGGAAATAATTGTTGACTTCCCGGGCGGCTCACGCGTGGACGCTCATTTTGGAAACTTCACCGTACCGACCGATCAGCCGCCGATGGCAAGCGCGCCGACCCCATTCGCGGTC
The DNA here is from genome assembly GCA_016219545.1 of Chloroflexota bacterium. GTDB lineage: Bacteria > Chloroflexota > Anaerolineae > Anaerolineales > Villigracilaceae > Villigracilis. The sequence goes on along the minus strand of JACRMH010000053.1, from coordinate 17,005 downwards.
TTTCTTTCATCCATTGGCACTTGCGCGGGGATCTATGTGCTGGGCTTTTGCCGTCAGCGAGATATTCCGGCCGAAGGCATTCAAATCGTACAGCGCATTCACAGCAACCCCATGAGCGGAATGGTGGATAAGATCGATCTGGAGATTCAAGTCCCGGCAAACTTCCCCGATAAATATCGCGATTCACTGATCCGCTCTGCGGAATTGTGCGCGGTCAAGAAGCATTTGGAGAATCCGCCTAAGTTTGAAATTACGACTGCCAAAGTCGAGACTGCATAGGAGTAGGTTATGGAAAAAGTTCTCAATGACCAGATCATAAAACAGATCGAAGAAGTCTTCGAGCAGATGAAGGAACCTGTCCAGATCATGTATTTTGGTTCCAGTGAAAATTGCGAGTATTGCGCTGAAATACAGCAGCTCCTCGAAGAAGTCGCCGTGACGAACAGCAAGATCGAATTGAGCGTTTATGATGTTCAGGAAAATCGTGATGTGGCCGAACAGTTCAATGTTAAAAATACCCCCGGAATTGTCATCGCCGCAAAGGATGGGGCTGTTGTCACAGACTTTGGGATCCAATATTCAGGGATTCCGTCCGGCCACGAGTTCAGCACATTGATCAACGATATTGTGCTCGTCTCAAGCCGCGACTCGGGATTGAGCGCAGAGACGCGCGCGTATCTAAAGAATCTTGATAAGCCATTACATTTGCAGGTATTTGTGACGCCTACCTGTCCGCATTGTCCGCGGGCTGTTTTGCTCGCACACCAAATGGCCATGGAAAACCCAACCATGATCCGCGCGGAAGGCGTCGAAGCGACAGAATTCCCTGATCTGGCGAACCAGTTCAACGTTAGGGGAGTCCCGCAGACTGTCATCAATGCGGGGCGCGGTGTGGTAGTCGGGGCGCTGCCCGAAAAAAATCTACTCGCAGAGATCATGCGCGCAGTAAACTGATCAATTCTCAGAGGCTTGGAGATTCGCATGACAAAGAAAAATTATCGCCGCAGAAAGAATAAATCCTCTGGTATGAATATTATTATTGGCGCGGGATTGGTGCTTATCGGTTTGGCGGCTCTCCTTATGTTACCGGGTAAAAATAATACCGACACGTCGCAATCAGAGTCCAGATCGGTTGTTCCTGTTGAGGTAAATTATCCCGCCCCTGAACTTTCCCTCCAGAATGTGAGCGGACAAAATGAAACGCTAACCGATTATCAGGATCAAGTTGTGCTGGTCAATAATTGGGCGACATGGTGCCCACCCTGCAAGGCGGAAATTCCAACCCTGGAGGCTTATTACAAAACGCATAAAGAGGAGGGCTTTGTGATCATTGGCGTTGAGGCCGGCGAAACCCAGAAAGATGTCCTCACATTTGTTCAAGAGCATGATATGACCTACCCGGTTTGGTTTGATCTTTATGGAGCTGCGCTGAATGCCTTCCACAACGAAAGCTTGCCAAGCTCCTATGTGATCGACCGCAAAGGGGTCATACGGTTATCCTGGGTTGGCGAGATCAGCCGGGAAATGCTGGAGAAATATGTAACGCCGTTATTGACTGAAAACTAAACCAAGCTGAAAAAAGAGAATTACCGAAGAGCCCCACTTCTTTGATTGAAGGCTTTAAAAAACTGTAACTTATTTGAGACACCTGCATCAAACTAAATGTCAGTAATTCCATCCCTACTTGCCCTAAGGAGGCTAAAATGAAAATGAATGAATCAAATGTAGACCGCATTATCCGTGTTGTTGCCGGTATTGTATTGCTTTACCTGGGATTTGGCGGCGCACTCAGCGGCATTATGGCTGTTGTCGCGTATGTTCTCGGCGCGATCCTGTTACTGACTGGCGCAGTCGGCTTTTGCCCGCTTTACGCTTTGTTAAAGCTCAACACGCTTAAGATATAGATAATTTTTAATTTGAGCAAGGGTATGGCGAAAAACCATACCCTTGTTTTCCTTATGGACTCTCAATCGTATTTTAATAAACTCAAAGAAAATCCCCGCCCGGTGGTGGTTGATCTATGGGCGCCCTGGTGCGGTCCCTGCAAAATGGTAAAACCTGTTTTGGAAAAGCTCGCCCAGGAATACAGTGGGCGGGTGGATCTGTGGCAGATCAATGCCGATGAAAATCAAGACTTGCTGCGGGAACTCAAAGTTTATGGCATCCCAACCCTGATCGTCTACAATCACGGAAATGAAGTTCTCCGTCAGGTGGGTGCAAAGCCTGCCAGCGCATTGAGTAAACTTTTCGAATCCCTGGCGGATGGACGCGAACCCTCACCAGCAGGCCTTTCAAATATGGATCGTTTCTTGCGAATGGGGGCGGGCATGGCTGTTGTAGCTCTTGGCTGGGGGAACAAGTCCGGTTGGTTTTTGCTTCTTCTCGGCGGCATGTTGATGTTCAGTGCCATTTATGACCGATGTCCAATTTGGAAAGCTCTGACCCATCAGATCAAAAAGTTAGGTAGCCAGGTCTAGGATTTTATTAAATCCTGAGTCGGCGATTCGCCAATGAATTTTAGCCAGTACCCATACACCTGCTGGACAAGAGCCCGTTGACCTTCAACCGAAATTGGCTTGATGAAATAGCCATCAGCACCGCAATCATAAGCTAGAGTACGGTCACGTTCTTCGTTGACCGAGGTGAGGATCAGGATGGGTATTTGTTTAATGCCCAGGGTAGATTTGGCCTGCCGAAGAACTTCGATCCCATTGATGCCGGGCATATTCAAGTCCAATAGAACAAGGTTGGGGAGGGGATGTGTCTGGCGGTCACAATATTTATAAAGCCCAAATAAATAATGCAGCGCGTCTTCTCCGGTTGGCGCTACATGGACCACCCGCCCCAGGCTGGTGTTGTGAAATGCGGCAAGGGCCAATTCGGCATCAAAACGATTGTCTTCAACTAGAAGGATTTGGGCGGGTGTTGTCATCATGCTCCTTTTGGCAGCCTTACAAGAAAAACACTGCCTTCGCCGACTTGCGATTCAACCCAAACATTTCCTCCAAGCAACTTCGCCGATTTTTTCACAGTTGCCAGTCCGATCCCTGTGCCATCGTATTGATCCTCGGCGTGAAGGCGTCGAAACACATCGAAGATATTCTCAAAGAATTTGGCTGGGATGCCAATGCCGTTATCTCTGACTTTGATAACCACCTCTTTACCTTCAGCCTGCCAGGTTACCTCAATTCGAGGCGGGATATTGGCTTTGCTATATTTAATGGCATTTTCCAGCAGGTTCGTAAAGATCTGGGTTAGCAGTGTTCTATCGGCTGTTACGATGGGTAGGTTGTCATCAAGGAGGATGGTTCCCTGCGTATTCACCAAAGCTGCTTTTAGATCGTGAACAATATCAGGCAAAATATCGGATAACGGGATATTCTCAAAGGTCAATCCCTTTCTGCCAAGTCGGGAATAGCGCAGCAAATCATCGATCAGCCGTTCCATTCTTGCGCTTGCCAATATGATGTTCTCAACGAAATGCTGACCTTCCGGAGTGAGGTTGGTATTGTGTTGCTGAGAAATGATATCGGCGAACATGCTAATGGCGCGCAAGGGAGTGCGGAGATCATGCGATACGCTATAGGAAAATGTCTCCAGTTCCTTGTTGGCCGCTTCCAGCTTGGCAGTCCGCTCAAGGACGCGCTTCTCAAGTTCCCGGTTCAACCTGCGGATTTTTTCCTCCGCCCGCTTTCTCTCGGTGATATTCTGTTTGATTGCGACGTAGTTAATGATCCCTTCGTTCGAATCGTAGACCGGCGTAATGGTTTCTTCCCCGATATAAAGGCGTCCGTTCTTCCGCCGATTAATTATTTCACCGTGCCAGACATGCCCGGACTGGATCGTACTCCACAAGTTGTTATAAAAAGAGTTGTTTTGTTTGCCCGAATTAAGTATGCGCGGATTCTTGCCGACAACCTCTGCGGAGGAATATCCTGTGAGTTGTTCCCAGGCCGGGTTTACCCACTGGATATCCCCATTAACATTCGTGATCATGATGCTGTTTGCCGCTGATTCGAGGGCGGCGCTTTGTAAATGCAATACTTGTTCCACACGCCTGCGCTCAATGATCTCGTCGCGTAAAACTTTATTAGCCTCTTCCAATTCCATGGTTCTGGATTGAACCCGCTTTTCCAATTCGTCGTGTGAGAGCCGCAGGGCATCCTCCAGCCTCTTGCGCTCGGTGATATCCGTTCCTAAAACTGTAACTCCTTCCGTGGTTGGAAACGATCTCATGCTGTACCAGGCTTTGGTATATTTACCGCCTACTTCAAACCGGCGTATTTCCCCCATTTCCATGGATGCGCGCAGGTTTTCCTCAAAAGCCGTCCCTATATGTTTGGGGAACAATTCCCAAATATTATTCCCTATTAAGTCCTTGGGTTCTTTTCCTATTTTTAGTGTGAACTGCCGGCTTGCAAAAACAAAATTCCAATCACGGTCAAGCACATAGAAATCATCCTGAATGCTGTCTAGGACTTCTGATAATTTCGAATTACTTCGTGCAAGAGCCTCTTCGATCTGCTTGCGTTCTGTGATGTCCTGGGCGATACCCGTCAAATAGATGGGTTTTCCATTCGCATCGGTGATCGCCTCGCCCGATTTTGCCCAGATGTTGCGTATTGATTTATCGGGCAGAATAATACGATATTCAATAGGTTTACCTTCTGTAAGTGATGGAGCGTTGGAAGGTAGAACATGGTGCAAATCATCCGGGTGGATCACTTTGCTGATTGCATCTCCGAGCCTTCCGGTGTACGAAATCTTATCCAGCCCAAAGATACGATACATTTCATCCGACCAGGTAATTTCCCCTTTTTCGATGTTCCATTTCCAGCTTCCAATGCGTGCAACTTCCTGGGCATGTTTCAACTCCGATTCTGAAAGGCGCAATGCATCTTCTGACTCTTTGCTATTTGTCAGATTCACGGTCGCAACGCCCAAGCCTGTGATATTCCCCGCCTCATCTTTTAGCGGCTCAAGAAATAGATCCAGATAGAGTTTTTGTCCGTTGCTTTCCACCCAAAGCTGCTGGCTTAGTTCCACGCCGGTCTCAAGCACCTTGCGTTTTAAGGCGATCAATTGAGACGCAACTTCAGGTGGGAATATATCTGCATCGGTGTTGCCGATGATCTCATCAGGCTGCCGGGTACGTTGGTTATAGGCCCACGTGAAGCGCAAATCGAGGTCTTGGACTGCCACCGTGACCGGGGCGTTTTTTAGTGCCAGGCGGAAGCGTGATTCAGTTTCAGCAAGCTGCCGCGTGCGCTCTGCAACCCGCTTTTCGAGTGATTCGTTAGCCTGCTTCAGGGCAAGTTCCGCTCTCTTCAATTCCGTAATATCGCGCGCCGCGGCAAAAACCCCCTGGATTTCTCCATCCTCGTTTTTATAGATGGTTGCATTGTAAATGACATCGGTTGTTTTTCCTGATACGTGCCGGATCGTGAGGGGATAGTCCCTCACCAGTCCATCTGACAGAACTTTCTGATATCCTTCTCTTGCTTTCTCAGGCTCTGTAAAATAATTTGAAACATCATCGCCAATGAGAATTTCCCGTGAGATGCCGGTCACCAATTCTGTGGCATGATTTACGTCCGTGATCCTGCCATCGAGGCTTATCGTTGCCAGCGGGTCGAGGCTGGCTTCCAGTAGACTGCGTGCGTAAAGCGATGCGGACTGAAGGGTCTTCTCGGCCTCCTTGCGTTCCGTGATATCTTTGCTGTAGAGGAAAACGCGCCCCAATTCCGGCGCCCCGGAGACCGTCCAGTTCAATATTCGTCCACCCAGCCGTGCTTCGCGGACCTCAACGATCTTTCCATCCTCAATGTGAGAAGACAGGTTCAAGTCGCTCAGATCAGGGATCAGTTCGGCCAAATTTCTCCCGGCTGCTAATCCTGATTTTTCCGCTGCAGGATTGACCTTTTCGAGGCATCCATCCGCATTTACTTGTACGACCGCATCCGGATTCAATGCTGGGAATAACGACATTTCACGTAACATGATCTCTGTGCGTTTTTGTTCGGTAATATCCTTTGCAATGTGAACGGTGCCCACCACCCGGCCTTCCTTATCGAAAAGCGGTGATATGGATATAAGGAGGGGACAGCCAAGATTCGGGTCAATCACTTCACCCGATACAGGTTGCTTTAATTTCAATGCTTTAACATTAGGGCAATTGGGCCATGGTTTTTTCAACCCATGGAATACTTCGTAGCATTTTTTCCCAATCAGTTCTTCAGCTTTTTTGCCGAGGAATTTTTCCACTGATTTGTTTACCCGCACCAACTTGAAATCCGGACTATGTATCGAGATCATTTCCGAGATGGCGTCAAAAGTGTTGCTCCACTCACTCGCTTGTAGAGCTATTTCTTCCTCGGCTTGCTTCCGCTTCTTGCGTTCGCGCAATGCGGTAATGCCATACGACAGGTCTCCCGCCAACTCTGTAAGCAGATGCGTTTCCTCCACATCAAAAGCATCCGGCGCCAGGGCATAAATTGTCAATGCGCCGAAAACGGACTGTCCATCCTTAAGGGGAAGCGCAATGCTTGATTGATATCCGCGTTCCAATGCCCTTTTACGCCAGGGGATCATATTTTTGTTGGTCATGAAATTTTGATTGACCTGGACTTTCCCTTCCCGAATTGCCGTGCCGGTCGGTCCGTGACCCAGTTCTGTATCTGCCCAACTGATTCTTGCGTCTTTCAGATACCCACTGTCAAAACCATAATGCGCGGCGGGGTGGACGCTTTTGGCATCATCCATTTCTGCCATGCCGACCCATGCCATGCGGTAGCCGCCCGTTTCTACAATAAGACGGCAGACCTCATTGAGTAATGCCGGCTCATCTGTGGAATATATTAGCACCTGATTGCATTCGGAGATTGTGCGAAGGGCCCGATTGACCCGGTGTATTTCAGAATCCTGCTGTTGGAGTGTCTTTTTTAATTTTTGAAGTTCGGCTGCCGATTTTGGGCGCACGTGCTTATTGGCTGTGCCTGCGGAAATTTTCTTCCGTGTTTTAGAGCCTGGGGTATTCTTCTCGATTAATTTTGGAGTCTTGTTCTTTGAATCTTGGCTGCCTTTTCTTTCTGTTTTTTCCCCGGCTGTGTTGGTTGGTTGGAGGGCTTTAGGATTCAGTTTATTCGTTTTTTGCGTCATCTTTGCTCCGTTATTGCTGAGAATATGCCGCCAAACCAATAATGTTTTTTCCGCGTCCGGCCGTATTATATTCCGGTTTGGGTCAACAAACGAAATTCTGAATGACCCATCTGGCTTTCTAATATTAGATCGGACTGGAACCTCTAATGCCTCTTTATAGAATCGTCTGGATTTCAGGTTGACATGCTTTCACGAATTCGAAATTCTGGACAATGAGAAACGGAGTTCCTCTGACTACGTTCAGAGGAACTCCGTATTAATTATCTCCCGGCTCATCCGCCATTCTGACGATCCGTGGCGTGAACTTACCGATCACATCTACAAGGTCATGCTGAGCGGAGATGACCTCATCAATGGGCTTGTATGCCTGCGGGGACTCGTCAATGCCGCCGCCGAGCAGGGTCACGCCGCGTTGTTTGAGATACTCGTCCCGCGACAGTTTGCTGATCGAATTGATCGCGGCTTTCCGGCTCATCAACCGTCCCGCGCCGTGTGACGCGGATTGGATCGATGCGCTCACGCCTCTTCCGCGCACGAGATTACCCGCGTCACCCATCGAACCAGGTATGATGCCCAGTACACCAGCGCCTGCGGGCGTCGCGCCTTTCCGGTGGACGACAACTTTCCGCCCATTGGGTAGAGTCTCATGCCATGCAAAGTTGTGATGATTCTCCACAACCGCAACTTCCTTCAACCCAACCGCAGCCGCGACTCTTTTATGAATGATGTAATGATTTGCCGACGCGAATCTTCCCGCGAGCTCCATTGAAAGCCAGTATTCCTGACCGTCTTCAGAATCAAGCGAAAGCCACGCAAGATGCCGCACGCTCTTATCGAGGTCGGGATGTTTCTCCATCGCAAGTTTGCTGAATCTGTCTGCGATCCTTGCGCCCACGCCCCTCGATCCGCTGTGCGAAAGCAGTGCGAGATATTCGCCGGGCTGTAATCCAAACATTGGCTCATGCAAGCGAAAACTTCCCCATTCTACAAAATGATTTCCCGTTCCGCTCGTACCGAGTTGATTCATCGCAGTATCTTTCAGTATCTTTAACTGTTTCGTCGCATACCATGCATCATCATCCAGCACTTCATGCTGTGCCTTTTTGCTTCCAGTCCATTTTGCGCCCATGCCAAACGCGGTTTCATCCATGAGTGCGTCTTCGAACATGCCTTTCTTTTGTCCGAGCAAATGCGGCGAGACTTCATACAGCGACAGCCGCATCCGGCAGGCAATATCCACGCCCACCGCATACGGGATGACCACGTTGTCCGTCGCCAGCACGCCGCCGATGGGTAATCCGTAGCCAACATGCGCGTCAGGCATGAGCGCGCCGGTCACGGTCACAGGCAGCCGCATGGCGTTCTCCATTTGCTTGATGGCTTCCACGTCAATCTTGTCCTCGCCCCAAACGGGAAAAGGCATTGGCTCGTTGCGCAGTTCATCGCTGGATTTTTCTTCCGGCTGATTGATTCGAATCCATTCCCTTGCCAGATCCGCGAATAAAGGATCCGCAAGGAAGTTTCCCGGATTCTGCCGGACCGAGTCGAGCTGGACGAGGATCGCGTCTCTTTCCAACCCGTGAGTTGCCAGCTGCTCCGCGACATTCTTTGCAATCCCGATGATCTTCCCATCGGGCCAGTTATTTAATTTCAGGATCTTTCCTGTAATGATGTCCATTCTTTCTCCATGTCATTGCGAGGAGCGGAGCGAGCAAAGCAATCTCCTCGTCGTGCTGGGGATTGCTTCAGGCTATCGCCCTCGCAATGACGGTATTAATTCTCTTCCAACTTCCACAACTCTCTCATCTCCGGGCTTGATTCCAGCAACGAGTCGAGCGTGCCTTCTGATTCAACCTTTCCATCTTTCATCACAATAATGTGATCCGCGCGTCGCAGCAGCGGGCGACGATGGGACACTACGAGACAAGTCGCGTCATTGTGCTCAAATATACGCTCCCAAAGTTGCTGCTCCGTCTCCACATCCAACGCGCTGGACAGGTCGTCAAAGACGATCAATTCAGGCTCGCGGATGAACATTCGCGCGGCGGCGGTACGCTGAACCTGTCCGCCGGAGAGTTTCACTCCACGCGCGCCGACCATGGTTTCAAGGTCGTCATCCAACTGTTCAAGGTCACGATCCATTACGGCCAGTTTGGCGGCTTTATAGATGTCGTCGTCGCTTTTGGTCATACCGAGCAAGATATTATTTCGCAGGGTGTTGCTGAACAGTCGCGGGACTTGCGCTGTGTACGCACAGCGCGGCGGGACAAGGTAATCTCCGGGAGAGGTGAGTATATTTTCATTCCAACGTATCTCGCCTGATTCATGCGGGAGCAGTCCCAGCAGCACGCGCAATAATGTTGTTTTACCAGAACCGACCCTGCCCGTTATCACCGTCAGCGATCCGCGCTCGATTTGCAGTGAAACATCTTCGATGCCATGCGATGATTCGGGGTAGTGAAATGTCACGTGATTTGCAGAAAAACTCCTCAGGGAGTCTGATGCGGTTTTTGTGTCATAGGTCACTTCGGGCAGGTCACCATTCAGATCGATCTTGCTGTGTTCGACGAGTGCATTCAATGGCGCGTTTTCCATCAAGTGATACATGCGCTGAACGGATACGCCGAGTTGTTTGTATCGTGCCGCGAGCATGCCCGCGAAGGTGGTCAGGTCGCCCATGCTTTGCAGGAGGTACACAAACAGCGAAAAATCTCCGAGCGTAAAGTTGCCCGTCCGCATGGACTGACCAACGAGGACGAGAATTACTCCCGTGCCCAGCGTGGATGTGTTTCGATAGATCGAGCTCAACACTTCATCAAATAGCTTTTCACGCACCGTCAACTTTTGGCGTTCATCATTCAGTTTGTGAAAATGCTGAATGACTCCTTTTTCGGCAGCCGCTATTTTTACGGCCTGCACTGCGCCGAAGAATTCGCCGATAAAGCCGGTGACCTTGCCTGCGGCCTGGCGCGATGTGCGGCGATACAGTTCAATGCGCTTGGTGGCCATGTTGGCAACGATGCCGACTAGTACCACAGGAATTAACGCCATGACCGTCACCGAAGGGCTGATCTTTGCCATCAACGCGATTGCGTAAATAATGATCGCGAGTCCGACCATGATGTCATTCACGAGAATCACGAAGAGCGGAATTTCCTGAACATCGGTCTTGAAGCGGCTCACGGATTCTCCGGGTGAATCGGGTAATTGCGATGCGCCCGGGCGTTTCAAAATATAGCGCAATAAATTCTTGCGTAAGAGAGTGTTCATATCCGCGAAGATCGGCACATCGGCATAATAAAATCCGTAACTTGCGATGACGCGTCCGATCCATGTGGCCGCAAGGAATGCGACGATTGCCCAAACGCCGAAGGTCAGTTGAGCTTCGCCTGTCACCATGTCGAAGAAAGCTTTGATGATGAGCGCAGGCGCGATCTGCCAGCAAAAGCGAATGAGGGTGACTGAGATTAAATCTATAAACCACAGCCAGGGGCGGTATAGAAGCATATCCCAAATGACTTTCCAGGTGGGAAGGGCGGGTACTTTGTGTTCGATGGTTGTTTCCATAATAGATGCCTTTTGTGTAGCGCGACATTCATATCGCTTACAATCGCGAGATAAATCTCGCGCTACAGATTTTATGCCAATACTTCTTCCAGCCCGGTCTGCAGCAATTGATAAAACCTTGACGCAGGGTCTGCCGCTAATTTTTCGCGGCTGCCGTATTCGCCGACCTTGCCACCATCGAGGATGAGAATGTCGTCTGCGCGGTGGACAGTATCCAAACGGTGAGCGATGATGATGGCAGTGCGGTCTTTCAGCAGTTTATCTATCGCGCGTTCGAGTCGCTGCTCGGTTGCGGGGTCAAGTCGTGAAGAGGCCTCGTCTAAAATTACCAGACTGGGATTTCGCAAAAAGACTCGCGTGAAGGCCAATAATTGCGCCTCGCCCGCAGACAGTGAGCGGGATCCTGTTTCGAGTTCAGTATCCAGGCCGTTGGGTAAATTCTCAAGCCAGGAGCTAAGTTCCAACTCTTTGAGCGTGGATATAATTTTTTCATCTGTGATCGAACGGTCGAAGAAGGTCAGGTTCTCGCGGACGTTGGCGCGGAAGAGCTGTACATCCTGAGTAACAATGGCGATGTTGCGCCTGATCGACTCTACTTTTGCTTCACGTATATCTATGTCGTTTAGTTTTATGCTTCCGGTCTTCACATCATAAAGGCGGAAGATCAAACGTCCGATGGTGGTTTTGCCGCTGCCGGTGCGACCAAGCAGTCCGAGGATCGCACCAGGTTTCAGGTCAAAGGAGAGCGCGTTGAGGATGTTGTCATCCCCGTTATAGGAGAAGGTCACATCTTCAAAAGTCAGCGCCATTCCCGATGATGGAGATGAAATCTCTGCACCGTTTCCATCGAGAACTTCGGGCTTGAAATTGCGGAACTCTGTCAGGCGCTCCACGCACGCGCCGATGGTCTGGAAACTTTCAACCTCATGAGTCATCGCCCAGAAGGGTTCTTCGAGCAGGTTGATGTAATGCACGAAAAGATAAACCGTGCCCACAGTGACCAGACCCGCAGTGAAGAGCCAATATCCGCTGGCGATGGCAAGCAGGTTGCCGAATGTCAGCGCAAAGCCCATCGCGTTTTCGATGATCCAGCGTTTGAAGTGCGCCTTGCGGCTGTGGACGAGAATTTCCTTTTGATGACGGAACAGCTCGCGCAGGGAAAAGTCCACTGCACCGCTGGAGCGGATATCTTCCGTGCCAGATAATTGTTCTTCTATAAATCCATAAAACTGCGCTTCGGCTTCGCGTCTCGCTTTTTGGTGGGGGACGGCAATGTCTTTTAACTTGCCGAGGATCAAGATCGTCGCGACAGAGTAGATCGTAAAGGCGAGTCCTGCGCGCCAGTCTTCAACGAACAGCGCGGCGAGAATACCGATGAGCAGGAGTCCGTTGGCGACGAGGTTTAGCGCGAACTGGGAGAAGAAGGTTGCCAGTTCGGTCACGTCACCGTCAATGCGTTCGATCAACTCACCGGGCGTGTGATCGTTATGGAAACGCATATCAAGGTACAAGGCATGTTCCGCAAGTTCTGCACGCAGGGCATTGGTGGCCGTCCACGCGACGTTTTCACCGAGATATTTGACAGCGACCGAGACGACTTGTTGAATTAATGCAATGCCAATGAAGGCGACTGCAATGCCGGTCAGAGTTGAGAGAGGGAAACCCGCCAGCGCGTCGTCAATGAACCGACGCATGATCTGCGGCGCGACGATTCGCAAGCCGATACTGCCGAAGAGCAGGGCGGACAGCAGAATGAAGCGTCCCTTTTGAGGGCGGATGTGGTCGGAGAGAAGGTTCCAGTAGGATTTGAATGATACGTTCATGATGTTATTCCATTGAAAGACAATAAAAAAGCCACGGTGCGAGTGCACCGTGGCTGAAAAGACACAGAATTAGACCTTAACGGTCTGTAGGCGCACTTCTAGTTTGGTTCAATTTTCGGTTACGTTCGGCAAGCAGTTGGAAATTCATTTGAAGCGCGCTCCTTTCTTTTGGAATATGTTACTGCGACAGTTTACATTATGTGGGAATGCGTGTCAAGCATTTGGATTCCCTTTGAGATTTAAGCGGAAAGTTAGCCGGGCGGAATATGGTTGGTTATTTTCTAAAATTCCCCAAACCACTTTTCATCCAAGGCTGTCCATTCATCGCTCTGGTCAGCGCGGACTTTCCAGTTTTCTTTCCCGCTCCATGATTCGATCTGGATAGCGTAGACCGACGTGGCGCGTAATTCTTTATCCGTGATCTCCCGATATTCCTTGCCCGCTTTCATGGCAGGAAAGTATTTCGCAATGAGGTTGTACAATGCGCGGCGTGATTCTTCGGAGTCAGTCAAGATGCTAGCCGTGCCAAAGACGATCACGCTGCGATATTGAAGCGAGAATTCCAAAGCGACATTTGAGGGTAATAATTTCCCCAATTCACTAACTTCCATGCAGACCTTCGGATTCCGTTCAATACTCGAGCGGACTCTCCCCGCAACATTGGAATGAAAAATAATGCGGTGGTTCTCTTCGTCAAACCAGAATGTGCTGGGGTTCAGAAGCGGCTGGTTGTCCCATGCTGTTGCGATGTGCCCGACTTTTGCCTGACGCAGAAATGCGCGGATCCAGTCATCCTCTTTTTTGAATTCGGGCAGGCGTTGGAAAGCAGCAGGGTCTTGATTTTCGTAGTTACGTGTCATTTTGATTATCCGTTTAACGATCATCCACTAACAGGCGTTTATACCACCACCATTGCAGGAGGATTCCCGTAATAAATGAAAGAAAGATGATTATCCAACCCCACGAAGCGACATTACCAAATGTGAATAGGATGAAGTAAACGGCGATGGCAATGGTCATTGCGCCGAGAAGAGTGACTTCGAAAGCGATCAGGTTGGCGATGCTGAAAGGCTTATCAGTGGGTGGTATGGTCGTTCCGCGCCATTTGAATGCGGACTTGATCTCTGGATGCTGTTTTATATAAAACTCTTTGAGTTGATTCATGGCTTCAACCGATTCGTGCCAGGCGGCGCGCAGGCGGGCGAGTTGGGCAAGTGTTATTGTGCCTAGAATGGTTAAAAAGATAAAGAGGATCGAAAACGCGAGGGATACACTTTTGAGTTTGTCCGCCGCGAATTGCGTACCTAATATAGCGGCAACAATCGAGCCAACCGAGACGAAGTAAAACGAGGCAACCCGTGAGCGGTCCTCGTTGGACTGAAAAACCGTGTTGGAGATGTATTCATATTCAGACGTCAATAGATCGTCGGGATTAAGGTTGAGGTCATGTTTTGGTTTTGGCATGGAACTCTCCGTTTTGATATAAATCCTGGCTAGTTGCGGCTGAGGTTACCACAAAGTCTCAATGAAAAAACTTTGTGTTTATTGGCTTGAAACCAAAAGCCTCCCAATTGGGAGGCTTTATTATTTGTTCATCAAGCGTCGAATGCCCATTCACCTTTTCGCATCAACGGCTCGTGTGTGCCGTCTCGATTGATGCCGTCAATATCCATAGACGGAGAGCCGATCATAAAGTCCACATGGTTCAGGCTGACGTTTCCACCAGCGGCGGTAAACTCCTCGTCGTTCAACTCCTCTCCACCCGTCAGAGTGAAGCGGTAGGCCCGTCCGATGGCAATATGACAGGAAGCATTCTCGTCGAATAATGTATTGTAGAAAAGATGTCCGCGCTGGGCAATGGGAGAGCTGGCGGGCACGAGAGCAACTTCGCCAAGGCGATGCGAGCCTTCATCCGTATCCACTAGTTTTTGCAGGGCAGCTTCACCTTTCTTCGCGCTGACTTTAACAACGCGTCCGTTCTCAAAAGTCACTTGAAAATCTTCGATCAATGTGCCGGCATAGCTCAAAGGAAAAGTGGACGAGACAACACCGTCGGCACGGTTTCTATCGGGCAGGGTGAAGACTTCTTCGGTGGGCATGTTGGCAGTGAATGCCACGCCGTTCTGCGCCATGGCTTGCGCGCTGAACCATAAATGTCCGCTCGGAAGGCCGAGTGTGAAATCTGTGCCCGGAGCGGAATAATGCAAAGCCGTATATTGTTTGGTTTGTAAATATTTCGCGCGCTTGCGCAGGTTGACGATATGAGTTTGCCACGCAGCAACAGGGTCGGGCTGGTCAATGCGTGTGGTTTCAAAAATGGCTTGCCATAATTTTTCCTGTGCTTTTTCAGGGGAGAGGTCAGGAAAAACCTTCTTCGCCCAGGCCTCACCCGCTGCGGCCACTACACACCAATTGATGGCGTTGACGCTGATCTTTTCGCCGATCTTGCTAAATTTTTGGAGTTGGGTTTTTTGTAACATCCCGACGACTTCGGGGTCAAGACCGCCGAGCAGGTCAGGGTTTGATCCGCCTATAGAAAGCAGCGCATCTCCGTTTTCGATCATTCTCATCACGGCGTCAATCTGCCAGGTGGAGTATTCATCGAAGGAATCTCGCGGCGCGTATTGAGCGCGCAAGCGCAGCATTTCTTCATCGCCCCAGATCACATCTACATATCTTGCGCCAACTGAATAGGCAGCCTTTGCCACCTCACGTACAAGCGGAGCGAACTGAAGCGGTACCCCGCGCGTAGCCGCCAAATTAATGATCAGCCGTTGTCCCGAGCGAATATTCAAACCGACTTTCACGATTGCTTCGGCGTACTGTTTTAACATTTCCTGATGTGTTTTGTTGGACATATACCCTCAGTGGAGTGGAATTTTCCAAGTATAGCACGGACAATTGATTTATGTCTTTTTTCACTTGATGAAAACCAGCGCATCAATACTGACCTTTTTCCTGCTCAAACACCCCAAATATTTTTTGCGCTGAGAGATTCTCCCGAGCCGTGACTTTCCAGCAAATTTCGGGTAGGATAGGAAGAAAGGATAAAAGATGAAGGACGAAAAATGAAAAATGAAAAATGAAAAATGAAAAAGCAAAACCTTCAAACTTTCAACTTTCAAACCTATCAACCAATAAACATTCAAACTGGAGACGCTATGAATCATCCTCTCGAAATCATTCCGCAAAATTTACGCAAACCAATGTTCTTCGTCTTCCTTGCATTGACCGTTCTGATTTTCGGCATCTTCCGTCCGCTTGACCGCCCGTTACGGACAGATGCTGCACCGATTGGGATCGTCTCTTTTGAATTGGCGGGAAACCCGAATACTTCTCAAGCCATCATTGATTCATGGGATGCCCACGCCTGGCTCTATGCATCCTTTGGGCTTGGCTTTGACTATCTATTCATGCCGGTTTATGCACTGGCATTGTCACTTGGATTATTGCTAGCCATGAACGGCAAGACAGGTTGGTACGCCTCTGCCTCCGCGTGGCTGGGGTGGGGTGCTCTTGCCGCCCCATTATTTGATGCTGTGGAAAACTTCGCACTTTGGAAAGAATTAACAGTCGGCGTCTTTTCGCCGTATCCGCAACTGGCGGCATTTTGCGCTTCTGTGAAATTTACTTTGCTAATTGTGGGATTGGTCACTGCATTGGCAGGCGGGTTCTTGAAGAAAAAATAACAATAGTTACTCACCTTACGCACCCGGCCGTGATTCCCTGAGCGACACTGCGTAAGGTAAGATAGTTATTCAAGCTGAATTGATAGCGGCTCTGGAAGGTTTTCTTCCAGAGCCGCTTTTTCTTCTGTCATTCAAAGTGAATTGCTTACGAGTCCCGCAATTGAATATCAATGGTCAATATGTGATTAACAAGCCACTCTTCCATCCGAATTCTCAATCCCAGAATTTCAGGCATTGAGTATCCATGGACTTCCACATACGATTTAAATCCAGCCAGGACACTTCGCATAAGTTCATGGGCAGCCAGATTGTCCTTTGCGGCGGGATAGTTGCGTTCAGCCATGGCGGCTTCCTCAACTGCAAAGTGGACATCGGTGTAGTCTATAAAAAACTCAAGGGTGCTTTGCACAACTTCGATACCCTTACCCTGATGGATGGCGTCATTAAATTTGTTATAACGACGTATCCATTCCTGGTGTTGGGCGTCAACTGCTTTCACACCAGTGGCCATTTTTTGTGGATCCCAGACTATGTTTGCCATTTGTATTCTCCTATGAAAACCTCAAGAAAAGGTTTTTTCAAAAATACGAAGTGAACAAAACAAAACCTTCGAAAGCCACTGCTAAGAATATTTAACAATGTAGAAGAAATCACCGTAAATTAAAACTTCATAAATAGATTATACGCACGCAAACAGCAAAGGTCAACACCCCGCTCTGATCTTCGGACATAAAATCGGACAAAAAGGAAGAAACCTTCTATACTGGT
>JACRMH010000049.1 GCA_016219545.1 Chloroflexota bacterium | reverse complement strand
TTGCTTTTCCGTCCCATTTCGTTTATCTTTTAACATGATAGACCTCCGATTTCGCTGGCTTTCGCAAACTCAGCTTACTTCAGAGGTCTATCTTTTTCTACCCCTCATTTCTTAAATTCGGGGTGTGTCATGTTTACATCTTACTTTTTACTCAGTTATGCAACCTGCGGCGTACCGCTCTTCTTACCCAAAGGTGACGGGAAGAGCTTCTCGAATTCTTCGCGGTTGATGGATTCAACTTCGAGAAGTTTCTTGGCAATAATATCCAATTGTTTGCGATATTTCTTGACCAAAGCCTTGGACTGCTTATATGCATCTTCCACGATCTTGCGGACTTCGCGGTCAATTTGCTCGGCGACGGCTTCAGAGTAATCACGCTGTTCTGAAATTTCACGCCCAAGGAAGATCATCTCTTCCTTTTGGCCGTAGGTCAATGTACCCATCTCGGTGCTCATGCCCAGCCGTGTGACCATGGCACGCGCCATGCGAGTCACCTGCTCAATATCATTGGATGCGCCGGAAGTAATATCATCGAAGATCAACTCTTCTGCGGCGCGTCCGCCAAGAGCCATTGCCAGAGTGGCAAGCATTTTCTTGCGAGACATGAGGATGCGGTCTTCGTCGGGACGGAACCAGGTTACGCCGCCGGCTTGACCACGACCCACGATGGTCACTTTTTGCACGGGGTCTGCTTCAGCGATGGCGTTTGCCACTATCGCATGACCAGCTTCATGGTAGGCAATGATGCGCTTCTCTTCATCAGAGATGAGGCGGGATTTGCGTTCAGGTCCCATCACCACGCGTTCGATGGCCTCTTCCAGTTCCGATTGTCCGATGGATTTCTTGTTACGGCGGGCTGCTAAAATAGCGCCTTCATTAACCAGGTTTTCCAAGTCAGCTCCGACAAAACCAGGTGTACCACGCGCAACAGAAGCAAGATCAGCCTCGGGGTCCAACGGCTTGCCTTTGACATGCACTCTGAGAATAGCCTCACGTCCCTTAACATCAGGGCGGTCAAGCGTGACGCGGCGGTCAAAGCGGCCGGGGCGTAAAAGTGCCGGATCGAGAATATCGGGGCGGTTGGTTGCGGCGATAATGATAACGTTCGTGTCTGTATCGAAGCCGTCCATTTCAACGAGCATTTGATTCAAAGTTTGCTCGCGTTCATCGTGAGAGCCGCCGAGTCCTGCACCGCGCTGGCGGCCTACGGCATCAATTTCATCTACGAAAATAATACAGGGTGAATGTCTCTTGGCCTGGTCAAAGAGATCACGTACGCGGCTCGCGCCTACGCCGACGAACATCTCAACGAACTCAGAACCGGAGATGGAGAAGAAAGGCACGCCCGCTTCACCGGAGACAGCTTTTGCCAGCAGTGTCTTGCCCGTTCCAGGAGGACCCACCAGCAAAACACCTTTTGGAATGCGCGCGCCGAGTTGAATGAACTTCTGAGGCTCTTTTAGGAACTCAACGATCTCAGACAGTTCCTGCTTCGATTCCTCAATGCCAGCCACATCAGCAAATGTGACGGTGGGATGCTCCCCGCTGAACATGCGCGCGCGGCTCTTCCCGAAGGACATGGCCGCATTATTACTGCCCTGCGCCTGACGGAAAATAAACCACAGAACGCCACCCATAAATAAGATGGGCAGAAGATATAACGCACCACTCAACACACCGCCCCATACTGAAGGCGCTCGAACTTCAATAATGAGATTGGGGGGCATTAATTTATCTTGAGAAACGCCAAGGCTGAGCAGTTGTTCCACTAAAGTAGCATTGGCTTCCTTGCGGGATGCAACGCCCTGATCCTCAGTACCATTGGTATAAACCACAGTAATAGTATCATCGCTTGCAACAATAATTTTGGCAACCTTACCATCTTGCACGGACTTTGCCACCTCATTAATAGTAAGAGGTTTTACCGTACTGGTATTGTCGCGGAAGGCCATATACAACATGGCACCGATAGCGACGATTAAAAGAAAGTACACAAAAAACGATTGACTACGGGAATTCACGGAATCCTCCAAATTTTGACTTGCGAATGGATTATACCAAGCCAACCCCTTAGACAACACGTAAAACGGAAATTTATACGATTCTCTAATACGGCTCTTTCCCGGCTGGAATTTGCCATCAAAAACAATTGACATCCTTCCCGCCTTTAGATGCACGTCAAATGGCAGAGAAACGTCTGGACAGAACCGGTGTTACCTCTAATTGCATACACATAATGACGATTTATACTGGTCGAATACTGATGATAACCAAGCCCCGCAGATTCAGTGAAAAACAGTCTGCGGGACTTTTTCTTGATCATGAACAAACAAAACGGAGTTTAAATGAACTTACCTAAATTAATTCAAGGCGGCATGGGAGTAGCCATTTCAGATTGGAAACTCGCCAAAGCCGTTTCGCAACTGGGGCAATTGGGCGTTGTATCGGGAACAGGCATCAGCCGTGTCTTGGTCAGCCGCCTTATGGATGGAGACTTGAGTGGAAACGTTCGGCGTGCGCTCGCTAATTTTTCAATCCCTGAAGCGGTGCAAAACATCATTGACCGTTATTACACCCCCGGCGGAAAATCCCCTGAAGCAGCCTATAAATCCCTGCCGACCTATAGCATCACCCCGCCAAAGATCCTTGACCAACTCACCACGATCTCGAATTTTGTCGAAGTCTTTCTCGCAAAAGAAGGACACTCCGGGCTTGTCGGCATCAACCTGCTGGAAAAAGTCCAGTTACCCAATTTGGCATCGCTTTACGGCGCAATGCTGGCCGGTGTGGATGTGGTGCTGATGGGTGCCGGCATCCCGACACAGGTCGCTGGAATTCTGGATAAATTGAGCAACCACGAACCTGTCTCTTATCGCGTGGATGTACACGGCGCGGAAAAAGATGACGATCATCGCATCCACTTTGACCCGGAACAAATTTTTCCCGGCATTGCTAAATTGATGGGCAAACTCAAGCGTCCCAAGTTTTTACCGATCATTTCTTCCGTTGTATTGGCCCAGGCACTCATTAAAAGAAGTGAAGGTCCAGTAGATGGATTTGTGATCGAAGGTCCAACGGCCGGTGGTCATAATGCCCCCCCGCGCGGTGCGGTCAACTTGAACGAAAAGGGTGAACCGGTCTACGGTGATAAGGATGTTGTTGACCTGGGGAAAATGAAATCATTAGGCTTGCCGTTCTGGCTGGCCGGTGGATATGGAAACCCCAAACAAGTGCAAGCCGCGCTGGAAGCTGGCGCGGCAGGCGTGCAGGTTGGTACGGCCTTTTCATTATGCGATGAATCAGGCATGGAACCTGAATTGAAGAAACGCCTGCTCCGCAAGGTGTTGGATGAAGAAGCGGAAGTATTCACCAGTCCGCAAGTTTCACCGACAGGTTTCCCTTTCAAAGTTGCCCAACTGGAAGGCACACTCTCAGAGCCTGCGGCTTATGCGGCCCGCAGCCGAATTTGCGACCTTGGTTATCTACGCCTCATGTATAAAAAAGAAGATGGCTCACTGGGTTATCGTTGTGCCGCCGAACCTGTGGAAGATTTTGTGAAAAAGGGAGGCGTTGCGGAGGATACGATCAACCGCTCGTGTTTATGCAACAACCTGCTATCCACGGCCGGCTTCCCCCAGGTCCGCAAGGACGGTTATGTGGAAGAACCAATCATTACATCCGGTGATGATCTCGTCGCTTCGGGACAATATCTCCGGGAAGGTAAAGCAAGTTATTCAGCTGAAGATGTGGTTAGATATATCCTTGGCCCGTTTTTCCAGCCAAGCGTTGCAACAAGTATGTAAAAAAAATCCCGCAGAAAAATTCTGCGGGATTTTTTCTTCTCCTTATTTCAGTATTAATTCCACCGGGCAATGATCAGAACCCATCACCTTCTCGTGAATGATCACATCCTTCACGCGTGGGAGAAGATTTTCTGAAACCAGGAAATAATCCAAGCGCCAGCCAATGCCGCGTTGACGCGCATTCATGCGATAAGTCCACCACGTATATTCAACCTTTTCAGGATACAAGTGACGATACGCATCCACAAAACCATGGTCCAAAAATTTTTGCACCCACTCGCGTTCTTCGGGCAGAAAGCCTGAATTCTTTTCGTTCTCTTTCGGATTCTTCAAGTCAATCGGCATGTGTGCGGTGTTGAAGTCACCGGTGATAATAATGCTTTCACCTTTTTCATGAAGAGCGTCGCATATATTTAGTAGGTGTGAATAAAATGCGAGTTTGTAATCCACGCGATCCTGTCCACGCGTGCCGTTCGGGAAGTAAATGTTGAATAGACGGCAACCAGCCCAAACGGTCTGAATGACGCGCCCTTCCACATCAAAATGATCGTTGCCCATTCCGATCACGGTCTCGTCAGGTTGGTCTTTATAAAATGTCGCAACACCGCTATAACCGGCACGCTGGGCGGGATTCCAAAAAAAAGACAGTTTCAATTGTTCGCGTTGTTCCTCATTCAATTGTTCCAATCTCGCCTTTACTTCCTGTAAACATAAAGCATCAGGCTGTTGAGCAAATGCCCAATCCAAAGCATTTTTACCGAGCGCGGCGCGAATACCATTAATATTCCAGGTGATTATTTTCATTTTTTTATTCCTTTATTTTGAGTCTTTGAGGTTTGCTTATGGTAAACTTATTTCAACAGACAGGAGAAAAATGGAAACTACAACTGTCAAAAAAATCCTTTGCATTGAAGATGAGCCCGAAATGATCGACCTTATTCGGCTCATTCTTGGGCGCCGCGGGTATGAAGTGCATGGCGCGGCCGGCGGGGTGGAAGGTGCGAGGCTCGTGCGCAAAATCCTGCCCGACCTTGTGCTCCTAGATTTAATGATGCCGGACATGGATGGTTGGGAAGTATACCAACAAATGAAGTCCGAGCCAAACACGCGCAATATCCCTGTAATTATCGTCACCGCAAAGGCGCAGAACATTGATAAAGTGCTCGGATTACATATCGCCAAAGTGGATGACTACATCGCCAAGCCCTTCGGCCCGCAGGAATTGCTGGATAGCGTTGAAAGAATCCTCGCCCAAAAAATATCCCCCTCGTAAAACTTTTGCAGGGCGGCCAAACAGCCGCCCTGCTTCATAACTATCCATGACTCATCCCATCATCGTCAACAATCTAAATAATGCGATTGAAAACCCGGCCCGCGTTGGGTATTGCGAATCGTTTTTATGCCGCCTGCGCGGACTGATGTTCCGCCCGCTTCTTGACCTTAACGATGGGTTGCTTCTGGTCGAAAAGCATGATTCACGCCTCGACACTTCCATCCACATGTTCTTCGTCCCGTTTGATCTGG
Source organism: Chloroflexota bacterium (assembly GCA_016219545.1). GTDB lineage: Bacteria > Chloroflexota > Anaerolineae > Anaerolineales > Villigracilaceae > Villigracilis. Next base: position 41,973 of record JACRMH010000049.1, on the reverse strand, counting down.
CCGTATTTTGGATCAACTCTGAAATGACGGTTGTGGATAAGATCATTGCCAAGTCATGGCACCCGGCTTACCTTCCCAAAGCAAATGCTAAATATACACTAGAGATCCACCCTGACCGCTGGGGGAATTACGAAATCGGAGACAAGGTTGAGTTTAAAAATGTATAAACGCATAGTTTTGATCTTTCTACTTCTATCTTTTCTAATCATTCCAGTTCATTCAGCATCTGCACAGGAAGCCGGCGGAATAATTTATATCGTGCAATCCGGGGATACGCTTTCATCCATTGCATCACGATTCAAAATCTCAGTCAACGATCTTATGACCGCCAACAATATTAGCGATCCAAACATGCTGGCGGAAGGTCAGGAATTGTCCATTCCCGGATATGAAGGTGTAAACGGCGCAGTGGATACGGAAGTGATCGGTCTTGGAGATAATCTGCGCAGAATTTCGCGGCGTGATCAAGTGGATACTACTCTGCTGATAAAAATAAACCATCTTATCAGCCCATCAGAACTATATTTAAGTGCGGATTTTATCGTGCCGCAACAGAACAGTACAAAAAAATTAACAGCAGTAACTGCGCCTGCTCCAGGCGAATCTTTGCTGGAGTTTGCAGCCCGGCATAATAGCGACCCGTGGACACTCTCTTCACTTAATAATCTCTCCGGCACATGGGATATGCTTCCGGGCGATGTCCTGTATTCCAACAACGTCACCAACGAACAAACATCAAACGGATTGCCTTCCGCATTTGTAAGCGCGAGCATCCCCACCCTCCCCTTCAAACAAGGCGGGACTGTTGAGATCGTCATCAATACAATTCCCGGGGCAACACTAAGCGGCTCCCTAGCCGAACGGCAACTAGCTTTTTTCCAAGTTGAAGATGGTGCGCAGGTTGCCTTGCAGGGGATTTACGGACTAATAACTCCAGGACTTTATCCATTGTCACTGACTGCAAATTTGCCTGATGGAACAACGCAAACCTTTGAGCAGTTGGCAATCGTTCAGTCGGGGAACTATCCAACCGACCCGCTTTTACCTGTCGCCGCTGATACGATCAACCCAACCACCAATGATGATGAAACCAAGCTTCTTACGCAACTTACTGCGCCAATTACGCAAACCAAATACTGGAATAGTCAGTTTACAAATCCATCCCCTGATTTCCCAGGCTGCCACCCATCTTATTTTGGGAATCGGCGAAACTATATATCAACAAATACGAACGAAACATATCATTCGATTCATGCAGGGCTCGACTTTTGCGGTCAGGTGGGCACGCCAATTGTATCCGCGGCTGATGGAATGGTTGTTTTTACAGGACTGCTCACCATTCATGGAAATACAACCATCATCGATCATGGATGGGGAATCTATACAGTCTATTGCCACCAATCACAGATTGGCGTTGCCACAGGTCAACAGGTGAAGGCTGGCGATTTGATCGGGCTGGTCGGCGAAACCGGACGGGTCACGGGTCCGCATTTGCATTTTGAGGTGTGGGCAAACGGCATACAGGTGGATCCGCTTGATTGGCTGAGTCGACCCTATCCGTAAAAAGAAGCGTTGCACTACATCCCTGAATATGCTAAACTCTCGAAAAGGATTTCAAGCCCATGAGCAACCTAGTCAATTTTTTAAAACAAAGCGATATCTTTTATCAATTCACACCCACTCAATTGGAAATGGTTGCCAACTTGTGCCAGGAAGTCGTTTTCAATGCAGGCGAGATCATCTTTCGAGAAAACAGCGACAGCAAGGAGCTATATGTGATCGCGCAAGGTGAAGTGGATATTTTGATCCACCGTGGCGCTGCCGGGGATGATGATAAAAAAGAAACCACAGTCGCCTTGCTCCGCAGGGGTCAATCTTTTGGCGAAGTGGCATTGGTGGACGAAGGGCTGCGTTCCGCTTCAGCGCGTGCCATTCAAAAGGATACCCGGCTGCTTGTCATCCAACGCGACAAATTGATCATGTTGTGCGAGACCTACCCGCAGCTTGGTTATCGTTTAATGTATAACCTCGCCGCCGACCTTGCCATGAAAATCCGGAATACGGATTTGCGTATCCGCGAACAATTGTTATATAAACCCCAAGATAAAAAATAGCTCCCCAGTTACTTTCGGTCTTTTATTAACTTCAAACCCAGGCAACCCTGTTTCATTGTCGAAATCGGTCAAAAAGTCTAGACACAAACTCTTGACCCCAAGCGAGATTTACCTTATTATCCACGTTTAAGAAATTGCAACTGAAAGGCAAGTATAATAGCGGTTTCAAGGTAAGCCTAGAAAATCCATGCTAACAGGTTTTTCAGGCTTTCTTCGTATATGAAAGCAATTTATAGAAGGAGGTGAGGCTGACTTAGGAAGCATTGTCTGCTGTTTGTTGCACCCGCATCTGCGGGAATTTGAATTCACCTAACAAAAATTTTGGAGGAGTAAGTAATGAATAAACGTTTGTTTGCTTTATTGTCAGTGTTGGTTCTCGCCAGCCTGATGCTCTTCGCCTGCGGTCCAGCCAAACCTGCGGCCACTGAAGCCCCTGTCGAAACTGAAGCTCCTGTTGTAACTGAAGCTCCCGTTGTAACTGAAGCCCCCGTCGCGACCGGCACATTGAAGATCGTCTCTTCCTTACCGATGACCGGTTCTTCCTTGACCCAGACACAAACCATTGTTAACGCCATGCAGTTGCGCCTCGAACAGGCTAACTACACCGCTTGCGGTGGCGCGTTCACCCTCGAATACGAAGCCTGGGATGATGCCTCTGCCGCTCTCGGCAAGTGGGACCCCGCTGTCGAAACTGAAAACGCCAACAAGGCAGCTGCTGATCCCGCGATCATCGCCTACCTCGGCACTTTCAACTCCGGCGCTGCCAAGCTCTCCATTCCAATCTTGAATGCCGCTGGTCCTTTGACCATGATCTCCCCCGCCAACACCAACCCTGGTTTAACCAAGGCTGACAAGGATCTCCCCGGCGTCACAGATTCCTACTACCCCACCGGCGTCCGCTCCTACTCCCGCGTTGTTGCGGCTGATGATATTCAAGGCAAAGTCGCTGCCAACTTCGTGAAATCCCTCGGCGCCGCCACCGTTTACATCCTCGATGATCAGGAACTCTACGGTAAGGGTGTTGCTGATGTGTTCGAAGCCACTGCCAAAGAAATTGGTTTGACAGTCGTTGGCCACGAAGGTATTGACCCGAAGGCCGCCGATTACAAAGCTTTGATGACCAAGATCTCCACCAGCAACAATGGCGCCGCCCCGGATGCCATCTATGTTGGTATGGTTGTTGATAACAACGCTTCCCAGCTCCTCAAGGATAAAGTCGCGATCATGGGCGACAACACCGTCGTCAAGTATGTTGGTCCCGATGGCATTCAGACCCAAGCCTTCATTGACGGCGCCGGCGCTGATGTAGCCGAAGGTGCATACGCTTCCGTCGCTGGCGTTGCTCTCGATAAACTTCCCCCCGCTGGCTTGCAGTTTGTGAAAGATTACGAAGCCAAGTTCGGACCTTTGACCGAGCCCTACGCTGTGTATGGTTATGAGACCATGAATGTGGCTCTCAAGGCGATTGAAGATGTCTGCGCCGCTGGTGGCAACCCCACCGATCGCGCTGCCATCAACAGCGCTGTATTCGCCATCCAGAACTTTGACGGCGCTCTCGGAACCTGGTCGTTCGATGCCAATGGCGATGCCAGCTTGACCGACATGACCTTCTATCAGGTCCAAGGCGGCAAGTACGTAGCTGTCGGTACCTTCAAGTAAAACAAAATCTCTCGCAATTCGGGGGCGGCAAAACTTGCCGCCCCCCATCCTTTTGATAAGTAGAAAAAAGAGGAGAACCATGGAAATCACCAGAAAAAGGTTTAACTGGAGGCGATTCGCCATCGCCGCACTCGTTCTTTATATAGTTTTCCTTCTCGGTCCAATTGTGGGATTAGATGTTCCAGTAGTTTACGCCGCAATTAAAGCAAACCCGCTTCAACTGGTTCAATTTCTGATTATTGGCATATCCAATGGCGCGATCATCGCCATTATCGCACTGGGTTATACAATGGTATACGGCATCATCGAGTTGATCAACTTCGCACACGGCGATGTATATATGATCGGCGTTTTCACCTCGTTGACCGTTCTCTCAGTAACAGGCACTCTGGACAGTAAAGACCCTGTCAAAATTGTATTTGGACTTATCCTTGCGCTGGTTGTCTCCATCGTTTTCTGCGCGTTTCTTAATGCGACCATTGAGAGGCTGGCCTATAGACGGCTTCGCAATGCCCCGCGTCTGGCTCCGTTGATCTCAGCGATCGGCATGTCTTTTATCATTGAAAATATTGGGCTTATGTGGGCAGCCCAAGCTTGGCTTGTCCCATCTTTTGGAACAACCGGCGGCGCTTCTCAAAAAGTCTTCCCGGATATGCTTGGCGTACTTTTCAAGAGTCTCGGCTGGAACATCAACTTGCTCGCTTCCAGCGGATTGGCTCTTCGATTAACTATTAAAGATCTGCTTGTAATCGTTCTGGCGGTCGTACTTATGACTGGCTTGTATCTATTTGTTCAACGCACAAAGCTTGGCAAAGCCATGCGCGCAACCGCACAAAATCGCGATGCTGCAAAAATGCTTGGCATCAATATTGACATGGTTATCACAGCCACCTTCCTCATTGGCGGCGGACTTGCCGGTGCGGCCGGCTTGATGGCTGGTTTATATAATAATACTGCCTGGTGGTTCATGGGTTTCCGCGCAGGTCTGCAATCCTTTACAGCGGCAGTGCTCGGCGGTATCGGCAATATCACTGGCGGTATGTTGGGCGGATTCCTGATCGGTCTGCTTGCTTCCTTTAGTGATGGCTACCTAAATGCCCGCTGGACAAATGCGCTGGTTTTCGCAACACTTGTACTTATCTTACTCTTCCGTCCCACCGGCTTACTTGGTGAACAAACGGGTCAAAAGGCCTAAGAGGCGTATCCATGAAAAATATTAGATCTGGTATCACCTTTGGTATAGTTGGCGGTCTGCTCACCTTCCTTTTTGGAGGCTGGTCTGTTGCAGTCATCGGCAGTCTCATGGGCGTTGGGCTTGGTATGGTGATTATTGGAAAACTGGAACGAAAAAATCCCATGCAGATTGCGTTATCCGTTCTTCCAACTGCGCTAGTTGCAGGTTCTATTCTCGTATTGTTTAGTCTCTATCAAAACAATTTTGTTCAAGAAGCGATTGGAAAACGTCCCGCTGCAGTCAACATTGTTCTTTATGGCAACCTGATCGGCTTTTTGGGCGCAGTATTATTTACAACACTGCTTGCTGGAATGCATGGTCTTCCAGCAAAACAAGAGCAACAGTGGAGAATGATTTTATTGGCCATGCTAGTTGTTGCATTCCCGTTCATTGACAAATTAACAGCGCTGCGCTGGACTGCCCAAATCATATTCGCCTTGATCTTCGTTATTCTGGGTCTTGGGCTGAATATCGTCGTCGGCTATGCAGGACTGTTAGACCTTGGGTATGCGGCCTTCTTTGCCATTGGTGCTTATACAACAGGCATGTTGTCCTCAGGGGCCCATAACATCCACATCAACTTTTGGCTCGTGATCTGGATCGCTGCGGCAATGGCGGCAATCTGGGGATTTATGCTTGGCGCTCCAACCTTGCCATTAAGAGGCGACTATCTCGCCATCGTCACACTCGGTTTCGGCGAGATCGTACCAGTGCTCTTCAAGAATCTGATTAACGTAACAATAAAAGAACCCTTCACCTGTTGGATCCTGCCAATGTTTAAGATCCAAACAACCTGTAAAGTGTTTGTTGAAAATTTCGATTTGACACTTGGTGAAAAAGGGATCAGCCCAATTGGCAGGCCTTGGTTCCCCTTCTTCGGCAACCTCCCCACCAATGTCAACACAATTCACGGACAGTGGGCGATTGGAAGCAAATGGCTCTATATTGGCGAGTTTGAATCCAGCAACCCAATTACCTGGTACTTCCTGATCATCGCGATCATCCTGCTCTCGGTTTTCGTAATTCGCCGCCTGCGAGACAGCCGTTTGGGCCGCTCCTGGATGGCCATCCGTGAAGATGAGCTCGCCGCAGCACAGATGGGAATTGACCCGGTCAAAACAAAATTGGCCGCATTTGCTTTGGGTGCCACTTTCTCAGGCTTTGCAGGCGCGTTCTATGCCGCCTATATCTCAGGCATCTTCCCAAGCGTATTTGATTTCAGCGCATCCATCATCATTCTGTGCGTAGTTATTCTCGGCGGTATCGGCAATATCAACGGCGTTATCGTGGGCGGACTTGTGCTGATGACCGCTGACCGTCTCTTCCTGCCGGCGCTCAAGGATTTCCTCGCATCCCTCTTGACGCACACCATCCTCCCCTCGATCAGTGACCCTGTCGTCCAACTGGCAGTTAAAGATAACGCTAATCCAATCTTATATCGTTTTCTTTTGTTCGGTTTGACGCTGGTTATTATGATGGCCGTCCGACCGGAAGGACTGATCCCAAATCCTCAAAATCGCGCAGAGCTCCATGCAGAAGAAGAAGCACCTGTCGTTGAAGCTGAGACTCCTAAGACTAAAAAAGCGAAAAAAGGATAGGAGGCCGATATGACATTCTTTGAAGCAAAAGATATTACGATGACCTTCGGTGGTTTAACCGCCGTAAACAAAGTCAATTTGACGATTGAAAAAGGGATGATCGCCAGCGTGATCGGACCGAACGGCGCGGGCAAGACCACCTTCTTCAATACGATCACTCGCGTATACGTCCCCACCAGCGGCGAGATGACCTTTGATGGAACAGACCTTTCTGGAAAACGCCCATTTGATATTACGGCACTGGGCATTACACGAACATTTCAGAATATCCGACTTTTTGCAAATATGTCTGCAATGGAAAATGTTCTGGTAGGACAGCACTGCCGTCTAACCTCGAACTTGATCGGTCAGGTATTTCATACCAAGGCAACCATGAAAGAGGAAGCCGATGCACGCGCAAAAGCTCTCGATATGTTGGAATATGTTGGGCTTCGCCGCAGTGATGCTGAGGTGACCGCAAAAAACCTCCCCTATGGCTTACAGAGACGTTTGGAGATTGCGCGCGCGCTTGCATCCAAGCCGAAACTCCTGCTTTTGGATGAGCCAACCGCAGGTATGAATCCGAACGAGACCATCGATCTGACCAACTTTATCCAGAGACTACGCAAGGAGCTTGACCTGACCATCTTATTGATCGAGCATCATATGCGCGTGGTTATGGCCATCTCAGACCGCGTCTCCGTTTTGGATTACGGTGAAAAGATCGCGGAAGGCACACCTTCGGAAGTTCAAAAGAACGAGCGTGTGATCGAAGCGTATCTTGGCAAGGGCACGTCACATAAATAAGAGGCGAGGCACACATGCTTGAATTAAAAGATGTCCACACTTACTACGGCAATATCCACGCCTTGAAAGGGATTTCACTTACCGTGAACGACGGTGAAATCGTCACATTGATCGGTTCAAACGGCGCAGGTAAAAGCACCACCCTGCGCACCATCCAGGGATTAAACAAACCCCGCTCAGGGTCAGTTGTGCTGAATGGGATCGAACTGCACAAACTTCCTGCGCATGAGATCGCGATGCTGGGGGTAGCTCAAAGCCCCGAAGGACGCATGATCTTCCCGCGCATGACCGTGATGGAAAACCTTGAAATGGGCGCTTATGTCCGCAAAGATCTCACTTCATTCAACGATGACCTTGAGCATGTCTTTTCGCTATTCCCCCGCTTGAAAGAACGTGTCACCCAAAAAGGCGGAACACTCTCCGGCGGCGAACAGCAAATGCTCGCCATGGGACGCGCTCTGATGGCAAAACCAAAGATCCTTCTCCTTGACGAACCTTCCATGGGACTTGCACCCTTGCTCGTGGAATTGATCTTTGACACCATCAAGAAGCTCAATCAGGAAGGTACGACTATTCTTCTGGTGGAGCAAAACGCCTTGATGGCGCTCTCCATTGCACATCGCGGCTATGTGCTCCAAACGGGCGAGATCATTTTGAGTGACAGCGCTCAAAATCTCAAGAACGACGAGATGGTGCAGAAATCATACCTTGGCGTCGAGTAAATAGAACCTAAACAGTTTTCAAAAAACCGTTTTCACGCCTTTGGCGGAAAACGGTTTTTTTTCTAGAATGGAGCATTAGCACCATGAACCTACCAAACACAGCGGACATTGTCATTATCGGCGGTGGCGTGATGGGAGCCAGCGCGGCTTATCATCTCGCGCAACGCGGACTAAAAAATATCGTCCTGCTCGAAAAGGAAAGTTTCTTCGGGCAGGGAGCCACAGGCAGATGTGCGGGTGGAGTACGTTATCAATTCTCAACTGAGATCAATGTTAAGTTATCCATTGAAAGCCTGCCAATGCTTGAAAGATTCAAAGAGGAAATAGGGCAGGATATAAGTTATAAGCAATGCGGGTATTTACTGGTTGCAATAAATGAGAAAGATGCAAAAGTATTTAAACATAATGTTGAACTTCAAAACAAACTTGGCGTACCCACCCAACTCTTAACCGGCGATGAAGTCTGTAAACGATTGCCATTAATGAAATTTGACGATGCACTTGCGGGCACGTTCAATCCCAAAGACGGCATCGTTGACCCGAACAGCGTTGTCATGGGATATGTCAGCGCGGCACAGAAGATGGGCGTAAAAGCATTCACCGGCGCGGAAGTGATTGGAGTCACTGTCAGCGGCAATCAAGTTGAAGAAGTGCAAACAACTCTCGGCGGGATCAAGACGCGCATGATTCTGAACGCGGCGGGACCCTGGTCGAGTCAGATCGGAAAGATGGCTGGAGTCAACCTGCCAGTCCTCCCCCTCCGCAGACAGATGTTCACGACGAGTCCGCTGAAAGAACTGCCTGCTGATTTCCCCTTCGTTATTGATTTTGCGAAGTCGTTATATTTTCATCGTGAAGGCGAAGGGCTGTTGATCGGCATGAGTAATCAAGATGAGCAACCCGGCATTGACCAGAATGTAGATGAGGATTTTGAATTGGTCAACCTCGAGGCGGCCATCGAGCGGATGCCCCTGGTGGAAAAAGCTCAGCGCGCCTCACATTGGGCGGGGCTGTATGAAGTAACGCCCGACGCGCACCCGATCTTTGGAAATACCAATGTAAACGGGTTTACTGTTTGCACGGGATTTTCAGGGCATGGGTTTATGCATGGGCCGATCTCAGGCAAGTTGATGAGCGAATTTATTTTGGATGGAAAATATTCCAGCCTCGATGTTTCTATGCTAGACCTGAAACGCTTTGAAGAAGGCAGATTAATACAAGAGTACAATGTAGTTTAACTTTAATCTGTAGGTCACGCTAAAAGCGTGACCTACAAGAGAACAAATGACATCAGCAGAAATCATCACCATTGGAACTGAAATATTACTCGGCGAGATCGTGGACACCAACACACGTCACATCGCCATCGCCCTGCGCGGATTGGGCGTGGACTTGTATCGCACTGTTACCATCGGCGATAACGAAGAACGCATTGCGGGCGCGATCCGCGAATCAATGGAACGCGCAGACATTGTCATCACCACCGGCGGATTGGGTCCCACCATTGATGACCCAACCCGCGAAGCCGTGGCAAAAGCCGCAGGCGTTGAAACAGAATTCCGCGAAGACTTATGGGAACAGGTGGTTGAGACCATTTCGCGCTACGGGCGCAAGCCCTCAGAAAACCAGAAGCGTCAGGCTTATGTTCCGAAAGGCGCACTTGGGATTCGCAACCCCGTTGGCACGGCACCGTGTTTCATTGTTGAAACTGAACGCAATGCTGTTGTTTCGCTTCCCGGTGTTCCCAATGAAATGGAACACGTCTTGCATGAATCCATCATTCCATATTTACAAAAGCGATTCAACTTGAACGAGGTCATCAAAGTGCATGTGCTTCATTGCTCCGGCCTTGGCGAAGGCATGATAGACGAAAAGATCTCAGACCTTGAAAAGTTAAGCAACCCAACCGTCGGGCTTGCTGCCCATACCGGCGTTGTAGATATTCGCATTGCCGCGAAGGCAAAAAGCGAAAGCGAAGCCGATGCCATGATCGCGGAGATCGAGTCGCAGGTCCGCGAAAGACTCGGGAACGTTGTCTTTGGCGTGAATGAAGACCGGCTGGATGAAGTCACATTGGATCTGATCGCAAAACGCGGCTGGACTCTGACCGCCATCGAATCGAATCTCAACGGATTGCTCGCACGAAAGATCCCGCACGCCGCATCCTTTTCAGACCTGACGCCTGATTCACTCATGGAAGCATTACGCGCCGCCCGCAAAGATTCCGACATCGCTTTGGGTGTGGCCTTGTATCCCGAAGAACGCGCCGCTGAAATGGCTATGATCACAGCGCGCGGCGAAAAAATGCATCGCATCACCTATGGCGGGCCGCCGCGCAGCCTGCCTTATTGGGCGGTCAACCTGGCGCTTAACTGGCTTCGCATGACAGTTGAGGAATTGAAATAATGCGCCGTAAAGATTCGTTCTGGGTGACAATCGCTTGGGGATTAAACATCGCAGGGTTGGTTGGCATTGTGCTTGTGGCGATTGCGTATTCGGTCCTGCAACCCGCACTAGCCGCGCCGCAAAATTCACTATCTCTACCAACCGCCTCCCTGCCCGCAACATACACGCCTGACCCGGCTTCGTTATTTTTACCGACCGTAACCCCCAACCCGCGCTCTACTTTGATCGTCGTCCAATCTCCCACTCCGTTTGTATTGGATGGCGGTACGCGCCCGCTCGTGATCGGATATTCGGTTTCGGGACGTCCCATTGAAGTCTATTCATTCGGCAACGGCGAACGTCAGCGCATGATCGTGGCGGGGATTCACGGCGGTTATGAATGGAACACCATTGCACTTGCCGATGAATTAATTCAACATATTTATGCAAACCCGAACATTATTCCAAGCGACATGACGCTTTATATTCTGCGCAACTTAAATCCGGATGGAGATGCACGCGACCACGGCATTGAAGGGCGCGTCAACGATCATGGCGTGGACTTGAACCGCAACTTCCCCGCTAATTGGTCTGCGACTTGGGATCGTGCCGGATGCTGGAATTTCGGTCCTTCCACGGGTGGGACTGGTCCGGCCTCCGAGCCGGAGACTCGTGCGTTGATGGGTTTCCTACAATCACGCAGGGTTGAAATGTTGGTCAGCTATCATAGCGCCGCGCTGGGAATCTTCCCGGGCGGAAACCCCTGGGAAAACAACTCAATTGAATTCGCAAAAAAATTATCGGGCGTCACAGATTACCCTTACCCGCCTAATGATATGGGCTGTATGTTTACCGGCACTCTCGCAGACTACGCTGTGGAACTCGGCGCAACAGCCGTGGACATGGAATTATCCACGCATGAATCCACGGACTTCAAAAAGAATTTAAAGGCTTTGGATGTTTTGTTGAATTGGCAGAAACAATAAAGTGGTATTTTGCAAAACTTCCAAGCAATGCGACATAAATGTCGCGCTACAAATTAAACAGTCTGTCGGCGTTCTCTAACGCCGACAGACATATCCGACACCTAAAAAAAGCAGTTACACAGTAATTACTTGATTTTCATAATGTCGCGATAAAAATTAAACAGAAACTCTATTTACTTTCCCCGTTGACAGACAACAAACGAAACTCCTCCCCAGCAATGACCTTTGCTCCAACACCGCCGCAATGTGGGCAGGAGGTTTCCTTGTTCAGCGGATGATACTTTTCAAAACACAGCATACACTGATGCTCGGCCGGCATGCGCCGAATGACCAACGTGGATCGCGCCAACGATGATTCACTCCAAAGCGCATGAATTAGCTCATCACTAAAGGGAATGAGCTCACCCACAGCAAGCTCAACAGAGATAATATTATCCTGTCGCAATTTGAGTTGTTCGATGATCGAAGATAAACGGGGAATGTTTTGCATGGCGAAAAAATACCTCAGGTCAGTCTGTAAGCCGCGTTCTGTCCAGCGCCTCACCCCGCGAACGGGGCATGACGCCTGGGCAGTCATCTATCTAGGCGGAGCGTCACCGCGCCGCTCATGCAGTCTACCCGAGACTCAAATGAGACGAGCCGTCTCTTGTCTCTGCTTGACCTTGCTCCCGGCGGGGGTTGCCTGTCCATTCACATTACTGCAAATGCCGGTGGTCTCTTACACCACCTTTTCACCATGACTCCCTCACCCCTGCGCCCCTCTCCCAAATTGGGAGAGGGGACGGGGTGAGGGGGCTGTTTGTTTCTGTGGCCCTATCCGGCAGGTTTCCCCGCCCCGGATGTTATCCGACGCCGTGCTCTATGGAGTGCGGACTTTCCTCGACTCTGACATGCAGAGCCGCAACTGCCCGACCAACCTGAGGAGATTGCATGATACACGCAGGAAGGAGGAGAGTCAACCTTGCCAACTTTTCCTAAAGGTGGACATTTCAAGAAAAGCCATTAAAATAGAGGGGCATTCATTCTTTTTTTAAGGGATACACTGTGAGTAATTGGCCTGGCAAATTTGTGATCGGTCTTACCGGCAACATCGCTACTGGAAAGAGCGTGGTGCGCCGTATGTTCGAGCATCTCGGCGCATATTCCATTGACGCAGACGCTCTGGCCCATCGCACCTACTCCAAAGGCGCGCCGGGGTATCAGCAAGTCATTGATAAATTCGGAAAATGGCTGATCAACAAAGACGGTGAAATTGACCGCAGCAAATTGGGCAACCTCGTCTTCAGCGACCCAGAGGCCATGGCGCAGTTGGAGGAAATCGTCCACCCGCTGGTTCGTCAGGCGTCAGAAATACTCCTTAAACGCGCATCCCAGCCTGTTGTTATAATCGAAGCGATCAAACTACTCGAAAGCGACCTGCGCAAGATGTGTGATTCGATCTGGGTCACGAACGCCCCGCAGGAAGTCCAGATCGAAAGGCTGATCCGCAAGCGCAATTACACACGCGAACGCGCCCTCGAAAGGATCAACATGCAGTCGGCGCAGAGCACAAAAGTAGCTCTTGCAAATATCGTCATCACGAATACCGGCTCGTATGATGACCTGTGGAAACAAGTCAGCGCGGCCTGGAATGAGGTTGTGCCCAACGCCAACGACATTTCAGAAACTCAGACCTTCAAAAGACCCGTCACACCCACCGGAGAACTTTTCACCAAACGCGGCAAGCCGAAGAATTCAACATCCATCGCAGAATTCATCACGCGCCTCAGCAAAGGCAAGCGCCGCGTGACAGCCGAAAACATCATGGAAGATTTTGGCGACAAGGCCTATATGCTTCTTCAAATGGACGGGAAACTGGTTGGGCTGGCCAGTTGGCAGGTGGAAAATCTTGTCACCTGCACAACGGATATTTATCTTGAAGAAAATCTGGATCAGCAAAAAGCGCTGGAGACCCTGGTCAAGGCAGTCGAAAGCGCCTCCGGTGAATTGCAAAGCGAAGCGTCATTGATCTTCACCAACAATGAGATCATGGCGCTGGAAGAATTCTGGAAAAAACTTGGCTACGAACGGCAAACGCCTGAAACCCTCGGCGTACAAGCCTGGAAGGATGCGGCAAGTGAATCCCTTTTCATAGGGAGCACTCTGCTTTTCAAACAATTGCGTCAGGAACGCGTCTTGCGCCCAATTTAGGGATCAGGGATTAGGTATCAGGTAATTAGGAACCATCCTTCCCTGATTACCAACTCCTGATTCTTAATTACCTAAATCGTGACTGAATTCCTCAATAACCTCTTCTTCATATTTCAACGTATCAGCTGGCTCAGCATCTTTGATATTTTGCTGGTCACCCTGATATTTTTCGGTTTGCTATACACCCTGCGTGACACACAGGCTATGGCGTTATTGCGCGGTATGATCCTGCTGGTTGTGGGAGTCATCCTGCTGACCAGCCTGGTGGAACTGCCGGCCTTCTCATGGCTGGCGCGGAATTCACTGCCGGCGCTCCTGCTTGCCATCCCTGTGATCTTCGCACCTGAGATTCGGCGGACGCTGGAAAGGCTCGGTCGGGCCGGGACCGTTTGGCCTATCACCGTTAAAACAACAGATGCGGCCCTCGAGCAGACCATCCATGCCGTGGTCACTGCGGCGGCAAGGTTATCTGCCCGCCAGCACGGCGCGTTGATCATCCTTCAAAGACTGGACAATCTGGAGGATTTCATCCAAACCGGCGTGCAAATGAACGCACGTGTAACGCCTGAGTTATTATTACAGATCTTTTATCCAAACACACCTTTGCATGATGGCGGTGTGATCATTGTCGGACCACAGATCATCGCAGCGGCTTGTGTACTTCCGCTCTCGGCCAGCGGAGTCCTGAACCGTTCGCCTGAACGTCAAATGGGATTACGTCACCGCGCCGCATTGGGAACCTCGGAAACAAGTGATGCCATCGCAGTGGTTGTGTCAGAGGAAACCGGCGGCATCTCCATCGCCCATGCTGGACGCATGTTACGAAAGCTTGACCCTGACCGATTGGAAAACATCCTGACCGCTTTCTTCCGCCCGAACGGGAAGACTCGTAACCCTAATTTCCTTGAAAGAATCCTGCCGGGCTTATTCCCCCGCAAAAAAGAAGATAAATAATGTTTCGTTGGATCACTAAAAACTTCCGCACCTTCCTATGGGCATTCGCGCTGGCTATCGCAGTCTGGATCTCTGCCGTCACGTCCGCAGACCCCGATGAAACTCACTTGCTTGCAACTCCCGTGCAGGTACAGGTGATTGGCCAGGACCCAAGCCTGATCTTGAACAGTGACATTCCCAAAGAAGTGGAAGTCACCCTGCGCGCACCGCGTTCCGTTTGGAAAACGATCGAGGCCGATCCCCAGCTTGTTAGTGCCATTTTGGATCTTTCAGGGTTAAGCTCAGGAAGTCACAGCCTGGATTTGCAAATACAAGTAGTTGCCCGCCCGGTTCAGATCGTAAGTTTTGCGCCGCATACTGTCACCTTCAGGCTGGAACAACTTGACACGAAGATCCTAACTGTAGAGATCAACCTGTCAGGCACTGCTGCCATTGGGTATCAGGTGGGGAATGCAAACATCGAGCCGGGAGAAATTGTCGTGGCAGGCGCCCAGTCTCAGGTCCAGAAGGTGAAGCGCGCACGGGTCTCAGTCAACTTGAATGGCATCCGCGAAAACTTCGATCAGGCTCTGCCCATCGAAGTCCTGGATGAAAACGGTCAAACAGTGGATGGCGTGACGGTGTCGCCTGACTCGATCCATATCACCATGCCGGTAAGCCAGCAGGGTGGATATCGTGACGTGGCTGTAAAAGTGAATGTGATCGGGCGCGTAGCAAGCGGATACCGCCTGACCGATATTTCTGTTTTTCCGCCGATCGTGACGGTCTTCGCGGGCGACCCGAAACTTGTGAATTCCCTGCCCGGCGTGGTGGAAACACAACCACTCGACCTGCAAAACGCGCAGGAAGATATCACGACACGGCTCGCGTTAGATTTGCCGGAAGGTATTTCAATTGTTGGTGAACAGACCGTTCTGATCCAGGCCGGGGTTTCCCCAATTGAAAGCAGTTTGACCATGGCAGGCGAAGGCGTGGAGATCATCGGGCTTGCCAATGGATTAACCGCACATGTTTTGCCTTTGACGGTGGATGTGATCGTCTCGGGTCCATTGCCCCTGCTGGATACCCTCACCCGTCAGGATATCCGCGTGACCGTTGACCTGACCGGATTGGGCGTTGGCACGCATCAAATCGTTCCGAAGATCGAAATCCTTATCGCGAATGTTGTTGTAGAATCCATATTACCGAATACAATAGAAGTTGTAATCTCTCCCAGCGGCGTGGTCACGATCACGCCAACACCTTGATCGTAAAACTGGTCTCGTACCCGGCCATGAAATGTAAATTGGAAATCACAAAAAATGAAACCTATCGTAGCTCTTGTAGGCCGACCGAATGTCGGTAAATCCACATTATTCAACCGCTTTGCTGGCGAACGCCTGGCCATCGTAGACGATGTCGCCGGCACCACCCGTGACCGTATGTTTGGTGAGGCGGAATGGAATGGCCGTAAATTCAGCATCATTGACACCGGCGGCATTGACCCAACCCATGGCGGAAAGACTCCGCTTTCAATTGGCTCTGCCGATTTTATTGATGATATTCGCAAGCAGGCCCAGATCGCCATTAAAGAAGCGGACGCTGTGCTGTTCATTAACGACGGTGAATCAGGCATCACTGCACCAGACCGCGAAGTGGCCGATATACTTCGCCGCTCGCAAAAGAAATTACCCGATGGCACTTTTTGGCCGCCGATCTTTGTGGTGGTGAATAAATGTGAATCAAAAGAACGGCGCGATGAAGCCTCCGAATTCTATGAATTGGGATTAGGCGAACCCTTCGCCATTTCAGCGATCCATGGCACAAGCACCGGTGACATTCTCGATGCGCTTGTAGCATCCTTCCCACCGGCAGAAGCGGAAGAGGAAGATGAAAGCATCAAGATCGCAATCGTCGGCAAGCCGAATGCGGGCAAATCCAGTTTGTTGAATAAATTGGTCGGCGAGGAAAGAGTCATCGTCAGCCCTATTGCAGGGACAACACGAGACTCAATTGATACAAAGATCGAATTTGGCGGCCTGGATGTGACCTTGATAGATACAGCGGGCATCCGTAAGCGTGGAAAGATCGATCACGGCGTGGAACAATACAGCGTCTTGCGCGCATTCAAATCCATTGAGCGTTCAGATGTAGCCCTGTTGATGATAGACGCTACGACAGGGATCACCGCACAAGACACACACATTGCAGGCTACATCCTCGACGAATGGAAATCCTGTGTGGTATTGGTCAACAAATGGGATGCCATTGAAAAGAATAATGAAACCATGGAAGAATATACAGCCAAGATCCGCAATGATCTGAACTTTATGGCTTACGTACCGATCCTGTTCATCTCTGCGAAGACCGGGCAGCGCATGGATCAGGTTTTGCCGATGGCTTTGCAGGTTCAGGAAGAACGCCTTGCGCGCTTAACCACTTCTGCGCTCAATGAGATCATCCACAAGGCGCAGGATGCGCATCCACACCCAACCCATGCGGGGCGCGCGCTCAAGATGTTCTACGGCACACAGGTCCGCTCTGACCCGCCGACTTTCATGATCTATGTCAGCGAGCCGAAGTTGATGCACTTCTCTTACATCCGGTATCTTGAAAATCAGATCCGCATGGAACATCCATTTTTAGGGACACCGATCCGCATTGTGACGAAGGGTCGCAGGGAATAAAATATTTTCGCCACAGAGATCATTGAGATTTAATATTTTTATTCTCTGTGCTCTCTGTGGCAAGTATGCTCTTTCGGGGGCTAAGCCCCTGAAAAGCCAATGATAAAAACATGAAAAAATCCATTCTCATCACCGGTGACATCCTTTCGATTGCCATTCTCACTGTGATCGGATTCGCAACTCACGGCGAAGTCGGCACATCCTTCATCCTGCGCATGGGGACAACTTTTTTCCCGCTCACTTTTGCATGGTTCCTGAGTGCGCTGTGGCTGGGATTATTCGACGAACAAATATCGTCAAATCCAAAATTGCTTTGGCGCATTTTATTTGCCATGCTTTTGGCTGCGCCTTTGGCTGTGGTCCTGCGGGCGGCTTCGTTGCATAGCGCCGCCTCACCTCTTTTTGTGCTCATTCTTGGAAGCATGAATGCTCTGGGATTATTGATCTGGCGGGGAATTTATCTTTTCATTGCAAGAGGGTCGAGCAAGTTGCCGGGATAAAGCGGCTATCTCTTAGCAGCAAATAAGGGCCTTTATAACCTTTACGATAGGACTGTGCCATGAAACGATCTTTATTACTGATCCTTATATTGTTCTGTACATCCTGTTCAATGCAAAATTCCACGCCTTCTGAACCTGTAGTGGTTACGCCTATGGTATCAACAGAGGACCCCACAATCCCCATCCCTGATTGTCAACCCGCTTCTGGCGCAACTTTCAGGCTTCAACAGATCAGCGACACCATTGTCGAGTTAATTGCCACTGGGTTACAGCCCGGGGACTATCCGCGAGTATTTTTCAACTCCACATACAATGGGAAGAATGCCGGTCCAGGCGGCATGTATGACACCAATAAAGTCCTTGAAAGCGGGGAGTATTTTTTTGAACTAGGCAGGCTGGATCCTCCGGAGGACAAAGTGTCCATGACGTGGGAGATACGATTACAACACGCCCACGGCGTTGAGTGCGCGTCCATTGTCCTGCCATAAATTTCTATGCCGTGTAATTTGTGCAACTTTTAACACTATAAAGGAGAAAACAAAATGGGACTCTTTGGCTTTGGCAAGAAACCTGATAAAAATATGCCCGTGCTTTCTGTGGATGAAGTCCGCCAGCGTTTGCTGACTCTGAACCGTGACACGGCCCCCTACCAGATCATTGACGGCGCTTCCCAAAAGGTGGACTTGATCGCCGAGTGGAAGATCGTGGATGCAAAATGGTACGAGATATTTGCGAAATCGAATCTCACAAAAGTATTCCGCATCTACATGAAGTTCGATGCCGCAAAACATGAAGTGCGCGGCAAGGATGAGGAATTCACCGTTGAATGGCGGGCAGGCGTGCCGTCGCTTTCGATGGCAGTTTCAAAGTTTCAGGGGCAAATGACTTCGGTGGAATTTGGCGCGGCTTATGCCTTTACCGAAGAGTTGAAACCCGGTGTAGTCTATAACTATCGCTTCAATACGAATGAGATCAAGAAACCCATTCAAGAAGCAGTTGCCGCCTGCGGATGGGGCTATAAGGGTGTGGCGTTCGGAAAGCTGTAAGTTAGCAGAACGTCCCGATGGTTTCCCTGAAAAATCTAGTTGAGGGTATGTAAATAGTTAACTTCCCGCAATGTCGTTGCGAGCCGCCGCTCTTGGTCTATGGCGGCGAAGCAATCTCCGCATCAGCAAGGGGATTGCTTCGGGCGAAGAGCAAGTGCGCCCTCGCAAAGACATGGCTCGGCGGTAGGTGAGGGAAATTATATTTTTACGAACCCTTAGCCGATCAAACCTTCGGGATAGTGCGTAACATCAGTAAGTAACACTCATCGTCACCCCGTATGAAAAAATGGCGGGCCAAAATATTAAATGCGAGAGATTGTTTTAGGAAACAATCTCTCGCATTCTGTTAAAACCCCGGAATCAGTACCTTGAATATCATGGACAGCGGTCTTCGATCACCAGACGCTCGGAAAATCCATTTTCATTGAACGCCTCCAACTCATAATGAAGGGATTTATCCAGAGGTGGGTTTTCCTGATATTGGGTCTGGTTGGCTTTGAAAGTAGCGATCTTTTGACCATCCCGATAAAGAGTATATCCGTCTGCGCCGGCTGAGATCGTCCATGCCAGTTGGAGTGAAAACCCGTTCGGAGAGCATATTCGTTTGGAGACAACAAAACTGGCAGGAGCAATCGGCAGTTCAAAGGTTACTGGTTGGATCGGCAGTCCCTCGCTCAGATCATTTGGCTCGACGGTGATATAGGATACCCAGCAATGCTCTGTGCTGTTTGGGACCTGCACCCAAAACCAGCGTGGATCAACCGCATTGCGGCCATCAGCCTGTGTGGTCTTTCCCTTTACAAAACTTGAGACATTGCGATACAGGGAACCCGGTCCCTTGCGGCAAAATGCATTGCTTATGAATGTAAGCATGACGGAAGAGGGAGCCTGAGGTGTTTCGGTAAAAAGGGGTGCAATTGTGGGCGTCACAAATCCGATCGCAGGGCTGGGAGGCGGGGAAAATGGGGTGGATATTGGACCGTCAGGAGTTGGATTGGGCTGCTTATCTGCAGGGCCGGCGGACATGGAACCCATGTAACCCACCTGCCCTTCAGGAGAATCCAGACTGAAGAGGAAACTCAAGTGATAGATTCTTCCGCCATTTGGGTGGAAGCGCAGGACTCGCATATTCCCTTTATACGATGACTGGTCAACGCTTTTGCCGGTGTCATCTGTCACCCAGACTGCCACGTTCGGTGAAAGGCCAGTCAGCACTATGCTCACCAGATAATCTGGGGGAAACCATTTCGGGCAGTTATCTGCCTTGCAGACAGGGATCGGAAAGGTACGCAACTGTCCGGGCTCACCATGGATGCTTAGGTTCACAAGGCTGCCGTCTGGTATCAAAGAAAATTCGTCGCTTCCATCACAGCGGTCCCCTAAACCATCCCGGTCAGCATCAGCCTGATTGGGGTTGGAAACTCCGGGGCAGTTGTCTGAGGCATCGCCAATTCTATCGCCGTCGGTATCTGCCTGATCGGGGTTGGCCACGAGCCGGCTGTTGTCGCAAGCATTACCGACACCATCACCGTCAGTATCTGCCTGATCGGCGTTACTGCGCAAGGGGCAGTTGTCAGTTTCACCGAAGCGGGGGTCGTCGTGAAGTCCGTCGTTATCATCGTCTGTGTCGCAGGCGTTGCCGAGTCCATCGCCGTCTTGATTACCCTGATCGTGATTGGCAATGCTCGGGCAGTTATCCCGAACATCCAGCACGCCGTCGTTGTCATCGTCCGTAGTGCAGGCATCCCCGATGCCATCTGCATTGGCATCAGCCTGGTCAGTGTTACCAAACAGCGGACAGTTGTCAGCTACATTAAGAACCGTATCGTTGTCAAGATCATTGTCACAAGCGTTGCCCTGCCCGTCGCTGTCAGTATCATCCTGCTGACCCGGATTGACTACAAGCGGACAGTTATCCAGACTGTCGGGGATGTAATCCCCATCGTTGTCGGGATCGGTTGCGTTGTCTGTGCCATCGCAGTCGGTATCGCCGTCCCCCAGCCCAACCGCAGCATAGGCATTTTGCACCTGACAGGCATCCAATGGAGTAAAGCCGATGGTCCCGGTGGATGCCCAACGATCAGCGCGTGCGACCGTTGCATTGCGGGCATCGATAAATTGAGCGCTGCTGCCCAAACTGGTCATCGTTGCATAGAACAGGGACCCCATCTTGCCGTTCCCGATACCGGTGATCGTCCAGCCATTGAAAGCTTCACCGACAGCGATCAGGTATGCGACCTTGTTGTGGATACCGCTGTTGGTGTGGACGCCGCCATTATCTCTGGTTGTCATGAATATGGGCATGCGGTCTGGTTGACCGAAGTTGGGGGGATTACTCAGGTCGCGGATCGCTCCGCCGCCACCAATACGATCTTCGGCGTTGGTCCAATTGCCATCTTGCAGAGACGCCATTACGTCAGCGTAGCTTTCGTTCAAGGCACCGGACTGATTGGAATACACAAGGTCAGATGTGGATGCGATCACCCCATGCGTGAGCTCATGCATCACAACATCCTGCCCTACCCAGCCACTTTCAACGACGATCAGATTGCAGAAATAAATCCACGAGGCTCCGCTGCCGCCCGCATCCGCCCGGATGAAGACCTCCAACTGCGAATCATCGTTATCGTAAGAATGACGGCCGAAAGTGTCACGGTAAAAAATATAAGCGTTGCGGGCGAACCACCAGACGTTCGCCGCTTCGGGGTCGGAATGCCAACTTGTTTCCAATCCATCCTCATCTCCGATACTGTCGCCTGATAAGAAATAGCAATCCCCGTAACCGCCGCCACCGGCATTAAACTCTTCATAGTCATAATCACCCTGAGCCAATGAGTATTTGAAGACTACCAAGCCGGTTTGGGCATCCACAAAAACCTGCCAGGGAACAGAGCCGTTTAAGGTGACTCTCCAAACCAGATGCGGTTCAGGGGGAGCATCCGAAAGCAAGCTTGGATCAAATATCATGAGCGTGGTCGTGCCGGCTGCGGATGCGTTGGGCATTGCGAGGTCAGTAATGGCGCTCTCCTCGGCCTGGGACTCTGAGAGTAAGGGTGTGACAGCGACCGCCAGGTCTCCATTGAGCAACCCACCCACAGTCGCGTTGACGCGATCCCCGCTCAACGTGACCACGATCTCACTGGCAAAAATCTCAATGTCTTTATAGGTCTGATAGAAGACAACATCCGTCTCAGCCTCCGCTTCGCTCACACGGCGCACGGCCAGGTTCAGGTCTGGGTTTGCAATGCGATAGAGGTCCTGATTTGACTGCAGAAAATTTCGGGCGCGTTCGACAACATCTGCGCCTTCGACAAGAAAACTGCCAGAGACAAAACGGGGGAAGCCGTTCTGAAAGTACAACTCCGGCGGTGTTTCGGAATCTGCTTCCAGTTGACGTAGTGCAGACACCTGTGGGTCGGGGGTTTCTTCAATGATTGCCGGCGTACTTGTGACAGGCGTATTTGTAACAGCAGAGGGAAGATTGCAGGCAGATAATAGGCTGACAAACGCAAAGCATGTAATGAGCGTTCTGAAAAATCTATTCATAATTTTTTATCCTTTCGAAAGCCTGGGTAAATCTCCCCATGATGTCTCTATTGTTATAGAAACGGTTGAAAAACAAATCAAGGTCATTATACGGGATAAACACTCGAATACACTGCCCCCTCCGTCCTAGCGGACACCTCCCCCATTCAAAGTTCATGAATGGGGGAGGAAAAGCTGCGCAGAAGTGAATACTAAGTTTTATTCAACGCCAAGTTTTTTCTCCCCCAATTGTGCTCTTCAATCGGGGGAGATGTCCACCAGATATGACATCTATGCAGTTCTGTTCTTACTATAATTTTCGTGTGGTATTTGAGAGAGGTAGAAAGAACAGTCGCCCACAATTACCCCGCATAGCGACCTTCGCAAAACTTACCAAAAACATCTTATTGTTTATTTTTAGGTGAAATACCTTGTCCAAACAAAATTTCCAGACTTTCGCAGTTCTCGACCTCTATTAACACAAAATCATAATGCTTCGGCTCGCTGCGCATTTGTACTTCTGTTTGGGCAGGGTAAGGAAAAAAGGTTACATTAGCTAGCATCAATTCCCTACTCATGCCATCATGACGATAGCCTACAAAATAGAATTCACCTTGGTAGGTATAACCATTTTTTAATCGCGCTTGAATCCACCATTGGAAATCTATTTCACCCATTTCTCTTTTACCAACTACATATTCTCGCAATTGATAAAAAATATCTTCGGATTTTGTACCTGTCTTCCTTACAAGATTTGAAGACAATTCATGTAACGGATCCCATTTGTATCCAAAGAATGTAGCCAACAAAAATGCACTTATCAACCACCCAAATAATAATATAACAACTTTAAGAGGGTGCGCCAAATAATAAACCTGTATTCCATTTCTAAAAATTCCATCTATTATGGATATATTATTTTTTACAGTAAAACACACTATTACTGAATAAATAATCGGGGCAATTATCAAGTGAATATATACACTTCGCAAGAGACTCTCAAAAGTCTCTTGGAATGTACTAACCCCTCTTCCCATAGCAGGCGTTCTTGCTGCGATTAAGCGCGATGTCAAGAATCCTGGCAGCAAGAACACTAGTGCAACTAACAGATTATCGAATTCTATAGGCATGCGCAATAAATCTCCGGAGATTTATTCTCCAGCATTGCTACCGCCTTCACTTGATTGAGCTGGAGCGGGTGGAATCACCGCTTCAACAGAAGGTGGTGTTGGAGTCACCATTTGAACAGAAGGCTGTGGTTGAACAGTATCTTGAGCCATAAATGGATTTGTTGTATGACTCCCTACAGGATTTAATGAAATACCTTGATCTCCTGCGTTTTTAATAGCAGCTTCAGCAAAATCTAATTTTTTAATTTCAGGCGGTTTTTCTTGTTGTTTGCTTTCCTGGGATGTTTCTCGTGGTGTAATCAATGGTGTTTTTTCATGTTGTATGTTTTCATTTTTTTCGTCAGGCATATTAAACCTCCAAGTTATCTTTATTGCTACAGCCGTCTAATCTACGGTTTTCAATTACTTTTCTCCGCTTGACTCAGGCAAAAACAATGGGACAGAAAATTTCAATCTGCTTATCGTGCTATTCTGCTCTTCGCTTTTTCCTGAAACGCCTAGTCCAATCACTGTGCTAGCAACCTGAATTCCTAATCCACCACGTGCTTCATCGGTTTCAGAAATAGCAATAGAAACATCAAAATCTATAACTTGTCCTTCTCGCCACCCGCCTTTTTCTAATCGTTCTGGTAACCACTTAATTATCTCGTGCTCAGTAAAGAAACCTTTAGGATTAACTATCGCTCCAAAATCTAAAGCATGATCTTGTGCTTCTTTGACACCTTCAATAATTTGAACAATCGTTTCTTTTACAAATGATTTTAATTCCATCATTTTCTCCATATTAGGTAGCAATCACCTTGGAGGTGATTGCTACCTTTTTATTTCATCCTAACATTCCGAAAACCCACAGGCATAACACTTCCTGCACCCTTCCTCATTGACCACGGCTGCTTCGCCGCATTCGGGACAAATGTCGCCGATCTTCATGGCGTGCCCGGAAATGTCAGCATGAAGCCCGCTCGGTTTTTCTTCCTCGGTCAACATGCCGTCTTTTTCGCGCAGGTACATGTCCAGCACCTGACCAATGCCATCGGGCAGGGAACGCACACGGTTGATGCCAAAGCCCAGGGAGCGTCCGCCGCCGATACCGCTGAGTTGACGCACGATTTCGCGCATCCGGTCCAGTGGCGCCACGGGAGATGCCATTCTGAGGATGTAGGAGACCAGCCGTCCAATTGCTTCGGAGACGGCCGCGATCTCAGAGCCTGCCTTGGCTGTATTGATGAAGGCTTCAAAGGGCTGTTCGCCGCCGTTCTCGTTGATGGTGATGAAGGCCTTCCCCACCGGCGTCTCCACGTTGAAGGTACGTCCCGTCAACGTGCGCGGACGCGGCTTCTTCGTCGCGTGCCACAGGTTTTGTTGAGCAGGAGCAACTACCGGCGGAGTCGGAGGCGCTTTCTTATCCGCAGTGGCTTTCGTTTCGAGGACCACCTTATCGCGTGAGCCGGTCACATAAACCGTGATGCCCTTACAGCCAAGTTCCCACGCCATCATGTACGCGTTGGCAACATCTTCCTCGGTGGCGTTCTCAGAAAAATTCACGGTCTTTGAAAGCGAGTTATCCACGAAGGCTTGCAGGGCGGCTTGCGTGCGGACGTGCTCGTCGGCGGTGATGTCGGCCGAGACCACAAAGGTATCGCGCACAGCTTGCGGCAGTTCTTTGACATTCTGGCAGGTGCCTTCGTTCATCACCTGCTCCACGATTTCCTGACGTTTCTCTTCGCCGAGTCCCAATTTCTTGAGCGCCTCATCGAAGCGCGGACTGGCGTAAGTTAATTTCAGATCCTTGCCGTTGTCATTGACGTGCCGGATATAAGCGAGCGCGAAGACGGGTTCACAGCCATAACCTTCACAGCCAGCAACCGTGGCGATGGTTCCCGTCGGGGCGACGGTGGTCTGTGCGGCATTTCTGATCCCATGGCTTTTGATTCCGCTGGTGATCGCATCCCACTTGACCTCGGGCATGCCCCAGTTATTCTGGTAGTTGACCAGTGATTTGGGCGCCTGCCATTTCATATCATCCATATCGTAGATGGAGCCTTCGATGGCGGGGAAAGGTCCGCGTTCCTGCGCAAGTTCGATGCTGGTCTGCATCGCATGGTAGCGGACAAATTCCATCACCTGCGCGCTGAACTCCTGACCTTCCTTCGAGCCATAGCGCACGCCCACGTGATACATCAAGTCCGCGAGTCCCATGATGCCGAGACCAATTCTCCGCGCGCGATGAGCGGCTACCTGGAGCTGCGCCACAGCAGGCACATAAGCATTCGCCTCCACGACATCATCGAGGAAGCGCGTGGCAGTCACGACGGATTGGCGCAAAGTTTCCCAATCCACTGAGTTATCAGGTCCGCAATGCTCATTGAGATTCACAGAACCGAGACAGCAGTTTTCATATGGACCTAACCATTGTTCTCCGCACGGGTTTGTCGCTTCAAGCGGATACAAATGCGGGACGGGATTCCCACGATTGGCCGCATCCAGGAACAACACACCCGGCTCGCCATTGTGATGCGCCTGAGTCACGATCTTATTAAACAACTCACGCGCGTTGACAGTTCTATAGGTATGGATGGTAATGCCCGCGGCTTCGGCCTGTTCCAAAGTTCCGCTGAATGCATGTTGTTTCATTTCCTTCATGTTGGGGAAACGCAGCGGCCATTCTTCATTATTCTTCACGGCGCGCATAAAAGCATCGGTAATGCCGACCGAGATATTAAAGTTCGTGATCTGGTTCTCGTTGATCTTGCAGGTGATGAAATCTTCCACATCCGGGTGATCCACACGCAGGACGGCCATATTCGCGCCGCGTCTTGTTCCGCCCTGAGCGATCTCACCGAAGGCATGATCATAGACTTTCAAGAATCCCACCGGACCAGTCGCCTGCCCTGCCGAAGTCTGAACAAGTGCGCCATGCGGGCGCAGACGTGAGAATGAGAATCCATTGCCGCCGCCTGTCTGCTGGATCAACGCGGCGTCACGCAAAGTTTGGAAGATACCCGCGCTGTCACGTCCCATGTCATCGCTGATGGGCAACACAAAGCACGCGGCCAGTTGACCTAAGGGAGTTCCCGCACCGGTAAATGTTGGGGAGTTCGGGAAAAACTTCTTGCTGCTCAATAAATGGTAATACTCAACGGCGCGCTTCTGCACATCAGCGCCCCATTCCTCTTCAACTTTTGCAACATGATATGCAATGCGCCAGAACATATCTTCCACATTCTCGGCAGGCTTGCCGTCATCACCACGGCGGACGTAACGCTTCATCAACACCTGACGCGCGTTATCGGTCAACTGTGCCTTCGGCAACCCCTTGGGCATGGCAGGCGTGGGCAATAATCCATTATTCGATTTGACTTCAACAGTTTTTGCGGCCATTTGTTACTCTCCTAATAAAGTTTGGTGTTTGAACAAAACAGGCAGAAATGCCGCTCCGCCAGCAACGGAGACATTCCTGCCTGAAATTAATCTTCGAGAAGTTGGTCTATTTCTGTACGGATGGATTGGAGGTCATCAAGTCCCAGATACACAATAGCGTAACGAATGTAAGCGATCTGGTCGGTCTCTTTGAGAGTCTTCATCACAAGGTCACCGACTACGCGCGAAGAAACCTCCGCCTTGCCGAGTTTCTGTAATTGCGTTTCCACATGACCGATCATGCGCTCGATGTCCGCCGCAGAGACAGGGCGTTTCGCGCACGAAATGCGGATGCCGCGCGCCAATTTTTCACGGTCAAATTCCTCACGCGCACCATCCTGTTTGATGAGCAACGGCGTCGCCAATATCGGTCGTTCATAACTGCTAAAGCGCTGCCTGCACTTCAAGCATTCGCGGCGGCGGCGAATCCCACCATGGCTGTCGTGGGAAGTATCCAGCACCTTGGAATCATGGTGTTTACAATAGGGACAACGCATTCAGGTTACTCCAAATTAGAACAAATGTCAGAGCCATATATGGGCGTTTGGGCGCTGCATCCCCGTATATATAGCTAATGTGTTCGGCATTGTACACGATGAATCATGTAGGATTCGATTTTTTAAGATAAGGATTTTTCAGTGGAATCGCATCTATACAAATTGTCAATAGTCAATTGGATAAAACCCCGCTTCCCGCTTAACTGTGAATTGACTCTTTTCAACAAAAATTTTCTCCCCCGAATTAACAGTGTCGTTCTGAGCGTTAGCGAAGAACCTCTACGTTTATCTCAGAGACCCTTCGCTAACGCTCAGGGAGTCACAATTGGGAGAAAGTTAAGTAGGTCACGTCTAAGACGTGACCTACAGATCACTTAAGAATTTCATCACCAATGGATTAAAGTTTTCAGGATGACATTGATGCGGGACATGTCCGCACACGGGCATGGAATGCGAAGACACAATATTCGGAAGCAAAGTTTCAATGCGCGGGAATGATTCAGGCGCGAGGGTTTGGTCACGGCTGCCCCAAATGAGCAGGGTCGGCTGATTAATACGCCGCATGTCCAGGGTCAAATAAGGAAGCGTATACGGGATGTTATAAATTCCGGAAGAGGCCCGCGCAAAATCCTCCGCAGTCTGGTGCCGGATACGTTCAGGCAACACATGCGGTTCACGGTGACCTGCATAAAAGTTGGTGCTGGTCAGATCCACAAAGATGCGGAAGAGTCGATATGGCGCAAGGCCAAGTAAATTGGTATTCAACAGTTTGTTGCGATAAATAAACCGCATGGCGGAAGAAAGCTGGCGTATATCATAGAACGGATTCACCACCACCAGCGCGCGCACCCGCTCGGGATACTGAAGCGCGTACTGCAAAACGATCCCGCCGCCCAACGAATGACCGACAAGGATCATCGGTTCATTGATCTGAAGCGAATCGACCCACGCAGAGAAATGCTCGAAAACGGCCTCGAATGTAAATTCATGATGGTCGGCCGGCTTATAGCTTTCACCGTGCCCTAAAAGATCGAGGGCATAACCTGCATACCCCGATGCGGCCATCACAGGCAGGAGATCATCCCAATCATGAAGCGAGGCGGCCAATCCGTGAGTAAGGATCACTGGCGCGCCCTCGCCTTGTTGAACATAATTTACGTTTTCAAGAACCCCACTCTTTGTTTTTACTTCATTCATTATTCCTTCATCCTTCATACTTCAGAATTTACCCTTGCCCTATTCCCCGGCAATTTGCTTTCCATATCTTTTTGCCAGTTCACGCCTTAAAACTTTTCCAATAAAAGTTCTTGGAAAATCATCCATAAAGATCACAAAGCGCGGAATCAATTGTGGAGGCAGGCGACGCTTGCAATATGCAATCACAGCTTCGGGTGTTGGGCGGTCACGGTTCGCGATCACAAATGCAAACGGATTCCCTGCCACGGCAACCACCACAACTTCCTTCACCTGTGGGATTTCATAGATCACTTCTTCGACGTCACGCGGGAAAGCCGGCTTACCGGGTTTATCGGGATACCACATATCGGCCTTGCGCGCGATGATGCGGAAATAACCGTCCTCATCCATTTGCGCCACATCACCGGTCAAGAGCCAGCCGTCATCAGTAAGAACAGCGTCCGTGGCTTCCTGATTGTTCCAGTATCCCATCATCACCTGTGGACCGCGCACGGCCAGTTCACCGATCTGACCTGTTTCCACTTCCTTGCGTCCGCGAGCCAGGTCAACGACTGCGGCTTGGGTGGATGGCAGTGGCACACCGATACTTCCAACTTTGCGATTCCCGCCCAACGGATTCGCATGAGTCACAGGCGAGGCTTCGGTGAGTCCGTAACCTTCGACTAATTTACCCTTGGTGAGTTTCTCAAAAGATTCCTGCACTTCCACATGCAAAGGTGCAGAACCGCTGATACAAGCCTTGATGGAGTTTATGCCATATTTTCGGACGCCTCTGAAATTGCTGATGGCGGTATACATGTTCGGAACACCGGGGAAAATGGTCGGCTTGTATTTTTTAATAGTCTTTAGAATATCCCGGATTTGGAATTGAGGTTTCAATATCAATGACGCGCCGATGGAAACCGGCACATTCAACGAAGTTGTGAGTCCATAACTATGCGAGAAGGGAATGGCACACAGGAATCTTTCTTTGCCTTCCTCTGCCTTTGGCATCCAATGACGGGTCTGCAGGGCATTCGCCACCAAGTTACGATGCGACAGCATCACACCCTTGGCCTGCGCAGTGGTACCGCCCGTAAATTGGATCACCGCCAAATCTTCGGGAGCGACATCAACGGTCGGCGATTGATCGCTTTGACCGGAGATCCATCTGCGGAAGCGCATCGCGCCCGGCACATTCAATCCGCGGTTGCGCCAGCGTGAGATCCATTTCTTCGGCAGGGATAGGTACTCACCCGCATCGGTCAACACGACCAGAGGCAGTCCGCTATTGGACTGCACCTGCTTGGCCATAGCGGACCATAAATTCAAAGTGACCAGAGCGCGTGCATCCACTTCCTTTACCTGACGAGTCAATTCTTCGGCATCTGTCATGGGCGGTGTGAAGACGGCCACAGCGCCTGCTTTGAGCACGCCATAAAATGCGATCACTGCCTGCGGGATGTTCGGCAGATACAAAACCACGCGCGCGCCTTTGCCGATCCCCATCGCGGTCAAGGCGTTGGCGAAGCGATTCGCTTCATGGTTCAATTTTCGGTAGGATAGTTTTGCGCCTTCAAAATAAAGTGCAGCACGGTTCGGGTATCTGCGCACCGCAGAGCGCAGTAAATGATGTAATGGAATGCGCGGAATGCCGATGGTATATGGCACGCCTTCTTCATAATGTTTCAACCACGGGCGCTCAATAGGCAATTCCTCCCGTACCGGTTTGGGAGTGACAAATGAATCATCGCGCCATGATTTTTTAGACTCGCCTTCAAGGAAACGGGAGATCGCGCGGTTGACCGCTTCGCGCCGTTCCAACATGACCATGTGGCCTGATACGCCGATATCGTCATCTTCTGCCCCGGGAATGGACCCGGCCACCTTCTCGAAGAGGGGTCTCTCGAAGACCACATCCCGGTGTCCGCGGATGACAAGGGTGGGCACTGCCAATGCGCTGAATTTTTCCCAGCCGACCCAGCGTGACAGATTTGTAAGATAAAAGGGTTTCAACGCATGGGGCGGACCGGAAAGCCAATTGCGCGTGAGCGGTTCGATCAAGCGCAGAGTCCATACCGGTAAATTCAGCCCAAGTTTGAAAAGCGGATTCAATTTGAATTCACCGGCAGTCGCCATCATAATAAGGCGTTCGACTCTTTCAGGGTGTTTGAGCGCAAACTCAGTTGCGATGGCGCCGCCGAAGGAATGTCCCACCAAAATTATCGGCGTGGATACTTTCAATAGATCGAGGGCAGTTTCCAGGTCAAGTTGGATGCGGGGCATGTCATAGCCGGAAGACGGCTTGTCGGAGAGACCATGTCCGCGCAAGTCGAATGCAATGACGCGATTCTTCAAGGCAAATTTATGTAACTGGAAATGCCATTGCTTGGCTTGCCCGCCAAAGCCGTGGATGAAAACAAAAGTCCGCTCGGGGCGCTCGGGGGAAATATCAATGACCGAGAGACGCACCAGCGGGTCGGAAGAGACTCTGATTTCGTGACGGTAGAGGTCGAGGTCTATGTCCATCTACAAAGTTTACAAGAGTTATTCCAGATTGTCAATTTTTATAATAGAATATAAAAAATAGGAGAAGTCATGAGTCTTGAAAAATCAGTCGAAGCCATCATCCGTGAGGCACAGGAACGTGGAGATTTCGATAACCTGAAAGGCAAAGGCAAGCCCATTGATCTGAGCGCCTATTTTGAGACGCCCGAAGATGTACGCCTGGCTTATTCGATTCTAAAAAATGCAGGCATGGTCTCTGCAGAGGTTGACTTATTAACTGAGATTGCCGCGCTCAAGGAAAGGCTCACTACAACTTACGAAGAGAAAGACCGCAGCCGCATTCAGAAAATGATCCGCGAGAAGCAGTTGCAATATAACGTGATGATGGAGCGGCAGAAACGTCAGCGCAAGGAAAATTAAACTAAACAAAAACAGACTTTCATTGGATTACAATCACGTCTTGAATCCTCCCCCTCGAAATGCTATACTTTTTTCATGGAGGATCCCAATGACTGACATAATGTGGTGCACTGTCTATTCCGCTCCAATGCGGGATGCGGCTCTTGTGGGGCAACAAGTATCCACCCTGCCGAAGTATTCCAAAGTTGAAAAAGTAGCTGAAACTTCTGTAAATTATCAAGGCAAACCGGAGATATTCTACGAGGTGATCTATCGCCCATCCGCCGGCGTGGAAAAGCGCGGATGGGTATACGCCGGCTACCTTGATAAATATCAAGAGGAGTTTGCGACAGGATCGGTAAAAATTCTGAATGGCACACCAAACCCGAACGATGCCGCCCAGTACATTTTGTGGATGGGAAATGTTCAATACAATCTGTGCGGACACTTAAGCGTTTCGTATTGTGCGGGCTGGGATGCGGATTTCAACGACTTCTTGAATTTACTCAAAGAAAAGAAGCTTTCATTTGTGACCCGTGTCTTTCCCAGTTGGAGATCACGCGGGACAAACAACGCCGACCTCGATATTATGCTGTCGCTATTCGACTACACCTTGCCGTCCAAGACGATCAGCGCGGCTTTATACTCCCCCATGGCTGGCCGAATGTTGTTCACTCCCGGCCGCATGGCGAATATTCTGATCGAGAACCGTGTGATATACGGCGTTGGGATAGACAGCACGACAGGGTATCTGAAACCCAATGGCACTCCACATTGGGTCGTTCTGGAGGAAGTAGTCCCGGACGAGTTCAAGGGATCTGTGAAACTGTACAATCCGTTCCCAAACAAGCTGGAGCGCTATGACTGGAATCAACTGGTGGATGCCGGTGGCACTCCTTATGGAATCGTGGTGCCGAGGTAATTTAGAGGGTTTTGCCGCAGAGAATTCAAAAGTCACCGCTAAGTTCTCTGCGGCAATTTATATCCGCTTTGACAAATCCCCCCTGCCCTGCTATACTGGACTAAGTTAGTTGACTTTTCACTACTCAAGGTTTGGGTGGTTTGTTTGGAAACAATCGTGTTTGGTAATGCAGGTCCTTCGCGAGCAAGTCAGCGAGGGTCTTTGTTTTTAAAAGCAGCAAAGCTCTACAAGATAAGTTAATTAGACCTTTTCCGCCATAGGCGGTTTAAATATTTTTTATAACCAGTGAGGTATACAATACAATATGAGTAAGAAAAACAAATTAAGAATCATCCCGCTCGGGGGGCTCGGCGAAGTGGGCAAGAACATGATGGCATACGAGTTCGGTAATGACATCATCGTGGTCGACGCAGGGATCATGTTCCCCGATAACGACATGCTCGGGGTAGATTACATCATCCCCGATTTTGAGTATTTGGTCAAAAAGGCGAGCCATGTGCGCGCGCTGATCATCACGCACGGACATGAAGACCACATCGGTGCGATCCAGCACTTCATCGAGCAGATCAATGTGCCGATCTATGCCACCCCGCTCACCCGTGGGTTGATCGAAGGCAAGCTGAGCCGGAACAATGCCCAGCACAAAGCCAACATCAAAACCGTTCAGGCCGGCGAGTCCACTCATATCGGCCCCTTTAAAATAGAATATTTCCACATCAGCCATTCCATCCCTGATTCTGTCGGGTTGGGAATCACCACTCCGGCCGGTCTTGTCGTTCACATGAGCGACTTCAAATTTGACCATACGCCTGTGGATGGCTGGCCGACGGATTTTGCCAAGCTGTCAGAATTTTCCATGCGCGGAGTGGATTTGCTCCTCTCCGACTCGACCAATGCCGAACGCCCTGGCTGGACTCCGTCCGAGTCAGTGATTGGCCCCGCCTTTGACAAAGTCTTCGCCGAAGCTAAAGGCCGCGTGATCGTAGCCACGTTCGCGTCGCTGATCTCACGCGTTCAACAAGTGGCAGATGCCGCCGCAAAGAGCGGACGCAAAATGGCACTGGCCGGCCCCAGCATGGTGGATAACGTCAAGATCGCGCGCAAATTAAAGTATCTGGAAATCCCGGATGAACTGATCGTCCCCATCGAACAAGCTGGGAATATGCCAGATCATAAAGTGGTCATCATGTGTACCGGCTCACAGGGCGAACCCTCTTCAATCGTTGGCAGACTTTCTGCAGGAACAAACCGTCAATTTGGGCTAAAGCCAAACGACACGGTTGTGCTTTCCTCCCACCCGATCCCCGGCAACGAAGAGAGCATCAGCAAGACCATTAATCGTTTATTACGGCAAGGTGCGAATGTCATCCATGACGGCATTGCCCCGGTGCATGTGTCCGGTCATGCCGCGCAGGAAGAGCAGAAACTTCTCATCAACCTGGTGCGCCCCAAGCACTTCATGCCCATTCACGGCGAACTACGCCAGTTGAAACGCCATGCCGACCTTGCGAAACAAGTCGGTATCGAAGAAGCAAATATCATCGTTGTTGAAAATGGACAGGTCGTTGAGTTGGTCGGCAACAAGATATTGCTCGGCGAACGCATCCCCGGCGATTACGTATTTGTGGACGGCGAATCCATCGGCGACATTGACCATGACATCATGAAAGAGCGCGGTCAACTGGCACGCAATGGCATTCTGTTGATAGACATCAGCCTCGATAAATTCTCAGGCAAATTATTGCATGAGCCCGAAATCCTCACGCGCGGATTTGTGACACCGGCGGAAGCAGAAACACTTCTACCTGAGATCCGCAAACGTGTGATGCAGGCCGTCAACGGCGGCGACATGGATAACGAGAAAGAGATCGTCAGCACCATCAAGAGTTATCTGCATCAGGAAACAAAACGCAGACCGATGGTGTTCGTCACACTGAGCAAGACCTAAACAAAAATGACCGTCGCGAGGCGGTCATTTTATTTTATTTGCGATCTGACGATCCACCTTACCCATCGGGTAATTTTCCAGTTCACTCAGGCGCACCCACTTTAGGCTTTTATCTTTGGGGATCGAGACAGGCTCACAGCGATAAGCATGGACGGTCACCATGAAATGAGTGTACGCATGTTGGATGGTCCCAAGCGCTTCTTTTCTCTTGACCTTCAAACTGTATGCGGCGTTAAGGACCTTGGTCAGCTCTTTGGCAGGGTCAGCTTCGACTCGTCCATTCGGGAATTCCCACATGCCGCCGAGCAATCCATCAGCCGGACGCTGCGCCAATAGCACGTAGGTCGGGTTGCCAACCCGACTTACAACCGCCGCCGCGTGGATGTAATGCGGAACTGCCTTCTTTGCCTTCAACACAGGGCGTAACTCCTGAGTTCCATTTATCCTAGCCTCACATATTTCCATCAGTGGACAGATCAAACAGCGCGGATTCTTTGGCAGACAAATGCTTGCGCCTAAATCCATAAGAGCCTGGTTGTAATCACCCGCCTGCCCTTTGGGGAGATTTTGGGCAGCTAAGTCCCATAATATTTTTTCTCCTGCTGGAGAATCAGCGGATTCATCAACATCAAACAAACGGGCAAAGACGCGTCGCAGGTTGCCGTCAAGTGTGGGTTCGTCCATGCCGAACGCCATGGATGCAATTGCGCCAACGGTGTAGCGGCCGATCCCCGGCAGGGAGCGAAGCTCCGTCAGGTTGCGAGGCAACTGTCCGTTAAAGGCTGAGGCGACCAGTTTGGCAGCCTTATGCAAATTGCGGGCACGGCTGTAATAGCCAAGTCCCTCCCACGCGTTCAAGACATCCTGTTCTGAAGCATTTGCCAATGTGACCACGTCGGGAAATAGTCTCATCCATTTTTCAAAATATGGGATGACGGTGTCCACGCGCGTTTGCTGGAGCATGATCTCGGAAACCCAGACCGCATAAGGATCGGGATGATCGCGCCACGGAAGTTTGCGCGCATTTTGGCGATACCAGGAGAGGAGAGAGGTGGAAAGTTTTGTCATTAGAAATTCAAAAGCCGTGGCAAAATAACCACGGCCATCCATAGTCGGATTGACAAATCCGACTTACTAAAATTGAAACCCTGTACGGGCGTTGACGATCTTATACGAATAATTTTTTACATATCCAAAGAGACGTTCCTGCAAAAGCGTCCAATCTGCCGAGGCAAGGATGCGGCGGGCCTGAGGCAGGTCAGCGGCAAGCAGGCCGACCTGGATTTGCGGGTACGCGCCGTAAATGGTTGCCCACGCTTCAGCGGGCTGCAAGCCAAGCCTTTGCACACCGGGCACGAATTCACCGATAACGAATTCGAAATATTCCTGATCGCGCTCGGCGGCGATATCCCAGGTCATGATGACTTTGACCGACATGTTATCCTTTTTGATAATCCAGAACGATGACGTGGGTTTCATCCGGCAGACCGGAGCGCGAAACCTTGAGTGAAGGTTGTGCTTCCTGTTTGCTCAAACCCATTTCCTTGATGAACTTGTTGAGGTCATCGAGTTTGATCTTTGAATCAGGTGTGCCATAGTGCATGGGGATGACGAGATTCGGCTCCAACATGCTGACCACTTCCGCAGCTTTCGCCGCATTGAGGCTGTTCCCGCCACCGACAGGGACCAGCGCCACGTTGACGCTGCCAAGCAACTCGATCTCACTTTGGGTGGGGATCTTCTGCAGGTCGCCAAGATGTGCGACGGTGATGCCGTCATAATCAAAGACATAGATCGTGTTGCGGACGTTCTCTTTTGCTTTCTTACTTGCGCTGTCAGTTTGAACGGCTGTGATGAAAACGCCGCCAATCTCAAACTCGCCGGGTCCGGTCAGTACGTGGGTCGTACCTTTTACCGCGTCACTAAAATTATGACCAGATGCATCGTGGCTGACGGTGACGATCTCGGCTTTGAGTTTTAGCGGGTCGTAGCCAACTGCCTTGCTATCAAATGGAT
Source organism: Chloroflexota bacterium (assembly GCA_016219545.1). Lineage (GTDB taxonomy): Bacteria > Chloroflexota > Anaerolineae > Anaerolineales > Villigracilaceae > Villigracilis. Next base: position 5,592 of record JACRMH010000049.1, on the reverse strand, counting down.
CGGTGACCACAGTAACGAAATTTCGCTCTGTGAGCCGAAAACAGGAATGTCCATACCAGGTTATTTCCATAAAAGTATTGCCTCCAGGAGGTAATTATACACGTAATAAAAGCGGTACGTACAGATTTTTATTTGCAGGATGCGGCATAGACTCTTATAAACCTTTTTGCTTCGCCTCATTCCACAAAGCATCCATCTCTTCCAGGGTCATATCGGATAAATTCCTGCCCTGTTTCTTTGCACCCTGCTCGACATAGGCAAAGCGTTTCTTGAATTTGATGTTCGTCCCGCGCAACGCAGACTCGGCATCCACTTTACGCCAGCGTGCAAGGTTGACCAGCACAAAGAACAAGTCACCCAATTCGGCAGTAACCTCGTCAAGATTCTGCGCCTGCTTGATCTCCTCGATCTCCTCGCGGACCTTATCCAGCACGCCTTCTATTTCAGGCCAGTCAAAGCCAACGCGGGCGGCGCGGTCCTGGTATTCCAATGCCTGAGACAATGCAGGCAAGGAAGAAGGGACACCGTCCAATAATCCTTTATCTTCTTTCTTCCCTTCGACGTTGCTCAGGGCAAGCTTGCTTCTTTCCTTTTCCTTCAACTTTTCCCAATTCTGCAGAACATTGTCCACGCTGTCTACTTCCACATCGCCAAAAACATGCGGATGACGGCGTACGATCTTGTCGTAAATTCCTTTAATGACCTGGTTCATCGAAAACGAATCAGTTTCTTTTGCTATTTGTGAATTCAATACAATTTGTAAAAGCAGGTCACCAAATTCCTCGCTCATGCCTGCCGGACTATTTTCATCCATGGCTTCCAAGGTCTCGTAGGCTTCTCCCAGCAAATGAGGCCGCAGGGTTTGATGAGTCTGTTCCTTGTCCCACGGACAGCCGTCCTCCGGTGCGCGCAAATGTGCCACGATCTCGGCGAATGATTCAAAAGATGTCCCCTCACCTAATGATGGAATGTAAAGGCAGGTGGATGGTTGAAAGTTGAAAGTTGAAGGTTGAAAGTCGCCAAGCTGCTCGACCTTTGACATTTGACCTTCGACCCAATTCACTTCATGCTCTTTTGGATAAACTGCCAGCAAGACATTCTTCACCTGTAATGCCAAATCTGGCGAGTCAATCCCCATCAACAAGGCAGGCATATCAGGCGGAAATGGCGGGACATGCGCGGATGACAGAGTCTGCGCTTCGAGCAGAGTCAGCTTCGAGGGCGGAGCGATACGGAGAGTCTCAAATACAGAGGCGATCAGGGAAAGGTTCATTTCAATATCCTTAAAGCAAAACGTAATGCGAAACGTGCGTCACGCATTACGTTTACTGTCCATATAAAAGCCACGTGACACCTGACACGTGACACCCGACACTGTTTAGCGTTTGGTGTAAGTAGGAGCTTTGCGGGCTTTCTTGAGACCGGGCTTTTTGCGTTCCTTGACGCGGGCGTCGCGGGTGAGTAAACCCTTTTTGCGAAGGGCGGAAGTCCAATCTGCATTGATCAGCTGGAGAGCGCGGGCAATGCCGAGGCGGACGGATTCGGTCTGACCGGTGGTGCCACCGCCATTGACCAAAACGCTCACATCGTATTTTGTCGCTTCCTGACCCACTGCGCCGAAGGGGCGCATGATGTCTTCGAAATCGCCCATGCGTGTGAAGAATGCAGAAAAATCTTTTTCGTTTACGGTGAATTTACCGCTGCCAGTCGTCAGGCGCACGCGGGCGGTGCTTTCCTTGCGACGGCCAATGCCTTCATAATATTGAGCCATATTCACTTACCTCTTATCCCGTAACTTTCGGGGTTTGAACCTGGTGCGGATGATTGGGACCGGCATAGATCTTCAAGCGCTTGAGCGTGGAACGTCCCATGCGGTTGTGAGGAAGCATGCCCCAAACAGCGTCACGCAGGGCGCGATCGGGATGCTGAGCCAGTTGATCTTTCAGGGAAATGCTCTTCAAGCCGCCCGGATAGCCGGAGTGACTATAGTAGATCTTGCTTTCGAGTTTGCTGGATGTTTTGGTACCGGTGACTGTCACTTTTTCGGTATTTACCACCACAACAAAATCTCCCATCTCCACACCGGGTGTGAAGGTTGGTTTGTGTTTGCCAAGCAAAATATGCGCGATGCGTGCGGCAAAGCGTCCTAAATTCTGCCCTTCGGCATCCAGCACAACCCAGTCGCGCTGAATTTCAGCGGCTTTCGGATAATATGTTTTCTGTTGCACTTTTTTGTCACTCCGTTTATTAATCTTGATCACGTGATCCATACGTTACTTCAACCAGTGTCAGTCCGTGTGAGGGAGCCAGCCCGGCGAGAAGTTTTCCCTGCTTCGATAAAGCATGTCGGACTTTCTCCACCGAACATCTGCCCTGGGCGACAGACACTTGCACATAAACCAGTCTTCGTACCATGCGATATAAGAACGCATCTGCACTAACTTCGAACTGCCACTCACCATCAGGCATTCTCTTCCATTCGGCTTTTGTCACCGTGCGCACCGTTGTGCCTCTCGGCGTGGTCGGTGAACCAATGGCGGCAAAATCATGTGTGCCGAGGAAGATGCTTGCATTCTGTTTGAGGGCATCTCCATTTACATCAGGCCATACGCGCCAGACAAACTTTTCGCGCAACGGGTCTCGGAGCGGTTGGCAGATCATCCTGTAACGGTATGTCCGCGAGACCGCGTCAAAACGCGGGTGGAAGTCTGCCGGGGCCGGGATCAAGTCTTTGATAACGAGATCAGCCGGGAGCTCCGCGTTGAGCGCCCTGAGCAGTTTATCCGCCGGGTGCGCCCAGTCAAAATCGAATGCGACCACCTGCCCCGTTGCATGGACTCCTGTGTCTGTCCTGCCGGCCATGATGACCGACCTTTCAGACCAACCCAACTTGCGGAGCGCTCTTTCCAACTCGCCCTGCACTGTGCGGGAGTTCGCCTGTATCTGGCTTCCGGTAAAACCGAGGCCATCGTAGGCAAGGATCACTTGGTAACGTGCCATTTGCAGTAACCAGTGATCAGTAAACAATAATCAGTGACTTCTCACTGGCTACTGATGACTGATAACTGAACTACTCTTCCACTAACTCTAACAAAACCATCTCGGCCGCATCCCCATGACGCGGTCCAAGTTTCAACACACGGGTATAACCACCGGGGCGTGTGGCAAAGCGCGGGGCAATTTCATCAAACAAGCGCTTGATGAGTTTGTTGTCGCCCAACCGTGAAATGGCGAGGCGGCGCGCGTTAAGTTTTTCCACGTCGGTGCCATTGGCGCTGTTACGCGCCAGGGTGATGAGCTTTTCTGCATCACCGCGGATCGCGGCAGCCTTGGCTTCGGTGGTCTGAATACGCTCGTGCGTAAAGAACTGTTTGATCAGGTTGCGGCGTAAGGCAATGCGTGCACCCTTGCGTCGTCCTAATGTATAACCTGCTACTTTATGTCGCATCTCTAACTCTCCGAGGATGTATCGTCTTTCATAAAGCCCTTCTCACGCATCTTGTCGCGAAGCTCATCGAGACTCTTCTCGCCAAAGTTGCGGATGGACATGACCGCGGTCTCGCCTTTTTCAAGAAGGTCGAGCACATCACCTACATTGGTGATGCCGGTGCGCTTCAAGGAATTGAAGACGCGCACGGAAAGGTCCAAGGCTTCCACTGGCGTTTCGGCCAGTTCACTGCTCAAACGGCTGCCAGAGGATTCGCGTTCAACTGCTACTGCCAGCATTTCTTCGTTGATACCGGCGACATAGCGCAGGTGGTCAATGAGGATACGGGCGGAGGAACTGAGCGCGCGTTCCGGTGAGATGGTGCCGTCTGTCCAGATCTCTAAAATCAATTTGTCGTAATTTGTGCTCTGTCCTACGCGGGCAGAAGCCACTTCCCAATTAACACGCTTTACCGGGCTATAGATCGCATCCACTGGCAGTTCGCCAATGGGCATGTGTCCGGCGCGTTCGTTGGAGGGAGAATATCCGCGACCACGTTCAACGACGAATTCAATATCGTGTTTGGTCTTGGCTCCGTCCACAGTGAAGAGGTATGTGTCGGGGTTGACGATCTCAATCTCGGCCGGAGTAATAATATCCGCCGCAGTGACCGTTCCCTCGCCGCGCACTTCCAACTGCATACGAGCGCTGTCCACGCCATCCATTTTGATGCGGATCTGTTTGACCTGCAGCATAACCTGGATCACATCCTCCCGCACACCTGGAATGTCGCTGAATTCATGCAGGACATCTGCGATGCGGATGGATGTAATTGCGGTTCCCTCCAAAGAGGAAAGCAGGACGCGGCGCAAGGCATTGCCTAACGTCACACCGTAGCCGCCCTCTAGGGGGCTAATTGTGAATTTGCCGTAGTTTCGAGCTTCTGCTTCACGCTCGATTTTGGGCATAACCATGTTCGTGATAATACCGGTCACGATTCACCTGTCCCTTTTGATAAAGCGCCGGGTCGAATACCAGACTTACGGTCCGGCCCGAAGCGCAATTGGAGGTTTAGCGTCTGGAGTAGTATTCGACGATCAATTGTTCGTCGAGACTTCCGTCAATTTCAGCGCGTTCCGGCATACGAGCCACAGAACCCGACATTGATGCAATATCGCGGCTGAGCCAACTTGGAGTATTACGCTTTTCAGTGTACGCACCCAAGTCTTTGAAATAGGTCAACTTGATGGACCCTTCGCGCACACCTACTACATCACCTTCGCTGAGGAGAGTGGAGGGTACATCGTTGCGGCGGCCATTCACAGTGAAGTGACCGTGAGCAACGAGCAAACGAGCCTGTGAGCGGCTGGATGCAAATCCGAGTCGGAATACAACGTTGTCGAGACGTGACTCAAGGATCTGAAGCAGGGCCAAACCTGTAAGGCGACGTCCCGTAATAGCAGTGTCATAATAGCGGCGGAACTGTCGTTCCATGACACCGTAGATGCGACGAGCCTTCTGCTTGGCGCGCAATTGGCGGGCAAAGTCGGAAACGCGTCCCGTACCCATGCCTTTGCCTTTACCGCCACCTTTCCCTGCGGTACGACCATGCTGACCGGGAGCGAAATCACGCTTTTCGAAAGAACACTTGGGGGTAAAACAACGTTCACCCTTGAGGAAAAGCTTTTCACCTTCGCGTCGGCAAAGCTTGCAAACTGGACTTAAATTTTTTGCCATATAGAAACAACCTCACCTATTACACGCGTCGCTTTTTCGGAGGACGGCAGCCATTATGAGGTACCGGTGTGATATCCGAAATCGAGCGAACTCTTAAACCCATGGCTTGAACGGCACGAATTGCATTCTCGCGTCCGGGGCCGGGGCCTTTCACAAAAAGCTCTACATCCTGCAAACCCAATTGTTGGGCGGCCTTCAAGGCCTGTTCAGCGGCAAGGCGGGCGGCAAAGGGCGTGCTCTTGCGGGAGCCTTTGAAGCCTGCAGAACCAGCAGAACCCCAGGAGATCGTGTTGCCTTCTGTGTCTGTAACAGTCACAATCGTATTATTGAAGGAAGCAAAAATATGCACCTGTCCGGAGGACAGGGTACGCTTCCCTTTTTTTGCGCCCGATGGGCGGCGGGTGGAACGAACACTCTGAGCCATTTTT
>JACRMH010000019.1 GCA_016219545.1 Chloroflexota bacterium | reverse complement strand
TCTTTTCTTGCTTTTCCGTCCCATTTCGTTTATCTTTTAACATGATAGACCTCCGATTTCGCTGGCTTTCGCAAACTCAGCTTACTTCAGAGGTCTATCTTTTTCTACCCCTCATTTCTTAAATTCGGGGTGTGTCATGTTATTGTTGTAGGGGCGAAGGATTGCTTCGCCCCTACCGATTCCCGAATCCCGATTCCCAATCCTACGAATGACTTGACTCACCCAACGTGATCTGAAGGGTGATCTCTTTTCCAGCGCGCATCACGCTCAGAGAAACCATGTCACCGGGCTTGTAGGTGTAGAGCACATTCAGGTAATTATGGGTTTCATCCATCTTTACATCGCCAAGGCTGATGATGATGTCATCCACCTGCAAGCCGGCTTTGTCGGCCGGGCTGCCCGAAGCGACCTTGGTCACATACGCGCCCCATTGAGCGGACAGGTTATATGCGGACGCGATGTTCGGTGAAACGGCTTGGTAACTGATGCCCATAAAAGGCCGCGAGAAATATCCGTGGTTAACGAGCTGAGTGGCCACAGCCTGCGCGGTGTTGACCGGGATGGCAAATCCCAAACCCTCGGCAACTGCTCCAGTGCCTGAACCGCGCACGATCATGTTATTGACGCCGATCACTTCACCGGCCAGGTTGACGAGCGGTCCGCCGGAATTGCCCTGATTGATGGCCGCGTCGGTCTGGATCAGACCTTCGATCTGGTAGCCTTGACCTGTGTCAATGGATCGTCCTGTTGCGCTGACCACGCCGACCGTGACGGTATTCTTGAAATCTCCAAGCGGTGACCCGATGGCGATGACTGATTCACCGGAGTTGAGCAAGTCTGAATTTCCAAGCGCCACCACCGCCGGGACTTTGCCTTCGGTTTTGAGGATGGCAATATCCGAATACGGGTCTGTGCCGACGATGGTCGCTTTTTCCTGAGTCCCGTCCGAGAGGATAATGTTGACTTCCTTGGTGCCTTCGACCACGTGGTTATTCGTCAGGATGTAGCCTTTGTCCGAGATGAAGAACCCGCTGCCGCTGACGGTCTGATCGCCGGTCTGACCGAAGAAGGTCATTTGCCCGGGAATGGTCCCAACAATGGTCACCACTGCCGGTCCGACCTTTTGCACGGCCTTTGTGACCGCGGTTTCCACGTCCGTTGAATTAAGGACAAGGGTTTGAGCTGGGGTGTTATTATTGGGATTGGATGCGGGTATTAAGATGGACGGGTTTGCCGCCTGCTTTTTGCTGACCGTGGTGTAAACCACTGCGCCGCCCGCTACAGCGCCTGTCAATGCCGAAACTCCGGCAATGACCATGACTAGTAAAAGGTAGATTATTCTTTTCAATAACATTTTTGTCTCCGAAAATGTGATTCTCTTGCTGAAACCTTCTGCGCCACTGAGGTCACAGAGAAAAAAGAGGTTTAGAGTCTTACTCAAAGATCTCAGTGCTCTCTGTGGCTGCTTATGAATGAATCAAGCAACGATATTCTGACATGCAATCATGACAACAAAATTAAATTATCGCGGTTAAAATTAATTTAAAATAACAGCATTGTAGAAATTTTGTAAAAATCCAAAATAAAGAGTTGATATGTTCATTACCCTCGAAGGACCCGAAGGCTCAGGCAAGACATCACACGTCCCTCATCTTGTGGAATATCTGCGCAAACAGGGACATACCGTTTTCCCCACGCGCGAACCGGGCGGGACGTCCATCAGCGAGCAGATCCGCGATATTCTGCATGACTTGAAGAACGCCGAGATGCACCCGCGCACAGAGACGCTGTTATATCAAGCCGCGCGGGCGCAGATCGTGGAGCAAGTCATCAAGCCGCGTTTGGCCGCGGGCGAAATCGTAATCTCGGACCGGTATTATGATTCAACCATCGCCTATCAAGGCTACGGACATCAGCAGGATTTGGAACAAGTCCGCGCGCTGGTGAGGTACGCCACCGGCGGCTTGACTCCCGACCTGACGATCCTGCTTGACCTCGATGTTGAAGTGGGACTCAAACGAAAGAAGCAGAACGAATCCGAATGGAACCGCATGGACGACCATGAAGTTAAATTCTACGAACGTGTCCGCGCTGGCTATTTGGAAATGGTCAAACAGGAGCCGCAGCGCTGGGTCGTGGTCAACTCGGATCAGAAGTGGGAGGATGTGCAGGCGGAGTTGAAGAGGGTGATAGTGGAGAGGTTGAATAAGCAAAAATAATTATTAAATTTTGTAGGGGCGACCCATTGGGTCGCCCCTACAATTATTTGTTACAATCCCCTCATGTCCCCTAATCTCCATCTCTTTTCCAGTCCTGGTCACAATGACATCAGTGACATTGTCGAAGCCTGCCGTCCTTATTTGGAAGATAAAGACGACCCTGTCATCGCGTACATGCCGCTCGCGTCTTTGTATGCAGAGAAATGGCTGGAGGCGAATGAGTCTGCATTCAAGGGATTGGCGCGTTTGCAAATGGTCAATGCCGAGTTGATGCGTCAAAAAGAGATCGAGAATATTCTGCGGGATTCGTCGTTGGTGTATATCCCCGGGGGTAATACATTCCTTCTCAATCATCGTCTGTACGTCAGCGGTATTTCGCTGTATCTGAAAAAGAAGATCCAAGCCGGACTGCCTCTGGTCGCTTTCAGCGCAGGCGCAGTGGTGTGCGGACCGAACATCTTCACCTCCAAAGACATGAACACGGTTGGAACGAATTACTTTGACGGGTTGAATGTCACACTGTTCAATTTCTCGCCGCATTATCCCTTGGATTCATTCGGACAATCTGTGAAGGATGAATGGCTGGCGGATTATCATTTCTTCCACGACAATCCTGTCATCATGATGTCTGACGGAGCTTATGTCAAAGTGGATGGAAAGAAGACAACACTTGTCCGCGGTGAAGCATGGATCTTACGCAAAGACCATGAAAAGGAAAAACTTGAAGAAGGCAGGTTGATCACGCTATAGGAGAAGACAATGACTGAAGAACAATGGATGCCCGGAAGCAAAAAAGAATTGATGTCTGCAATTGAGAGGGAGTGGAAACTTTTACTGGCACTGGCAGAAACATTGACAGATGAACAAATGACCAGGGCTGACTCTGGCGGATGGTCGCCCAAAGACAATCTTGCCCACGTCGCCGAATGGCTGAACATCCTGATGGGGTGTCATATGGATAAGCGTCCTGGTCACGAAGTGATGGGCGTCGCTGAAGAAGTGGCAAAAGAGTGGGACATGGAAGTCATCAACCCAGTACTTTTCGAGCGCAATAAAAACCGTCAGCGTGGCGAAGTGTTGGATGGTTTGAAACAGACCTACGCGAGTCTGATCGCGAAACTCGAGTCGATGAGTTTTGAAGACCTGCTCAAGCCGCATCACGCAGATGACCCGGAGAAACGTCCGCTGTTGCTGTGGATACTTGGCGACACATCCGAACATTTCCTGGAACACCGCGAAACCATTGAAAGAGGAATCAAAAAGAACTAACATGATCGTTGACTCTGAAAATGATATTAAATACCTGAAAGCCATCGGTCACATTTGCGCCATGACCTTGAAGACCATGATGGAACATGCAAAACCCGGCATGACAACTTTGGAGTTGGACAATATTGGCATGGAATTCCTGCAAAAAGAAGGCGCAACTTCTGCGCCGATGGCGATGTATCAGTTCCCCGGCGCGACCTGCATCAGCGTGTCGCCTGTTATCGCGCACGGCATTCCCAATGACCACGTTTTGCGCGAAGGCGAGTTGATCAATATTGATGTCTCAGCTGAATTGGATGGATACTTCGGCGATACCGGTGCTTCGATGGTCATTGCCAAGCATGTGCCTGAATATGAAAAACTGCTGGCCGCCGCGAGGTCCGCGCTGGAAAAAGCTGTCAGTGTGGCAGTGGCAGGCCAACCCTTGAACCTGATCGGCAGGACCATTCAGGAAGATGCCAGAGGAAATGGATACGGAGTCATCTTTGATTTGACCGGCCACGGAATTGGACACAAACTGCACGAAGAACCGACTGAAGTTTTTAATTACTACAAATCGAAAGACCGCCGCATTCTGGAAGAAGGCGTGGTTCTGGCCATCGAGCCTTTTCTCACCGCTGGCAGGGGACATGTCCACGAGGAAGAGGATGGCTGGTCCTTGCGCACAATTGACAGGATGATCGCCGCCCAATTCGAGCACACGATCATTGTCACAAAAGATAAGCCTATTATTCTAACGATATAACTCACCTTACGCGCCTAACCGTGATTCCCTGAGCGACAGCGACACTTGCGCCGCGCGCCAGTGCGGTGAGGGTCTCTGAGATAATCATGGAGGTTCTTCGCCGCAAAGCGGCTCAGAACGACACTGCGTAAGATGAGGATATAAATTACATTAGAGTTAAACAAATGAAAAACATCTTTATCAAATGGTTCATGACAATTAACGCTTTCCTGATCCGCTTCACACACGGGCGGGTCGGCGGCAAGCTTGGCACGCAGACCATCCTGATCTTAAACACGGTTGGACGCAGATCAGGCCAGCCGCGCAGCCTCCCAATCGCTTATTTCTTTTACGAAGGGAAATATCTCATCGTAGAGTCAAATTGGGGCAAAGACAAGCACGCCGATTGGTATTTCAATTTGCAGAAACAACCCCAAGCCAGCATTGAAGTGAAAGGCCAGACGATCAAGGTCAACGCTAGTTTTGCCGGGGGAGAGGAATACAATCGCTTGTGGGAATATGTCACCAGGAAACATCCTCCCTATTTGGAATATCAAAAAATGACGGAGAGAAAAATCCCGATCGCTGTTTTACAGCCGTTGAGTTAAAAAGACCTCGGAGGTATGCTTCGCAAAAATCTCCGAGGTCTTTGAATTATGGACTCAGATTTCTGTGTCGAAAAATTCACGCTTTATCGTAGCCAAAACATCCCCAAATGTTTCCTTAATGTTACCTTTTGAAAAACGAATTTGCTGAATACCAGCCAGATTTGAAAATTCTTCCGTACCTTCTTCTAATAAAACAATAGCTTTACTAAATCCCAGTTTCCCTTGAAATAGCCCAGTTTCATGAATTACATTTTGTCTTGCGAGTAGTTTTCCATCCGCCATTTTGTCCTCGCCTGTCATTACAAGTAAAGCAAAAGAACTAGAATCAAGCATCTGTTCTAAAATATCACGAATTACATGACCAGCTCGTGCGCCAATTTCATACGCTTCAACAGGATAACTGTGTTTATCGTGCAAATGGTCTTTTAATTCTCGCCAGAGCTTACTTCTACCATGCCCGATAAATATTCTCACATCAGATTCAGGATTAATGACAATATCAATTGCTTGACTGATGTTTTCCTCAAAAACTGTAAATACTTCTTGAACTACTTTGCGTTCTAAGGATTCAACACAAACAATAGTCATGCCAAAAATAAATGTTATTGATATCTTGTTTTGATCATGATCCTTGACAATATGGCATTCATCCATAGTTGGTGAATAATCAGCAAAAAATTCATCTTCACTGTCGAATATCCACTCCTCATCTCCGCGACTTAATTTAAAACGATTAAATTGATTTTCATTCTTTTTCTTGGGTTTTATCAATGCGAGCGCTTCTCTAATAACCTTGATTGGAAAAAACTTTCCCCAGTATTTTTTAGTTTTTTGCATATATGCTCCTAAAGCATTCTAACTTCTCAATAAATGATTGTTTGAGTTAGGATAACAAGATTATACAGGATTTACTTTTGTTAGGTAAGTAATTTCTACATGCGTTTATTCGTTCATTATTTTCTCCTATGATAAAATCCCCATACTAAAACAAAGGACGCCTTGGGGGAGCATAAGCCTTTGTAAAGAAATAATTGTTGGAGAAACAAAATGCCTCGACGTTCACTCAATCGCCTGTACAAGGATGAGTTCTCAAACTATTCACTTGCCACATTTCAAAATGATCTTATTGCCGGGGGACTGCTCATTGGTGCGCTGGGCGGCGTGCCTTATCAGATCAGCGGCGCAAAAGTAGTCACCAGCGTGGTACTGATCGTGCTCGTCAATCGCTACGGGCTGGAAGTCGGTCCATAAAGAAAGGAGACAATATGACAAACAAAGAAGACGCGATCATCATCAACTCACTTATGCGGCAGGCATTGGTCTCGATGCAGGAAGTGATGGGGGACCATGGTTTGAATGCTGTTCTGAAGTCATCCAGCCTTGAAAAGTTCATTGGGAATTTTCCTCCGAATGATCTTGAGCCATCCATCAAGGCGTCTCAATATGCGCAGTTGAACCAGGCGGTCGAGGATTTTTATGGGCGCGGCGGCAGGGGAATATTGCGCCGTATCGGCAAGTCCTCCTTCCAATATGGAGTGCGCGAACAGGCCGCATTGCTGGGCATTGCAGGCGTGGCGCTCAAGGTGTTGCCGGAAAGGCAACGCATCAAATTCATTTTGAACGGCATGGCAAATGCGTTGAAGAAAAGCAATTCGGATGTCAAGGCATGGCTGGATGAAAGTGGCGGTAAACTCGCGTATGTGGATGCCACCTGCGGTGTTTGTACCAGCCGCCACAGCGACCGTCCCATTTGTCACCTTTACATCGGTTCTGTCTCCGAGGCTGTGCGCTGGGCTACCGGAAAAGATTATGAGGTCACTGAAACGCATTGCAGCGCAAAAGGGGATGAATATTGCAGGTTCGAAGTGGGAGATGTGAAAGAACAAGCAGGATAAAATTTCCAAACAAGACCCGCGCCTGACGCGGGTCTTGTTAAAAACCTGATACAATCGCGCATCAAATAAAGGACGCCTTGGGGGAGCACCGAGCCTTTGTAAAGAAATATTTGTTGGAGAAACAAAATGCCTCGACGTTCATTAACTCGCCTGTACAAGGACGAGTTCTCAAACTATTCGCTTGCCACATTTCAAAAGGACCTTATTGCCGGCCTATCTGTCGCTGCTGTGGCGTTGCCGCTCGCGCTGGCCTTCGGCGTTGGTTCCGGCGCCGGCGCGGCCGCAGGGTTGATCACCTCCATTGTCGGCGGTCTGCTCATCGGTGCGCTGGGCGGCGCGCCTTATCAGATCAGCGGCGCAAAAGCAGTCACCAGTGTGGTGCTGATCGTGCTCGTCAATCGCTATGGGCTGGAAGGCATGTGGTTCGCCACTTTATTCTCGGGCCTGCTGATGTTCGCCATCGGGTTGATGCGCCTCGGGCGCTTCACTGCATTTGTCCCTGCGCCGGTCATTCGTGGATTTACCCTCGGCATCGCGCTCATCATTATCATCCGCCAAACCGACAACCTGCTCGGGATCAAAACGCCCACCACAGAAACTGCCGCGCAAAAATTGATCGGATATTTCAACGGCGGCTTCACTCCCAACTTGCAAGCCATCCTGATCGGGCTGGTGGTGATCGGGATCATGATCCTCTGGCCTAAAAAATGGAATGCCTATTTTCCATCTTCGCTGCTTGGATTGATCGCAGCCGCGCTTCTTAACTGGACTTTGGGCTGGTCTGCCACAACGATAGGATTCATCCCCCGGACCTTGATCCTCGAAAAACACCTCAGCCTCACCAATATCCCCTGGACGCATCTGACCGATTTCATCGCCCCCGCGTTGACCCTCACTGCGCTCGGTTCGATTGAAGCATTTTTATGTGGCGCGGCCGGCTCCAATATGACCGGAGTCCGCTTACAGGTGAATCAACAATTGATCGGGCAGGGACTGGGCAATATCGCCCTGCCTTTCTTCGGCGCGATCCCCACCACGTCCGCGATGATCCGAACTAAAGTTGCGATCCAATCTGGCGGACAGACGCGCATGGTCAGCATCATTCATTCGATCATCTTACTGCTGGCGATGTTCCTATTCGCTCCTTTCATTGAAAAAATTCCGCTGGCGGCATTAGCGGGCGTATTAATGGTCACGGCGTATCGCACCATTGAATGGGATGCGATCAAGCGCAAGTTCGGCAAACGTTTCAAAAGCAATATGATCGCGTTCACCATTTCCGTCATCGCAACAGTTGTTTTTAATTTGACAGACGCGATCTTAGCCGGCACTTTAATTGTCGGTGCATTCTTCCTGAACAAGATTGCCAGCATTGATATTGAAGTCCAGGATGTGGATATTAAACGACTCAAAGAGAGAGGGATAAGAACGGCGGGCAAATGCAAACACGTGCAAGTGGCCTTTATGACGGGCCCGCTGTTCTTTGCGGCCACCGGCAAATTCAATGAAGCCTTTACCAACTTGAATGATACCCACGCCTTGATCCTGTCCATGCGCGGCGTGCCGTTGATAGATACGGAAGGACTCGAAGAACTCTACCGCTTATACGAGAAACTGCGGAAACAAGGCGGCACGTTGATGTTCGCAGGCGTCCACGAAAATGCGCGTGTGATGATGGAACGCGACGACCTCGTGGAAACCATCGGCGAGGAAAATTTCTTCTGGTCCAGCGACCAGGCCATCGTCGAGGCAGAGAGGCGCGGTTGTCCATTTTGCGAATCGGATAGGGCGTCTTGATTATCAAGAGCATTAACCACTGAGCACACAAAGAGCACTGAGAAGAATCATTAAAAAACTCCGTGCGCTCTGTGGTCTCAGTGGTGATAGATTTTTGAAGTCGTTTTCAAAATAGGTGTATCATTTCTTTGGAGAAGTAAAATATGCCACGCAGAAGCCTTGTACGTCTTTATCAGGATGAATTTCGCGGCTACTCGCTTGCGAAATTTCAACAGGATCTATTCGCAGGTTTAACCGTTGCCGCTGTAGCCTTGCCGCTTGCGCTTGCGTTCGGAGTCGCATCAGGCGCATCTGCGGCGGCGGGACTGGTGACAGCGATTCTCGCAGGCATCATCATGGGCTTGCTCGGCGGAGCGCCCTATCAGATCAGCGGACCGACCGGCGCGATGTCTGCTGTGCTGATCGTGCTGGTGGGACGCTACGGACTCGAAGGGATTTGGTTTGCGGGCTTGCTTTCGGGAATTATTCTATTATTCATCGGGCTGATGCGGCTTGGACGTTTTATCGCATTCATCCCTGCACCTGTCATTAGTGGGTTTACTTCAGGCATTGCACTCATTATTTTCATCGGTCAAATTGATAACTTCATCGGCTTCAAGACTCCCGGCACGGAAACTGCCGCACAAAAATTCATTGCTTATTTCAATACACCGCTTGTACCCGACTGGCATACTATTCTGCTCGGTTTGATCGTGATCGGGACCATGTTGTTCCTGCCCGCAAAATGGAACGCGCGTTTTCCCGCTTCATTATTGGGACTCGTCCTTGCAACACTGGTCAACTTCGCCATGAAATGGACTGTGCCCATGATCGGGGAAATTCCGCAGACCTTATTTCTCGCCGATCGGCTTAGTATTGCAAATATCCCCTGGTCAAAATTTTCAGAATTCCTCGCACCCACTTTGACCATCACTGCATTAGGAGCGGTTGAATCATTGCTCTGCGGCGCAGTCGGGTCAAATATGACAGGCGTGCGCCTGCAGGCGAATCAGGAACTCATCGCGCAGGGCGTCGGCAATATGGTCATCCCATTCTTTGGCGGAGTGCCCGCCACGGCAGCGATTGCGCGCGCGAGTGTGGGGATTAAATCCGGCGGGCAGACTCGCCTTGTGAGCATCATCCACGCGGTAGGTTTGTTGCTCTCCATGTTTTTGCTTGCCCCCTTTATGGCGCGGATTCCACTTGCTGCGCTGGCAGGTGTACTGATGGTGACGGCTGTCCGCATGAACGAATGGAGTTCGATCAAATTCATTTTTGGCAAGCGCTTCAAGACCGATATGATCGCCTTCACCATCACCATGCTGGCAACCATCGTTCTTGACTTGACCCAGGCTATTATGATCGGCTCATTCCTCGCGGGCGCGGTTTTCCTGAACAAGATCGCCAGCATTGACATCACCGTGCAGGAAGTGGATATTAAACGATTAAGACAAAGGGGAATTGAAACGGCAGGCAGATGTAACCATGTACAGGTTGCGTTTCTCACAGGTCCGCTTTTCTTTGCAGCCACAGGTCAATTCAACGAGGCATTTGCGAATCTAAAAGATACTCACGCGTTGATCCTCTCGATGCGCGGCGTGTCTCTGGTGGATACAGCTGGGCTTGAATCCATTCACCGCTTATATGAACGCCTGCATCAACAGGGAGGAACGCTCATGTTCGCGGGCGTCCATGATAACGCGCGCAACATGATGGAGCGCGGCGGACTCGTGGAATTGATCGGCGAGAATAACTTCTTCTGGTCCAGCGATCAAGCCATCGTCGAGGCCGAGCGGCGCAAGTGCAAGTTCTGTCATGAGAATGAAAGAGACATGCGGTTTAGGAAGTAACTAAATTTAGCAATTAACTTAGCCACAAAGTCACAAAGTTTTCTACTAGATCTCTTGTAGAAGTGCGCTCACTAGCGCACTTCTACACGGAAAAAATATGTTTTGTGTAGGGGCTGTCCAAAAAGAGGGCAGCCCTTTTCGATTTAAAAAGAATTTAATACAATAGAGGGATGAACAACGGAAAAGTCATCTTCAAAGAATACACAATGAAACAAGCGCAACTGTTGCCGCCGAGTTTAGAGGAATT
>JACRMH010000048.1 GCA_016219545.1 Chloroflexota bacterium | reverse complement strand
GATCAGAGAGTTTATACGCGGAGCGTTATGGATTAATGGTGACAGCACCATTGAAGGGATATACCCAATCAAAAGTTACCCTGCGTTCACTGTCCATTTTGATCACCCTAATGATGGCGTATGTTTTCGCGTTATCCCGGTTGATCTCCAGACCAAAGGCTTCACCGATCACGGGTTCAAGAAATGCTGGTGATTGATTCGGAAAAGTAAGCGCACCTACATCCAGCGGACTGTTTATGACACCCAGAGAGACAATGCGATATCCCGTGTTGGGGACAATTTGCACGGCATTCCACCATATATCACGATCATCTTTGGTCGTCTGTTGGGTGGAGAAGATATAGCCCGTCCCGCCATCCAATGTGATAGTAGGCAGGTTGGTTTGAATTACAGCCTCGGCCGGCGCAGGCGTTGTAACGAGTGCTTCGGGGGAAGCGGCTACAGGCTGGGTGGACTCAACCGGAGGCATGTCATTTTGTGTCGGCAAAACCTGCGGCGGTTGGATATTTACGGGTGTAGACCCGGCTGGCATGTTACATGCAATAACCGCAGTTGCGAGTAGGATGAGGGCAGGGAAATAATTTGGTGTTATTTTGTTTCGCATGGACAAGTCTCCTATGATTTCATTTTTTTGTGTGTAATTCACACAACCTTTTCCATTCCTCTATACTTAAGGTCTCCGCGCGGCGCATGAAATCAATGCCTGCGGAAGTGAGCAATGTCTCAGTTTCTTGAGGTTTGATGTGCAAACCTGATGAAAGCGAATTCCGGAGTGTTTTTCTTTTTTGGCTGAAACCCGCCTTGGTGAGTTTAAAGAATGTCCTTAGCATGTCGCGTGGAATGAGCGGTTCATTGTAAATGTCGATCCGCAAAATTGCTGAATCCACTTTAGGCGCGGGGTGAAAGGAGGAGGCAGGGATGATGGAGGCAATGCTGGGCTTGCCATACACTTGCACACTGAGCGCCAATAAACTCAGGTCGCCGGCTTTGGCGCAGATGCGTTCAGCCACTTCCTTTTGAATGGTCAATACTACACGGCGCGGTGTCGGGTCGCTTTCAAGTAAATGGCGGATAATGGCGGATGTGATGTTGTAGGGGATGTTCGCAACCACGAGATAATCTGGTGTGTGAATGATCTCTGAAATGGTTAATTTTAAAATGTCACCCTGAACCACGCGCACATTCTGATAAGGCGTGAGGACTGCTTTTAGTGGGGCAAGCAGGTCCGGGTCCAGTTCGACCGCTATCACCTCTTTGGCAGAGACAGCCAGATAGCGGGTGAGACTCCCAAGGCCGGGACCAATTTCAAGGACGCAGTCATCCGCTTTAATTTCAGCGGCGAGAGCGATTCTTTCGAGAGCGGACGAGTCTTGAAGAAAATTCTGCCCAAGGCCTTTTTCTGCGTGCAGGTGAAAGCGTTTAAGGACAGCGTGAGCATCGAGCGGGGGAATGGAGAATGGATTCATTGGCATACGATCTCGGTTTTGGTGGATTCGGGTTTGGCGGGGACTGGTTGAGGCCAGGTGCCTGCCTGAAATTGCGCGACATAGTCGGCTAGAATGTTGAAGTCCACATCCCAGGTAAAAACTTCTTTTTCGAAAACAGGGTCGAAAATATGAGTCTGTGTAAATAGCTCTTCAGGAAAGGTCGCGAAGAGAATATTTTGTGGCGGCATTTTTGTGCCGAGACAGGCCAGCTGGGAAAGTTGTTCAGGCGTGAAGTCGGTGAGGATGTTATCTTGAAATGATTGGATCAACTCCGGTATTTTTGTGATCACGCCTGGGCTGGTGAGCTTTTTGCGAAGTCCGCACAAAACAATGTTCTGGTTGTCGGCCCGCCCAAAGGTGCCATTTCCGCGGTTGCGTACAACCTTGAGAGCCTCGTCGCCATTCAAGTGATTCTCGCCGATTTGAAGTCCGAATAATTTTGCGGATTTTTCATTTGAAATGGTGACATCAATGCCATCTACGGCGTTGACCACGTTGACGAAGGTACGCATGTTGACGGCTACATAATGATCGGCATGGACGCCAAAATTCCTGTCGAGGGTGAGTGAGAGCAAACCGGGACCGCCGCTTGGGTCATCCCAATAACGAAAACCGGGCTGACCATACAAATAGGCCTGGTTTAATTTTTCATGATCCTGTCCATTGAGATTATCGGCGATGTATGGGATTTCCACCCATAGGTCACGTGGAAATTCGAGGACAGTGATTTTCGGCGTGGTAAAGTCCACACGGACGAGGCGGATGGCATCACCAAGACCGTAGAGATAGCCATCGGAGCGGCTGTCTGCGCCCACGACGATAATGTTCATCACGTCAGGTCCGCCACAAACGACGCGGGGCGCTAGTGTAATTGAAAAAGGTGTTGGGATGTAAGCCTCTGCGCCGGGTATGGGTGTTGAGTGGGTGGGAGTTGGTTCAGGGGTTACCAAACTAACAGTGGGTGTCCATGTGGGAGGCAGGCTTAATGGCGCGGATGGAAGGGCTGGTCCCAGGGGCTGCGTGACGAAGGCGCGGTAACTTTGGAATGCATAAATCCCCACACTGGCGATGAAGGCAAGGGCGATGATGAAAAGAAATGCAATGATGGCTTTTTGCGCGCGGGTCATTTTATCGTTCAGTTGTCTTGAAAAGAATTGTCCATGGGCTTAGGCAGTTCAAAATCTTTTAGCCACCAATTTCACGAATGTGCGCGAATTTCTAAATTAGTTGTGCGAATTCGTGGAAGTTCTTGTGGTATTGCGTAAGCCTAATCCACACACTTGCCTTGTGACCTATTTCAAGAAATAAGGAATTTCCGCCGGCGCTGGCGCAAGGAAATAAACCGTTACCCAGCCCGTCATGTCGCGCATTTCACCTTCGTTGAAACCGAGATCGATCCAGCTTGTGCGCGGTACGCCGAGGGCAGTTTCAATGATGGGTCCGCCGCCAGTATCGCCGATCGTCGCAAGTCCGTAGCCGGGGATGTAAACCCGCATCCCAGCCACAAGGCTGTAGATCGAATAATCCATCGCCACAATGCCCTGACCCGCACGCGCGCCGCTGGCGGTCCCATAGGAACAGCCCGGCTTGCCCGTATTGCATGGTGAGTAGACCGTCGCGTACATTTCCACTTTGACCCAATATTCGTATGGACTTCCCTCGCCAACCGGCGCAAGCACGATCTGTGACCCGCTTGCCACGATCTGCTCCTGGGGTTCGCGCATGACCGTCTCGCTTTCAGTTGTGCGGCTGACTTCTTTCCCATTTTCATAGCGGACCCGTGTGCGGATCATCGCCAATCCATTGACGCCCGCCTGGATCGTATTATCCTGCCCAAGCGGAAGTTCGATAGACTCGATTGTCTTCGTTGTAAAGGGGATCGGTTTCAACTCGACGCTGGTGGTCTCATAGACTCGCACCACGTGGATCTGACCATTCGATGGCGACGCTTCACTCTGTAACGGGGAGCTGGTGTCTGCGCCAACGAGGGAAATCCCAGCCTCAGCAAGGACCTCACCAACTGTCCCTGCGGCAGAGCGAACTTTCAATGTGTTTTCACCTGCGCTGATGGTTATTTCCCGCGCTGGCGTGTAGGTAATGGTCAATGGGACTGTAATGGGAGTCTCAGCCGGTGGATTGATAAAGTCATTTCCACTAAGTGAAATCCCGGCTTCGCTCAAGGCTTGCCCCACAGTGAAAGCAGAGGACTGGATAGTTTGCTCTTCATTCGAGGTGACGATATTAACTGTTATAGCCCTGCGCAATTGCAACTGAATTGAACCAGATGCAGACAAAGCCTGGTCAACAGCGACAGAAACGCCGTTGGAAAGCACGCGGTCATTCGCCCGGAGTGTGATCCCGTTCTGAGTTAACAAAACCGACGGCACACGCTCTGACGAATTGAAGTTTGTGATTTGTCCGCCATCTATGATAGTAATGGAGGAGGATGGATTTGGCTGACATGAAAGCAGGAAGAAGATCAACGAAAATGCCAGCCAGCGAAGTGTTTTCATGGATAGTATTATAAACCAAGCCAAACGAGTGAAATTAATCGGCTCATTAGGAATCGTCGTGATAGTCCAGCACATATGGCGGTTCGGCGTAGGTCGGATTGCCAACACCGCACTGGCGTCGCGGCGCAAGTGTCCGACCTACATGTGGCGATGCTTCACGGCAATTCTCAGAGAGCCAATTAATCCTTGCAATCCTCGTCTTCGCAGTCACACTCCAAGCCTTTGGCTTTATCAAAAGATTCGCGCCCCTCTTTTATGGAGAAGTAGATCAAACCCAGGGCGCCGATGCTGTCGATAAACCCAAAACCCGTCAGTTCATAAATTAAACTCGAGGCAAGTAAAACAAGAGACATGTAAATACATACCAGTGTGCAATTCGCGTCCGCAAGAATGGGTGCTGACTTGAGTGCCCGCCCAACTTTGCGTTTGCCCATGACCAATGCCCACATCACCGCAATGGAAACGATAGAAATGATGAAACCGGGCAGGGTGGTCTGAGGTTTGTGGGTGGTGAAGAGATTGTAAATTGCTGTAATGCCAAGTCCGCCGGCGAGGAGATAAAATGCCAAGCCTGTGATGCGCAAGGCGGTCACTTCAAAGCGGGTGCGGGATGTGTTTGGATTTTGCTGGATGCGGATCAACATGGCGAGAATCCCAATGCCAGACATCACTTCGATAAAGGAGTCAACGCCGAAGCCAAAGAGGGTCAGCGCTTCGTCACTGAACCCGAAGAAGATCGAGATCACGCCTTCGAGGATGTTATAAAAAATAGTAAATAACGCCAGCCATAGGGCGATCTGCCAGAAATTTATTGGAATGAATTTTTTGGAGAGTATTTTCATGTGATTCCTTGTGGGTAAATGTAGTGTAGTCGGCGTTCTCTAACGCCGACGGACATGTTAGAGAACATGTCCTACACCCGCGGTTCCGGCAGAAATTACTTAATTTTCATCAGTCACTTCTACTGGCGGCTTGTAGTGTAATCAATTTGGGAAGATTACGGAAGCTAAAAACACACAGGGAATCATTTACAATAGGGACATGCACAAACCATTGATTACAAGCTTAAGCAACCCGTTGATCAAGCAAGCGCGGGCTTTGCATCAAAAGAAAGCCCGCGTTGAAAGCGGACTATTTCTCGTGGAAGGGATTCATCATGTTGGCGAGGCCTTTGAAGCTGGCTGGGATGTCGAGTCTGTCCTGTATTCTTCCGGGGTGCTGACCAGCCCCTTCGCGCATGATCTGATCTCGCGCCTCTCTTTTCAGCCTCAGCCTGTCACTCCACAAGTCATGGAGTCAATGGCGGACAAGGAAAACCCACAGGGCATCATCGCTATCGTGCGCCAGAAGAAGAGTCAGCTCAAAGAGGTTAAGCCATTCACGCGCGGCGTCGCGTTGGTCTCACCGCAAGACCCCGGTAATGTTGGGACAATTCTTCGCACATTGGATGCTTCCGGCGCGGATGTGCTCTTCCTGCTTGATGGCGGCGTGGAGCTATTTCATCCCAGTGTGATCCGCGCCAGCATGGGAACAATTTTCTGGAAGCCGATCATCCAAACTTCATTCAAAGAATTTGGTGAATGGGCGCGTGCGGAAAAATACCAACTCATCGGCACATCGGCAAAAGCGGAAAAAGATTATCGCGAGTTTGCTCCTCGCGAGCCGTGGGTTTTGGTATTGGGTAACGAGCAAAAAGGGATGACACCCGAACAGATTTCTGCATGTGATGTGACCGTGTCTTTACCCATGCAGGGACGAGTAAGCTCGCTCAACCTTGCGGTGGCGGCAGGCGTATTGTTGTATCAATTTGTGAAATAACAATGTGTAGGGGCGGGGTCATCCCGCCCCTGTGCTGTGTAATCAAAAAAGCCTTCTCGCGCAGAGAAGGCTTTTTTTGTAGGATCAATTTTCGGTTATGAAAGAACGGTTTTAGAACTCGTCTTCCTCGTCGTCGTTGAGCCAGTCATCATCCTCATCGTCGCCGTCTTCTTCGTCCCAATCTTCCGTTTCCTCTTCTTCGTCCCAGTCATCGGCTTTTTTTAGGGCGCCTTCAGTGGCGGAATAGGTGTTGCATCCGGTATCCGGATCCAACTCAACAGCGGCGGCAGAACAATAACCTTCGTCCACGAACACACAATCTACGTAGTGACACTTAATCCGGGGCATTTAGCTTCCTCCTAAGATTGGGGTTGTTTGATTAGGCGAATGACCGCCATGATGAAAATGAGGGTCATTGCAACCTGTGATGTAACACAGAACGGGCAGAGCGCGTGAATTAATGCGATCTCCACATAAACCAGCCAAAGAGTAAAAAGAAATCCGGTCAGCGACATGCCGAAGATCATCAATGTGCCGTTCACTTCAAAGAACCGATTCCGCTTTTCGCAAACCAGCACGGCCAGGATGGCAAGATAGCCGACTATGCCAAAGACCGCTACAGGAATTCCATTGACTTCAGCATAAATGCTGGAATTGACCGTGGAACAATCGCCTGACCCGAGACACATCTTGTCGTCGTTTGTGATCTTATAGATCGTCATGTAAATTGAAACAAGTAAACCCAAAACTACGAGCACAACCGAGAACCGGTACAACCATTTATCCATGTTTCCTCATAATAAGTAGGCGTCTACTTCCCGACCAACAGGCACGCATTTTACACCAGCGGGGATAATTAGTAAAGCATCTGCCTGAACGAGCGAAAGCAAATTTCCCGAGCCTTGATGACCCGTCAACTCTGCGATGTAGATGCCGTTTTCTTCACGGAGTTTTGCTCGCAGATAACTCTCTCGTCCATCAGACTCGATCTCCTGTTCGCATCTTACTTTAACGGTCCGCCTGATTCCGTCCAATTGGCCGCTCAACTTTTCAAGCACGGGACGCACGAAAATCTCAAAACCAACAAAGGCGGAGACGGGATTGCCGGGCAGACCAATGAAAGGCGTACTGTGATATTCACCAAAAGCCAGCGGTTTTCCGGGACGCATATTCACGCGCCAGAAATCCAGTTTGCCATTTGATTCAACAACTTCCTTCACAAAGTCAAATGCGCCCACGCTGACGCCAGCAGAGGAGAGGATCAAATCAACTTTCTCACTAACTGCTTTTTGTAACAAACTCTCAACCGATTCGCGTGAATCTTTTGCGACACCTAATTGCAGAACATCCGCACCCGTGTTTTGTATAAGCGCGGCGAGTGTGTATGAATTTGAGTCATGGATCTTGCCGGCAGTCAGTGGAATATTTACATCTACCAATTCATCGCCGGAGGAAAGCAACGCAATGCGCGGACTTTTATAGACATTTACATTTGCAAATCCCAACATCGCAAGCAGACCCAAATCCTGCGGCTTGAGTTTGCGCCTTTTTTGCAGGATATCATCACCCGCATGAACATCAGCTCCGCGCGGACGGATGTTCTCGCCCGCCTTTACATTTTTTGTAAATGAAATTGTTTTCGGTGCGGGGCTGCCAGCCTCGCGCGAGTTGAAGTCTGTTTCTTCAACAGGAATGACAGCGTCTGCGCCTTTTGGAATTTGCGCGCCCGTCATGATCCGCGCGGCTTGGCCTCGCCCGAGAGTCACTGTCGGCGCTGATCCGGCTGGAATATCGGCAACCACGCTTAGAGTTAAGAGAGAAGCGTCTTCGGCGCGAAGAGCGAATCCGTCCATGGATGAATTGTCAAAAAGGGGAAGGTCGTACGGCGCAGTCACATCACCTGCCAGGATGTGATTGGCGCACTCTGTCAGCGGAAGGGTTTCTTCTGCAGTGGTTTGAAAATGGGAAAGGATGCGCTCGCGCGCCTGAGTAACGGTTAGCATGGCGAAGCGCCGCGATTATACCGCAAACGTTCAGCCGGGATTGGTTCGATGGGCTTCCATTACATTGGGGAGATTTTCAATACGGGTCAGCACGCGGCTGAGTTGGGTGATGTCTTTGACTTCGATGATAAGGCGCAGGTCGGCGATACTGCGGTTGGTGTTGACGGCCACATCGGCGATATTAATATTTTCATCAGAGAGAAGGTTTGAAATGTCACCCACCAGCCCCTGACGGTCATAAGCCTTGATCTGTATCGGAACTGGATAAGTACGTTCAATATGTCCCCAGCCAACTTGAAGCAGGCGTTCGCGGTCTTCGGTGCGTAAAATATTTGGGCAATCCTGACGGTGAATGGTAACACCGCGTCCGCGGGTGATAAAGCCAACGACCTGGTCTCCGGCCATGGGGTTGCAGCAACGCGCCATACTGGAAAGCATGCCTTTGAGTCCAACCACTTCAATGACATTCGTGGATGCAGCTTTGGCAGTAGTTGGATTGACTTCAAAAATATCCTGCGTTTCTTCGTGTTGTGAGAACTGCTTGATAACCTTGCTGACGGTGAGTTCGCCATTGCCCAGTTCAATGAACATCTCGTCGGGTGTTTTGTAATTAAGGTCGCGCGCCATTTTTTCAAAGTTGACTTCTTTGATCCCAAGGCGCTGAAGTTCTTTTTCCAGTGTATCCCGCCCTTGTGCCAAATTTTGTTCATCTTCCTGTTTCTTGAACCAGGCCTTGATCTTGGCGCGTGCCCGTTGGGTTTTGACGAGTCCCAAATTGGCATTGAGCCAGTCACGGCTGGGTCCGCCGCGCTTCGCTGTCAGGATTTCGACCTGGTCTCCGGTCTTTAGAGTCTGGTACAACGGGACGAGTTTCCCGTTGATACGTGCGCCGCGACAGCGATGTCCGATGTCTGTGTGGACGTGATAGGCAAAATCAAGTGGTGTGGAGCCGGCTGGCAGGTCAATGGCATCACCGCGCGGAGTGAAGATGT
Organism: Chloroflexota bacterium; assembly: GCA_016219545.1. GTDB lineage: Bacteria > Chloroflexota > Anaerolineae > Anaerolineales > Villigracilaceae > Villigracilis. The sequence goes on along the minus strand of JACRMH010000048.1, from coordinate 149,968 downwards.
AGACGCGGTCCTGAAAGACATCGCTGTGCATGGACTCTACGAACTCGGCCGCGTCGTGAACATCCGGTCCCCATTCCATCATGGAACGCAGAGAATTGATCTGCTGTTCATAATTTTTGTCTGCCTGCTTGGTGCCTTCCTTGTAGCGCCAGTGGGCAGCGATGCCATACTCAGCATTGAGGTGCATTTCGTGAGTGCGGATCTGCACTTCGAGCGGACGTTTGTCTTCATAAAGAACCGCTGTATGCAGGGATTGATAAAAGTTATCTTTTGGTGCGGCGATGTAATCATCGAATTCGCCGGTGATGGGTCGCCATGTGGTATGGATCACGCCCAGCGCGGCATAACAGGATGGCACATCCGGCACGATGAGGCGGACAGCGCGCACGTCACGCACCATGTCGAAGGGCTTATCCTTATTTTGCATTTTCTTGTAAATGGAATAAATATGCTTCGGACGTCCGCTGATCTCTACCTTGATATTATTCTTCTCCAGCAGTTTTACAAGGTTTTCCTTGATGGCTTCAAGCTGGGCTTCGCGGTCTGGTCTTTTTTCTGCAAGAAGTTCTGCGATCTCTTTATACTTGGCCGGGTTGACATAGCGGAAGGCCAGGTCTTCCAACTCCCATTTGATCTGCCAGATGCCAAGTCGATTCGCGACTGGGGAGAAAATATCGAGGGTTTCCTGTGCGATACGTTTTTGTTTGTGCTCCGGCATGTGACTGAGCGTGCGCATATTATGGGTGCGGTCGGCCAGCTTGATGAACATGACGCGCACATCCTTGCCCATGGCGAGGAATGTCTTGCGTAAAGTTTCCGAGACGATGTCTTCCTTGCGTCCAAGCAAAGCGGGTGTGGCAGGTTGTTCTTCCACCTCTGATCCATCGTCATCCTTGCCTGCGATCTGGTCACCGCGGGATACACGCGGAAGGTGGGTCAGTTTTGTAACGCCATCCACCAGGGCGGCTATGGTGTCACCGAAGTCGCGGCGGATATCAGAAAGGGTTACCGAGGTATCTTCCACCGTGTCATGCAGGAGTCCGGCAGCAATGACTTCCGGCGGCACTTTAAGGTCGGCTAGAATACTTGCGACTGATACGCAGTGATTGATATAAGGCTCGCCTGAATGGCGCTTCTGTCCGCGATGCGCTTCCTCTGCCACATGATAGGCACGTTGAATTAACTCACGGTCTTTCATGGAGTAATTCTCGGGCAATTGCTCGATCAGTTTTTCAAGCGGAATGGCAGTGTTGGCGGATTTCATAAAATTATTTTAGGTGATCCTTGATATCGTCACGCAGGTCAAGTGAATTCCCCATGACCGCGCCGAAGACAACAAATAATAGAGTTGCTCCAGCGCCGGCTAAAACGGCGTAGGGAGAATTCCAAACATTCGGGAGGACTACAATCACGATCACTCCCAAGATGAGTCCATAAAACGGTGACCGTATCACATGTGGAAGGTCGCTCCACGCCTTTTTCAGCGAAAAAGGTTTTTGCATACGTTTTTCTTTGATCACACTGCTATGCTGAAATTGACGTTGCTTGACCAAGGGGTCACGGTCGGCGAGTTGTTTTTGGCGGAGTCGTTTCAGTCTCTGGGTTTCTGATTCTGGCATGGCGGCCTCCTTTATGTTTATAATTGTACAGGATTTTATATCACATGACCATCGCAAATAACGTCACCCGGTTTTTGGATGCACGCAAGGTGAAATATCTCGCGCATGAATTGCCCGCTGAGAAACTCGGGGCAGTGGAAGCTGCAAATTACATGGATGTTCCGCCCGGACAGGTCTTTAAGACGATCGTGATCGTGCGCGAAAAAAAGAAGCCGATCCTCGCTGTCATTCCCGGACCTCGAGTTGTGGACTTGAAACTATTGGCAGTTTTTCTGGCTGAGAAAAAAGTGCACCTGCCCACCGAGCGCGAAGCCGAAGAATTGACCGGACTTCAAGCGGGTGGAATTTCTCCGCTGGCGTTGATCAACAAGGGCTTTCAGGTAGTGATTGATTCTGCTGCGCAAACTTATGAACAAATCTATATTTCCGGCGGTCAGCGCGGACTGGATATTCAATTGAGGGTGGATGATCTCATCAAGTTGACGAATGCACGGGTGGGAAGTGTTAGCAAGGAAGAGTGAACCAGAACCTCCGAGTTGCAAAAACTCGGAGGTCTATTGTTAAAGACGGTAAAATATCCCCACCAAAGGAGAAAAAATGATAGGCTTACCTGAATCAAAAGATAAACGAGTATTTAATAATGTGCTTGGAGCGATGGGAAATACACCACTCGTAAAATTGGAACGCATTGGGCGCGACCTGCCCGTCCCTTTATACGCAAAATTAGAATTTATGAATCCCGGCGGTTCGGTCAAGGATCGCGTCGGTGCATACATCATCGAGCAGGCTGAGAAACGTGGAGAAATCAAACCCGGCGGCACAATTGTCGAAGCGACCTCAGGCAACACGGGTGTGGGTCTTGCTATTGCCGCGGCCTTGAAGGGCTACAAGACCATCTTTGTCATGCCCGACAAAATGAGCAATGAAAAGATCTTGTTGCTGCGAGCCTATGGCGCGAAAGTTGTCATTACGCCCACTGCGGTGGGACCGGATGATCCGCGCTCTTATTATGAAGTGGCGAAGAAATTTGCGCGCGAAACCCCCAATGCGATTTTGGCAAATCAATATCACAACCCGGATAACCCGAAGACTCACGAGATCAGCACCGGTCCCGAGTTGTGGGAACAGACTGACGGAAAGTTAACCGATGTCATTATTGGCATCGGTACAGGCGGAACGATCAGCGGTGTTGGTCGTTATCTGAAATCCAGGAATCCAAACATTCAAATTGTAGGTGTGGATATCGAAGGTTCGATCCTTACCGAAATTTGGCAGAACAAGGGCATCATTCCCGCAGGTGCATATCCCAAGACTTATAAAGTGGAAGGCATCGGCGAGGACTTTTTACCGTCCGCGATGGATATTACGGTTGTGGATGCAATCGAACGCGCCGGCGACCGCGAGTCGTTCTTGTGGGCGCGGCAACTGGTGCGTCAGGAGGGAATCTTCGCGGGCGGGTCGTCCGGTTCCGCGATAGCAGGCGCAGTCAAATATTGCCGCAAATTGCCGGCCGGACGAATCCCTGTGGTGATCCTGCCAGATTCAGGTTCACGCTATCTTTCGAAATTTTATGATGACAAGTGGATGCGCGAGTTCGGTTTCCTTTCGATGGAATTTGGTGAAACGGCTCTTGCTGACCTGTTGCTGGCCAAGCCGAATAAGGTTTTACAAACTGCCGCACTAGGCGATTCGATCCGCAAGGTGGTGTCAGTGATGCACCAACACAGCGTTTCTCAAATGCCAGTTGTCGGCGCGGATGGAACGTTGGTCGGTCTCATCGAAGAGGTGGATTTACTGAATCACATGCTCGAGAGACATGACCATAATAATGACGAGAAGATCGATTCTCTCGTGCAAAATGCGGGTGCGGTTTTCCCGCCGGAAACCCCGCTTGAAGATGCCATGCCATCCATGACGGGTGGTTATGCGTTGATCGTGGTGGAGCACAGCAAGCCGATCGGCATCCTCACGAAGATCGATGTGCTGGATTATGTTGCTGGAAAAATATAATCTCAGACTGTAAGTTAGAACAAATATTCTGGTATAATGCGCCAAAAGATCGGCGCGCGTCGATCAACTTTATTAGTAAACGGAGGTTGAAATGGACTTTAGTTCTATAAACTGGTTGGCTGTCGTGGCTTGTGTTGTGGCAAGCATGATCATCGGTGGTATCTGGTTTAGTCCTAAGACGTTTTTCCCCATCTGGTGGAAAGCCATTGGCAAGGCAGATACCCAGGACCCTGGCAGCAGCACAAGCATGGCCCTTGTATGGGGCTTAATCGTGTTCTCTTCATTCGTTCAGGCAGTCTTTATGGCTGTGATGGTTAACGCTATGGGCAGCATGTCTGGCGGTGCAACACTGGGCTCTGGCGCACTGGCTGGTTTCTTTCTCTGGCTTGGTTTTGTAGCCCCTTCAAGCTTAACGAATAAATTGTTCGCAGACCGATTAAAAGCCTGGGTACTTGAAGCAGGGAATCACCTCGTCACTTTCGTCGTGATGGGAACCATCCTCGGCGCGTGGCATTAGACCAACCAATCAAATCAAAATCCCTGAAGGATCTCTTTATCCTTCAGGGATTTTTTGCGAGTCGGTTATACTCATGGTATGAAGCCCATTATCCGATTTTATAAGCCTGAAGATTTCGATGATATTACCCGTATCTGGTTTGACGCCCAAACCGCGGCCATGCCCAAACTTATGGCGCGCATGGAACATAAACTCGAAGATGCCCGTGAGTATTTTTTAAAAGCCGTCGTGGCTGAAAATCAAATATGGGTTTATGAGCGCGACGGCGTTCCATTGGGTTTTCTCGCCATTCAGGGCAACTTCATTGACCGACTCTATGTTGACCCCGCCTATCATCGTCAGGGCATTGGGCAGGCTTTGCTTGGGAAGGCGCGCCAACTTTTGCCGAAGCATATCTGGTTATATACTCACGTTGCCAATAAAATGGCGCGTTCGTTCTATGAAAAAAACGGATTTGTCGCAGAGAAATTCGGTGTCAGTCCCGAGCCTGAATCAGAACCCGATGTTGAATACCATTGGCGGGCAAATCCTAATCGTAAATAAACCATGCGTCCTACATATCTTGAAGTCAACCTCCCTCAATTAAAACAAAACTTCGAAAACATCCGCGCACATGTCGCGCCTGCAAAAGTCCTCGTTGTGCTGAAAGCCAATGCCTACGGTCACGGCGTGGATGGCGTTGCGCCATTCATCGCACCTTATGCTGATTACATTGGCGTGGCGATTGCCGAGGAAGGCATTCATCTTCGTAAACTGGGGATCGCGACTCCGATCCTCGTCATGGGCGGGACTCTACTGGAGCAGTTGCCCGACTTTTTTGAATATGACCTAACCCTCGCCGCATCTTCGCTGGACCTGTTGACTGCTGCTGAACAACTGGCAGACTCAACCCGTAAGAGCCTTAAAGTGCATCTCAAGATAGATACCGGCATGGAGCGCATCGGCGTCCGCGAATATGAAGCCGAAGCATTGATCGAGAAATCGTTGTCGTGTAGCCACTTGGAGATAGAAGGCATTTTTACACACTTTGCGAATTCGGAGTCCATGTCGTTGCGAGGAGCGATAGCACCGAAGCAACCTCCAACTTCGCAGGGGATTGCTTCGGGCGAAAACCAAGTGCGCCCTCGCAACGACATGGTTGAAGCATCTCTCCAACTCAAGCGCTTTCAAGAAGTCTTGTCTATTTATGAAAAGCTAGGCGTACCGAATCCGCCAATAAGACACACTGCAAATTCCGGTGCGACTTTGGTGATGCCCGAAAGCTATTATGACATGGTACGCCCCGGCGTTTTGTTTTATGGCGTTTACCCTGACCGTGATATTGAAAGAACTATTGAAGTTAAACCCGCACTTACCTGGAAATCGAAAGTTGTGTTCAGCAAGATCACCCAGCCTGGGCGGGGAGTCAGCTATGGGTCGTTGTGGCAGGCAGAGGCGCCGACAAGGATCGTCACCGTCCCTTGCGGTTATGCCGACGGTTATTTCCGCCGCATGACCAATCAGCCGCAGGTTGTTATCCATCAAAAAAAATATCAGCAGGTCGGGCGCATTTGCATGGACCAGTTCATGGTAAATGTTGGTGATAATGATATAAAAGTGGGCGATGATGTGACTCTGCTTGGCAATGGGATCACCGCTGAAAACCTGGCAGATTGGGCCGGTACGAATGAGTACGAAGTAATGACGAATATCAGCGCGCGCGTGCCGAGGGTGTTTGTGGGTGCGGTACAATAAGCGCACGAAAATACTAATTGAGGTGAAAGTTGAATTCGAAGATTAAAAATTATTTGGTTTTGTTTGGCGTGGCAGGTTTCGTAATTGCACTGGACCAATGGACGAAATGGCTGGTGCGGACGAATATTGACCTTGGCTCACAGTGGCTTCCGAGCTGGCTGATGTGGCTTAGTCCGTACGCACGGATTGTGAATTGGCATAATAGCGGCGCGGCCTTTGGAATGTTCCAGAATGGAAATTTGATTTTTACGGTTCTTGCATTCATAGTGATCGGCGCGATCATTTATTACTATCCACAAGTGGAAGCAGACGATTGGACGTTGAAACTCGCGATGGGATTGCAGCTTGCAGGCGCGGCCGGAAATCTAATTGACCGACTCTTGTTTAGGAGAGTGACAGATTTTATTTCTGTTGGAACATTCCCGGTTTTCAATGTTGCAGATTCTTCAATTTCCATTGGCGTTGTCGTTTTAATGCTCGGTATTTGGGTAAAAGAACGGCAGGAAAAGAAGAAGATGGCGGAGTTATCGGCCGTTGGTGATCAATTGCCAGTGGACGGTGATCAGCCGAAAATAAATAGCGAGCAATCGTGAGTGATCGCATAGAGAAATTTCGTTATGATGGGGAAAAAGCAGAGCGCCTTGATAAATTCCTGGTAACGTGTTTGCCTGAGTTTTCACGCGCCCGTTTGCAGGGGTTAATTGATGATGGTTTTGTTTCCATAAATAATGTCCTCGCAAAAAAATCTGGTCAATCTATTGATTCGGGCGCAGAAGTGGAAGTGCGCGTGCCCCCGCCTGTCCCAAGCAGTTTGGTGGGTGAGGATATTCCGTTAGATATTATTTTTGAAAATGATGATTTGATCGTTGTAAATAAACCGGCTGGTATGGTCGTTCATCCCGCGGCGGGACATGACTCTGGCACGCTGGTCCATGCCGTGCTGGGATATGACCCTGACATGGAGGGCATTGGCGGCGAGGAACGTCCCGGGCTGGTGCATCGGCTGGATAAGGAGACATCCGGGCTGATCGTGCTTGCAAAGAACGAGCGCGCTCATCGCTGGTTGCAGGATCAATTCCGCTTGCGGACTGTTGAGAAGACCTACCTTGCGTTGGTGGACGGCAAACCGCCCACACCAACCGGACGAGTGGAGGCCTCCATTGGGCGTGACCCAAGCCACAGGAAGAAGATGGCAATAGTCTCTGCGGGCAAGGGGCGCGAGTCGGTCAGCGAGTATAAGACGCTTGAGTCATTTAGAGATCATACGCTTTTGGAGTTTCATCCATTTACCGGGCGAACACATCAAATTCGATTGCATTGCCAATTCTTAGGCTGCCCGATCGTGGGCGATTCCATTTATGGGAAGAAAAGCGTGACATTAGATATCAAGAGACATTTTTTGCACGCGGCAAAACTTAAGATCATTTTGCCCAACGAAAAGCAACCGCGAGTTTTTGAGGCGGAATTGCCGGATGAGTTGAAGCGGGTGTTGGAAGAAGTGAGGGGATAGCTCTTAGGAGAATACAAATATGGAATACATAGACCTTCGTTCTGATACTGTTACCAAGCCCACGCCGGAAATGCGCGAAGCGATGGCGGAGGCTGAAGTGGGCGATGATGTTTACATGGATGACCCAACTGTAAATAGATTACAGGAAAAGTCTGCTGAAATGCTTGGCAAGGAAGATTCTCTTTTTGTCCCATCCGGGACGATGGGCAATTTGCTTGCTTTGCTGGTTCACTGTCAGCGTGGGGATGAGGTGATCGTTGGTGACAAGTCTCATATATATTTGAACGAGGCTGGCGGGATGGCTGCGCTCGGTGGGATTTACCCGCACCCGATCATGAATCAACCCGATGGAACACTTTTGCTCGATGACATTCTCGCTTCCATCCAGACCGAGGATGTGCATCACACCATTACACGACTCATCTGCCTGGAGAATACCCAGAACGTGTGCGGCGGTGTTGTGCTTTCCGCTGAATATATGAAGGCTGTCGGGAAGTTGGCGCGTGAAAATAATCTGTCATTGCACATTGATGGCGCGCGGATATTCAATGCGGCAGCGGCATTAAATATTTCAGTGAAAGACTTGGTCGCACCTGCGGACTCTGTCATGTTTTGTCTGAGCAAGGGTCTGGTTGCGCCGGTCGGCTCGATGCTGGTTGGTACGAAGAAATTCATTAAGCGGGCGCGTCACCTGCGCAAGATGCTGGGCGGGGGAGTGCGTCAGGTGGGAGTGTTGGCGTCGGCGGGACTGATCTCGCTGGAGAAAATGTCCATGCGGCTGGGGGAGGACCATGCCCGGGCGAAGGATCTGTTTGAGGGGTTGAAGCAGTTTCAGGGATTAAAGCTGGATGCGAGTCCTTCATCCAATATGGTGTATTTCGATCTAAGGGATGAAGTCAAATTAAGCGTGGACGAAATTATCGAGGGAATGAAGCAGCGCGGTGTGCTGGTAGATTGGGCAGGTCCGCGGCGCTTTCGCCTGGTGACACATTATTGGGTGAATGATGAAGGTGTGGAAAAAACGTTGAAGGCGTTTCGCGAAGTGCTGAAATAGGAAAAAACTTTAGTTGTTTTCCCAGAACGTGGGCCCGGGCTCAATTTGATCCCGTCCGCGTTCTTTTGCTATATAGAGGCGGTTATCACTTAAGTCTATAAGTTTTTCAACTTCTTTGATCTCGGATGGAAAAACCGCAATTCCCTGGCTGACTGTCGGGGATGGGATGGTCCTTTGACTGTGGTCTTCAATTCTTAGCGATGCCATTGTTTCGCGGATACGCTGCGCAACTTGCACGGCCTGCGCTCCGCTGGTATTTGGAAGCGAAATGGCAAACTCCTCGCCGCCCCAGCGCCCAACCGCATCTATGGTTTTGATATGGGCGCGGATCACTTTACAAAGACTGACCAATACTTCATCCCCAATTACGTGCCCGTATGTGTCGTTATATTTTTTGAAGTAATCAATGTCAAGCATGATCAGGCTGAGGAGTTGGTTTTCTGCGAGGCAGGTTTGTGCTTGTTTATGCAGGGTCTGAACGAAGTAGCCATGATTTAGTACACGCGTGAGGCTGTCGAGTCGTGCTTCTTCTTCCACGAGGGCGTGTTGATAGGTGTTGTCCAGCGCCAAGGCTGCCCGCTGGGCGATATTCGAGAGCAGTTCCATGTCGCTTCGGTCGAAGTCATTTGCCTTGTAAGAGGCGATCACCATGATACCGTCTACGTATTGGCCTCGCATGGGCGCTCCCATCCATGAAAGGGATGCTTTTTCTTTCCCCCAAACTATCAGTTCGACATCTTCGAGTGTAAGTTTATTTCTCAAGTCGGGAAGAAAGAGTTCCTGTTGATGATTAATAACCCAGTTTGATAAGGTTCCTTTCCTTGGCAGGTGCATGTCGTGGAAATATTGGCCTTCATCGCAGAAAACCTCAAGATATAATTCGTCGCCTTTCACGGTGCCGATGTAGTAGGAATCCACTTTCATGACGTTTTGCAAAGTGGTGTCTAGCAGGGAAAAGATCTCTTTCGTATCCAGTGTAGAGACGATCTGTTTGCTGAACTCATTGATGATCTCGAGTCTCTTGATCTGCTGCTTGGAGAGGTTTTTCAACTGGAAGATCGTCTCAATGGAAAGCACGGCCAGCATGGTCATAACCAAATGTTCAGTCCACCTGTTGATATCGGTAAGCGGATTTTGGTGGATGAGATACAGGAAGGCGCTGGCGCTGATAAGGATGAAGTAAGACTGGGCACGCTCCGAGATGACAGCTGAGAATATGCAGGCCACTATCGTCAATGTGCCGAGCATAAGATCCAGTTCATCAGGAAGCGCCAGAGAAAGCAGCCCGATGGAAATGCCCGCTATGATCGCATTGACCCAGGTGAACAACGTTTTTTTATTCGATAAGATGGAGAATAGGAAATAGAAAAGGATAAGGTAAGCGCTTCCCGCCGCCCCATAAACAATCGTTATGATTTTATCCAGATAGGACTCAGGTGGAATAATAATTATTGCAGTAATGATTATGGCAATAAGTGTAATGATCCCAACCAGCACGGCTGGTCGAATGGAGATGAGATTTTCTTTAGGAATGAAGCCGTCTCTTTTATCTTTCATGCTCTTGCCCTACTTCAATACCCATGCCAGTAAGAGCGGCGTGAGATAGGCCTCGATGACCGCGGCTATGGCCAATAGGGGGACGACTATCCCCAGAAATACCTTTGTCCAGTCGGCAAGTGATTCCAGAATGACTTCACCCATGGATTTGCCCGTCTGCGGTGTGACGATGACAACTCCCATGTAAAGCATGGCGGCGCTCCCGATCATCAAAGCGGGGATTTCAAAGACGCCATGGGGTACAACGCCTGCCAGGAATAAGGGCCAGGGAGAAATCCCAAGTAATTGCAGCACGCCGAACAGCCCGCCCATTAATGCAATGTTGACCATGTAAAGCAAAACACCAAGTACGCTGAAAGAGAACAATCCTGCCAAAAATATAATTGCAACTGCGCGCGTATTGTTCATAAACAGGAATGGCGCATTAAGCTTTGCCTCAAGGTTAGTCAGGTTCGGCATCTCACGCACGCCGGCAGTTAACTTTTGGATATCTTCAGGTGATGATTTGGCGATCACCTGGGGAATATTTTGCATGACCCAGGCGTGACCCAGCCACACGCTCACGACTGCGACTACGGCCAAAAATAATATTGCCGGGACAATCCTCCGCAGCGCAGACCCAAGCGAATGTACATACCATGCTTCAAGCGAGTTTGCGCCGCCGATAAAATTCTTCCAAAATGTGCGCCAGAGCCAGCCCACATTGATCGTATCAATTTCGCGGCCAAGCAGGTATTCGCGTTGAAAGTGAGCAATGCCGACCCGTATCAACAACAACGAGATGATCATCACACCGGAAATGGCCAGCCATAGCACCTGATCATTTCCCCAAAACAACATGACTGCTTCGCCTTGCATCAAAATGGCCACGGGAATAACGATAAATGAAGCCAGTAAATTCGCCGCCTTCACGGTTGTGGATTGGACCGAGATCACAATGGCTGCGCTCACCATCAAGGTGGCGTGAGCTGTTGTCAGCAGGATCAACTGCACCAGTGTGATAAAAGACGGCATCACAAGATCCTGGCGTGTGATCATAACCAGGTAGAACGCAATGGACAGATAACTTGCGATCAACGGCGTGATCACGCCCACCAGCAACTTACCAAAATATAACTGCCAATTATCAAGCGGCGCGCTCAACATGGGTTCGATGGTGCCGCGCTCCTTCTCTCCGACAAAAGACTCCAGCGCAACCACAAGCGAGATCGTGATCGGGAAAAAGCCAATGATCATGATCGAGAAAGGCACAAGTCTTTCAAGAATTAGATTCGCATTGTATTGATTCAAGAAATTCACAGTTTGCTTGGCGAACTCATTCATCAAGATCGGGAAACAAAATATCAATATTGCCATCGGCGTCAGCACGCGCCAGTCGCGGAATTGGTCTTTTAGTTCGCGTCCCGCCACGAGCCAGACAGGTTTCAGTTTAGTGAACATTTTCGCGTCCTTTGGCATCTGTCATCACTTTAAGATATACCTGTTCGAGGGTGCGCGGCTCTTCCTGAAAAGCCATCACCGATGCGGACGTTTTGGAAAGGGACTTTAATATCTGTGGATTTGATTCCTGCGGACGCTTCACGCGGACTTTGAAACTGGTCGCTGTCCGAGAGAGCATTTCCACATCTTTGGGTAATTCCAACCTGCTCGCATCCCATGCATCGGTGAACTGAATTTCATATTCCGGCGGACCCAGCACGTCACGCTTTAATTCTTCCATTGTGCCCTGCAATAAAATCCGTCCGCGGTAGATAATGGCGATCTGATCTGCCAGAGATTCCACTTCGGTCAGGTTGTGCGAGCAGATCACGATCGTGCGCTGTGACGATTTCAAGCGCGCGATCTCATCTCGCACCAACCGCGCAGATTCCGGGTCCATGGCCGAGGTAGGTTCGTCAAGTAAAAGCACACCGGGGTCGTGCATCATGGCGCGTGCCAATGCCAGTTTTTGGCGCATCCCCTTTGAGTATTCACCGATCCTGCGGTGTGCTGATTCGGTCAGTCCAAAATATTCGAGCAAATGGTCGCTTCGTAACTTGCGGGCTGATGCTGAAAGGCTGTAGACCTGCCCAAAGAAATCCAGATATTCAATGGCGGTCATGCGCATGTAGAGACCATGCTGCTCTGTCAATACACCCACAGAAGCGCGGACATCATGTCCGTTTTTGGCAACGTCATACCCGGCCACCCGCGCCCATCCGCGCGAAGGGTAGAGCAGGGATGTCAACATGCGGACAGTGGTTGTCTTGCCCGCGCCATTTTGTCCTAATAATGCTAATATCTGACCAGCTTGCACATTAAGATTTACCCCATCCACAGCCATGAAATCATGGAATTGCTTACTAAGGTCGTGAGTTTCTATCATGAAGGATCCTTGGGTTATTTTCCTTGATTTTATAGTGTGGAATGCGTTGCCGCACAACAAACAACAATTGTATTCCCCCCCAGCCACCACCCAGCCTGACAGAAACCTTACAATATCTGCTTCTGCGGGAAGCGGCGCTTTATAAATAAGACAATTACAGTGTAAATAAATGTGAACACAAAAAATATCTGATTGATATTAATGCCGTTGACCAACGCAACGTCAAGGCGGATGATTTCTAGAAAGAAGCGGAAGAAGGAATAAAGGCCAATATAGATGAGAAAGAGGTCACCTGCTTTGAGCCAATAAAAAAATTTACGTGAAAGCCATAGCAGAACGACCAAATTGACAATATTCAGGATTACTTCGTAAGCGAATAATGGATGATAGTATTGAACCGCTTCGTACCCCAATAGGCGATGAGCAGGATCGATAAATATTCTCCATGGCAAGTCTGTTGGCAAACCGTACAATTCTTGATTGAAAAAATTTCCAAGGCGACCAATTGCATGAGCAAGGGCAAGCCCGGGGGCGATTAGATCCGCCAATTCCCATAAAGGGAGTTGATTCTTTCGTGCGAATAAGAACACAGCGAAGAGTCCGCCGATCCATGCGCCGGGAACCCCGAATCCTCCAATCCAGATAGCCAGCGCGTCCAGCGGATGCGAGAAATAATATTGGGTTGTCAGACCAATCTCAACGGAAGAAAGAGGCGGGGTGAGAATATGCCAGATGCGCGCGCCTACCGTCCCCCAAAATATCAACGGCAGAAAAAGTTCGTAGACAATATCAGGATCATAATTACGATATTTAGCTTCATATATGGTGAACAAAAATCCTGCGGTAATGCCAATTGCAATTAAGACGCCGCTCCAAAGGAAGTGTAAAATGCCGATAGAAAAACCATCCGTTATGGATATCAATGCAGGTACTCTTTTGTTTTTCGAGTGCGTTCGTGCCCCTGCGCGCGGACGTGGAGGATGCGTTGAAGCGCGGTGACGTTCCCAAAGATGGCGATCAGGACCACTGCGATGAACGGTTGGTTAAATATGAGCAGGGGAATTAAAACAAAGTAACGCTCCACGCGCGTAAGAAGGCCCACCTTTGCAGTAAATCCTAATCCTTCTGCGCGCGCTTTAACGTATGAGACAAGCACTGACCCGGCTGTGGCAATAAATGTGACCAGTACCCCGTTGAAATTTCCCTGCGCAAGAAAATAATACAAGAGCCCGCCAAAGGTGATGAATTCAGCGTAACGGTCGCTGACCGAATCAACGAACCCACCGAAGTCACTTGATTCTCCGCGCAGGCGCGCCATGGTACCGTCCAGGGCATCCACGAGGACGGAGACCAGTAGTACGATGCCGCCTGTGGTCATTTTGCCCTGCGCAATTATATACGCGCCGATGGAAGTTCCGACCAAGCCCAGCAGGGTGATGGCGTTCGGGGTCAAGCCGGTGCGGTTTAGAAATGCGCCGGTTGGGTCAAGGATGCCTTTGAATAGCTTGCGTAACTGGTCGGTAAAAGTTGGCTTTGAGTTCATGATGATCTATTCATTACTCTTGTCTTCATCCATCAAATCTTCTTCGCTGACAAGAACATCGCGTTCCTTGCCACCGCCTTGAGAGGGTCCCACAACGCCCATCTCTTCAAGCTGGTCAAGCAGGCGTGCCGCACGCGGATAACCGATCCGCAAGCGGCGCTGGATCAAAGAGGCTGAGGCGCGCTGGCTGCTTCGCACAATGGAGATGGCTTGTTCGATCAAACCATCGTCTTCATTTTCATCGGGTTCCTGTAACAGTTTTTCCCAGGGCGGGGTGTTATCGGCTTTGCTGTCGCTGTTCTTTTGCCAGTGTGAAATGAGACGTTCGATCTCCATGTCTGTGATCATCACGCCTTGGGCGCGGACAGGGTTTCCGACTTCGGGATTCAGAAAGAGCAGGTCGCCTTTGCCAAGCAGGGACTCTGCGCCGGTGTAGTCCAAAATGACACGGCTATCAATGCCGGAGGAAACAGCAAAGGCCAAACGCGCTGGGAAGTTGGCTTTGATCAAACCTGTGACAACATCTGTAGACGGGCGCTGAGTAGCGACAACGAGATGAATACCTGTTGCGCGCGCCATTTGTGCGAGGCGCACGAGATTATGTTCGGTCACATCGGGAGCGGACATCATTAGGTCGGCGAGTTCATCAATTAACACAACGATACGCGGCAGGGCAACACCGTCCGCTTTGCGCGTGACCTTGCGGTTATAAGCATCCAGGTCGCGGGCGTGCATGGACTCGAGCAGGCGGTAGCGATGCTCCATTTCAACGACCACCCATTTCAGCACGCCCAGAATGCGCTCGATGTTCGTTTCGACCTTTCCGTATAAATGCGGCAGTCCATTAAAGCGGATCAACTCCACCATCTTCGAGTCGATCATCACCATGCGCAGGTCTTCAGGGGCGTTGCTCATGGCGAGGCAGGCTGCAATGGATGTAATGCAGACGGACTTACCGGAACCTGTTGCACCTGCGATCAACAAATGCGGCATACGCGCCAGATCAGCGATCAATGGATGCCCTGAAACATCACGCCCGATGGCGATGGTCAGCGGCGTGCCGATCTTGAAAAACGCTTCCGATTCCAAAATGGTCTTTAAGCGCACAACCGAACTGTGCGTGTTCGGTACTTCGATACCCACATAAGGTTTGCCGGGAACAGGCGCTTCAATACGCAAACGCTGCGCGGATAATGCCAGCGCTATATCTTTTTCAAGTGAAGCGATCTGCGCCACGCGTACTTTCATTTGTTGCGCGTCTTCTTCATCAGAGCCGGGCTTTTTGATGAAGCCGGGCTGCACCGCAAATTGTGTGACGGAAGGTCCGACGCGATAACCTATGACAGTTGCAGGGATGCCAAACTCGGCCAGGGTTTTCATGATGAGTCCCGCTGTTTGATTAATGGTCCGGTCATCCGCACGGACAGCTGATTCGGCCAATAAGATACTCAGCGGCGGGAGTTCTTCCGCGCGCGGCGGCGCTTTGACGGATTTTTCATCCGCTTTTTCAGATGACTTAAATGTTGTGCGGAACTCCGGCGGGATCGCCTGAGTTTTCTTCCGCGAGGCCGCTGTTGCGGACTTGGTCGGTTGTTCGTTTTCTTTTTCGGGTTCAACAGGTACAGGTGTTGAAACAACAACGGGCGGTGCTTCGCCGGCCAAGGTGAGAAGCCATGCTTCCAATTTATCCCATAACCCGAAGCCGACCATGACTGTGAACGCCCAAAGCAGAAAGACAACGAGTGTGCCGCCAACTTTTGTTAGCGTATTCCATGCAAGGGTGACCAATCCCCAGCCAAGGCGTCCGCCGTCCATGCCGGCCTCAGCCCGGGCGAGGTCATTGCTCCCGAAAACAGCAAGCAAGCCGAGGGTTAGGAGAGAGGCGAGCTCGAGGGAGATGATCCGTCCCCAGTGGATGTCGCTTCCGTTATGCTGTAAAAGTGAGAATCCAAGATATCCCATACTCAGCGGAATTAGGATGCCGCCCCATCCAAACCAAAGATTTATGAAATCAGCGATCGGTGTAAGGAGTGTTCCTTCAGTAAAAGTCCACATCGCAAGAAAAACCATCAACGCGAAGGCGATGAGAATTACACCGACTGAATCCCTGAAGAAACGCCCAAAATGCAAATTGAAATTTGATAACCGCTCGAGCCAGTCGGCATTCGGGGACGGCTCATTATGCTCGTATTTTCTTTTGCTGGCGGAATTGTTTTTGGGCATGGAATTTACTCTTCGCGAAGCCTCATGCTGAGTCCCATGCGCTGGTGTGCGGCATCCAGATGCAGGACTCGAACTTGTACGACTTGTCCTTCTGAAAGTACTTCTTTTACAGGAGCGCCGTTTGCCTCCGGAATTTCAGAGGCGTGAATAAGTCCTTCAACGCCGCTGTCTTCCAAACGGGCGAATGCGCCATAGGAGAGCACGCTGGTAATGGTGGCTGTTTTGGTGCAGCCTTCAGGGAATTCAACGGAGGCGTTCTGCCAGGGGTTTGGATTCATCCGCTTTAAGCTCAATGCAACGCGACAGCGTTCGGGGGCAAGGTCCAGGACTTGAACGTCAATGGTGCTGCCCATTTTTACGATCTGGTTGGGATGTGTGACTCGTCCCCATGATAATTCAGAGATGTGGATCAATCCTTCAACGCCGCCAAGGTCAACAAATACGCCAAAGTCGGTGATGTTGGTGACTACACCTTGAACATGTTGACCTGGCTGCAGGGCATGAAATAATTCCGCGCGCCTGCCAGATTCAGATTGAGCCGCGCGCTCGGAGAAAACAACGCGCCCGTCTTCCGGCACACATTCGATGATCTTCAAGCGAAGCGGCCGCCCGACATAAGACTCCAGGTCATGGTCACGATCACCGTTTTCTGTTTTACCCGCCAACTCGGTTAGATGTGAGAAGGGCACGAAGCCATATAGTCCATCGCCTTCCACAAGCAACCCGCCGCGGTTGTGACCGGTCACCGTCAGGTCTATGATCTGATCGCGCATGTATAGATCCTTGACCTGATCCCAATTTGGCGCAGGCTTTTTATCTGACGAAACAGTCTTCGTCTCATCCTTGACCTCAGGCTTGCTCCCCGCCGCCCGAGGTGTTGCTTGCGCCGACGAACGTCCCTCTTCCGCCAGCACCGATGACCACCAGCCCTCGTCGATGACGGGCATCGGATTTTCCTTTCCATTCTTTTGAGCAGTCATAATCACACCTTCCCATACTTTATAAAATTAGCGCCGGTTTGCGCTGATATTCAATTAATAATTTACCATTTTTAGTGCGACATAAATGTTGCGCTGCAATTGCTACGAATCTTTGAGGTTCACTTCCATTTCAAAGATCGCTTTTGCGACCGCTTCCACTGCCACACGCTGTTTCCTGTATAAGTCCGCTTCAGACATGGCTAGTCGTGAGGCCACGTCGCGCACCTTTCGTCCTTCAATGAATTTCATTTCAAGGATATTGTAAAGGATCCATTCCGTGGTGAATTTGCGATCTCCTTTTGGCTTGACTTGATCCACTGCCTTGCGTAATAAGGAACGGAGTGCATTGGCTGAGTTGCCATCATCCTGCTCGGCCAGTTCCCGGACAACTTGAAGTTTGTTCAACGGATTATTCGTAAGCTTGGGTCCGCCCCAGTAATGGGTGAGCGCATCTTTGACCCAATCTGCAAGATCTGCTTCCTGTAAAAGAGGCTCTGCCAATAGACTAACTCGCGAGTCATAACGGCCTGCTGCGCGCATCCGCTGGATCATTTCCACTTGCGGCTGGAGGTCAACAAGGGAACGGAAGACCCGTTGTTGTAATTGACGATCTTCCAGCGCAAAGGCAGCCCGGTCCGCAAGCAGCCATAATGCATCCCGTTGCTCGCGCTCAAGTTTTTGATTCTCGTGCCTTGCTACACCAAGCAAGCCAAGCAAAGGCGGGATTTCATCCTGATCCATTTCGGAGGTTCGGCGGCGATGCAAGGGCAGCACCAGGAAATTTCCCCATTGAAACTCGCGGCGTGTTTCACCTTGTAATTTCTCCAAGGCTTCGATCAAGCTTTCCTGATCGAGCATGGAGCGATTCCCCGCCACCACAATTGGTGATAATGTCTCGTCATCCAGCGCTGCAACAAAAGCAGACGGAGATTGCAGATGGTCGCGGACTGCCGCCAGGACCGCTTCCAGAAATTGTTGTAAGTCGCTTTGGGTTAATAGGCGTTCTTCAAAGTTTTGAAGTACTTGCAGTTCGCCGCGGTCGCTTCCAAAAAACAACCAGCGTTCCCAGAGGGGTGCGGCAAAAGTAATCCCATGCTCAAGCGACAAAACAGTAACAACCACAATAAATGGAACAAAGGCATTATAGGGTGACCCGAATAATTCCCCGCCGCGCCGGACAACTGTCATCAATGCCAGGGCGGCTGAAGCGGTCACCGGTCCGCGCATGATCCATTTGAAGAGACGGCTTTTGATCACACGGTCAGGCCATGAAACGCCAAAGAAGGCCACGGCATAAGCCATCACAATAACCAAAGCGCCGACCAGAATATTAATGAGCGTTGCCACGCTCCAAAATAAATATGGATGCTGGGACGCAAGTCCGTAACCGAACAGGAGATACGGATACGAGCCAAGCGCCGGAGCGGTCGCACCAGCCATCAGGTACAACATACGCCGCCGCCCAGAGCGTGTCAACATGAGGCTGTAGGCACGTGAAAAATTTATTCCAGCCCAGACCATCGAGGCAACGTAGAACAGGGTAAAGACCTCGGTCCACATCGTCCGCATGAGATGGGGAGCAGGCTTCCCGTCAGGAACGATCGGTCCGAGTAAATATCCGAATGCAAGTAGAACAAGGAAAAAAGCAGAGACAACGTACATGCCGCGCACGGCGAGTCTTCTTCTGCCGCGTGATGGCCGTCCGGCCGTCACAAGCAATGCGTCAGAGAGATGTAAGTAAGCTGCCGGGAGAAATACAATTCCAAACCATTGGATATGTAAAAGCAAGTCAATCGTTCGAATCGTCAACGATTGATCTTGTAATGCCTCGGCCGTGAAAACGATCACCACGCATAGCAAAATAATGGCGAATGAACGCGCTACTCTATCGCGCAAATTAAAGGATAGCGCATATAGAAATAGCGAAAACGCCGTAATCGAGATCCCCGCCGTTAGTATCTGGTTGAGAGTCTGGATCCCCGCCAGTACCGTGTCCATCCAACCGTTAATCATGTAAACCCTTCCAATAAAAATTTACTAAAGCGGCTCAAGCCGCACAATATCTACTTTAAAGTTTTCCCGAAAAACAAAGCCACATCTTGATTCAAATAATATTGGTCATTATACCCGCAGAATTCATATCCGCTTATTTGGGCGAGGCGGATGGCTGCAAGATTTTTTGAAGGCATTTCAATGATAATGCGACGATGCGATCTTCCCGCCGCCCAATCCTGCGCGGCCCCCAATAGGGCATTCCCTACGCCCTGGCGACGGTGTGCCATGTTCACCGCGAGGTCAGTGACATACACCACAGAGCCTGTTCCACGCTCCAACAGACCAATGTAGCCGATGGGCTCCTGTCCGACCAAGGCGGTGTACATCATGGATTTTCTTGTCCAGTCATCGGCTAATGCAAACGGATTATGAGGATAAGCTACAGCAATCGAGCGAGGCAAGCGCACTTCGCGAAACGCAGCCGTGGTCTGCCCGATCTCCCGGCGCAGTTCCAACTGCCAGACTGATTCGCTGGAGATGGAATGGTCAAACCCCATCAGGCGGGAAAGATCGCCCGCAATTGTTGGTCGAATTTGAAGTTCAGACATAGCGAATCCTAGAATAAATTATTGAACTGGAACAACGCGAATAGGCACAACGCAGGCTTGCAAGGCTTGCCCCTGGTTGTCAGTGACAACGAGTCTTAATTGATAGTAACCGGGAGTTAAGGCGGTGGTGTCCCAACGACCGAGAGAGCCGTTGATGACGATTTTGCGTCCGGCAGAAATCGTTGCCCATGTGTCACTTTCCTGCGGGGCAACTTCGTATTTATAAAAACCAAAATTTTCAAT
Source organism: Chloroflexota bacterium (assembly GCA_016219545.1). GTDB lineage: Bacteria > Chloroflexota > Anaerolineae > Anaerolineales > Villigracilaceae > Villigracilis. Next base: position 130,010 of record JACRMH010000048.1, on the reverse strand, counting down.
GTTCACAGTCCCGATCAATTCAAGCGAACCTTTTACCTCTTCGCCGGCTTTGGGTGAAGTGATCATGATCTGGTTTGGGGTGCATCCCATTGTGTTCGATGGCGTTGATTGGGGAGGGATGTTCGCGAATTGAGTCATCATGTCCGCTGAGAGAGTGCCTGTTGGGGTGGAGATAAAGTCCCTTGTTGGAGTGCCAAGGAAGGCGTCTGCGGGAAGCCCAGGAATAATAAATGTGGCCATGGAAAATTCAAAGCAAAACAGAATGATGATCAGAGCCGCGATGGTAGCAGACTGCCCCAAGCGACGGATCGAAAACTGACGCTCCAAACTGTAAACTGCGGTTTGCCATTCTTGCCATGAACGATAAAGCCAGCGAAAAGCGAACAAACCACCGATTGCCAACACGATGTAGATGAATGCCTCATAGGAGGAAATGAATTTATATAATTCTGCCATTCTTGAATTTTAACAAGATTATAAACCGCGTAATACACCGCGGATGATTTTCTCAACCTTGGGAGTGATTACTTTTCCGGCTTCGATCACTTCTTCATGGGTGGTGACAGTAGTCCCGTCAAGATTGGCCTTGTTGCTAACGCCTGAAAGACCAAGCACGCGCATATTTCCGTGCCGTGCAATGATCACTTCTGGCACAGTGGACATGCCGACTGCGTCTGCTCCAGCAAGGCGCAGGAAACGCAGGTCTGCGGGGGATTCAAATGACGGTCCGCTCAAACCGGCGTATACGCCTTCACGCAAGGTTATTTTATTTTCTTTTGCAATATTCCGGGCCAGATCGCAATATTGAGGATCATAAGGACGGCTCATGTCGGGGAAGCGTGTGCCAATCTCGTCCAGGTTTGGACCCATGAGTGGGTTCAAGCCGGACATGCCCATCAAATTCAATTGGTCGGTAATGAGCATGACATCACCGGGTTCAAAATCAGGGTGAACGCCTCCTGCGGCATTGGTGACGATTAGATTGGGAATTCCCAGTCTTTGCATTACACGAACGGGCAGGGTGACTTGTCCCATGGTGTAGCCTTCATAATAGTGAATACGTCCCTGCATGACTAAAACAGGTTTACCTTCGAGCTCGCCGATCACAAAACACCCAGCGTGCCCATGAACCGTTGAGACGGGGAAGTTGGGGAGGTCGCTATAAGAGATGCGGACAGCTTTTTGAACAGAATCAGCCAGATCGTTAAGCCCCGAGCCGAGAATGATCCCCACAACAGGTTGAATGGATATTTGTTTTTTTATAGCTTGAGTCACTGAGTCGATCTGTTCGATGGTAATAAAATTTTGCATTTGCATTTACCTTGAAAGAATTTTATGTGCGGCCATATCCCCACGGAAAGACCGATTGTGCGTTGGGATTATATCAGAAATAGTAATTGGACTTTTCCGTTTAACTCTTGACATAAATAAATAAACGTTGTATATTTACACTGTATAGTAAATAAGGAGACCCCATGGTTAGGCCGACACTCAAAAAACAAATCCCAAATTTGCAGGAAGCCATCAAGGAAACAGCGTGGAAACAGATCGCTGAGTTTGGAGCACCTGCCTTGTCTTTGCGGGCGATCGCGCGTGAGTTGAAGATCACTGCACCTGCTATCTATAACTATTATCCCAGCCGGGACCATTTGGTTACCGCGCTGATCGTGGATGCTTACACCTCGTTGGGGGATTCGCAAAAATCCACGCTGGAAAGCTTATTGAAAAAGGATAGCACATCTCGCTTCTCTGCGCTTGGTATTGCATATCGTGATTGGGCAGTGACGTATCCACAGCGTTATCAACTCATCTTTGGTACACCCATCCCTGATTACGATGCACCCGAAGACGCCACTACCCCCGCCGCTGCATGGGCGCTCCTGCCATTAATTGAGACGGTTCAGGTTCTTTATAACGAAAGCAATCTGCGAGTGGAAAGACTGGCTAAATTGACGGCTAAATTAAAGTCCATGCTCGAGGCTTGGAAACAATTTACGGGCAGTACTGTCGAGACCGAAGTGTTGTACACGGCTTATGTTGTCTGGAGTCGAGTACACGGGTTGGTGATGCTTGAATTGGGCGGGCAGTTGCCCCCGTTTTTTACAGACCCAGGTGAAGTCTTCCGCCGTGAGGTTGCCACGATGATAAATCAATATACAGGTGAATAATATGAAATCGCGAATTACAGGAATTTTATTAATAGTCGCGCCGATTCTTTTTATGAGCGCATTTACCATGTTGCAGGTCAATTTTGAATACCCCGATATTTTGCGTCAACCCGCCATTGTTGTAATGGAAAAATTCACAGCAGGCGGCAGCGGGCTGATCGCCAATTGGTACGCAATGGTTTTCTCCGCCATGCTGTTTATTCCCGTTGCGGTCATGCTCCATCCATTTCTCGCGAAGGAAGATTCAATTCTCATGCCATTGGCAACTACGTTTGGCGTGATTGCTGGCGTTGTACAAATGCTTGGATTTATTCGCTGGGTGTTTCTTGTGCCGACTCTTGCTTCGACTTATCTCGATCCATCTACAAGCGAAGCGACGCGGTCCGCAATTGAAATAACTTTCATTGCTTTTAATCAACACGCAGGTGTTGGCATCGGCGAGCATCTTGGATTTGTATTTACGGCTTTATGGAGTATTTTCGTTGGCGTTGCAATGATGAACTCCCTGAGATTCAACAAGTGGTTGGGTTGGATGGGAATTGCCTCTGCCGCTGGGATTTTACTCGGCATCCTCGAACCCGCAGGCGTGCCATGGGTTGGATTGATCAACGCGATCTCGTACATTTTGTGGGCGGTTTGGATGGTTATTACAGGCGTTCAACTTCTTTCTAAAACTGCTCAAGGCGAGCTACCCAAAGTTTATTCTCGTGAAACAGAAAGGTCATAATCATATGTTATCAAAACTGAGTTCCATGGTCAGGCGAATAACGAACCTGAAAAGCTTTCTCATTCTGTTGGTTTTATATACGGTAGTTTTTGCGACATTTTTCTATGCGGACGTACCTTTTGGTTTGAACAAGATGAGGCAGTATGCAGGGGCGGTTAATATTCTCGATCTTAAGTTTTTTTATACTGCGCCGCAGGCTTACGAAACGCTTGATTTATTGGGCGAGCAAGGACGGGCTATCTACTTGAGAATCCTGACCGCCGACATGATATATCCGACTGTGCTGGGACTCTTCCTTGCAGTGACAATTACTTTTATCTTTCAACATACGCTGTCCCCCGCCAGTCGTTTGTATTTGCTCAATGTATTACCTATCGCCAATACGCTGTTCGACTATTGCGAAAATATCATAACGCTGACGCTACTCAAGAACTATCCATCTCACCTGAATGCAGTGGCAACCGTCAATGGTTTCTTCACCCTGGCAAAGAATCTGTTTGGCCTTTTGAGTTTCAGCATTTTGCTTATAGGTCTTCTGGCCTTGGCTTACCAACAGTTTGCTCTCAGATTCTTGCGCAGGCGGAAATGATCAGTATTTGGACGAGCTGGCTTCCATCGCTCGGCAATTTATCAAGGAGTAAAAAATGAAAACGCTCATTCTCGATGGTTCTCACGGTAACGATCCACAAGCAAGCAAGATCGTCAGCGCATTGTACAGGCATCTTCCAGATGCTGAAACAATCATCCTGCGCGAACAAAAGATCGGCAATTGCGCGGGCGACTTCTTTTGCTGGGTTCGCAATCCCGGCATGTGCAACACCGACGACGACAATCGCATTATCGCGGCAAAGATCGTGCAATGCGATCTGGTCATTTATCTAACCCCCGTCACATTTGGCGGCTATTCTTCTGAACTCAAACGTATGGTTGACCATCAGATTCAAAATATCTCGCCATTCTTCATCAATATTGATGGCGAGATCCATCACCAAAAACGATACGGCCATTATCCCAATGTATTGACCATCGGTTGGATGGATGAACCCAACGAGCAAGCCGAAGCAATTTTTCGTCATCTCGTTCATCGCAATGCCATCAACATGTACGCAAAAACATCTGTTTGCGGATTGGTGATTGGCAGTCAACCCGAAGCAGATTTGGCCACCCAAACCAGCCTCTGGCTCGAAGCGATTGCCAGCGGATCAAACTCCCCCGTGCCTGCTCTTCCGGCAATAAACATTGTCTCATCTGACCCAACTCCCGTACGTCGGGCAGTTTTGCTGGTGGGTAGTCCACGCACGAAGAAAAGCACATCCGCATCTCTTGGTGGATACCTGTTCGAACAGTTGAACACGCGCGGCGTGGAAACAAAAACAATTCAGATCTACACATCGCTCAATTCACAGGAGCGGATGAAGGCTATGGTTGATGCGATTAGTAATGCTGACTTGATCGTGCTTGCCTTCCCTCTCTACGTGGATAGCCTGCCCGCGCCTGTAATTTCCGCGTTGGAAAAAATAGCGGCTCATCGTAAAGATAATCAGTCGCATACTCTCTTTGCCGCGATATCCAATTGCGGCTTTCCCGAAGCGGAGCATAACGATACCGCGCTGGCGATATGTTCCGAGTTCGCGCGCCAGAATGGATTCACCTGGGCTGGAAGTTTAGCGCTCGGCGGCGGACAAGGACTCGTCCACGGCGTTCCGCTCAGCGAGATGGACGGGCGCGCCATTCCACTCAAGAAGTCGCTCGAACTTGCGGCTGAAGCCCTTGCCGCCGGGCAGCCCATCCCACAGCCTGCACGCGATTTATTTGCAAAACCTGTTATCCCCAACTGGATGTATAAACTGTTCGGCGGCTATGGTTGGAAACAGCAAGCAAAGAAATATGGCAAGGAAAAATCAATAAAACGACAACCATATCTTATTAAGTAGGAGAATGATCATGACAAAAATATTTAATGGACGTTTTACGGCAAAAACAGATCAACCTTTTATTGTATTTTTGATTGGAATGCGAATCAATAAATGGTGGCGTCTTGACAAATGGCTTCCTGTTGCATCGGCAATGGCCCCAATGTTGCAGACTTTATTCACCAACCCTGAAAAAGGTTTTTTGCACGCGGAGTTTTTCTGGAACTTTACAGGTCCTGTTTTAATTCAATACTGGAGTTCATTTGAAGATCTTGAAAAATTTGCCCGCAATCCCTCAGACCCGCATATTGGGCCGTGGAAGAGATTTAATCAAGCAATTGGCACAGATGGAAGCGTGGGTATCTGGCATGAAACCTATATGGTGAACCCCGGTCAATTTGAAAGCGTGTATGGCAACATGCCGCGTTTTGGTCTTGCCGCCGCTACTGAACATGTGCTGGCGGCTGGACGAAGAGAGACTGCCCGCATGAGACTCTCCTCTAATTCGCCGGAAATGTAAGTTCGCTTTTTATTGGATAACCCACAATAAATTGAATCATGACCACAACAAGGAAGGAACTTTAGCATGTCACAAAATGAATTACATGTAATCTTTGAGCGCAGCCTTTACCAATGGCGCGAAGTTCGTCATTGGCGACAATCTTTATATGTATGGCGATACAAACAGGCAAATCTATAAACCTATTGTGCCGCTAGATAAATTTCGAAAGGAAGATGAATATGAACAAAGACTCTCAATCTCGACACAAGAAGCGTGGATACTTATGGTGGCTAGTCCGAATCCTGCTCGGCTTTGTGGCGTTGCTGCTTATTGTGCTCAGTATCACACTGTTAGCCGGCGCTAAAGCCAAGTCTGATCTGAAAGCGAAATACCCACCGCCGGGCGCTATGGTGGACGTCGGCGGCTACCGGTTGCACATCTTTTGTGAAGGGAGAGGGAGCCCAACCGTCATCATGGAAAGTGGCTTGGGTGATCCGTCGTTGCTCTGGGAACTCGTTCGACTGGGGGTGGTCAAAACAACTCGCACCTGCGTCTATGACCGTGCGGGGCTTGGCTGGAGTGATCTCAGCCCTAAGCCTCGCACGGCCGAAAATATTGTGGAAGAGCTGCATACTTTATTGACTAATGCTGGTGTTGCAGGACCGTACGTGCTGGTCGGGCACTCAATAGGTGGTATGTATGTGCGCCTGTATGCCCACAAGTATCCGGAGAGCGTGGTGGGGATGGTGTTAGTGGATTCGTCTCACGAAGAACAATACTTGCGCTTTCCAGCGGCGGCCGTGAAATTTTCTGAACAATACGCTCAACAACTTGAGCAGCAACTCAAATCCTTAAAGCCTCTGGCAGCAATGGGGTTTATGGCGCTTTCACCCGCTTCGGTTCCAGTGAGCGACAAGCTACCTAAAGTTACCCGAGAAACGTATCAAGCCCTCTTTGCAATGGACACCAAATCCCTTGAAACAATCATTGCCGAACAAAAGGTGTCCGAGTCAAATCTCGTTCAAGTAGGCGCAGCACGGATCACTACTATGGGAAATATCCCGCTGATAGTGCTCAGCGCGGGGCAGTCCGAGCTTGCCCCCAGCGCCAATATATCACCAGCGGTAATTCAGCAGGAAGAGCAAGTCTGGCAGCAGTTACAAATCGAACTGACGATGCTCTCGCCCCAAGGCAAGCAGGTGGTGGCGTCACAGAGTGGGCACTATATTCAGCTTGAACAACCGCAGCTTGTGATTGATGCTATCGTACAAGTAGCAGCCGATGCGCGCAAATGAGTCTTTAAGTAGCTACCGGGATGTCACGGAACGGGGTGAGTGACCGTCAGCAACGCGGGCCGCCACGCTACGGACTTGACATTCGGGAGGTTAAGCGCTTTGTGAGTATGCCGCCTAAAACCCAGAAGCTTGCTTCTGGGTTCCATAATGGAATCAACATGCTTTGATATTCAACCTGAACATGGATAAGATCATCGAGATCGATATCAAAGCCTATTGTCTTTCGGTTGGATCGTTCTTCATCGTGTATTTTTGAAATCTAACAAAACCATAAAAGGAAAACAATCATGTCTGAACTGCACGTAATTTTCGGCACGGGGACGCTCGGTAAATGGACCGCGCGCGAGTTAATTAAACTGGGCAAACAAGTCCGTGTCATTAGCCATTCGGGAAAAGCGGACTCCCGTATCCCTTCTGGCGTTGAAGTCGTCAAAGGGGACGCCTATGATGTAAAGAATAATATCAGTGTCACAAAAGGCGCAGTTGCTGTATATCAATGTGCTCAACCTCTTTATCACGAATGGGCTGAAAAATTCCCTTCCATGCAAAAGGCTATCCTTGATGCGGCTTCGACCAATGGCGCGAAGTTCATCGTTGGCGACAATCTTTATATGTACGGCGATACAAACGGACAGCCCATCCGCGAGGATATGCCTTATCAGCCGCATACCCAAAAAGGCAAAGTACGTGGCGAGATGGCAAATGCGGTTATGGAAGCGCACCGCACTGGCAAAGTCCGCGCTGCCATTGGGCGTGCCTCAAACTTTTTTGGACCAGACGATACTGCAGTGACTTCGTTTGCCATCCGACCTGCATTGGAAGGAAAACCCATAAACTTGCTTGGAAGAACTGACCAGCCTCATACTTTTTCCTATGTGGCGGATTTTGGCAAATTGCTGGCAACGCTCGGTACGCGCGAAGACGCGTTGGGACAGGTTTGGTTCACACCGTCTCCCACGCCTGTAACGCAGAATGAATTGGTTAAGATCATGGAAGATGAACTTGGACACAAAGTCAAAGTTATGGCGGCTGGCAAAGTGATGCTGAGTCTGCTTGGGCTGTTCATGCCAACCTTGCGTGAATCAGTGGAAATGCTCTATGAATGGGACAAGCCCTTTATCATGGACTCCTCCAAATCCGAGAGAGCTTTTGGCTGGAAAGGCACACCGTTGAAGGATGCAATGCATACCACGATTGAATGGTGTAAGGAAAAATAAGAATTTTTATTTATAGACAAGCCGCAAGTTTATTGCGGCTTGTCTTTTTCTCCCAACCTGGTTTATTCTAAGGTTTTTGGGAGAAGGAATAAAATCTCAGAAACTATAGGCGCGCCATTCTAGAACCTCGATCAACGCTATTACAGATAAAGTATATAATTGCTAAAAAACGGCTGGTCTTTTCTTCACTTGCGAGGATGATATGAGCATAAAACATAGAAATGCATTTTGTTTTCTTTTGTTGCTCGCGTTGCTCTTAAGCGCTTTTAATTCAATTCCCGTGCCATTTCGTCAAGCTGATGATGCCAGCCCTCCCGACCGTGTTGTCAAGTTGATTTTTATCCATCATTCCACGGGCGAAAATTGGCTGGCCGATGATTATGGCGACCTTGGCAAAACCCTCAGCGAGAATAATTATTTTGTAAGCGATACCAATTATGGGTGGGGACCTGACGCGATTGGCGATCGCACAGATATTCCCAATTGGATGGAATGGTTCGCGGGGGAAAACACTTCTACTTATATGAATGCTCTTTTCAAAGAAAATGAACAGCACGCTTCATACACACGCACACTTACGAATCCTGGCGGCGAGAACGAGATCGTTATGTTCAAATCGTGTTTTCCGAATTCAGCGTTGGAGGGAAACCCGAATGACTTGCCCGACCCTGAGGGATGGCTGTCTGTTGGGCACGCAAAATTCGTCTATAACGAAATCCTGAAATATTTTGCCGCCCGTCCAGAGAAGCTTTTTGTCGTCATTACCGCGCCGCCGCTTTCCGACTCGACCTACGCCGAAAATGCCCGCGCTTTCAACAACTGGCTGCTTAACGACTGGTTGAAGGAAAATCATTACACCCTCAATAACGTGGTTGTTTTTGACTTTTATAATGTACTCACAAATCCCAAAGCACATCATTGGGTTAATAACGGACAAGTGGAACATGTATCAGCCTCTCGCAATACTTTATACTACCCATCGGGAGATGACCACCCATCTGTTAAAGGAAGCCAAAAGGCGACAGATGAATTTGTGCCTTTGTTGAATGTCTTCTATCATCGCTGGAAAATCGGACAACCTATAGCTGTTTCAACACAAGCGGCTGCTGTGGTTGAAAGCACTCAGCCTTCGCAAGAAGTTCAATTGCAAACCTCAACCTTGATTGATGATTTTGAACAGGGATCTCCTTCCGGTACTTCCGGCTGGGAATTCTATTTTCAGGATGATACGGATACTACTCTAAAATGTGCGCAAGATTCAAGCCGCGCGAACCACGGCGCAAACTCTCTTAAGTTTGAATTTGACGTAGCTGGGAATAGTTGGGCTAGTTGTGGAATTTACTTTGATTCCGTCATGAACTGGAGCGGCGGGCAAGGCATCTCTTTTTACATGCAATCAAGCGGGGCGGGAATTCCCTTTGACGTAAATCTCTTTGGCGGCACGCCAGGTGCGCGTTCTACCTATGTGTATCATGCTGTTGCCTCACAAGAAAGCACAAATGACTGGGCGCTTGTTCAGATCAATTGGGATGAAATTTTGCGCTCTGAGTGGGAGGAAAATCCGGGGACTCAATTTGACCCTGCCGAAGTGACGGGGTTTGCGATTGGTTTGTCAACGCCTGAAAATTCCCGCATCAGTGGGAACATTTGGATTGATGACCTTTCTACAATGGGGGATGATGTTCTTGATTTGCCAGTTGTGAGCACGCTGGAACCCGCGGTCAATGTAACGCAAGAAACTGACCCAGCACCAGTCACGGCTCAGTCACCACTTTGTAACGGGCTTGGCGCCTTCTCGTTCTTTATATTCGGATTGATATTTTGGCAAAGAAGGATTCGCCAATGAATTCATGCGAATTGGAAATTTCATTCTGAATCTTAAAGCTGCATATATTACATGCCGCTTGGTTGTCACACAACTTTTCCTGATTCCTCCCGTATATCTCCAAGGACTTTGCTTTTTGGCCAAAAAGAAATAAACTATGTTTATGACTATTTTCAAGGAGAGTGTAATATGAACAAACAAGGTCGTTCCCAGTTGGCGCTCGGTGTCATCCTTATTTTGCTTGGCGCGTGGTTCTTTATGGATAAAAGCGTGCCAGCCTTTCATAATATTTTCGATCAATACACCAGATGGCCTGTCAATATGTTTTTGATCGGCGGCGCGATATTCATCCTCGGACTCGTGCTTGGTCAGCCGGGCATGTCTGTGCCTGCCGCAATCGTAGCCGGACTGGGTGGAATTTTCTATTATCAGCAGGTTACTGAAAGCTACGACTCCTGGTCCTACATGTGGGCGCTTATCCCCGGCTTTATCGGAGTTGGAACTGTCCTTGCAGGTCTTCTTGGTGACAATACAGCTCACAACATCAAGCATGGATTTAACTTGATGATCATCAGTGCCATATTATTCCTTGTCTTCGCCTCCTTCCTCGGACATCTCACTTTGCTTGGTAATTACGGCCCTGCCATCCTTTTGATTCTGCTTGGCGTTTGGGTGCTTGGCAGCGGGTTATATAACTCATTCCGCAACAAAGGACAATAACCATGAAACGCAATCAATTGGTTTGGGGCTTTATCCTGCTTCTTGTCGGACTCCTTATGCTTGCCGGTGAAATGGGAGTCCGCCTTCCAAACGGCACTACGCCCATGGATCTATTTTGGCCTCTCCTTCTTCTGCTGGCTGGTGTTTGGGTTCTGGTTGGCGTTTTTGCGCGCAGCAAGATTGAAACAGAAAATGCCTCCATTGATCTGCAGGGAGCTACAGCAGTGGACCTCAGAATTAATCACGGTGCAGGTGAGTTGAAAATTCACAGCGGCGCGAATGCCAACGAATTGGCGCACGGCTCATTTATGGGCGGGCTGGATCACAAAGCCAATCGAAGCGGAGACAGGCTCGAGGTCAAGATGAGACCCGCAAAAGATGTCATGGACTTCCCGTTCTTTGGGCCGCGCTCCAGTTTGGATTGGAACGTCTCGCTCAATCCAAACATCCCAATTGCATTGGATCTAAATTTAGGCGCAAATAAATCTGATATTGATTTGCGCGACATGAACATCTCTTCGTTGGATTTGGATACGGGCGCGAGCGAAACCAAATTGACATTGCCTTCCAGCGGACGCTTCACTGCCGACCTCGATCTTGGTGCGGCCTCTCTGGAAGTGATCATCCCCGAAGGGCTTGCCGCCCGAATTCGCGCGAGCATTGGCGCTGCAGATTTAAAGGTTGACCAATCCCGCTTCCCGCATAATGGCGGATACTATCAATCTCCCGATTTTGGTACCGCCGCAAACACAGTGGATATGACCATAGATGCGGGCGCGGCTTCCATCCGCGTTCGTTAAGAAGGATACTGCTATGAAAAAATTTGATCCACGAATTGTATTTGGATTTCTGCTTCTAGTTGGCGGCGGACTTGCATTAGCTCAATCAATGGGTTATTTGCAAAACGCCTCCGATCTCTTTTGGGGCGGATTATTCCTTGCTGTTGGCTTGGTCTTCCTCACCCTGCTTTTTGGCGGACATTGGTGGGCTTCATTTCCCGCCTTTACGTTGGTCGCTCTTGGTGCATTGATCCTGCTTCCTGATTCACTCTCCGATTTCGGAGGTGCGGTCTTCCTCGGCGGTATTGGGTTATCGTTCTGGTATGTCTATTTCACCAGCCGCATGGAGCGTTGGTGGGCTCTCATCCCCGCCGGTGTATTAACCGCACTTGCCGCCATGATCGTTGTCGCGCAGAGATACGAAAATTTAGGCGGCGCGATCTTCCTGGGCGGTATTGGCTTATCGTTTTTTGCTGTATTTCTCAGCAACCGTACTGAACGCTGGTGGGCGTTGATCCCTGCGGGCGTGCTTGTCACACTTGGCGGAGTGACGGTTGCCGCAGAGAGATTTGGCAATTTTGAAACTGCCGGCTTTTTCTTCTTTGGACTTGCCGCGACCTTTTTGCTTGTAGCATTGCTGGCAGGTATGCGTTGGGCTTATTGGCCCGCCGGCGTACTCGGTGTGATGGGATTGCTCGGTATTGCGTCCCTTCTTCAATTTGCAAATTATCTTTGGGCTGGTGTTCTGATCGCGGCAGGCGTTTACCTGCTATTCAGATATTTCACCAAACGCTAATCCTAAACGTTTGCGTATAAAAAATGAAATCCTCGATTATTGCGGGGATTTCATTTTTTATACTTTTCTTTTAGAAGAGTTATTTTTCTTCAACAACATTCACTTCAGGGAAGAACTGATGGACAGTCCCAGCCACCCAGCCATGCAGGGTGGAGGGCTGGAGGGGACAATTAAGACACGCGCCGCCCAAACGGACTTTGAGGATGTTCTCGTTGAGAGAAACAAAGTCCACAGTGCCGCCGTGGAATTGCTCCACGTACGCGCTCAAGCGTTCGAGCAATGCGCGTATTTGCGTCTCTTTAGCCTGTGCTGCCGCATCCATTCGTGCCTCCTTTGTGGTTTCCTTCTGTTTCTTGTGCTCGGTTAGTTCGTTCTTAATAATGGATTGCACTTGTTTATCTGCATTTTTCCAACGCGAAGAAACACCATGCGCGAGTTGGTCCAAAATGATCCGCCCCGTTTCGGGATGCTCATTCACAAGTTCGCGCAGATCAAGCCCACGAACGCGGACCGCTTTCACTTCTGTTTCGCTCACAATGCTTGATGTGTAGTGCGGGCTTCCGACCAGGGCAGACCACCCGAAAATATCTCCATCCGAGAGGTGAGTGAGTGTAATGGGTGGTCCATCATACGGCTTATATTGGATCTGGACAGACCCGGATAAGATCAAATATAAATGGACGGCTGGAGCGCCTTGTTTAAAGATCAAGGTCTCTGGCGGGCAGGAATAATTCTCGAAAAGAGTCCGAAGTATGGAGATTTGATCTGACTCGAGATTTTGAAAAAGCGGGATACGGATAAAGGATTCCAACATATAATTACATCTTATCCAACCCAAAGACATGTTCATAGTACCAAATATCCTAAAGTGGATGACATTATTCCCATTCTTATTAATACAAAACTTTTCCTCGGTTATACTTTGGCTTATAGGTAAATGAAAATGACTATAACTCCTCAACCCTCCCGAACACGTTTATACGCTTTGATCTTAATGGGATTTGGATTCATTGCGTTTGGCGTTGTACTTTTCTTTCTGCTGCAGAACAACCCTCCCTCCGCATCTGTTGATGACCTTTCAGCTGTTCCAGCGGAAGTGGATTTTGCCGCCCCAGATCTGACTCTTGTTGACCTCGCCGGAAATACAGTTTCCTTGAAAGACCACCTTGGCAGTGTAGTGCTGGTCAATCTCTGGGCCACGTGGTGTCCGCCGTGCAAAGAGGAAATGCCAGCCCTCGAAGCTTTTTACAAAAAATACAAAAATGATGGTTTTGTGTTGATTGGAATCGATCAAGAGGAAACACGCGACGTTGTTCAGCCCTTCGTTGACGAATTTGGATTGACCTTCCCGATCTGGCTGGACATAGATTGGTTGGCCGAGCGTGAATTCAGCACATCAAGCCTGCCGAGCTCTTATGTGATAGACCGGAATGGAAGAGTCCGTTTGATGTGGATCGGTGCCATCTCAAAAAGCAACCTTGAAAAATATGTGCCAAAAATAATCACGGAGTAAAAAGTGGAGATAACCTTAAACTGGAAGGGCAAGATGTCTTTTGAAGGCCAAAGTGAGACCGGTTTCACTCAAAAAATGGACTCAGATGAATCTGTTGGCGGTGAGAACGGCGCCGCCCGCCCAATGGAATTCATTGCGCTTGGGTTGGCCGGCTGTACAGCTATGGACGTTATTTCCATTTTGCAGAAGAAGAAACAACCTGTGCTCGATTTTCAGGTAAAAGTCCATGCCGCGCGCGCGGAAGAACATCCGAAGGTGTTTACACAGGCGGTCATTGAGTATCTTGTCACAGGAAAGGATGTTGATGAAGCATCCTTGTTAAGGGCGATTGAACTTTCGGCAGAAAAGTATTGTCCCGCCCAGGCAATGTTGAGCAAGGCGTTCCCGATGCAGTTGGTTTATAAAATCTTTGATAATGATGGAAAGGTTTTGATGAAAGAGGGCAAGTACGTTCAAAAATAATTACGACAGTATGCACTGCTTTTACCTCATGGAATTTATATAAAACCTCGCTGCAAATGATGAATTGCAGTGAGGTTTGTTTATTAGACCTCTTGCATAAGTGCGCTAGAGAGCGCACTACTACACGGAAAATTATGTTTTGTGTAACGTCCGCTTTCGACAGTTCTACGATTTGACTTTTGCAGGAGGCCTATTGTGGGCCCGAGCTAATGGAACTGTTGGCATTGGAGCATGCGCAGGCTGTGACAAGTGCCGCGCCTTTGGTGAGAGTGCCAACATAAGCACGGCTTCCCCCATGCGCGATCCATCCGTCCAAATTGAATGGTGTCGAACTGTCGGCAAGAATCCACTCGCCATTATATTTGCGTGCGATGTGGACGTGAGTGCCTGTCGAATGGTCACCGCCTTCACAGGATGGGTACCCGATCAAATCTCCCGCACGCAATTCTGTACCCAGCAGGGCGCGCTGGGTATCTTTGAGATGGAGGTAATAAATGACCCAGCCAGTTCTCTCATCGCCGTCTTTATCAAGGTCAAGCGCAAGTCCGCTGGTGAGATTTGAACGGACCACAAGCCCGTCTGCCACGGCTGTTGCGAAATTCTCCGCTTTTGCTGGAGCGCAGCCGGATTTGTCGGATGGAGGCGCAAAGTCTATTGCCGCGAATGGATTTCCTGTACCCCAGCCTGTGTGAGGTCCGCCGGTGTATGTCCAAATTTGACTGTCTGGAAAGGGCAGGCGAAGTTTGGGTTGTTGTAAACTGCCTGGGATGAGGATAAAGGAGTCCGCCCACGGATCACCGAAGAAATGCTCATAAGTCATGAACAATCCCTCAGGTCCGGTTGCGACCGTATATTCATTTCCTGAAAAGATTCTTGAGTAATAATATTGGATCGCCACAGACCCGGCGTTCTGCCAGGGGTCAGGTCTAATGAGAAAACCATTCCCTTGCTTGAATTCAAGCAGGCTGCCTGCCCGCCAGCCATAATACCCATCATTGAGTTCGTTAGCGGCAATTACGAGTTGGAGATATGGTGCATCATAGAATAATTGTTTAAAACCCAGAATCATCTTTTTTTCTGGAATAACAGATCGGGTGAGAGCACCGCTTTGATACTCAAGGATGGCAAGCAGGAGGCGTGGATTGATGCTGTAATTGGTGGCCACGTAATCCACCATTTCAGCGCCCGAACGCCATTCACCGCTGGCGTAAACACGATAATCTTTCAGCCAGCCAGATTGAGTGGCAACAAAGGCGGCGGTATTAAATCCGATAGTCGTAGGACTGTTGACGAAGGCGTGGTCGGGGATGATCTTGAATGGACTAGCCCATAATGCACTGTAATATATCGGGATCTGCATGGGCATACCCGGGGGCATGGTGGTTGCATCGTTTGGTATCTGAATATTTGCCTGCATGATTTCTGCCACCGTCGTGTTAAATCGTTTTGCAAGGGTAGGGAGAGTATCGCCGGACTGGGCGGTGTAATCCACCAATTGACCGGGGAAAAATGTTGTGCGGGTGGGCAAAGGAGTCGGGGTGATCCCAGGGAGGGGCGAGTTTCCCGATTGAATAGTTGGAGTAACTGCGATGTATGCGTATGAAGTTCCCATATCGCAGGACGAGGTGACGAGTGCGACGGTTAAAATTATTATGAAATAATACTTACATCGAGAAACGCAAAGTGACACGAAGTTTGTAAGAATATTTTTTTGGTTTACTTCGTTTTTCTGGTGATTAAATTCATGGCGATCATTACTTGAACGGATTAAGTTATTCATCTTTATTTCGAATAATGTGTGAAATGCTCTGACCATTTGGGTCGGCGGTGACAATCTGGTCGCCTCGAACAAGTTTACCTTGATAGGCCTTGGTGCCAGCCACAACCCGCCAGCCGCTGAGTATGAATGGAATGGGACCGTCGGCTGTGACCCATTCTCCATTATATTTTCTCGCAAAGTGGAGATGCGTGCCGGTGGAGACTCCGCCTTCACAGGATGGATGCCCGATGCGATCATTTGTTTCAAGCCATGTCCCGACTTT
Source organism: Chloroflexota bacterium (assembly GCA_016219545.1). GTDB lineage: Bacteria > Chloroflexota > Anaerolineae > Anaerolineales > Villigracilaceae > Villigracilis. The sequence goes on along the minus strand of JACRMH010000048.1, from coordinate 114,051 downwards.
TACGCGATTTTTTGAATCAATATGCATGTAAAGAATATTCCAACCGGTTTGTTCGTAACCGTCGCCATCAAGGTCAACCATCACAACCCCGTTTTCGGCACGGACAACAAGCCCGGGGGCAGAAGCTGTCACCCAGGCTTGAGATATGTCACAGCCGGGGCGGTTGGCGGTAGGAGCAAAATCAATAGCGGAATAGACACTGTGAAACTCTCCATAGATGATGGGACTAAGTTGTCCCCAGGCATTATGTGGCCCGCCCGTGAGACTCCATGTGGTGTTAGGTTCAAATGGAAGGGTGAGCGCGGGTTGAGCTAATTCCGAAGGGAAGATCGGGTTGACTGCATCGGCACGCGCCCATGAGTCGCCGAACATTTCCTTATAAAGAGCAGGGAATCCCGAATCAGGATTGATGATTTGTGACCATTGGGTTTGGCTGTGGGTGAGCGAATATAAATATTGAATGGCAACCGTGCCGGCGTTCAGGCGTGGGTCAAGGCGAAGGGTAGTTCCATCTGTAAATCGTAAATGAGTCAGTGTCCCTGCGCGCCAGCCATAATAGGCAATGGACATATTATTAACTGCCCATACCATTTGGATGAACATCCCTTTATAACGAAAATCGTTGAAGCCCATTGGGTATTCTTTATGAAAAGCATCTACGGGCTTGCCGCGTACCCAATGGCTTTCAAACTCCAAAATGCCCAGCAGTAAGCGCGGGTTGATGGAATTTTCGATTGCGACCCGTTCAATGGCTTTGTCGCCGGTGATATAGCCGGTTGACCCCAGATAATCTGTGAAGGTGCTGAGATACCCTTTTTGAGCCTGCACATAATCTTTCACGATGAAATCAACAGCGGTCTTGGAGAAGATGATCTCAGCATCGGGCATGATCTGGATATTGGGTGTGGTTGCCTCGGTGATGCGATTTGGGATGATGAGCAACGTGCCGGGATTGATCAATGTGGATTTGCTAATATCTGCGGACGAAGTGATCTCGGTCTCTTCGACCCCGAAGCGGCTTGCCACTGCGGACAGCATGTCTCCACTTTGAGTGTAATACAAAAATGGAGCTGTGTCGTAACCGGGAGTGTTGCCGGCTGTTGGGTCATTCACGATCTCCGTGAGAATGGTTGTAGGAGTGGTAATCGCTGGGGTCTCAGTGACGGTGGGGGGCGGGGTCGTTGAGGTGGGTAAAATGCCCGGGTTGTTCAAACCAGCAAGAGGCGTGAAAAGAGGCGGATCTTCAGTCGGGACGATTGAGGTTGGGGTGGGAGGAACTCCCCAAATGGATGGAACTGATCCGCAGGCAGATAGTGTCAATGACAAAATAATGATCAATGCGAAGATGCGATGCATAAGAAGATTATATCTGCCTATATTAAGTCTGGATGAATTAGCGTGTGATCTGGTTTTCATCATTGGCGCTGTTCAAGGCCTCGATGGTGCGCGAGCCGTTGGTTATAAATCCGTCATATTCCCGCCCGGTCCCGGAAGATATCCAGCCTTGCAAGTTAAATGGGATCGGACCGTCCGCGGAAATCCACACCCCATTAAATTTTCTGGCGATATGAACATGGGTGGCATTTGATACGCCGCCTTCACAAGAAGCGTGGCCGATGTGTTCGCCAGCAAAAACATACTCGCCAACTTGAACGCGACCTTCCGCTGCAATGTGCATGAAAAGGATCGTCCAGCCGGTTTGTTCGTAGCCGTCATTATCAAGGTCAACCATAACTGCGCCATTGGAGGAACGCACTACCAATCCGCTTGCGATGGATGTAACCCATTGTGGAGATGTTGCGCATCCCAGTTCGCCGGGCGGAGCGAAGTCCAGCGCAGCCCATGCAGAACCTGAATCCCAGCCGCCATGCGGACCGCCAGTGTAGTACCAGATGTCACCAGTCTCAAAGGGAAGGATAAACGGAGGTTGCGTGTTTGATGAGACGAGCGGCTCAATTGCAAAGTTGAATGGGTTGCCAAAGAAAACATAATAGGTCAGAAGCAGACCTGTGCCATCGACGTCCTTTTCCCATGTTGCGCGGTCATCCAATTGGGCGAAGAAATATTGAACAGCGGCTGTCCCGGCATTGATGGTTGGGTCAACAGGAACAACGGTGCCATCCTTCAAAACCCAGGTTGAGATCGCATTTGCATTCCAAAGATAAAACCCGCGATTTAGAGTATCCGCCGCCCAGGTGAGCTGACGATATAAACCGTAATGGAATTCGTCCTGTATGCCGATCGGGTAGGAAGTGTTGGATGGTACGGGGTTGGTGACCCATCCGCTTTGATATTCGAGCACTGCCAGAAGCAAACGCGGGTTAACTGAATAGTTGGTGGCCACAAACGAAACGATCTCATCAGCAGACATGAATATGCCATTCACATCTTCTGTGTAATTGACGAGATACCCGTTTTGACCCTGTATAAAGTCATTGACATCAAAGAGGATGGCCGCCGGGCCATTGACCAATTCCGAATCAGGGATGACCTTGAAAGCTGTTCCGACATCTGCGGGATTCGGTGCAGGGATGGTTAAAGTCATTCCCACACTCAGCAGATTCGGGTCGGCGGTACTGTTGGCTAGCATTAAAGTGTCAAGGCTGATGCCATATCTTTGAGCGATGCTGCCAAGTGTATCCCCGGCTTGGACGACATACTGTTCCGCTTCCTGGCGCACGGCTGGCAGGGCGTGCCTTGCATCGGGTGTGGGTGTGCTGACGAATTGCCCCGCTATATTGGGATTCGGCAAATTGACTGATATGGGCGCGCGCGGCGGGGTAGGCGGCCTCGTCGCATTCGGGTTTGGTGTTATAGCAACCTCATTCCCCGTGATCGGCATAAATGGATCATAAGTTGGGAAGGATATCGGCGTGGCTGTGGGAGCCGCACAGGAAGTAATAAGAATGGTAATTAGTAATAGGGAAACAGGTATCAGTATTCGTGGTGTTCGAGATTTTTGTGGTGACATGAGGGAAATTTTACCAGCCGCAAGGGAATGCGTACATTGTGAGACGGAGAGAAAGTTATTTGGTTGTTTTCAAGATCATTCCGCCATAGCCAGATAATAATACTCTGTTATTGTTTATGTCATCTTTTTCTGAAAGCTTGAAAATACAGCATTCTTGTTCAAAATCAAAAGCAGTGTCTTTCATTCCAAAATTTAACAAAACAACAAATTCATCTGATCCTAAATTCCGTTTATAGCCAAGCACTTCCTTGGGAAAATTGCTTATCAACTCCAATGAACCTTCGCGGAATGCTGATTCTGCGTTGCGAATCTTCAACACTTAGCGGACCATGTTAAGCAATGAGCCTTTATCTTTGTTCTCAGTTTCAACATTGATCGTTTTATGGTTCTCGTGCACAGGCAGCCACGTCTTTTGTGCTGACGAGAAGCCGGCGTGCTTTGTGGTGTCCCATTGCATCGGCGTGCGGACTTCGTCGCGGTTGATCGTTAATCCAATGGCGTCTAAAAGAAAGCGCGGCACAATTTTGAATTTATGCGGAATGGGGTCGAGCGCCGTGCCAAATGGGAATTTGCTATCTGTCATGCCGATCTCTTCCCCGTAATACATACAGGGCACGCCCCTCACGGTCAACTGGAGCAGATGTAATAGCTTTGCTTTGCGAATATCCTCGCCCAGCCTGTGGATGCTTCTGCGTCTGTCATGGTTGCTAAAGACGTAGACCGGCATGAAGGGGTCGGGGAAATCATTTTCGATCTTTTCAATGAGACTGTGGAAATAGTCCGCTGTAAATTTGAAATTTAGCATCTCGAAATTGAAAATAAGTCCCAGTCCATTTTCACTCAAATAGTTTTTGATGGTCTCTGTATTCCCCTGAACCTCTCCGAGAAGCATCTTCTCTCCGAATTCATGACAAACACTTCGCAGCTCCCTGGCGAATTGGAAACTTTCAGGTTGATTCATGGTGTATTCTGCTTCCTGAAAAAAGCCAGAAGCATCTTCCTCAGTCGGAATGAGTTTAGGTGAAAACGGATTGTCTCGAAAAGCGGCATCTTTATAAATGACATTGAAGATGTCCAGCCGGAAACCGTCCACTCCCTTGCCCAGCCAGAAGCGGACGATATCGAACATGCTCTTTTTTACTTCAGGATTGCGGTAATTTAAGTCAGGCTGAAATGGCAGAAAACTTGACCAATAGTATTGTCCGCGCTCTTTGGCATAATGCCAGCCGCTTCCGCCTGTCATGCTTTTCCAGTTATTGGGCTTATCGCGCCAGAGGTACCAATCTGCTTTGGGGTTGTCCCGCGAAGTGCGCGACTCTTTGAACCATTCGTGTTCAACGGAAGTGTGGTTCATGACCATGTCAAAGACGATCTTCATTCCGCGCTGATGGACTTGTTCAATTAATTTAAGGGCATCAGACATGATACCGTATTCGGGGGATATGTCAGTGTAGTTGGAGATGTCGTAACCGAGATCAGCTTGCGGCGAAGAAAAGAACGGGGAAACCCAAAGGGTCTCGAATCCCAATTCATGAAGATAATCCAGTTTTTGGATGATACCTTTTAAGTCCCCGATTCCATCATTGTTACTGTCGTAAAATGAGCGCGGATAGATTTGATATATGCTTGTCTTGTGATGCCAAGGGCATCATATTTTACGATTCGAAAACGCAAACGCGATTCCGACCATTTTGTTTTGCTTTATATAAAGCCTGATCAGCAGCATCTATTAATTTTGCGGTTGATTGAAATTGCCCACAGCTGCAAGCCACGCCCAGGCTGATGTGAATCGAAAATAGTTCATCGTTTTCCAATGATATTTTCATTTCCTCCGTTCGGACTCTAAGCCGTTCTGCCACTTTGGCGGCCCCGTCCAGCGGGGTATCGGGCAGTATCAGGATGAACTCTTCGCCTCCCCAACGCCCGACACGATCATAGCCACGCAAATCCGAGGTGAGGATGCCGGCAACGCGCTGTAAAGCGCGGTCACCGACCTTGTGACCGAAGCGGTCATTGACACCTTTGAAATGGTCTACATCTATCATGATGACGCTTAATGCACGTTCCTGCCGAACAGCCCTGCTGAACTCACCTTCTGCGTATTCATCAATGGCGCGCCGGTTCAACAATCCTGTCAGGCTGTCGTGCATGGCTAGTACTTCCATTTGTTTGCGCGCGTGCATAAGTTGTTCTTCGAGTTTGAGGATGCGCATACCGCTGGCAACACGGGCGATCAATTCCCTGCTGTTAAAAGGTTTTGTTAAATATTCGTCTGCACCGGATTCAAGCCCGACCACAATGTTTTCTTTATCATTCATGGCGGTCAGCATGATGATGTAGGTGTAATTTTCCTGCCTGCTTTTTCGAATGTTCCGGATCAACTCCGGGCCGTCCAGCCCGGGCATCATCCAATCGGTAATGACAAATTGGAAGGGCTCGCGTTGAAATAATTCCCATGCGGCCCGCCCGTCTTCAGCTTCTACAATATCGTGGTCCGCCTCAAGTAGTTGCTTTTTGACCATCCGCCTATAGATCAGTTCGTCTTCTACAATGAGTATCTTCATGGATAGGTGTTGCAACTATAGCACTATTTTAATGAGTTGGTGAGATTGCGTTAAAGTTAAATTTACTCAGAAGTGAACTCTGCAACCATCTATGGAAACCTGACAAAAATAAAAGTTGCTTTTCATGTCGGAAAGTGTCACAATACATCAAGATGTTTCGTCTGGAACTTTCTTTGAAAACGAAGCGTCCACTCAGCGATAATGGCAATCAACGGGATGGCCATGTGATGCAAGGAGGGCCTATGGCGTAATCAAAAAAATATGAAGTACAGCGGGACGCCGCCTGCTGGACTTCTTCACTCGTCACTATTCAAAATAAAAAAGTTAAATAGAGGAGAAGAAAATGAAACCCTTACACAAAGCCATTGGCTTTAGTGTTCTACTGATATTGCTCTTTGCTTCCGCCTGCGGTGGAGCCTCTTCAAAGGCAACAGAAGCGCCTGTTGCAACAGAAGCGCCGGCTTCATCTCTTGAACAACCTTATGATGCTCCGGCTGCGACAGAAGCGCCCATATATGCCCCGCAGCAATCCCAGTCTCCCGTTCAGGCGCCAACTGCTGCATCTCTGCCAAACCATCAATCTCCCGCCAATAACAATCAACCGTATGACATGTTCTTCCAGAACTATGGAGTCAATCCATCCATAGATACGGAAGATGACAACCTCTCCACCTTTGCACTGGATGTGGATACGGGTTCCTACACGGTCATGCGAAATTATATAAATAACGGGAATCTTCCGCCTGAAGATTCTGTCCGCGTAGAGGAGTATATTAACTATTTTGACCAGGGGTATGATTCCCCGCCCGCTCATCAGGCTTTTGGGATTTACGTGGATGGCGGACCATCGCCATTCACCGAAACTGAGCGCTACGATATGATGCGCGTCGGCATTCAAGGCTATCAAGTCGCAGACGAAGACCGCAAAGATGCCGCACTCACTTTTGTGATCGATGTCTCCGGTTCAATGAGCATGGATAACCGCCTCGGTCTGGTAAAACAATCCCTTGAAATGCTTGTTGAGCAATTGCATCGGAATGATACGGTCAGCATTGTTGTGTATGGATCGGATGCGCGCATCGTTCTTGAGCCGACGCGTGGTTCTGATTCTGACAGGATTCTCTCAGCCATTTACAGCCTCAATACTGAAGGCGCTACGAATGCAGAAGCGGGGCTGAGGCTTGGTTATGATATGGCCATGGAAGCCTTCAATCGGGATGGAATCAATCGGGTGATCCTCTGCTCTGATGGCGTGGCAAATGTCGGGGAGACTGAAGCGAACACCATTCTCGATGAAGTGCATCGTTATGTTAATAAAGGCGTCACATTGACCACCGTCGGTTTTGGCATGGATAACTACAACGACACGCTCATGGAGCAGCTCGCCGATAACGGCAACGGCTTCTATGCCTACGTGGACGACCGCGATGAAGCCCGCAAACTTTTCATTGATGAGATCACCGGCACATTACAAACCATTGCATTGGATGCAAAAGTACAGGTTGAGTTCAATCCCGAAACTGTTCTGCGGTATCGTTTAGTTGGGTATGAAAACCGTGCCGTTGCAGATGATGAATTCCGTGACAACTCGGTGGATGCAGGCGAGATCGGTGCGGGGCATTCTGTGACCGCTTTGTATGAGATCAAACTTCACCCAAATGTTCATAGCGGAAAGATCGCTACTGTCTACATGCGTTGGGAGGATCCGGATACTCATCAGATCGTTGAGATTTCACAGGACTACAATGCCAGCCAAATGGCTTATAGCTTTGAAGAAGCAAATCCATACTTCCAGCGCGCCGTGGTCGTCGCTGAGTTTGCCGAAATATTAAAGGGAAGTTATTGGGCAGAAGGGAGTTCTCTGACTCACGTGTATCAAGAATCGCAACGTATCGGTGACTATCTCTACCGCGATGAAACTATGGATGAGTTTGTGAGTCTTGTTCGTGATGCGAAGCGTATGAAGGATTAAAAAATAAAAAAATGTCCCCGCTTTTTCAAGCGGGGACATTTTTTTATTTAAGTTGCAATGTCTGGGTTGAAGTCTGTGAGAATATGCTTGACCGTTGTTTCGTGGACGAGTGAATAATGCTGGAGTTCATCCACGGACTCGATCAAAATATCTGCGTAGGGAGTGAGGTCTCTGGCTGAGGATACACCTGAAAGCACGCCCACAACCAAACCTGCGCCTGCGGCGTGTGCCATTTTTAGGTCCGCTGTTGTATCGCCTACCACCATGACTTTTGCAGGCTCAACTTTCATTCTTTCGCAAATGGTTATGACCATATCCGGTGCGGGTTTGGCCTTGATGCCATCATCTGCGCAGACCATGGTGGATATGTATTCTTCAATGTCGAAGGCTTCGATCATGGCTTGTGTGGGAGCGCGGTCATCTGTGGTGGCGATGGCGATCTGGATGCCTTCATGGTGAAGTTTGCCAAACAAAGCCCGCGTATCAGTGAACGGTTTCGCTAATATGACTGGGTCTGGAATGCACCAGCCAGTTTCAACGGCCTGCTCCGCTCTTTCCGCACTTAACCCAAGAGATTGCATAACCTCAACAGTCAGCCTGTAAAGCTGTGACATGGGCGTCGCCGCCAATTTCCCGTGAGCTAAGACTTTTTTGTTCTCATCATCAAACCCCATGGCAAGACATAATGCGTCGCGTACATTCAGTCCGCTGGTTTGATGTAATTGCTCTGCGAGGTAAATCACCCAGCCGCCCCACATCGCATCAAAATCAATGAGAGTGCCGTCTTTGTCGAAAATAATTGCCTGTGCCTTGAATTTGCTCAGCCCATTCATCAAAATTTGTTTACTCCTTGCATAAATAAGATGACAGTCACAGCATAAGTGACTGTCATCTTTATCTGTTAATCGTTCGCTATTTTACTTGTATTTCCAGTTCTGTGCGTTTCAACTCACCTTAATTTCATGTGAAGTCTTTCCTTGACGAGCTAAAAATTTATCTAACGGGCAGTATAATGACGAAGTGATGACCAAGCAAAAAGTTGTTGTTGCCATGTCTGGCGGCGTGGATTCATCGGTAGCGGCGGCCCTGCTCAAACAGCAGGGCTATGATGTTACCGGCATGATGCTGCGTCTTTGGTCCGAGCCGGGCAAGGAAGAGTCCAATCGCTGTTGCACACCGGATTCGATGGCACAGGCGCGGCGTGTAGCCGGAATCCTTGATATTCCCTTTTATGTCATTGACGCAAAGGATGTGTTCCGCGAAACTGTTGTTCAATATTTTTTGGATGGGTATGCGCGCGGCGAAACACCGAATCCGTGTTTGTTGTGCAACCGCCAAATTCGCTGGACTTTCCTTTTGAACCATGCCCTGGCTTTGGGGGCGGAGTTTATGGCTACCGGCCATTATGTTAGACGGAAGACGATGGACGATGGACGGTCTGTGTTATTCCGCGCGTTGGATCATTCGAAAGACCAATCTTATGTTTTGCATGTCCTGAAACAGGATCAGCTTGCTCATGCGCTTTTTCCTGTGGGGGATTTTCCCAAGCCCGAAATAAGACGCATCGCTGCGGACTTTGGACTGCCGACTGCTTCGAGAGCAGACTCTCAGGATCTGTGTTTTTTGGCCGGTGAAGATTATCGCGGTTTCCTTCAGCGTAATGCCTCCGACATATTAAGTCCCGGTGAAATTGTGACCACTGACGGAAGAGTGATCGGTAAACATGACGGACTTCCCAATTACACCATCGGTCAGCGCAAGGGGTTGAATGTCCCTTCACCTGTTCCGCTTTATGTTATTACCAAGCAGGCATCTAATAATGTCTTGGTCGTCGGTACGCTTGATGAGCTTGGCTTTGCAGAATTGACCGCACGCGATGTCAATTGGATGTCAGGCGAAGCGCCGTGTGAACCGTTCCACGCACAAGTTAAGATACGCTATACGGCCAAAGAGGCTGAGGCGCTGGTCAGCCCGTTGGATGGGGATCAAGTATCGGTTAAGTTTGATGCGCCTGTTCGGGATGTAACATCCGGCCAGGCGGCGGTTTTCTATGTTGATGAGGAAGTGATCGGCGGCGGAATTATCGTCTAAAATATACATGTCGTAATGATAAGATCAAAACCATTCAAGAAAGGATAACCCCATGAACTATCGCGTTGAATCACTAATGTCGGCCCGTTTGTTTGTTGTGCCTCAATTTGCGGATGAACGGATTTTCTTCCTGAGCAATCTTTCCGGGCATTTAAGTCTGTATGCCATGTACTTTGGCGGCAGTGTGCCTGAGCCGCTTCTGCCGCCGAACATTTCTTTGCAGAACCCGCATCTCATTGGCGGACATTCATTTTATGCCTTCCCCGAACTTGACAAAATCCTTGTGATGATCGATCAGGATGGCGATGAAAATTATCAGCCGATGTTAATTCCGCTGGATGGCGGATTCCCCGAACCTGCTTTCAGTAATTTCTTTAAAGAGTATCGGGTTCACTTGGGCGAATGTGACCGTGAGAAGGCAATTGTTTACATGCTCGCTGAACGCCGTGACGTGCCCTTGCAGGAAACATACCGCGCTGATCTCAAGACCGGCAAGTTGACCAAGATCGCAGAAAGCGAATGGGGATATGGTGTGTCAGACCACAATGCCAGTCACAGCCGGCTTTTGCTCGGCACTGGGTATTCAGTGGGCGATAGCGTTCTGTATTTATCAGAAAAGGGAAAACAAACCCTGCTATACGGCAAAGCATTGGAAGACCGCAAGCCCGGCGAACAAGTCCCGTTGAACGGGCTTGGCGGCGCCGTGTTTTCTCCGAGCGGAAAAGGCGTCATTGTAACTTGTGCGGTTTTTGAGGATACCTTTGGGCTTGGTTATATAGATCTAAAGAAGCCGGGCGTTATCCAACCGGTGAAATTGAAGGGCGTGGTTCACGAAGGTGTGGGCGAGATGGAAAATATTACCCATCTTAAAGATAACCGCTACCTCGTGACGTACAACATAGACGGCTGCTCCTGGGCATACGAAGGGATTTTCGATGAAGCAAAACTTCTCATGAATCTCAAATATGCTTTGGTGGGGCAGGCTCCATTTGATGGCGGTATGTTGGAGCATATGGATTATGACGCTAAAGAAGATGTATTTACTTTTTCGTTTTCCACCGCCACGTCACCGACGCAAATCTATACCATCGAAGGCAATAAACGCACTGACCTTGCCCTGCATACCAGCGAAAGGATTTTAGGAATCGACGACGCCTATCTTTCAAAAGGCGAAGATGCTTCTTATAAATCACATGATGGCTTGCGGGTTTCGGCGCGCCTTTACCTTCCTTCCAAGCAACTTGGGTTCAAAGGCCCGCGCCCGCTGGTGTATTACATTCATGGCGGCCCGCAGGGACAGGAACGCCCGGACTTCGCATGGTTCTCCATGCCGCTCATTCAATTCCTCACCCTGCGCGGATTTGCTGTCTTCGTGCCGAATGTGCGCGGTTCGACCGGTTACGGTCTTTCTTACGTCAAGCATGTTGACCGCGACTGGGGCGGAAAGGATCGCCTCGATCACGTCCATGCGATGACGAAGGTTCTGCCAAAAGATAAACGGGTGGATGTGAAACGCGCGGCTGTTGTCGGACGTTCCTATGGCGGTTATATGACCCTGATGCAAGCCGGTCTTCACCCTGACCTGTGGCAGGCCTCCTGCGATATGTTCGGTCCCTACGACTTGTTGACTTTCTCGGAGCGCATTCCTGAAACCTGGAAGCCATATTTCAAGATTGCAATTGGCGACTCTGCCATCCCTGAGGAAAAAGCGGATCTGATTCAGCGTTCACCAAAGACTCATTTGCATAACATGTCCGCGCCGATGTTAGTGATCCAAGGGCGTAACGATCCGCGTGTGGTTGCGGCTGAGTCTGAAGACCTTGTCAAACAATTGAAAGCAAAGGGCAAGGAGATGGAATTGCTGATCTTCGAGGATGAAGGTCACGATGTCTTGAAGTATGAAAACCGTGTCACTTGCTATAATGCGATCACGGATTTCTTCACGAAATATCTCAAACCTTGATCTATGACCTTCCCATCCGCCCTGCTCGCGCTGATGATCGCCTTGCTGTTTGGGGCATTATTCTGCGCGATACGCGGCAGGAATGGGTGGTGGCTGCTTTATTATTTTGGATTAAGTGCTGCGGGTTTCGCAGTTGGATTAATGATTGGATGGCATCGTTGGGTGTTCCTGCCTCTGGGTCCTATTAACCTTGGAATGGGAATTATTGGGAGCGCTCTCTTTCTCGGCATCGGAGATTGGCTTGGGCGCATCCAGAAGACTGGAAAAAAAGGGAAATAAAGTGACAACTACCATGTGCTCTTTCGGGGCTTGCCCTCGAAAGAGCACATGGTTTGTAAAATAATTTAAAAGAGGATATAAAACATGGAGTTTGTAAAACAGTTATTGGACTTGTTCCTGCATTTGGATGAATATCTTGCTACGATCATCGCGGATTATGGAGCCTGGACCTATGGCATTTTGTTCGCGGTGATCTTTGTTGAAACAGGTCTTGTGATCATGCCTTTCCTGCCCGGCGATTCGCTTCTATTTGCGGCTGGCACTTTCGCGGCACTTGGGTCATTGAATGTTTTTTATGTCGCAGCTTTGTTAATGGTTGCGGCTGTGCTTGGCGACACCGTCAATTATTCCATTGGACATTATTTGGGTGAGCGCGCCTACAATATCAAATGGATCAAGAAGGAATATTTCGATAAGACTCATGCCTTCTTTGAAAAACATGGTGGCAAAGCCATTTTCCTTGCACGTTTTGTGCCCATCGTGCGTACCTTTGCTCCGTTCGTGGCCGGCATTGGCAAGATGTCTTATGGCTATTTCATTACCTATAATTTTGTAGGCGGCATCACCTGGGTGGCGCTCTTTACCTTCCTGGGGTATTTCTTTGGGAACATCCCCTTTGTCCGCAATAATTTTGAGTTGGTCATCATCGCCATCATTTTGATCTCCATTCTGCCGATGGTATATGAGTGGTGGAAGTCACGCCGCGAAGCGAAGTGAATCAATTAGGTCGGGTTTACAGCCCGACCTAATTTTTTTGATGAAATATATTGCTTTAGTTTTTCTTGCTTTTATAGTTGGTGTTGTCATACTCGCAGACACACATCATCTCCCGTCTTTTGTAACCGCTCTTTATGATTTTCCGAATGGTGATAAAGTCGGACATTTCATTCTTCTTGGACTCTTGAACTTTTTCATCACACGCGCATTTCTTTCCGCGCTTCATGGCCGACCTCGCGGCTGGGTGACGCTTTCAATTGGCTTGATCCTTGCTTTTCTCATCACGCTCGAAGAGTTCTCTCAAAAATATTTTAGCGCGCGCACCTTTGACCTGTTCGACTTGTTGGCAAGTTTTCTTGGAGTGCTCCTTGGGGGATGGCTGGCAAATAAAACAAACATCCCGAAAGTTTTGAGTGGTGACTAGTCGCCATCACTTTGATCTCCATTCTACCGATGATATTCGAGCGGGTGAAGTCGTGCCGCGAAAAGAAATGAATAAGCAGGTCGGGTTCGACCCCAACCTGCTTATTTAAACACTTATAAAAAAAGCAGGAATGGACTATTGCAAGTAAGGACGAGAGGGATATAATGGCCTCTAATAATTTGTTGGCGTTAGCGAGGCGGGAATTTTCAGAAACTGGAATGAGTACAATATGTATGCCTGAGTTGGCGATTTATACAAACAGTGTCTGGATCAGTAGAAAGGAGTGACCCATGAAAGCAAAAGAAAACATCGACGGTGCTTATTTTAATCAAGATACCATTCGCCTGCTTATTGGTGGTATTTCATTTTTTCTTCCGTTGGTCATCAGGATTTTTGCGTCCATAATGCCTGATTCGATAAGCTGGTCATTTTATACACATGCTCACAATTGGTTCGTCGGGTTGTTGTTTGTGATTGGCGCCTTGTTAATGAGTTACAAGGGACGTAACCATATCGAAGATCTGGTGGGCTGGGTAGGGGGATTTGCGGCGTGGACCACCGCGCTCAACCCCACATCATACTGCTACGGAAAAGATAATTGTCCTCCATTTCCGGATCCGATGCCGTCATGGTTCAACATAACTTATCCCAATGAGTTCGTGCCAACCGTGCATTATGTTGGCGCGATCATATTATTTTTAACGACCGTATATTTTTGCCTGGGTCCTTTTACAAGCCGGGTGAAAGAGAAAATAAAAGATGATCCAACAGGAATACATCTAAAATTCAGGCTGTATATATATCAGTTCTGTGGTTGGGGAATTCTGGTGACCATGGGCGGACTGGTGGTGATGAGCTTTGCTCATATTAATATCCTCTATAGCACTTTCTGGGGGGAAACCATTGCGTTAGTGCTGTTCGGTTTTGCGTGGATGATCGCCAGTAAATACCTGCCAGTAATTACCGCCGAGGACGAGAGGAACAAGAACATTTTTGAACAGCAATATTGGACCAACCCCGATAATCTGTCTTTAGGGACTTATGAAAAATATAGTAAGCCTCAAAAAGATGTGAAGCCAAAGGAAAGTGTAGCTAAAAAAGGTAAAAAACGGAAAACTAAATAAATCGAGATTCGTTTGATGTCACTTTGCTAGATAAAAGACCCTAAAGGTTTCCGAAACCTTTAGGGTCTTTTTGTTTAACTATTCAACCTTTGTTTTACGGTATTAACTTTAAATGCCCTTCACTGTCTTTTATCACTGATGCTTGCTCCCACCACATGGGAGCGTAGCCGATCTTTGTCCACATCAGGGCCATGTCGTCGTAATGCGGATGGTAGGCGTGGCCGGATTGTCCCGTTGTGTGACCAGCTAACGAGTTATCCAGGTTCGACAGATCAACGATCTCGCGTTCGGAGGGCAGCCAGTCTACTTCAAAGGAAACGCCCACCGTCCAGCCGGTGGCGTTGACCACACTCTTGCCGCCGCCCGTAACGAATGGTCCGCGGTTGAAGAGCTCCTCGATCGGTCCAATACCAGATTCGCCCAATGTAGCATTGCGGAAAGTGGAGGTGTGCAGTGTGCCCCATTTCGGCCATTTGGCTGGGTCTTTCCCATATTCTTTTTCCATTTGCGAAACAGTTTCAGCAAATGCGCGGGCAAAAATGTCATCGCGGGTTTCAACTTTGTCGGTGGTGGACTTGTCATCCCACCATGCGCTGTCCGGCTGTTGGACGAGATTTCTCATGACCACATACCAGCGCGATCCGCCGCCGGGCAAATACGCTTGAGGCAGGTCATCCTGGAATGTATCTGTCAGAGCGTTCGACCAGAACCATTCAAAGACAGAGGCGGATTTGGAATTGATGGTTTCTTGATAATCCCATGTGCCAAGAGTCTGATCTCGGACGGCGGCCAGTCCTGGGTCTAGCTTGACCGAGAGCAGGATAGGCAGGAGAGTCTCAGCGTTGAGATTCTTCGAGTCGCCATGCATGGACTGAATGTAAGCGATGTCAATTTTGCCGGGTGCGCTCGTGATCATGTCCACGATGCGGGCGGCGCGCTGTCCGTAATCCCAATCCTTTGTGATGAGGTAGGGATAATCGCGCGGGTTGGCCTGATTGTTGGCTGTGGCGATGTATCCGCTTTGCGGATTGAATGTATAGGGCAGTTCTTCAAATGGAATATAGCCGTTCCAATCATATTCACCGGTCCAGCCGGGGACGGGCAGTGTGCCGTCGCCATTTTTCCGCAGGGGAATGTCGCCGGGTGTTTGGTAACCGATGTTGCCATCCACATCTGCATAGAGCAGGTTTTGCGCGGGCACATGGAAGTTGCGTGCCGCAATGCGGAATTCTTCCCAGTTCGTGGCTTTGTTGAATCCCCAAATTGCCTCGAACGGAGTGGACGGGGTTAGGGCTGTCCACTGCAATGCAATGACATAGTTTTCCGGCAGGTCAACGCCGACTTTATCCTTGAAGGCTTGCGCGGTTGGCGTGACATTATCTTTCAATGAGCCATAAGTATCTGAAATGACGGGTCCATGGCGCGTGATGCGGACGTTCAATTCAACCGGGTCACCGCCGCCAACATTGATGGTTTCTTTGCGGATCTCAAAGTCCACCCATTTGCCTTCCACTTCATATTGGTTTGGATTTTCAGGATTTACTTTTTCGATGAAGAGGTCTTCCACATCTGGACCAAGGTTGGTGTAAGCCCATGCGATGCGGTCATTATGTCCGGCTACGACTCCGGGCACACCCGCGAAAGAGAAGCCGGTGATCTCAAACGGACAGGCGTCTGATTTTGGCAGGCAGTGCAATGCGTTCTGATACCAGATCGAGGGCATTTGAATCCCAAGGTGCATGTCGTTGGCGAGTATGGGCTTTCCGGTTGTGGTTAAGTCGCCGGAGACTACCCAACTATTCGAGCCAATATCAGGTCCGGTGGGACCGAGTGCAATTTGCATCAAGGCGAGTTTCTCGGCGATGGGTTGGAGGTTCAAGCTGGAAAGCTGAAAGTCTGCGGCCTTTGACTTTTGACTTTCGACATTACTTACATTCTCACCAATCGTTGGTACGATGACAGGATAGTCTGCGGGATAATCAGGGTACAGGTCACTGAGTTGTTCGGGGGTGAGGGTTTTGAGAAGGATGGCGCGTTCGATCTCATCATCCATGTTGCCGCCCAAATCCCAGGCCATGGCCTTGCCCCAGGTGAGAGAGTTGACAGGTGTCCACGGTTCGATGGTGTAGGATGGGTTGAGCACTCCCGATAGAATTAGATATTCCAAACTAAGTTCAACCGGGCCGCGTTCCTGAATGTAAGCATTGACTCCTTCAGTGTAGGAATCAAGCAATGCCTTGGATTCAGGGTTCAGCATTTTGTATTCCTGTTCCGCCACTTCACGCCAGCCGAGCGTACGCAGGAATGAATCAGTTCTTACCTGACCATCACCGAACATTTCAGATAAGCGCCCCGAGCCGATATGCCGCCAGAAGTCCATCTGCCAGAAACGATCCTGTGCATGGACGTAGCCCTGCGCAAAGAAAAGATCATGAGTGGTGGTGGCGTAAACGTGCGGAATGCCCATCTTGTCGCGGTAGATGTCCACTGCGGCGTCGAGTCCGCTCACTTTCAATTCGCCGTCAATTTGCGGGAATGATTTCTCCGCAACGGTATTGGGAATATAGCTCTTAAGATAGAAAGCCCCACCCGCGCCGAGAACGATCGCGATAATGACAATAACGGTCAATATGCGACCTAACACCTTGCCTGCCTTTTTCATAAATGCTCCTCCGTTTTGGAATTAATCGTTCAGCAGGGGTGACCCTTTATGACACTCGACAAGTTTGGCTCTCGCTGAGTGGGTCGCCCCTGCTGGATGCATAATAATATTAAACCACTTGCATAAGTGCGCTAGAGAGCGCACTGCTACAAAGAAAAAAAATATGTTTTGTGTAGCGGACGTTCTCCCCTGGCACCGCCCGCCAGGGCAGGTGTAACGTCCGCTTTCGACAGCAATATGATTTGACTTTTGCGAGAGGTCTATTATTTTACTGCGCCTGTTAAGCGCGGATACCAATACCACAAAATATCTGAAGTTGGTTTGCTGTGAACGGATGCCGATTTATCCTGTAAGGCGGCGGGAAGATAATATCCGCGGCTGATGAAGCCGGAGACCCACGGGCGTGTATTGAGCGCAATGAGCATGGCTTCATAGAGGTCGGCTTGAGTTTGAAGGCTTAAGCTAATTGATTCAATATCGGCATTCGGTCTGTTCAAAGCTGTCCAATCAAGGCAGCCGCCTTTGCCGTCAGGGATACACCCGGTTGCCGATTGAGTAGCAGAAGGATATGCTACTGCGAGGATGAGCGGTTTGCCAATTAGGGTTGCCAGCGGTGCAACTTCGTTATCGAGCAATCTTCCGGCTTCATTGGCATAGTCCACTTTGGTTGCGCCTGCACCTGTTGAAAGGGGAGCAGACCATAATAGATAAATACCGTCGGTATCTTTCAGGAAATCCAATGGCGCTGAAATCGCTGATTTTGTGTATGGCAATGCCCAGAAAATCGGGCCTTTGAAATGTCCGCGCACATCGGCGATGAGGGATTTCCATTGTACGTCCGCATCCGCTGGAACGTTGGATGGGTTGCCGTCAGGAAGAGTCCCATTGGGCAGGGCGGGCGTGATCCAATCACCGCCGAGGATGAGGGTCTGTGCGCCGGTTTGGGTGGCAAGGTCCGCGTAGTTAATGGCGAATGCGCGGTAGCGGGCAAACCATGTCAGCCACCACTGTTCATCTCGCGGCGCATTCAGCCAAAAGGTCGAAGAAGAAGCGGGAAAATTGGGGGTGGGAAAAAGCGCAACGCTGAGTCCCAATGCCCGGGCTTGCGATATCATGATCGCCGAGTCGATCCACATGGGGTCTTGCCCGGGAACCGGTGAAAATTGCAAAGGCGATGAACTTGTATAAGTCCAGCTGGGGGTGAGGATGGTCACGTTCGAGCCGAGCGCCTGCATGTTTGCGAATGCCTGAGGTGCGTAGTATGACCAGTTCGGGCGATAGGTGGATTGGAATTCAACGCCCGCGAAAAATCCGCCTGTGCGCGGCGGGATGGTTGCACCCACCAAGGTGACGGGTTCAGGGCTTTCATACCACTGCCAAGCACTGATCGTATCCTGAATATCCTGCCCGATAATACTGGTGACGGCCTGACGCCCATGCGGTGCCGCGCCGACAGTCTGGCTGTCGTCTGCGCTGCCACATTGTCCATTGCGGCAGTAACGATATGTAAAAGAGTCGAGCACGTTTAATGGCCCGTAAAGTTTATATGCCCAGCGGTTGTTGCCAAGCGGCCACATGGGGAGCGGTTCCATCCATCCGAAAGTATTGAATTGAACATAAATGATGTCGCCCGGCGGTGTGACGGATGGCACGCTTGCTTCAAAGAGGATCGGCGCTGAATTGCCGGCCAGCCAGGAGGGGACATTGTCTTGAATGATGACATCCTGTGGAGGAACAATAAACTCACGCACATTCCATTGACTATCCAATGTGCGTTCGGCATTCCAGAAACCATCACCTAATGTATATTTATATTGAATGTCTGCGCCGACAGGCAGACCGAGTGTGATGCTATAGCGCCCATCCGCCTGCAAACTCAAGACCGGCATACGTTCTGCGTTCGTGCTGATGCCGCCTCGCAGGTCGGCAAATGTATTTCCCAACTGCAATAAGTTTCCGGCAATACGGACAGGCACGCCGGGTACTGTTTCGGCAGGGACCGACACTATAAAGGTGATGTTGACCAGTTGCGCAGGCTTTACGCGCAGGTCAACGGAGGTGTTTTTTCCATCCGCGACAACCGCGCCTTGTTGAAATGTTTGGTACATCCCATCGAGGCTGTAGGCCAGCAGGTTTTGCGTGCCGACGGGTAATCCGGTTAATTCAAAACTGCCAGTGGAATCTGTGAAGGATTGCAGACCGCCCGCGGATACCAGAATATTTGGCAATGGTGAACCGGTATCGGAATTGAATACATGTCCTTCGATCTTCCCCGTTGGGCGCGCATAGGATTTGTCACCCCAATCCGCTATGATATCTTGCACGTCGCTTGGGCTCATCACCTGGTAAATTCTGTAGCGTATGGCCGAACCGGAGTTGGCGTCTTCCAATACTTGCGAAGCCCCGCGGCGGACATACCGATATTTCACGACTGTGTTGAAAGGCAAAGGAATGGACGCAGTATACGTGAGCGCATCGCGCGGGTTCATTGGATATTGCGTGGCGTTCAATGAAAGCCCGGTCACTTCGTCCAGAATTGCAATTGCGAGCGTCTCGGAGGGTTGAAGCGGTTCAGGCAGGGTCGCCACAAAATTGATTTGAGCCATCACCTGAGGTGTCGGTGAAGCGACAACGGTTGCGGGAGTGGGCGTGCCGCCGCCGGAATCAAATAATGAAAATGTACATGCCTGCCCAACAAGGACAAGCATCATCACCGCAGTTAAGATTCGGCGGCCTGTGGATGACATAGGCTTCTTGTTCATTCTCTCTCCTCGGTTGAAATGACCGCTTCTCGCGACGCCTTAGCCTGGTTCTTCTAAATCGGCATTTTCCTGTTCGTTGATGGTGTTCTGCTTCCGCCCGGCGTAGGCGATGTAGCTAAGTCCGATACTAATAAAATATAACAGGATCATCGGAGCCATCACCAGTCCCTGGTTGATCGGGTCAACCGTTGGGGTGATGACAGCC
This sequence comes from Chloroflexota bacterium, assembly GCA_016219545.1. Classification (GTDB taxonomy): domain Bacteria; phylum Chloroflexota; class Anaerolineae; order Anaerolineales; family Villigracilaceae; genus Villigracilis. The sequence goes on along the minus strand of JACRMH010000048.1, from coordinate 94,317 downwards.
GCCGCGATGGCGATGATCACAATGGCCATCTTCCATTGTTCCGCCAATATCCTCGGCTTGATAAAACCGATGGCAGTCAATACATAGATCACGAGCGGGAATTCGAATGAAATACCGATCCAAAACATCAGACCGGTCACGAATGAAAAGTAGGATGCTGGCCGCAGTTCTGTTGCAATTCCCATAAAGTCATTCAGGAAATGCAGCGCGGAGGGAAGCATTAAATAAAAAGTGAAAGCCACGCCGCCCAAAAAGAACAGGGATGCCAGCGGAATTCCATAGAGTGCCATCTTTTTTTCACGGGATCTTAATCCCGGTGCGGCAAAGAGCCAGAACTCAAATGCAATATAGGGGATTGCCAGAGCGATCCCGGAGAATAAAGCCACCTTCATGAATACGCCAATGGACTCGGTCACTTCGATGGCTTTTAGTTTATCCAGTCCGCCAACGGGCTGTGCAAGATATTCGATGATCTGTTGTGTAAAGATAAACGAAACGCTGACGGTCACGACCAAAGATAGGATCGAACGCAGAAGATGCATCCGGAGCATTTCCACCTGGTCCCATAACATCTGGCGCGTGTCTTTGTTGGTGGTCAGGTCTACGAATACATCCGTAAGTGGACGTTCCTCCGGTTCTGTATTCAGGAAATTTCGAAAGCGGGCGATGGTCCGAAATGGAAAGGCGAGAATGGCAAAGACAGCACGGAATGGAAATGTAATGACCTTCCACAGACCCTGAAAAAATTTACGCATCTTTATTTGATTTGCTTTCGGCTGGTTTGGGTTCTTCCACTTTCGGGGCAGTGATGTCCTCGGCAGGCCGGGCAGGCGTCGGCGAGGTTGGAACCGGCGGGATGCGTGAAATGTTTGGGTTCTTCATCCAGCTTGAATCGTTTGTATCTTTTCCCGGAATCACATTATTCAATTCATTCCCGATCTTATTCACTTCATCGTTCGCTTCGCGCATCAGGCGGTTGGGCAGGGTCTTGAGTTCGCGCGAAGTTTGCTGGAACATTTTCCAGCCGTCAGAGGTGACAATATCGCGCATCCACTTGCCGATGGTCTTGCCCGCTTTTTGCATATCCTTGGGTCCGAGGATGATCAAGGCAATGATGATGATGAAAAAAAGTTCAGAGGGACCAACGCCTAAAATTTCCATAGTTATGATTCCGATTTGGCGGCCAGGGCGATCCTATTCTTGATGATCTGATGGATTTCCTGTTCATGTTCCACTAAAGTTCCAAGTACACCGTTCACAAAGCGAGGCGCTGAGTCTGAGCCATAAAGCTTGGCCAGTTCCACTGCTTCATTGATGGCAACTTTGACGGGGGTTTCGCGCGAAACCGCGAATTCCCAAAATGCAATACGTAAAATATTACGGTCAATGGCAGCGATCTGTTCAAGCGGCCATTCGGGTGCGTATCTTGCGATCAATTGGTCGAGGTCTTGCGTAAGGGGCAGCACACCGAAGATGATCTGCCGTGAAAACTCGGCCAGGTCATCTGCTAAGGGCATCTCTTCGAGACGTGTTCTTAGCACATCGCCGGGGAGATGGTTGTTTGCAATATCAGTTTCGTAAAGTACTTGCAGAGCAATGGCGCGCGCTCTGGTTCGGGGTTTCATGCTTTCAGGCCTCGCTATCTGTGTAATCAATATCTTCAATATGAATGTTGACGTGACCGACATCCATGCCGACCATTTCCTGAATGGCGCGCGCCACATTCTGCTGAACGTTGCGGCTGACTTCGCGGATGTTGACATCCTCCTGCAGGACGAGATGCAGATCAGCGTAGACGGTATTATCTTCCGTTTCAATGCGGACCCCGTCGCCTGCTCCTCGTTTAAAGAAGCGGTTGACGCCGCCGGAGATGGGTGCGAGTCGGCTTACGCCCGGCACGCCCAGTGCGGCAAGGCGCGCGATGGTCATGAGGACATCAGGTGAGACAGTTGTTTTGCCTTGTGTGTTTTCCATTATTTATTTTCTCCTGTCATTGCGAGGAAGGCGCTAGCCTGATGAAGCAATCCAACTTTCCGGAGATTGCTTCGGGCTAAATGCACGAGCGCCCTCGCAACGACATAAATTAATTACATCATCGCCATACCGCCATCCACACCGAGGACTTGACCGGTGATATAAGCGGCTTCATCAGAGGCGAGAAATGCAGCGGCGTATGCGATCTCTTCGGGTTTGCCTTTGCGCGCCAGCGGGACCATTTTGAGGGCGGCTTCCATGATCTCGGGTGTCATTCCATCCAGGATCTCGGTATCTACAAAACCAGGCGCAATGGCATTGACGGTGATATTGCGCGCCGCAACTTCACGGGCCAGCGCTTTGGTAAAACCGATTTGCCCGGCTTTGGACGCTGAATAATTCGTCTGCCCGGCGTTGCCCATTTGACCGGAGACTGACGCCATGTTGATAATGCGTCCAACGCGTTTGCGCATCATGTGTTTGACAGCGGCTTTCGAGCAATTGAATGTGCTCTTCAAATTCGTGTTGATAACGGCGTCCCAATCTGCTTCGGGCATCATCATAATTAAAGTATCGCGGGTAATACCGGCGTTGTTGACCAGGATGCTTAAGTCTCCAAAGGTTTCCACGGTGAACTTCACTAAGGCGTCGGACTGCTTGAAGTCGGACACGTCCGCTTGAAATGTGGCAGCTTTTCCGCCTGCGGATTGGATCTGCTTCACCACTTCTTCTGCAGATTCAGGTGACTTGTTGTAATTGACCACGACAGCCGCGCCGCGTGCCGCAAATTCCAGTGCAATGGCCCGTCCAATCCCACGCGAGCCGCCGGTGATTAGTGCTACTTTGTTTTCAAGTGATAAAGTCATGAAATATTATTCCTTTATATAAATTGTGGCGCGACATTAATGTCGCGTTACAGGCTGTTTGAATTATACACGCTGTTTTATTCCGAAAGCCAAGCCTGCGCCTCCACTTAATGAAAGGGCTGCCAGCCAAAGACAGACATCCTCCCAGAAGCGGACGGGGAAGAGACGGATGAGGGTATCTGAATAATAGAAGAGCCAGGAATCGCCCTTGAAGAATATGGAATGGAAGAAAACAAAGAATTTCTCAAAAACATCCGGGTTGATGGTGATGCCTACCCCAACGATCAGCCCGAGCGCGATTGCCAGCCCGATCATCCATAATCCGCCGCGGCGCAGTCCATTGATGTAATCGGGAAGCCATTTTTGTTTCCAGGAAATGACCGCTAGAATACCAAGTGCCAGCAATGAGATAATCCAGGCACGTAATGCTCCACGCACCACGTTTTTTACATCTGCCATGTGACTGAGCTCGCGCTCAATAAAAAGTGGACTCCCGTCTTCGAATTTCAAATTACCCAAATAGGAAATATCCGCGCTGTTGACAAGATATTCCACTGCGAAGGGCGCCCATTGCAGGCGTTCCCCTTGAGTCATGCCGTAATCGTCAGCGGGAAAGTAGGGCATTCTATATTCGACGTTGAAATAGATGGGGGTGAGCAGAATCCGCAGAGCTGTGCCGATCAGGGCGAGGGGAACGAGAAGGGAGACAAGATAGGAAAGAATAGTAGTAAGGTTCAGTTTCATGATTTCTCTTTTTTATGTCGTTGCGAGCCGTGCTCTTGTACTATGCGGCGAAGCAATCTCCAGTTAACAAGGAGAATCTTGTAGACGAAAATATTGCTGAGTAATAGGGAGGTTGCTTCGCCCTGTCGGGCTCGCAACGACATTATGTTACTGCAAAAATTCCAAGCCGCCTTTGAGGACAAAACTCACGACCATATCATTGACGATCCATTCGATGGGGGCGAGGTCGTCGGTGAAAACGGTGGTGGTTTGATAGCCGTCTTTGAGATTGGTAAAGGTGGAAGACATGGCTGTGACAAGCAATGGATTTGTATTTGTGTCTGTCATGAGCGCTATTAAATTCGTGGAAAAATTTTCTTTTGTTGTGGATTGCATGGTGGCGAAGATCATGGTATTGAGCGTGCCGGGGATGTCCATGATGTGAATGGACGGAAAGATAGTCGCCATCGTCGTTGCGAGGCCATCTATCAGGCGGCGGTCACCGGGGACAGAACCAACATTGATGGTCAGGACCCCGTCATCGGTCAGGTGTGAAGCGACGATCTTGAAGAATTCCTGTGTGGTCATGTGCGGTGGAATGTATGGGGGGCGGTAGGCGTCCACAGCGATGATGTCATATTTATATGGACTGCGCTCGAGGTTCAACCTTCCGTCGCCGATGTGGACTGTGAGGTTGGGCAAATTCAAGTCGAAATATTTTTTTCCGACCTCGACAATTTTTTCATCGAGTTCAAAACCGTCAATGGGAATGTCCCCATAAACAGCAGATGCCTGACGCGCGGCAGTCCCTGCGGCGAGCCCCACAATCGCCATGCGTTTTACATCCTGCGGTTTTCGGTCCGCATAAAAATAAGGGCCGACCAAAAATTGTTCCCAGGGTCCGCCGTAATTTAAAGTGTCGGGGTGATAAATGGAATGAATGCCCTGCCCATCGTTCAAGCGCAAAAGAGTGTAGCCATTCTGCTCCTGCACTTGAATATAGTTGTATGCAGACTCGGTTTCATAAATTTGCCCGGCGCTGACTTTGAGCGCCTGCCCCGCTGAAAATACAGCGACGATGACAAGCACCACCGGCATCCAAATCAACTTGAACATTTCACGCGGACTTGAAAATTTGCCGAGCCCTGCCAACGCAACGCATAATAAAAATAACCCAAAGACAAAGAATGTAAGTTTTGTGCCAATGGTCGGGATGGTGACAAGGGTTGGAATGAATGTGCCAATGAATGAACCCAGCGTCGAGATGGCATAAATTTGTCCTGAGACTTGTCCCGACTTTGAGGTATCGTCCACAGATAGCCTGATCGCGAATGGTGAGATCATGCCAAGCAATGTGATGGGAACACTGAACAGGATCAGGACGGCGACGAAGGAACCTGCCATGATGCCAACGCTCAACGCTTCAAACGCGGTCGCCGCGGACCTGAGGACTGGTCCGGCGATATAGGGGACCAGCCCAATCGTGAAGGCTCCCCATGCCAAAATGCGGTACATGGCTCCAAAGGTTGGATTCTTGTCCGCTAGTTTACCGCCGAGGAAATATCCCAGCGTAAGGTAGATGAGGATCAACCCGATAATGCTGGCCCAAACCAAATTGCTTGTGCCGAAGACATTACCGATGAGTCGCCCGGCGGCGAGTTCAGCGGCGAGAGTGGTCATGCCGGAGACGAAAACTGTGAAGAGAAGGTATTTTTTCATTGATAGTCCATCGAGTAAGATGGGGCGGATTATACGGGAGAATGATGAAGGATGGGAGTGACTTATCCCGTGGACTTCGTAAAAGATTTCACCACAGAGACCACTGAGGACACAGAGAAAACCTTTTCAAATCTCAGTGTGCTCTGTGTTCTCCGTGGTAAGAAGATTTGTTAGCCCATTATTTGGACACTCTCTGAAGGATGAGGAATGAATTGTGAATACAAAACAAGGCTATAATTTGACAACTTAAAAGGAGAAGGATATGGAACCCGAAAATAAACAAAACGAATTCCTGTATAAAATGTCTGTCACCCTGCGTGGCGGACTGGTTCACGCGCTGAAATATGTAAATGAACTGAATCAGATCGAGGGGTTGGAAGAGTATATTGACCCAAGCAATTCTCCCATCGAAAACGCGAAAGCGGCGATCATGCCGCTGATGGCGCAGATTAATGATTTCCAGGATTATGCTGAAACTGTCACCGACAGGATGGAGCTGAGTCTTGAAGACGACGTGGACATCTATGCTTTGCTCGACAGCGTTATGGTCATTGCCGATCAACTGGCTGTAGAAAAGGATGGCGAGGTCGCGCTCGAAGAGGATTTTGCGGAAGACCTACCGACCATTGAAGCAGACCCAACCCGCCTTTCACAGGCTTTGTTGAATTTAATTCATAACGCCTTCAAATTTACCGATAAGGGATACGTCACCATCCGTGTGACGCGTGAACGGGAAAATATTTTGTTTGAAGTCCGTGATACAGGGATTGGCATTTCGGCAGAGAATCAGGAACTGGTCTTTGAACCCTTTGAAACCATCCTCGCGGACAAAGACGATCCGCGCCTTGGCTTTGGGCTGGGACTGAAGATCGTGGAGCATATCATTGACCTGCACGACGGCGAGACCTGGTTTAAGAGTGAAAAAGGAATTGGGAGTTCTTTCTTCTTTACGATACCGATTTAAAAAAGGGAATAGGGAGTCGGGAATAGGAAAAAGGGACAGTCACTCTTGCCCACAGGGTGCTACGCAAAGATGGCTGTCCCTTTTTATTAGCGAGCCAAGAAAAAAATATTTTCTATACACTAGACCTCTTGCAAAAGTCTGTCGAAAGCGGACGTTACACAAAACATAATTTTTTCTGTGTAGTAGTGCGCTCTCTAGCGCACTTATGTAAGAGGTCTATTCTATGCAGTGTGCTTGAACAAGTTTTGTGTCAACTTTACGCCGCCAACACCGATGACGATTAACGCCAGTACATAGATGCCGAGTGGCACAAGGACCAGTGCCATGAGTCCGGCTGTTGGTTCGGTCGCGCCGGATGCGAGCCCGGTGATGACTGCGATTCCCTGTCCGCCGAACAACATCACAACAGCAGTGACCAATCCCCAGCCGATCAGTTTGCTGTTGCTGTTTGAGTGTGAGCGCAGAGAAGCCCATAACAGCAATCCACTGCCAGCAAGGGCAGACAGGAATAATTCCGCCGGCATAAGATAGTCGAATAGAAACCTGCCTCTGGTGATCAGCGAACCAAGTCCTAATAGAATGGGTGCCAGGATCGGGAACCAGATCAGCACACTTCCGAAGACCGCCAGAATTTTTGTGAGAGTATCTTTCTTTTCCATGACAAACTCCTTTCTCCAATTCCATCTTAGCACGCGGAGTTGAGTGATTCAACGGGCTTATGTAGGGGCGGGGATTGGGAGTCGGGAATCGGAATGTAGTGAAAGTCCTTGCCAGTTGGCGGCGACTTTTGGCAGATGAAAAAATTGCAGCAATGGCTTATTGATTAATGCAATTTCCTCAATGTGATGCATTCCTTATCCATTTGCTTTCAGCCAGTCCAAAAATTCGCGCCCTGTGATGATCGGAATGGAGCGGAATTCTTTTAGGTCAAGCAGGTGTTTATCCCCGCTGACGATGATGTCCACTTTTCCCGCTATTGCCGCTTCAAGGAATTTATCGTCTTTTGGGTCGGGCTGGATATTAGGCGTTCGTTCTGTAGGCGCGACAAATTCTGCCTTACGATAAATGCGTCCCATAATAACCGCTATGGTATACGGCTTCAAATGTAGTTTGGGTCTTTGAAGCACATCTAAATATTCCGATACGATTTCATCGCTGACGATCAGCAAAAACTTTTCCGCTTTCCATTCATCGTTAACTTTGCCGACCTCTCCGCCCAATGCCATCGAAACCAGAATATTCGTATCGAGAACAACCCGTTTCATTTCCCATCCCGCACGGCGCGGATTTCAGCCTCAATATCCGCTTGCGTAATGTTATATTTTTGAGCGGTGGCGCGGGCGTCTTTGAGCGCTTCATCGTATTCGCGCTCCAGTTCGCTGTCATCTTTAATGCTGATTTTCAGGAAACGGATAAATGCCAGCACATCCGCTTGGCGGGACGCTGGCAGTGTGGCAACTTCACGGAGAAGGTTTTGTTCAAAAGTGGTCATGGTTCACCTCGATTTCAATTATACAACGTCTGCCTGAGACCCTAAACGTTTCCTTGGCTGACTTGCACCTTGGTATGCGAGACTACCCTGCTTGACCCCTCCAACCTGCCACTGGCTACGCTTCGGGTACGATGTCCCCAAATGGGGAGGCTTTTTTGCTGCATTTACTGTATGTAAACCACACAACTAGTTGTGTGGAAAACTCCTAAAGTCTCAGCCAACCGACAGGAACTTTAGGAGTTTTCTATAATTCTCTTGCGCTTGTTATTACCTTGTAATCTACATTCAAGGCATCTTTGAAATGATGTTTGCCTGCGATGATCTTTCTGTTTTCTTCAGGACGCCGTTTGTCAGGGTCAAGTGTGTCTTTTGTTTCTCTCACAAGATAAAGCACGTCTTCAACTTCATCATCTTCATTTTTCTTTTCAAGCACAATTGCCCAATCAGGATTGTATTCGCCTATCGGAGTAGGAACAGTGAACCAAGAAGGAAGTTTGACATAAAGCTTTACATCTTCGCGCTTTTCCAAATCTTCCACAAATTTTTTCTCAATTTCAGACTCGAAAATCACATGGTCGTAAATGGAGTGCGGTGAAGGGATAAGATTTTCTTCCCAGCCTGGAATATCCATGAATTGGGTCATTTCGTAATATTCGTTAATCTTTTCGTATTGAATACCCTCCACAAGCTGGTCGGCAAGTTTGGTTTTGATGATTCGGGAAGCAACGGAAGCAAACTCGAAAGGATTTTTGAGCGCTGCTTGCTGAATCTCAATGGATGAATTCTTGTAAATATTCAACAGGGTGTTTTGGGTTAATCGTACTGGCGGGGTGGTACGCTCCAGCAGTGAAGAGATAACTTCTGTAATATTTGGCAGAGCTTTTGCCTTATACCCTTCATTCCAGGTACGCTCTGCCGTTTGGATTGCGGAGAACGATTCGCCTTTTGTTTCCAACCTTGCGCGGCGGATAACCATTTGGGGCGGGCGGATGGTTTCTTCATTAAGTTCCTTTACTACATTAGCAACCAATTTTTCGCTGTCTATCGTTACGGCATAGCGTGTTTTATGCCTAATACGCTTCCAGAGTTCCTTGAATTCAGGTTTGAGGTCAAAGCCTTTGCGGAGTTGAGCCGTTTTCTTTTTATTGGCATTGGCGGGTTTGGGAGCGAGATTACCAGCGCCATATTCATTTTCAAGTTCGGTCTGATATTTGGAAACATAATTTTCGTAGCTTTCATTGGCTATGACCGTCAAAACATTGACCTGCTCATCGCGGACTCTGTCGCCTTCCTGATTAATTGCCAAACGCACGCCGCGCCCGATCTCCTGCCTTTTCTTCATTTCGGAAGTGGTTTGATTGAGCGTGCAAATCTGGAAGACATTGGGACTATCCCAGCCTTCGCGCAAAGCGGAATGGGAGAAGATAAAGCAGGTTGGCTCTTCAAAAGACATCAGCCGTTCCTTGTCTTTCATGATCAAGTCGTAGGCATCTTTATCTTTTTCAGATTCGCCTGTCTTGCTATCTTCATAAATGACTTCGCCTGTTTTGGTTTTGCGGGATGCGAAATAAGCAGCTTGTACCTTTTCGGCGGCAAAATCTTTGAATTCAGAATTTGCCTTGAGTTCATTGAAGGCTTTGTTGAACATTACACGGATCAAGCCATCTTGGTTGGCGTAATTATCTACGTGGTCAATGAAGAACAGCGAGAGGACTTTAATGCCATGCTCGCGTAATCTCTTTTGTTTGCGGAAATGTTCCTGCACCGTGTAGCGGATTTGCGCTTCAAAGATGGCGTCTTTATCCGCGCCTTTTGATTCGCCGACGCGGATTTCAGTATTGTTCGTAAACAGCACGGACTGATCGCTGATGTTGATCTCTTCAACGACAAATTCAGTGTATTCTGGACGATTGGCTTTCTTTTCCAGTGACTCGCCAGGTTTGACGGTGACGACTTGCTCCTTGACGACGCCCGTCTTCATCAGCGAGTGGACTGCTATTTTGGCGGTAACAGTTTTTCGGTCGGTATGAACCGAGTCAAGCCGCAGGTAAATCTGATTCTCGTCCGATTCCTTTTCCACGCCCGCAACTTCCACACGTTTAACCAATCCCTGACGATAGGCTTCGTAAGGTGTGAGGCGGTGGACAAGGTTGTAGGGGTTGCGATGTGTGGCGGAGTAACGCAGTGCAAAAAGCGGGTTGAGCGCGGCTAATGCGGCAACCCGCAATTCGCTTTCCATGTTTTGCGGTTCATCCAAAATCAAAATTGGACGCGCCGCCTGCACAAGATGGATGGGAGTTTCGCCCTGCAAACGATCTGTGGTCTGGTTGATAACGTTGCTGGATTTGTTGAATGAGTCAATCGTCATCACCATGATCTCTATACTTGGAGAGAGTGCGAACTGGCGGACTTGCGATAGGTTGGACGAGTCGTAGGCGTAATAACGACACGGCGTATTGTTATATTCTTTTTCGAAATGTCCCTTTGTAATTTCAAGCGTCTTTAGCACACCTTCACGCACCACCACAGATGGGACAACGACAATAAACTTCCTAAACCCGTAACGGCGAAAGAGTTCAAAGGCGCTTCGCAAATAGACATAGGTTTTGCCTGTGCCTGTTTCCATTTCAACCGAGAAGTTACAAAACTTGACCAGTTTCTTTCCTTCCACTGTTTCAATGACCCTATCAATGGTCATTAATTCATTTTCAGGTTCAATACTGTTTTCTTTTTGAACTTGTTTCAGATTGGCAAGCAGTTCTTTTTCAGTGAGGTCAAGGCGGTTGGCGACTGCGGCGAATCCAAAGGTGAAACGCATGTCGGTTTGAATGCGCGGCTGACCGTCGAAGATGTTTGCAACAGCTTCGATGGCTTGGATCTGAAATTCTTGTTTGGCGTCAAATTTTATTTGCATAGGTTTCATGGTTTCCTCTCCCCAGCGGGGAGAGGGCAGGGTGAGGGGGAGAATGCGAGTCTTGCTTCAATCATTGCGCGGCCCCTCATCCCGTCCTTCACTCTTTCAAGGAGAAGGGGCATTTAGGATACTTTCTATAACTCTTATAATTTCAGCCGCTACGGCATTGAGAGTATAGCGGACGTCGTTATTTGTAAAACGGATCACTTTATACCCAAGGTATTCCAAATATTCAGTTCGAGCGGCGTCGTATTCCATTTGACTGGCTTCAAGATGAGATTCGCCGTCAATCTCGATGCATAGCTTTGCTTGCGCGCAATAGAAGTCAATGATGAAGCGGTCTATCGGATGCTGGCGGCGGAATTTGAAACCGAGATTTCGATTGCGAATAGCGCCCCAGAGTGCGGCTTCAGCAGGTGTTTGCGGATGCCGCATTTCGCGCGCGCGTTGCAAAATGATTGGATGAATACGGTGTAGAGTTTCCATATTATTCTTTAAGTTCCTCTCCCCAGCGGGGACTATAGCCCCCGCAGCGAAGCGGAGTGGGGGAGGGCTAGGGTGAGGGGAGAACGCGAGTCTTGCTTCGATTAGCATTTCGACCCTCATCCCAGCCTTCTCCCTTCCAGGGAGAAGGAGTTTTATATCGTCTTTAACCTGCATTGCAGGGACAAGTTCGCCGCAGTCTCATCATTCAGTGCAATATCACGGCAAATGAACAAATCGTCTTTCTTTAAGTTCAACGGCTTGACATCTTTCATTTTGACTGTATCCGCAAGACAAAGATAGAAACTCTGCTCTTTATCAGGGTCGCTGACTTTCTGGATACCTTTTATATTCGTATCTTCCACAACTACATTCAACCCATAGCCTTCTTTCAAAGCGACTTCATACAAAACATCCTCTTCCTTCCAACCCCTCACCAGCGGATCGGCAAGCATTTCCATTTGCTTGGCATAAGCTTTGGGGTCTTTTTGTTCTGATTCGTCCCACTGCTTGTAATTGGACTCGCGCAGTTTGAAGACCTTGAAGCCTAAATCTTCGGGCTTCTCCAACTTCAATTGACCTTCTCGCTCTTTCTTCATTTTCTTGATCACACGGCGGATGCGTTCTTTGCCGATTTCGGCGATGGTGGGAAATTCTTTGTTACCTGTTGGCTCGGGCAATTGCACGAGAATGAATTTGCGATTCCCGCCATCTTCGCGGTTGAGTTCTAAAACAGCTTGAGCAGTTGTCGCAGAGCCAGAAAAGAAATCAAGAATGATAGCGTCTTTGTCTTGAATAATTTTCATCATTCTTTTCAGTAAAGATGCTGGCTTTGGATAATCAAAAACGTCTTTTCCTAAAAGTGCGTCAACTTCTTTTGTTCCATCGTCAACGGTTCCAGTTTCTTTGTAATTCCAAAGATTTACCAATACTAAACCATCTTCTAGTTCACTAAGAAACCTTTTTAGTCTAGGAAATTGATAACTGCCGTCTGCTCCCCAAAATAACCTATTTTCTTTTGCATGTATTTCATTCTGTTCTTTGCTATATTTCCAAGCACTTGTTGGATGCTCAGTAAATTTTCCTGTAAAGGGGTTCTTTATTTTGTAAGACAAATTAGGACGTTGGCTTTTTGTTCTTTGACTAACATAAGAAACGCTTGTCCAAACTCCTCTTGGGTCGTTATCAGGATTTGAATAAATAGAATCTGATTTCTCGTTTCTTGCCTCTCGTATTTTGAATAAAGCTTCACTCTTTCTGTAAACCATAACGTAATCGATGACTGATGCCATCAATTTTGCGTCATTGTTGCGAGTGTATCTTTTCTCCCAGGTTATGTTGGCAATGAAATTTTCTTCTCCAAAAATTTCATTCATTAATAACCGAAGATTATGTACTTCTTTGTCGTCAATGCTAATAAAAATTAACCCGTCTTCGTCAAGTAACTGTCTTGCCAAAAACAAACGCGGGTACATCATCGAAAGCCATGTTGAGTGAAAACGACCGCCGGTTTCAGCGTTGCTGGTCAGTAAATTGCCTTCGCTGTCTTTTTGACCTGTCAGTTTTAGGTAGGTATCTAATGGGTCGGCGAAATTATCGGGGTACACAAAGTCATTGCCTGTGTTGTAGGGCGGGTCAATGTAGATCATCTTGACCTGTCCGAAGTAGGGCTTGTACAACAACTTCAAGACTTCAAGGTTATCGCCTTCAATGAAAATATTCTGCGTCTTGTCGAAGTCAACTGATTCTTTGCGCGCTGGAATCAATGTGGCGCGTGATGGAGTTTGCAAAATGCGGATCGCGTCCCGTTTGCCAGCCCATGAAAAGGAATACCGTTCAGGATTTTCATTTCCAAAGTCGCCGAGAGAGGTGTGCAGTTTGTCAAAGTCAACTTTGCCTTCGGTGAAAACCTGCGGCATGATGTCACGTAACTGGTTCAGTTGTTCTTCGCTGATGGATGGAGTTTGTTTGGTCACTGGTTGTTTCTTTGGCATGTGAAGTCCCTATTTTGTTTCATGTCCGTGTTTTGGCAAGTATATCATTTCAAGCGACCCCTCCAACCTCCCCAAAATGGGGAGGCTTTTTTTGATCCCATTATTGTGTGCAAGCCACAAAACTAATTGTGCAGGAAACTTACAAAGCGCGGTCTCCTCCAAATCGGTTTTTGATTTGGGGGAGATGTCCGAAGGACAGAGGGGGCGCACTACTCCTCCCACACCGAATGATACGCCCCAATCGACTCAAAATATTCCACCATGCGCTGATAGAAGCCGTGGCTGGTGATGGTGGCGCTGTCACCGATGACGATCAACTTGCGGCGGGCGCGGGTGAGGGCTACGTTCATGCGGCGGGTATCCGCGAGAAATCCGACTTCGCCTTCGCGGTTCGAGCGGACGAGGCTGACGATCACCGCTTCTTTTTCGCGGCCTTGAAAACCGTCCACGCTGTCTATTTCCAGATCAAGCGACTTTAGTTTTTCGCGCAGATATTTCACTTGCGCCGAGTACGGGGAGATGATGGCGATCTGGTCCGAGGTTAATCCGCAAGACAAAAGTTCATGGACTTTCTTGATGACCAACTCTGCTTCGAGCGGATTTAATTTGCTGTCGCCGTCTGGTTCCTGTTCTTCGTCATAGCTTGCGCCGGCAGTGTCTATGAAGTGAATGGGGGAATTTGTCAGCGGGGTATTTAATACTTGAGGCAGATCAGATAACAGGGCAGTCCGAACCGTCTCGTCGGCTTGCAAACTGCCTTCGTAAAAGACATCCGAAGAAAAATTCATAATATCCTGATGCATTCGATATTGCACATTCAGGAGGCGCGAAATATCGGTCTTGGGATTTTCAAGCAAGCGTTCCATCAGGCTGATGTTGAAACCGCCGCGGATGGCTTCGGGCGAAATGACGGTGGGCGGAAGCTGGTAATGATCGCCCGCGAGCACGAGGCGATTTGCATATTGAAGCGGAATCCACGCGGATGGCTCGACGCTCTGGCTGGCTTCATCCATGATGCACCAATCAAAACGACGCTTCTTGAAAACCTCATCATCGAGTCCGGTGGCTGTGGCGCAAATTATTTTTGCGTTGCTGATGATCCTTTCCGTCACGGCATCTTCGATCTGACGCGCTTCGTTCAGTAATTGTTTGGCTTCCTGCCTGAGCGATTGCCTCATGGTTGGGTCAGGTTTGATGCGAAAAAATTTCGACGCTTGTTTGCGGAGCGCATGGGCTTCGCTGGTTAACTTTCGTGCAAGGCGCATATCAGGATGAACTTCTGCAAGTTCATCGAGGGTATGTTCGCGCAGGGCGGGCGTTACGCGCGCGGGGTGACCCAGCCGAATGGCGTTCTCGCCCGCGGAGATCAGGCGCTCCAGCATATTGTCCACAGCCAAATTGCTCGCCGCCACTGCCAGCACACTTTGCCCGTTGCGAACGATCTGGCGCATCAACTCGATCAGCGTGGTGGTCTTGCCTGTGCCGGGCGGACCGTGAATGATAGCGACATCCTCTGCGGTCAAAGCAAAGCGCACGGCTTGGTTTTGTGAAGCATTTAATTTTTGATTGAATGGAATTGGAATTTCAATCTTATCAAAAACAGGATTTTGTTTTCCCAACAAAACATCACGCAAGACAGCCAGCCGCGTCCCTTTCGCGCCGCGAGCTGATTCCAATGCCTGTCTTTGTCTTTGCCTTGAGATCTCGTCGGTCGAGCGATCCAACCTGAAAGTGGGTCGGTCGGAATCGGTCTCGGGCCACTGTGAGAAGGCCACTTGAACACTGTCCTTGTGCGCGCGGCTGACAATTCCGCGCCAGCCGGGAGAGGTATTATCTTTTAATCCCTCTTCTGAAAGAATGACAGGACTGCCATTTCCAATGCGACTCCACGGCAGGGATAGGTTTTCATTGCGCTTGCCGAAGGTCAATAAAATTCTTCCGCCGAGTCCCGAATCTTCCTCGCGGATGACGAGGTTGATGAGGCTGTTGCCCGATGCCTCAGCTTCTGCGGGGGACAGTTTCTCCAACGAACGAAGCGTCTCTTGTTTTTCAGCCTCCGCTTCAAGATCAAGCAGACGTGCGAGTCGCTGGAAATGGTCTTCTGTCATGGCCTGAATTTCTTGCTCAATCCCGCTGTGCTCAAACTGATCACCAGCGGCATGACGGGGATGAGGTAATGCAAACGGCTGTTGACCGCCATGTAGGATAAGGTCACCACGGCAAGGCTTGCCCAAAGCGGCCAGGTTTTTTGTAAATTGTTTTTCGAAGCGATGATCGCCAGAAATAAGAGGAGCAATTGTAGAAAAGCGGTTGCGTATTCAGTCGGTCCCATTGGGTAGCCAAAGGCTTCACTGACCCGCCAGTCAAACCACAGCATGAAGAAGCGATAGCCAGAAAGCAACACATAATGAACGGGATTCGCCGCGATGATCTTTAATACCTCTTCCCGGTAAACTAGATCCATTTGAGCTTCGTTCTCTGTGCCAAGCAGGTCAGTGCGGCGTGCCACGAGCGCTTGAATTGCATCCCAACTTTCATTGTTGCCGACATTATGGAAATAGTCATTTGTCCCGAGCATGTAGTTGTGACGATAAATGTTGTACCCAACCAAGCTGGATCCGGTCAACGCCCGTCCAAATACAAGTTTTGTGCGGATGAGCCAGGGTGTCATGATGACGAGGACAATAGCAAATATTATTAAGGTGGGACGAGTCCATTGGATGAAATTTTTCCGCAAATTCCAACGCTCAACTAAAAGACCAGCCAGAACAGTCACCGCCACTACCAGCATGGCCGAGCGGGACATGAGTGCAATGCCCAAGCCTAGTCCCGCCAGAAGCCAATCGCGAATGTGGTCTGACTTCCGCGCGCGCAAAGTGAACAATATCCCGAAAGTGACACCAAGCCCCGCCAGCAAATCACCGGAGACTTGTGAGATCAGCGGCATGGTCCTTGGGTATAGGACGAAAATAATGGCGGATAAAAACGCTGCGGTCGTGGAACCTGTCCATTCGCGGGTGAGGAAAAATAACGTGACCATTACCCCGATCAATAGTATGAGTTCGGTCACACCTGCGGCAAGTAATGATTCATTAAATAACTTTGCCACGACAGCAAACAATAAGACCGGCGCAGGCTCTCTCATAGCCGTAGCGGAAGAGGCGGCCGTGCAGAATGGAAAATAATATTGATTGCATAAGCTGTACCCATATCCGCGCACTAAATTGGTGGCGATGCCCCACCAACTGACCGTCTCACCGTTGTTAAAATCCGGCGGGATAAGGCGCAGATAATAAGAGCCCGCCAGAAGGGTTATCGAAACTAAAAGGATCAACGCAAGGTTGCTGTGGTCTTTCAGAATTGTTTCAATTTTTTCCAGCCGTCCCACATCAGGACGGCTTTGGTCTTCGCTGTTTTCGGTTTTCATCTTCCCCATTCTATCTTGTTCGTGCAAAGTGTGTAGATAGAAGTAGTCCTCACTTTATACATGTCGTTGCGAGGCGGGCTCTTGCTCTTCCCGCCGAAGCAATCTCCTATTGTTGGGGGACTGCTTCGGCAAAAACCAAGAGCGCCTCGCAGCGACATATTTCCTTGACGGTACCGCATCCTCCCCTTATAATCAGCCCGCTCACCTGCACTGCAACAAACGCAGTACGGCGCAGTGTCATTCAAAACCAACCAGACGGGCGCAAGTGCCCGTCTGATGTATGTAAAAGGAGAAAGTAAGAAATGACCCCACATCCAAAGCGCAAACATTCCAAGGGACGCCGTGATCGCCGCCGCTCACAAGATGCGTTGACCGCGGTGAATACCGTTGTTTGTTCCAATTGCGGTGCCAAACGCCTGCCGCACACCGTTTGCTCAAGCTGCGGTTTCTATAACGGCCGCGAAGTCATTCAGGTCAAGAAAGAAAAGAAAGCCAGCGAGTAGAGGCGACATTTGTCGCCCGTTGCAAAACGAGTCGTGACTATCACGGCTCGTTTGTGTTTAACGGGATAACGGAGAACTCATGAAACTTAACCTTCAAAAAACAGCTTTTGTATTTCCCGGGCAAGGCTCACAGTCCGTGGGCATGGGGCGCGACCTAGCCGCACAATTCCCGATAGCAAAACTTACTTTAGAAGAAGCGGATTCCATTCTCGGCTTTTCACTTTCCAAGTTGATGATGGAAGGCGCGGCGGATGAACTGAATGACACGGTCAACACACAGCCGGCCTTATTTGTTCACTCGGTCGCTTCCTATCGTGCCTTCTCGCATCTCTACCCTGATATGAAACCTGCTCTGCTGGCCGGACATTCTCTTGGTGAATTGTCCGCTCTCGCCGCATCTGGGGCATTGTCCTTTGCGGACGGACTGCGTCTCGTCCGCAAGCGCGGCGAATTGATGAAACATGCCGGCACACTCGCTCCCGGCGGAATGGCGGCAATTCTTAACCTGGATATTCCAGCGCTGGAAAAAGTTTGTACTGAGGCTAGTACAGAGCATGAAGTTGTGCAAGTTGCAAATGACAATTGTCCGGGGCAGGTGGTCATCTCCGGCGCGAAGCCTGCTGTGGAGCGGGCAATGGTCGGCGCGAAAACTGCGGGCGCAAAACGCGCTTTGCCTTTGGCGGTGTCCATCGCGGCCCATTCTGCATTGATGGCGTCCATTCAACAGGAATGGAATGAGGCGGTTGCGTCTGCGAAATTCACTTCACTTGAAATTCCTGTCATTGGCAATGTCCATGCCATGCCGTTGACGGATGAAGCTTCTGCCCGCGCCGATATCATGGCTCAAATGCAATCCCGTGTGCGTTGGACAGAGTCTGTTCGATACATGGTTGCGCAAGGGATCAATACCTTTGTAGAAGTTGGAACCGGTACTGTGCTGGGTGGCTTGGTGAAACGCATTGCAGATGATATGATTATTTTGCCGTTAGGCAATCCGCAGGATTTTGCGGCATTGGAGTAATTCCCTAATTAACCGTAAACAAAATGCATCGTAAACTCTCCCTCATTATTGTCATTCTATTTACTCTCACTGCATGTCTTCCAGAGAATGGAACCAGTACTATTCCTTTTGTTACTCCGATCCCATTCTATGCATCTGATACACCTGCGATCCCAGCCACAGACACGCCTGCGCCTATTATTGTTCCATTAACCGATACTCCAATCGTTCTCCCTGTTGTGACGGATACCCCTCAGGGGAATGACCCTCTGCCAATCACAGAAACGCCTACGGTTATCCCCACTCCGAGATGGTGGGATGTCTATTTCACTGAACCGCTCACGATCAATAACCCTGATGTGCTCACAGGTTCGATAGAAGAGAAGTTGATCGGATTGATCAATTCCGCACAGACTAGTATTCATATTGCATCATTTGAATTCAATCTCACACCGGTGGCTGAGGCTTTGATCGCAGCCAAGAATCGCGGCGTGGATGTGAAGTGGGCAACGGATGATAAGAACGGGTTGGAATACGACACCCAGCCCGGGCGGGGTCAATTTGCCCTTTTGACAGGAGCAGGCATCGAGGTCAAGGATGATGCGGGGCGTTCTGCGTTGATGCATAATAAATTCTGGATCTTCGATAATCAAGTTGTGTGGACGGGGTCAACGAATATATCGGTCAACGGAATTTTTAAACAAAATAATAATGTGCTGGTCATTCGTTCGTCAGATATTGCATATATTTACGAACGCGAATTTCAGGAATTGTGGAGCGGGCAATTTGGTCCGCGCGCGCCTTCCATAGTGAATACCCAATGGGCTATTTTGGATGGTACTCCGATCCAGGTGTTGTTTTCATCGGAGGATCACGCAGTCAATAACTTGATCGCCCTGGTTAACGATGCACAAGTAAGTATTCGCTTTCTTGCATTTAGTTTTACCGATTACCCGTTGGCGAAGTCAATGATCGACCGTGCGGGGGCTGGTGTAGATGTAAAGGGTGTGTACGAAACTTTTGGCAGCACCAGCACAGGTTCTGAAATGAAAACATTCTGGTGCGCAGGCGTGCCGGTGAAGCAGGACGGAAATCCAAGTTTCCTGCACGATAAGATCATCATTATCGATAACAGCATTGTGGTCACCGGCTCGTTGAACTATTCATCGAATGCAGACGATTCAAACGAAGAGAACGTGGTGATCCTGGATAATGCCGAGATCGCGGCCTTATACATGCAGGAATTCGACAAACTGTGGAATCAGGCGCACGACTTGGAGGCAGGGATGGTGACCTGCCAGTAATGTGAATTCATTACATTCATACTGACGAAGTCATTACCTCCATTCATAAGCCCTCCCAATCCCGTATAGTATAATGAAAATATGAACGCCTTGTCTGACAATTCGATTGTCAGCGCCGCTTTCTTTGCGGGTCTGGAAGTGTATCTGGTTAAGCAATCTGGCTTGACCAGATTTTTATTTTTATAGTCATTAAGACCCTAAAGGTTTCCCAAACCTTTAGGGTCTTAAAATTAAGGAGAATTATGAAATTAAGTAAACTTGCATGTGACATCGCCGAATCTCCGACCTTCGCCTTGAATGAGGAAGCACGTTTGTTGCGGGAACGCGGTGAGGCGGTCATCAATTTAGGGATCGGAGAGCCAAAGAATAAAACGCCTATTTCTGCCGTTCTGGCCTCTGGCGCAAAGTTGACCAGCGGCGAGGTCAAATACACTCCGCCCGATGGTCTGCCTTCCATGAAGAAGGCTGTCATTCGCTACACAGAAGAGAACTACAACCGCCTGGTTGCGCCTGAAAATGTGATCATCACCAACGGCGCGAAGCAATCGCTGTATAACATTTTCTATTCGATCTTGAATCCGCAGGATGAAGTCATTGTCATTGCGCCGTACTGGGTTTCATATAACGAAATGATCAAGATGTGCCTCGGTATTCCGGTAGTGGTCACGCCGGAGGATGGCACGTTCACCCCGCGCTTTGAAGATATTCAGCGTGCTGTGACATCTTCCACCCGCGCGATCATTGTCAACAGCCCAAATAATCCGTCCGGGGCGATCTATCCCGATGAGTTGATCGAAAAGATCGTGGATATGTGCGAGAAAAAGGGTATTTTCATGATCTGCGACGACATCTATCACAAACTTACTTTTGATAGAAATGTTGCCACACCTGCTTATGCCTTTACAAAAAATGATGTGGAGAATTCGCATGTGATCATTGTCAACGGGGTGGCAAAGCTGTACGGCATGACCGGTTTCCGACTCGGCTGGGTGGTTGCTCCTCGTCAATTGGTGAAGGTGATGACGAATGTGCTTGCGCAAACAACCTCCTGTGTTTCGCCGATCGCGCAAGCTGCAGCCGAAGGCGCATTGAACGGATTGCAGTCTGTGGTAGAAGCCTTGCGCTTGCAGATCCAAAATAACCGCGATGTGGTTTTACAGGAAATGAAGACTTTCAATGGGGCACGTCTCATTGAACCAAAAGGAACCTTTTACGCCCTACCAGACCTGCGCGCCTTTAATGGGAACTCAGTTGAACTGTCCCGCTTCCTTTTGAAGAAAGCTTTGGTGGTTACAGTGCCTGGCAAGGAGTTCGGCATGGAAGGTCACATCCGCATATCGTTTGCTGGTTCAGTGAAAGACATCACCGAGGGCATTGCGCGCATCAAATGGGCGCTTGACCCAACTTCACCCAATGAAATTTATATTGGCGACAAGAAGATGATCCGGGATTGGATGTAAGGGAAAGTGTCGGGTGTCAAAGTGTCAGATTGTTCAACTTTCAACTTGTAACCTTCAACCTGATACTGAAAACGGAGAAGATAACTATGAATAATTTATTAAACATAAAAACCCCGGCTGAGTCTGCCGCGCAAGTCCGCAAAGCGGATTACAACTTATCCAATCAAGGGATTTCTAATTTACGCCTTGCTTATTGGAATCTAACCACCGAAGCGCTTGTTGAAGAAGCTGTATTTCGTAATGAAGGCTCAATGGTGGCAGGTGGAGCGTTTGACGCCAATACTGGCAAGCATACCGCCCGAAGCGCGAATGATAAATTTGTTGTGCGCCACACTGATTCTGAAAACAATATCTGGTGGGGTGTATACAATCGTCCATTTGCGGGTGAAAGGTTCGAGGTCATGGTAGACCGTATGTTGGGCTTCCTGCAGGGGCGTGATGTCTTTGTCCAGGATGTGTATGGCGGCGCAGATGAAGCTTATCGCCTGCCTGTCCGCATTGTGACCGAGCTTGCCTGGCATAGTCATTTTGCGCGCAACATGTTCATTCTGCCGCAATCGCTCGAGGAATACAAACGCTTCGTGCCTGAGTTTACGATCATTGCCATGCCGTCATTCAAAGGCGCGCCTGCGGTGGATAGCACGGTCAGCGAGACATTCATCTGTCTGTCGTTTGAAAAGAAACTTGCCATCATTGGGAACACAGCTTACGCGGGTGAAATTAAAAAGTCAGTCTTTACGATCCTGAATTATCTCCTGCCCTTGGAAGGCGTCCTTACAATGCACTGTTCTGCGAATGTCAATCCTGAAAATGAGGATGATGTCGCTTTGTTCTTTGGATTAAGCGGGACTGGTAAGACCACGCTTTCGGCTGACCCCACGCGCCGCCTCATTGGTGACGATGAGCATGGCTGGAGCGACAATGGCATTTTCAACCTTGAAGGTGGGTGCTACGCCAAATGTATCGGCCTCTCCGAAGCTGCTGAACCTGAGATCTACGCTACAACTAAACGCTTCGGCACGATTCTTGAAAACGTTCCATTCGATCCGATCACGCGCATGATAGACCTTGACGATGATACGCTGACGGAAAACACACGCGCATCTTATCCATTGGAATTCATCGCTAATGCCATGCCCGAGAAGAAAGCGGGGCATCCAAAGAATGTCATCCTGCTGACCTGTGATGCTTCGGGCGTCATGCCTCCCATTGCGCGCTTGACTCCGAATCAGGCTTTGTATCAATTCATTTCGGGGTACACCTCCAAGATCGCAGGGACAGAAGTCGGTCTCGGCAAAGAGCCGGAAATCACTTTCAGTGCATGTTTTGGCGGGCCATTTATGGTGCATCATCCCTATAAATATGCCGAACTGCTCAAGAATAAAATTGAGCGTTACGGCGTGACCTGCTGGCTGGTCAACACCGGCTGGGTGGGCGGACCGTATGGAGTCGGAAAACGTATTTCCATCAAATATACGCGCGCATTGTTGAATGCTGCACTCAATGGAAAATTGGATCATGTCAAATTTGCGAAGGACCCGATCTTCGGCTTTGAGGTCCCAACCGAATGTCCGAATGTTCCGGTTGAAGTTTTAAATCCTTCCACTTCATGGTCTGACCAAAAGGAATACGATAGAAGATATAAGGATCTGGCCATGCGTTTTAAGCAAAATTTTGGAAAGTTCGAAGACGGCACTCCGCAAGAAGTGGTTGATGCGGGCCCGCGAATTTGAATGTATACTAGTGCAAAAAAGAGAAAAAGGATTGATCATTCAAAATGAGCAACATAGACAGGACAGTTTACGTAGTTTCGGGATTACCCAGATCCGGCACATCCATGATGATGCAGATGCTCGTAGCGGGCGGGCTTCAAGTAATAACAGATAATATCCGTTCGGCAGACGATGATAATTTACAAGGATATTTTGAATTCGAAAGAATAAAACAATTGAAGGAAGGGGATTCTGCCTGGATGGAACAGGCGTGTGGTAAGGTTATAAAAGTGATTTCCGCCCTCCTGGAACACTTGCCCGATCAATATCATTATAAAATCATATTCATGGAGCGGGATTTGCTCGAAGTTTTGGCGTCCCAAAGAAAGATGCTTGAACGCAGGGGCAAACCAGCCAATGCAGATGACGATGCGATGTTTGTAAATCTATACACCAAACACTTAATTAAAGTGAAGTCCTGGCTTTCCGAGAAGCGGAATATTGATGTTGTTTATGTAAGCTACAATGATCTTTTGGGAAATCCAAAGAGATACGCAGAGGATATTGCCCGCTTTATTGACGTGCCCCTTAATACTCAAGAAATGGCAAAGGTACCAGAGGAAAAGTTTTACCGTCAGCGGAGTGTTTCTTAACACCGACAAGATATTTGCCCAATAAAAAAGCCTCCTGTTCAACTGCACTGGTTGAACAGGAGGCTTTTTTATTTATTGATTCTCACAAGAAAAGAACAATCGAGTAGAAATTACATCCCTAGCTAGTCGGGTACTGCTTATTAACTTCTGCCAATTTTGATTTCACTTTGGCAAGCATGTCTGATGCAACTGCTTTCTGAGTCAATGATAGATCATTGAGCTCTTCCGGGTCGGACTGGATATCATAGAGTTGAATTTGCTCACTGTCGCTTCCCAGTTCCTTGTAGCCTAGATAGTAAATGAGTTTGTAATTTCCCTGAACATATGCAATTGTTGCTTCCGATATTGCGAGATTTGGATTGTTATGTCTTGCGCCTACTGCAAAAACTCCAGCATCAGGTTGAGTGGATTGAGTGGCGTAAGGAGGCAGGAGAGTTCCTTCTGACCATGCCGGCATGCTGTGTCCTGTTACGTGAAGTAGTGTGGACATAACATCGATTGCACTCGTTGGAGCATGAATTTCTCTCCCGACTTGTTGCCCAGGTTCAAAAATCATCAAGGGTATGCGGAGGATGGGCTGGTAAAAAGTGGGTGTTGTATGACCGGATATTCCGCGTTCATGCATCTCGCCGTGGTCGGATGTAAGTACGACCCATGTGTTTTCCAAGATGCCGGACGATTCTAGGTAGTCAAATAGCCGTCCAAATTCACTGTCTACATTCAGAATAAATTGATCATAGCGCGCTCTCAATTTCCCGAGTGTTTCTTCAGAATTATCCTCGGAAAAGAGTCCCCGGGGTTTTTCCAAGGGCTTCCAAAAATCATTTACAAAGACATCGCTGAATTCGCGGCGAGCCCGATAAGGGAAGTGAGGTGGAAAAAAATGAAAATAAGAGAAAAATGGCTGCGGGAGTTCAGTGATACGATCTTGAAGCCAGTCGATCCCTTCATCAAGTGTGTAATAATTATCGCTATTGATATTTGGAACTCCGTCCGGGTACATATCCTTATAACTGGCTATTTTGTTCTCTTGATATTTTTCGTATAAATGTGAGAGAAAGAGCGAGTAAGGGTATGTGCCTTCAATGCGCTTCATTTCCCTTGACCAGCTGATTGTTGCAATATCCTCATCATTCCCAAATAGTATGCGAATCAGTCCGTCATTATTTATCAAGAGCTTTTCTCTTGGGACAAACTCATCGATATTTGTCTGAAATTGTTTAAAGAATATATTTACCAGGGGGTTGTGGGAGTATCCGATGCGGTAATAATCATCAAAAGCATGGAAGATACTCTTGTTGACCATGGGTTTGGCTACTTCGCCGCCGAATTTAAATGCGCGGTGCGTCCAGGGCAATGTCATGGTGAGTAATGATGCTGTGCCGGGTGTCGTAAAACTGCTGCTTGCATAATGGTTATGATAAACCGTTGCCCGCTTTGCCAATTTAGACAGGTTCGGCGTGGTTTCACGTTCGTAACCATACATGGAAATGTTTTTGGCCGAAAAGGCATCGAATAGAACAACAAGAACATTTTTCTTTTCCCCTTGCATCAACCGTTGTAATCCAATCTTTTTGATGAGCGGAGGGGCGATTACCCCAAAGGGTGCCAACCCCGCTAGTTTTAGAAAATCGCGTCGGCTAAGACCTTGTTTCATGATTGTTAACCTCGAATATTACGGATAAGAATGATAACAAGAGCGGCAAGATCGAAGACTAAATATATATTCATCAGCAGGGATAGCCGTTCATTGATGGTTTGGATGGCCTGAAAAAACGTTTCAAACTTCAGTATGAAATAAACGGGGAGCAGGGAGGATGTGGTAACGGCCAAAAAGAAAAATGCATATAGAAATCTTAAGGGATGATCAAGTTCGATCAAAAAAGCAAATGCATATGCGGGCAGGGAGCTATTGTTCAGGAAATATAAATGATTGGCCATCGCCCATAGCGATAGGATAATTGTCAGCATGCCGGATATGGCAATTCGCCTCCCTTCACTCCACTTTCTTGAGATTAACATACCAAGGAATGCTGCCGTGGCGAAAACGACCAGACTTTCACAGAAAGTAAACACCAATCCATAGCATATGACCGCAACGGCGTCCCATGAATTTGTGCGTTCCGTTACCCAGGAAAAATCCCGAAATGCAAGAATAAAGGTCCAGATGTGAAGCGGAAGTGCGCAAATTAAAAACAGGGACCATAATCCCTGTCGAGAGTAAAATTTATTATTCGTATTAGAGGTAACCAAGATCTTTTAACCTTTTTTCGATTTGCTCCTGATCTTCATCACTGTAGGATGGCGTTGCAGTGTTCTGTGATTTCTTCAACCCTTTACCCAGTGTTATGGCAGGAATATCCCGATAGGATGGTGCGGTCCAATTGGATAGATCGTTTGTTGAAAGAATTACGCCAGGCACGGATTTAGAATCAAAACAATGATCGGCTCCCCAATGTTCCTTGTTGACTTCTACATCCTCTTTGCCCCACTGCCCAAGCCCCGTTTCGGCCGAGCCGCGATAGGGGGGGCGATAACCGATAAATAGATCAGGACCATATGCCGCTAATGAACCTTGGAATGCTTCTTTGCGGATCAGAACGTTTTGGATAACCTGTCCGCCATTTGGACCTTTCCAGAGAAGTAGTTCTGCTTTTAGATTATTGAGAAGTTGTTCTGCATCGTTTTCTGAAACCAGACCCTGTCCTTCTCGTCCGGCGATATTTAGATAGAGACTATTCAAACCCAAGGCGTAAGCGCGTGTCTGGGACCAGTCAACCTCATTCAGGCTGGAGGATGAAGCGTTCTTTGTCACCATGTATCCGTGATCGATCAGCCAGCGGTTTAAATGTACCTTGTAATCGAATTTTCCAAACCCATGATCGGATAGGACCAAAGTTCTGGCATTGCCTGCTTTCTCTAAGATGCGTCCTATCATTTGATCAAGCCTGATATACCAATCTTCAATAACATCCTCTCTTCCGCTCCAGAACATGTGTTGAATACGATCCAGGCTGTCAAAAACACAGGCAAGCAATCCCTCATCAAAAGTTTTTAAGGTGTGGGTTAATACACGTTCTCTCCCGGACTCGATCATTCCACAGAGTCTTAGGAATTGATCATCATTGATGAATCCTTCGTTGAGAGCGGTGGTGTCTTGCGCCCAGCCGAGTGTGAGGAAAGGGCCGTTCGTTTTCCATTGATCCTGAATAAAATTCTTCGGTGTGCCATAAGGCCATGGGGATGAAAGCGGATGCAGTTGTAACGGTAAAAAGTAAAGGCTTACAGGATTCGTATTTGTTAATATGGCGCGCGTAATTGCCTTGATGGTCATTCCAAACCCAACAGCAAAGGGAACTTCAAGGATCTCGCTCCACTCCCCAGGCTTTAGGTTGATCTTTTGTTTCCCGATCAATAATGTGCCGGATCGTACATCTTCAATTTCCAATTCGAAATTGACGTTGACGGTCCCATTTTTTTTCGCAGGGCCTTCCAAAGCACCTGAATACTTGTTTGTGCTTTTCTTGGATAAAAGCCGCGTTGGGGTTTTTCGTGTGGGGTCAGCAGCAGGTAATTCAACTGAGAAATATGTCCCTACGCCTAAGCGTCCGAGGACATCTGGTGTGCCAAGCCCGGGGATTGTTCTAACGGGAGATGCGTAGCGGGCCGGAAAGGTGGCGGGCCACCACATGGAAGTAGCAGGGTATCCATCTTCCACCGCTTCGTCAAATATGGTTCGGGCATTATGAGGAGGGATGAATTGAAGCCCAAGCAGGTTGTTTTGAGTTGGTAAAAGGGAAACCTGCAAACTGTAATTCGCAGGGTTGCGGTGTACAAAATCAAACATGCCATGGTCGCCGGGATTCATTCCCGTTGCGATGCTAGTCCAGGAAACCTCGCTTTGCGGCGGGTCAGACACGGCAAATTGGGAATAATTCCCAGCCTCAACAAGCTTGCTTAAGTTTGGGGTTTTACCTTTTGAGTGAAGTTGTTCAAAAAAACGCGGATCGAACGCATCAAGTCCAAGAATTAAGGTACGCATAGATTCGAAATTATAGGTTATTGATTTGTATTGGTTTTATCGTCAGTTTCTGCGTTTTCGCCATCCTTCTGGCGTTTGGCACGTCGGAGCTTGGCGATACCCATTTTTATTTTGCTGCCGAACACAAGAATTGCGCCGGATAGAACACCAAAAGTAACAGCTAATATTTGAAATAACATTCCGCCGGAATTGGGATCAATATACATATTTTCCTCTTTTAAGTATTTATTTGGCTATTTGTTGATTATAACAACTAATTGACTCGATTTCCATTAATTCATCCAATGTTAATAAAAAAAAACGGCCTTGTGATTTCTCGCAAAGCCGTTTTTTTTTATTCATATAACGGAGCCTTGACCGGAGAAGAGTATTTCATTGTTTTTGCAGAACGCATTGCTTTTTCAAAGGCTTTTCGCTCCGCGCGCTGCGCGTCAATTCTGCGTTGGACGTGCGGAGAAAAATATCCCGCATATCGTTTTTGGAGCACCGGCTTCTTCCAATCGTCGCCGCCGACGCTGCCGCGGCAGTTCAAACTTCCACAGCCGCATGTAAATTCGTCGTATGGCATGGTATCGCACATGGCATAGTCGAAACAAACTTCCTCGCCGATTTTAATGTCTCGCATTGCAACGAGTCCAATCTGGCCCGAAAGACCTGCATTCGGATTGCACGAGTGATTGACATAATCTCCTTCACCAATGGGGCGCGGTACCAGGAATAGACGATCTTCTACCTGGAGACATAAACTGCGCTCACGGTCAGGAAGGTGAATAAAGGCGTCCCATTCATAAACGACGCCCCCGAAAACGGCCACGAGCTCACCCTTCTTGATGGGCTCTAACGAATAGATTCCGTTTCCACTGCCATCGGCCTTCGGGCGGCCTTCCAACTTAGAAGACAGATAAGAACTTGGCTGCTTGGACATTCATACAAACTCCTTTTTCTGTGGATTAAAGATGAACAGCGCCTCCCGCGGTGGTCGAGCCGCGAAAAACGCCATTGATAGATGCAATAATACATTAAATATCCAGCATGTAAAGGTTTTAATGATAAGGATTTTGTAAGTATTTTTTGATGAAGACTGCGAATCTTTTCCCGCTCTAAGTTGATTCTGCTTAATTTAAATTTCTATCCCTTGTTATGATTCTACATCTCTGGTTTTAAACAGATTGCGGTCGGATTCATGGCGACCACTGCGCTCCCCAATCCGGTTCTGGATCGTTCGTTAATTGTTGTTGATTCTCTCCGTCAGCGCGCATTATATATAGATCAGCCTGGTCGTCATTGCGAAGTGAGTTGAATAGGATATATCTTCCATCCGGCGAATAGACAGCGCCGGCATTATTGCCGCCGTAGGTTAATTGTGTGAAATCCCCTGTTGTGGCATCGACCCTAAAAATATCCTTATCCTCGTAAGGACCGGCATGGATCAATAAATATTTACTGTCTGGCGACCAATCAATACTCCCGCCAATACCCATCAATCCCTGTGAAATTCTCACATGATTTTTTCCGTCCGAGTTCATGATGAATATCTCATATTCCTGCGGAATCCCAACCGACATGGCATAAGCGATCCTTTCTCCGTCTGGTGACCATGCAACGCCTACAATGGTGTTTGTCCCTTTATAAAGAAAGTGTGGATTCAATCCATCTGAATTTACGATCCAAATGGAAGTAGTTTCATCCCCCACGCGGTTGGCGAATACGATCTTTCTTCCGTCTGGTGAATAATCCGGCGAGATGACATTGCCCACATGGTCTGTTAATTGGAATAATTCCTTTTTATCAAAAGATAAAAGATACAGATCAAATGCGCCGTTGCGGTTTGAAGAAAATAGTAAAGAACTGCCATCGGGTGAAAAGACAGGATAATAATTGCTGGCTTCCATGTCGGTGAGTTGCGATAATCCTGTGCCATCGCGGTTGACCATGCAGAGTTGGTTGTAATCTCTGCGTGTACAGGTAAAGGCAATTCGCCCGCCATGCTCCTCTGTCGGCCTTGGAGTTGGCAAAGTTGTTGGCGGTGGCGTGTAATCAGCTGCGAAGGGCGTGAGCTTTATCGACGTTGCAATTGGAGTCGGCGCAGGGTGAACCAGCCAAAACAAGGAAGCAAATCCTGCAACCATGATGAAAACAAAAATAGGGACAATGCCCAGCCGTGTGCGGGGTGTCTTTGGTTTTGGTGTACTGATCGCGGCGAGTCTATCTTCAAGAGGGAGCAGGTCTTGGGCAATGAGATTCTGCTTGGGCGGCGGAAGAAAACTCCAACCACCAAGGATCGCCGAAGTGACAGGAGCAGTTGTCGGCGTAATGCGAAGCGGAATTTCATCCACCGAAATTTGCGCAGCCAATGCCAGCGAGGACAGCAGTTCGGTTGTCGTCTTGAGTCGGTCATCCGGTTTTTTGCGCAATGCCCACAGGATCATACGCGAGAAATGATCTGGGATCTTTTTGTTGATCGAAATGGGTGCGGGCGGCGTGTGTTCCAAATGCGCTTTGCGAATGGTTTCATTCGTTTTAGGCGCGGACTTCCCGTTGATCCATGCGCCTGTAATAAGTTGATAGATAAGCACGGTGAAAGCATATATATCAGAGGCGGGAGTAAGCGGTTGATCGCTGAGTTGCTCGGGCGAAAGATAAAGGGGCGGAGTTTTGTGCTGCTGAATTGCGTGAGTGCCGAGTAGACGCGCTGCACCGATGCCCCCTAAAAATATTGTGCCGAGTTTATCCACGTGAATTAATTCAGGCGCGAGGTTGAGGTGTAGATAGTTATGTTTGTGCAATGTTTCAAGAGCGGAGCAGATCGCTTTCACATAGATCAGCGCTTCATTTATAGTTAACGGCTCTCTCTTGTTGAGGATCTCTGTCAGCGAAGGACCATCTATCCAATCTTCCAGTAAAAAGGCGAGTGTGGGGGTTTGAAATAGCCCAAGGTATGCGGCAATGTTGGGATGTGATATGGCGCGCAGTTTTGCTGATTCAGTTTCGAGGCTTTTCAGGATTTCTGCGTTCTCTGAAATTGCCTTTGGTAAAAGCGTTAATGCAAGTGACTTGTTACTGCGTATATCTGTTGCGCGATAAAGTTCCCCAAGCGGCACATGCGTGATGAATTCTTCAATGTGATATTGGTTGAGCAGGGTTTGTCCCAGCAACGATGGCATTCTAGTTTTTGCTGCCGTGGATGGAAACTATTTCAAATCATCACAGGGCCCATGAGAGCATCAACCCGAGGATGGCAAGCATTAACCCAATGTGCAGGAGCAGGTTTGTTGTTGCAAAAAAACTGCCGGGGAAAATGACCTGGATGAGCAAATTGATGAAGATCAGGATCAAACCGATGATGGGCAGTAGCCCTTTGCGGTGAGCCAGATATTCCGATAAAAAGTCCAGTATCTCAGAGATCATTCTTCCTCCAAATTATCATCTTCATCACCTGTGATTCGTTCGGTCTGACTTTGTGTGATGTGCCACGGTGCGTATTGTGCAAGGAGTCTGCCGGGGATTCGTCCCTGCATTACCACGCCTCCGCGCTCATGTTCCACGCGTTCGACTTGTCCCAGTTCGTGAAAGAGGGAGATCAAAGCGCCCTGTTTATAAGGAAGTCGCACGTGAACGGGAGAGAATGATTCGAATAACTCTTCTCTCATCAACTGTAAGAGATCGGTGATCCCAGTGCCGGCCAGTGCAGAGATGGAAACTGATTTTGGAAAAGACTTTAAAATCTCGCGTGCGTTTTCAGGGTTTCGGAGCAGGTCGGCTTTATTGAGAGCCGTGATCATGGGGATGTGACTCGCGTCAATTTCCTCCAAAGTTTCCTGCACTGCTTGAAATTGATTGAGCGCGTTTGGATGCGAAATATCCACCACATGCAAAAGCAGGTCTGCATCTGCGATCTCTTCCAATGTGGCATGGAAGGCTGCGATCAAGGAGGTGGGAAGTTTTTGGATGAAGCCAACTGTGTCTGTGATGAGTGCGAGGTCATCACCAGGAAGTTGCACGCGGCGGGTGGTTGGATCTAATGTCGCGAAAAGTTGATTCGCGACGAGCACTTCCGATTTAGCGAGTCGATTCAATAACGTAGACTTGCCGGCGTTTGTGTAGCCGACAATTGCAACCGTTGGAATGCGCGAGCGTTTACGTTGGGCGCGGTATCTTGTGCGGTGCGCTTCCACTTTTTCCAATTCGCGCTTGATGTGTGTGATGCGCGTGCGGATGGCGCGTTTGTCCACTTCAAGCTGGGTTTCACCGGGACCGCGCAAGCCTACACCGCCAGTGGAACCGGCTCGTCCACCGCCGCCACCAGCCTGACGTTCAAGGTGAGTCCACGCGCGGGTAAGGCGCGGCAGGTTGTATTCGTATTGTGCGAGTTCGACCTGTAACATGCCTTCACTGGTGCGGGCGTGCTGAGCAAAAATATCAAGGATGAGAGCGGTGCGGTCAAGCACGCGGATGTTGGGGCTGAGCGCTTTTTCTAATTCGCGTTGGTGGCGCGGAGAAAGTTCATCATCGAAGATGATCACATCTGCAAGTGTCTCTTCGGATAAGGCTTTGAGTTCCTCCACCTTGCCGGGGCCGATATAGGTGACCACATGCGGGCGGTCAAGTTTTTGGGTAAGCTCGCCGACTACGTCCACACCGGCGGTATCTGCCAGCAGGGCAAGTTCTGCCAATGAATCATTCAGTGTGAGGAGTTGTTTCTTTTCACGTAATTCCACGCCGACAAGAAAAGCGCGTTCACGCGGTGGGATTGTTGGTTGGGGGATTTTCTTTGCCACTGGTTTCCGTCTCTGGGTTTATAGTCTCAAATTGATCGAATAGCTTTGCGACGCGGGGATCGCTCGCTTGCGTGCGTGTAGGCAGGAGGATGTGAAAGGTTGTGCCGTTCAATTTTACTTCGTCATACCCTTCCGACTCAACCCATATCGTACCACCATGCGCTTCGATAATTCCGCGTGTGATGGGCAAGCCAAGACCGGGTCCGCCGCCTTTGAATTTTGTCTTGCCGCTGGAGTGTAATTCTGTCCTGCCGAGTTGACCGAACTTCTCAAAGATGGTGGACTGATGCTCCACTGAGATGCCGATGCCTGTGTCAGCGATGATGATCTCAACGAAGCCGGGCAGCAGGCGTCCGTTAATGGTGATCGTGCCTTTATCGGGTGTGTATTTGATCGCATTGGTTGTTACATTGTACAAGGCCTGATAAATGCGCTCTGAGTCGCCGTAGATCATCAGGTTGTCTCCGTCAAATGAGTTGATGATGAATGTTTGATTTCGTCCCCGTACAGTTTTGGCGAGATCATTTTTTAACAGGTCGAGCAGGTGTGTGATCCATAGCGGCTGGAAGTTTAGCGAAAGCAGGTTGTTGTCTATCATTGAGACATCTATCATGTCGTCAATGATGTGACGCAGACGCAGGATGCCGGTGCCGACGCCATCCAGTAAAACCTGGATGCCTGAATCTTTTGATTTCTCGACGGCGTCCGCCATCATCTCTGTGTAGCCTTCGATGAGGGTGAGCGGGGTCTTGAGTTCGTGTGCTGCTACTGAAATGAAGTTTGATTTTTTATGGTCGAGTTGTTGAAGTTTTTCCTGCGTCTTGCCAAGCTCGCTGGAGATGTGCGCCACGCGTGTTTCCATTTCGTAGCGGACGACCACGCTTAAGCTGTGTGTCAAAATGGGGATGACCGCCGCGAGAAGCTCCAATGACTCTTTTTCGTTCAAGTGTTCGCGCGCCACATCTATGGTCTGCGCCACCATGCGGTTCATGACAAAGGAAACATAATAATTAGCTTCATCTAAATTTGTTTCGGTGGGGGAATGTCCCCAATCATAAAGAATGGGATCAAGCCAGGCGGTTTCGCCTGTCATTACGGCTTGTTCGAGCATTTCATAAAAGCGGTTGAGCTGTTCCGCAAAGCCAACGCGCACGCCCTCACCGCTCGCCAATTCACGCGAGATGCGTTCCACCCAGGGGGTGCGTATTTTTGTAAGTGAATCCTGTAATGCCATGAATGTAAGTTTACGCTGTGTTTAGTTTTTTGAACATATCATTTAGTATGTCGTTGCGAGGAGGGCGTTTGATATTCCCGACGACACTTGCGCGGTACGCCAGTGCGGTGAGCAACTTCCTGTTAGGTGGAGATTGCTTCGCCGCTGTCGCTCCTCGTAACGACATTTTAATGAGTTTGATTTACGATCCAATTCCACAAGGTCTCTCCAACAGCTTGCAAACTTTCAGCTGAGACTTTATCAGCTGTGTCTTGTGTGGTGTGCCAGTAGGGATAATCAAAATCAATGATGTCCACGGCGGGAATGCCTGCTTCGAGGAAAGGAGTGTGGTCATCCTCCATGCTGTATTTTTCTTCGTTGATGAACACGTTGCCATACCCTAATTTTTCAGCAGTTGACCAGATCTCGGTGCGGATGGGAATATTTGAATTCCTTTCGAGATGGATGTTCAAATTCGCATCGCCGATCATATCCACAATGACAACTGCCCGCGGCGCGATCTTTATTTCTTCAGCGAAAGCGCGTGAACCTAAGATCCAATCCCAGCCTTCGATGCGTCCCTGATCTTCGGTATCGAAAAACACCAACCAGACGGGAGTTGTCTCTTTTGGCAGGGTGCGCGCGAGTTCCATTAGAACAGCTACGCCTGAAGCCCCGTCATTTGCGCCGATGACAGGCTCAGTGCGTTTTGAAACATCGGGATCGTTATCTGCAAAGAAGCGCGTGTCATAATGTGCGCCGAGAATGATCTGCGGCGGGCTGTCATTTCTTTTGGCGATGATGTTGTAGATGGGATGTCCCATGCGCTCTGTCTGTTGGACTTGGACGGTCCAGCTGGCTGATTCCAATTCTGTGCGCATCCATTCGCGGACTTTGGCATGTCCCTCAGACCCGGGCGTTCTCGCCCCGAATGCGACTTGCGCCTGCACGTCGGCATACGCGCGCGAACCGTCGAAGGCCAAGGGCGTGGGCGAAACTGTTACAGTGTTGGGAAGGTCTGTTGGAACAGAATCAGTTTCCTGCGTCAGAAAAGATGCGATGTACCAGATGATGACCAGAGTCAATAAAGCGGCGATCACCATCAGGTAAATGGATACTGCTTTTTTAGTCATCTAATTTATCCCAAGCCTCTTGCAGTTCCTTTGCCGCTCTATCTGCATACAATTGGCCGCGTTCTCGTTTGCCAATTCTTTTATTAAGTTCGAGCGGCGGCAGAATTCCGAAGTTGGCTTTCATAGGCTGGAAATCTTTTAAGTCGGCGTGGGTGATGTAATGACAAAGCGCGCCGAGCATGGTTTCCTGCGGAAGCGTGATGAGAGGTTTGTGTTGTAGCAATCGCGCCGTGTTGATGCCCGCCAGCAAGCCTGTGGCAATGTTGCCCATGTAGCCCTCAACGCCCGTGATCTGGCCTGCGAAGAAAAGATCGTCGCGGGTGATGTGTTGAAGCGTGGGGCGCAAAAGTTTTGGCGAAGCAATGAATGTGTTGCGGTGCATTTGTCCGTAACGTTCGAACTCGGCATTTTCCAAACCAGGGATCATGCGCAGGACCCTTTTTTGTTCGGGGAATTTTAAATTAGTTTGGAAGCCGACGAGGTTGTACAAGCTGCCCGCAAGGTTATCCTGACGGAGTTGAACCACCGCATAAGAGCCTCTGCCAGTTCGCGGGTCGCGCAGACCGATCGGCCGCATGGGACCGTAAGCCAGTGACTCAACGCCACGTTCGGCTATGATCTCAACCGGAAGGCATCCTTCAAAGAATTGCCCGGCTTTCACGCCGCTGCAGATCGCCTCTTCAAAAGAATGCAGTTCGATCCTCTCCGCGCTTTGCAACGCGTTGACGAAGTTATAGTATTCATCTTTTGAGAATGGACAATTAATGTAATCACCTGCATCCTGTTCACCTTTGCCATAGCGTGAAGCGCGGAAGGCAATATCCATGTTGATGGATTCGACGTGAACTATGGGCGCAATGGCATCGAAGAAAAAAAGATGATCTGCGCCGCTGAGTTTTGCTATGGATCGGCTCAGGCTTTCCGAGGTGAGTGGTCCGCTGGCAATGATGGCAGGCGTTTCCGGAATCTCCGTCATCTCTGCGCGGATCACTTCAATGTTTGGGTGGCTCTCTATTTTCCCGGTGACCATGCGCGCGAAGGCTTCGCGGTCAACTGCCAACGCTGCGCCTGCGGGGAGCGCAGATGCTTCAGCACAATCCAAAAGCATGGATTTCAAATGCCTGAGTTCATTTTTCAAGACACCGGACGCGCGGTCAGGTAAATTTGAACCAAGCGAGTTTGAGCAAACCAATTCAGCAAGGTCGCCACCAAGGTGCGCGCCTGTTGAAACGAATGGCCGCATTTCATAGAGTTTTACCTTGAATCCATTTTGGGCAACCTGCCATGCGGCTTCACTGCCAGCCAGTCCGCCGCCGATGATGGTGATCTCAGTCATGCAATGATTTTACCATTGCGGAAAATACATCATTGGCACTGGTCTTAGCGTCCGTACAACTCAACCTTGAAGGCAATCAGAGAACGATTGATGTCTATGATAAATGTGATTAACGAGCCGATCAGCGAAAGCAGACAGGTAACAAATAAAATACTGATCAGCCAGGCATCCTCGATTTTGAAGAGAGCCGTAACGAACAGCGCGATGATTAGAAAAGCCGCGAACAAGACGCTGGTGGAACCCAGCAAAATGGACACACGGATGAGACGCGCCTGTACCCAGAGGATGTCAATTTGGGCGAGGATGCGGTCACGGGCTTGAACTGAAACTGAATCAGACAAAGCAAGCAGGGTCCGCGCCCGCTCGATCACACGTGACAGTCGATTGGTCATGCTCAAGAGGAGCAATCCCACACCTGAAATGAGGATCACGGGTCCGATGGAAATCTGTAATACGGGAATCAATTCTTGAATGGATGTCATTATTTTCAATCTCTTATTTTGGTTGTTTCTTTGAGTATATATTTGTTGCGCTGCATGTGCAATGACCAAATAAAAAGGATACGGTGTAGACCGCATCCTTTAACTTTCGACCTTCAACTTTCAACCGTTCTATCCGAACAACTCGATCAACTGTTTTGCATGGACAACGCCATCAAAGTCCTTGATGCCGCCTTTGCGCATCCTTGCCTTCTCGCCATTGGGGTCGCCGAGGCAGGAGACGATCACATCGCCCGGTTCGATATCTTCTTCTTCGGTATACCCATTGAATGTGACAATGGTTTTAAGTCCCGCTGCCTTGGAGGCTTTCACGCCGTTCTTTGAATCTTCCACCACAAAGGCTTCGTCGGATGACAGACCAAGTTTGGAGAGAGCGAGATTGTAGATTTCGGGATCAGGCTTCTTGTTCTTGACCACATCTCCGGCAAGTACGATATCAAATTTGATGTCGGTCAGTATCTTCTCGGTAATAGCTTTCGCGGCCTGTTCATTGGATGTAGTGCAGACCCCGATCTTAATGCCCGCATCCATGAGTTCCTTCATGAAACGGTGAATACCCGGGCGTAGGGGAAGTTTGCCCGTTGAAATCAATTCCACAAAGAGCGCGGTCTTGCGCTTGTGCATTTCCTTGACGAGGTTATCAATTTCCTCTTCGGTCAACGGCTTGGAAAAACCCTTGGTCTTCCAATGATGCTTCATGCGTTCCTTGCCGCCCGCGATCTGGAGCAGTTCGTGATAATACTCCACGCTCCATTCGTCAGTGAAGCCGAATTCCTTGAAGGTCATGTTGAACGATACGCGGTGACCATCGCGCTCGGTATCAATGATCACGCCGTCCTGGTCAAAGAAAGCCGCTTTTATTTTGGACATAGTTTCCTCCATATATAAAAGACCTGACAGGTTTTTTTAAACCTGTCAGGTCTCATTACTCTATTTCTTCATTCCAAAGAACTCAAGCACGGTGTTGACGAAGAGTTCGTTCTCTTCTTTCGAGCCGACGGTGACACGGAACCAGCCGTCACTACCGTACTTCTTGCTTTCACCGCGCAGGATGATCCCGCGAGTTTCGGCGAAGGCGAGGACTTCCTTGCCGGTCTTGCCAGTTTCGCCGCAATCAAAGAGGATGTAGTTGGCCTTGGAGGGCATGACGTAGAAGCCGGGGATGACGCTCAATGATTCGGAGATGAACGAGACTGCATCATTATTGAATTTGACGCGTTCTGCAAGCCCTTCCTGATCTTCAAAAGCCGCAAGCGCCGCCCACATCGGGATGGTGCCCACGTTCCAGGGGAGGAGGGAACCGGCGATCTGGTCAATAACTTCCTTGTCCGCGATGGTGTAACCGAAGCGCATCCCGGCGAGACCGTAAGCCTTGGATAGTGTGCGGGTGATGAGCACATTCTTGTATTTCTTGGTCAACTGAACCTGGGACATGCCAAGTCCGGCATATTCCATATAAGCTTCGTCGATTACGAAGGGGATGCCCGTCTCAGCGATGGTGATGAAGTGCTTGGCATCCATGTAGTTACCGGTGGGGTTGTTCGGGTTGGCAACGACGATGATCTTGGTCTTGTCTGTGATGGCTTTGATGATCGCATCGGGATCGTAGTGCATGAGATGATCCTTGTAGATCATCGGCACAGAGACCATGTTCGCGCCGAGCAATTTTCCGCGCAGCCCGTAGATGCCGAAGCAGGGAGTGTGCTGAATGACTTCTTCGCCAGGCTGGAGGAACATGCGGAAGATATTGTCATACACTTCGCTGGAGCCGTTGCCGATCATTACGTTTCCAGGTCCGTCTACATTGTTCATTTCCGCGATCTTTCCGCGGACAACGAGTCCCTGATCGGGATAGCGGTTTGCCATCTTCGCGTATTTGTACATCGCATCCAAAACCTTGTCAGATGGGGGAAGCGGATTCTCGTTCGACATCATGCGATGTAGTTTCGGATCCCTCCAGGCCTTTTCAATGTGATCCGAGATGTACATCGGAATGCCCTTGACCCAGGGGGCGTAATATTCTTCGATCTTCTTCATAGTTTTATATCTCCTGAAAATTTTGTTTATGATTTGAAATAGATTAGGAATTAGGCATTCCCTAATTCCTAATCACTAATTCCTGTTCTTCTTACGCGTGACCCACAGATTCAACCAACTGCATCCAGTGGATGACGGCTTTCTTGGTTGCATCGCGGACGAATTTATCCAACTTGCCGGGGTCGTATTCATCGCGGTGGGCGTTGATGTATTCCCATTTTGCGTCGATCAGTGTGCGCTTCAATTCTGTCGAGACGTTGAACTTTGCGCCGCCCGCCGCGAGCAATTTCTTGATCGTATCTTCGGGCAGACCCGTTCCGCCATGAACCACCAGCGGGGTCTTGATGCCGTTGCCATTCAACATCTTGTTGATGGTCGCCATGCGCTCAACGTCAATCTTGGGATTTTTGGTCTTGTAGACACCGTGCGCGGTGCCGATGGCAGGCGCGAAAATATCCACGCCGGTGCGTTCGCAAAACTCGACGGATTGCTGCGGGTTCGCGAGCTGCGCTTCATCTTCCGCGACCTTGATCTGATCTTCCACGCCGCCGACGGTTCCAAGTTCGCCTTCGACAGAGATGTTGCCGACCTTGTGGCAGTAATCCACTACTTCTTTGGTCTGGCGGATGTTCTCTTCATAGGACTGCTTGGAAGCGTCGATCATGATGTTGGTGTAGCCGGCATCGGCGCATTTCTTGCAGTAGTCAACGTCGGTGCAGTGATCGAGATGAAGTACCACCGGCACAGGGGCTTTTTCTGCGAGTGTGCGATAGATGGCGACCATCATATCGGTGCCGAGGAATTGCGACGGCTTGACGGAAGTCTGTACCATGACCGGCGATTTCGTTTCGATGGCGGCATCGATCACTGCTTCGAATTGAAGCAGGTCGGTGACGTTGAACGCGCCAACAGCATATTTCCCTTTGAGCGCTTCAACCATGATTTCTTTTGCATTCACGATAGTCATTTGTTACTCCTTGTGTTGGTTTTCTTTTTTAGAATTATCAATCTCTAAGAAAGGATGAGTTTTCTATTCATCCTTCATCCTTTAACTTTCATCATTTGGTCTTTTTCCCTGCATCCTTCAACCATTGCTCCCAACGATAATCAGTGACATGAGTGCGGAAGCGTGCGAACCACAGATCGGCATAGCCCTGAAAATCCTCTTCCAATTTGGAGATGCCGGTTTGGGTGGTGCCCCACATGGATTCGTGTAATTCAGACATCGGCCACATCAGGCGCAGGCGGGCGTACTGCTTGTCAGTCACTTCGCCAAAATATTCGAACAGGAAACGTTCCACCTGTTCTTCGTTCAGGCGATGATGATGAGAGAAATTGCCCAGGTCAAAGAAGATATCGCCCATGCCGGCATATTCCCAATCCAGCAGGCGGATCTCGCCAATGTCGCCGGCGACGCCTTCTTCGAGCCAGTTCAAATTCAACAGATCGTTATGGCAGGGGGTTGGAATGTAGGGGTCCTTCGCAAGCGCTTTTTCAACTTCCTTTGTCTTTTGCACGATCCAGTCCCAATCATGCGGGAACTTGGCCTTGTTCTTTCTTGAGACCTTCTCCAGCATTTCAACGCGGCGGAAAACGTTGAACTCGCCTTTCAATTTGGGGGCGCGTCTGTGGAAGAGGCGAAGCTTCTTTGCCACGCGGGCAAGATAATCAGGCTGTGTGATGACATCGGGCGGAATGACCTTTCCAGTAATGAAACGTGTAACGATGTATCCTTCAGGTTCTATGAAGTAGACCACCTCAGGCGCAATACCCAATTGTCCCGCCGCGTAATTGGCTGCATATTCGACATCGCGTTTGATGCCCAATTGTTCAGTCCCTTCGCCTGCAAGACGGATCACATAGGACCTCCCGTCAACATCAACTTTAAAGTTCATGTTGGTGATGCCGCCGCTTAACGCGGTCTTCTTGATGTTCTTTGAACCTGCCAAAAATGGTACTTTTGCGATTGCCTTATCAATTGCCAACGTCATAGTCATCATCTCATCATCCTTCCTTTGGTTTGGATTTTTTATGCAGCGCGAGACCTTCACATTCTCGCGCTGCAAATGAACTACGCCTTAATCCGTTCGCCTTTCGAATCCCACAATACAGACTGCGCCACCTCTGCGCCCATCTGCTCGCCGAAACACTCAACCTGTAATTTTGTTCCAACCTTTGCATATTCCATTGGAAGGTACGCATACGCAATAGATTTGTTCACCGAATATCCAAATCCGCCTGAAGCCACCCAGCCTACGATCTTATCGCCGGAGCGGATCGGTTCCTTGCCGAGTACGATGGTGCGGTCATCGACTAGTGTGAGGGTGCAAAGTTTGCGCTTGATGCCTTCCGCCTTTTGCTTGACCAATGCTTCCTTGCCTGTGAAATTCGCTTTATCAAGTTTCACAGCAAAGCCGAGACCTGCTTCAAATGGAGTGTAGTCTGGTGAAATTTCGCCGCTCCAATAGCGATAACCCTTCTCAAGGCGTAAAGTATCAATGGCTTTGTAACCGCCAGCCACCATGCCTTCGGGTGCGCCTGCTTCCCAAAGCGTGTCCCAGAGTCGCAGACCATACTCCGTCGGGCAGTAAAACTCCCAGCCCAGCTCCCCAACATAAGTCACGCGCGAAGCGAGAACGGGGATGTCCCCAATTGTGATGCGGCGATTCGTCATGTAGGGGAATCCTGCATTCGAGACGTCATCCAGAGTGACCTTTTCCAATATCTTGCGAGCCTTCGGTCCCCACAACCCGATACATGCGTAAGCGGAACCAACATCCTCAATGCTGACGGTTCCATCCTCC
The DNA here is from genome assembly GCA_016219545.1 of Chloroflexota bacterium. Taxonomy (GTDB): domain Bacteria; phylum Chloroflexota; class Anaerolineae; order Anaerolineales; family Villigracilaceae; genus Villigracilis. The sequence goes on along the minus strand of JACRMH010000048.1, from coordinate 53,286 downwards.
GGCATGTTCAACGAGAGCCACGACATGTCATGCTGACCGAAAGCTGTTCCGGTCACGATGAAGAAGCGGTCAGTTGCGAGGCGGGTAACAGTGAAATCACATTCAATGCCGCCGCGTTTGTTGAGAGCCTGGGTGTAAACGATGGTGCCAATCGGCTGATCAATTTCATTCGCGCAAACCGTGTTGAGGAAGTTCAATGCGCCAGGTCCGCGCACTTCAAATTTGTTGAAGGAGGTTTCATCGAAGAGACCCGCGTTTTCGCGTGTCATCAAATGTTCGTGACCGATGGCGCGTGACCAGTTTTGGCGTGCCCAGCCGCGCGGTTCGTGACCGTGCGTGGCAACTTCTTCATATTTCTTAAACCAGTTCGGGCGTTCCCAGCCCATCTTTTCGCCAAAGTGGCAGCCTAGGTCGCGCAGACGGTAATAAGTGGGGGAGACACGCACATTGCGCTTTGATAACCGTTCTTCGCCGGGGAAGTGAATGTCATAATACTGTGTGTAGGTTTCGAAGGTGCGCGCAACTGTGTAGTTGATGCTGTTGTAGTTCGGTCCGAAACGGCGGACATCAAGACGCCACATATCCCATTCGGGACTGCCGTCAATGATCCATTCCGCCATCACCTTGCCGATGCCACCCGCGCCGGCGAGTCCGTGCGCACAGAATGCGCAGGCTACCCAGAAACCTTTGACGGTTGTAGGTCCAAGCAAAAATTCGCCATCAGGCGTAAAGCCTTCGGGACCGTTCAGAAGTTTGATGACTTCGGCATGTTCAATAGCAGGGACGCGCCGAATCGAATTTTCCATCAAGGGAGTAAAACGTTCCCAATCTGGCGGAAGCAATTGGAACTTGAAATCCTTTGGGATTCCGTTCATACCGAAGGTTGCAGGCTGACGTTCATATCCGCCTGTGATCAATCCGCCGACTTCTTCGCGCCAGTAAACTAAAAGATCAGGATCGCGCAAATTGGGGAAACTGTGCGTCACGCCTTCGATGGGCTTGGTCATGATGTAAAGATGAGCCATCGGCACAACGGGCAGATTCAACCCGACCATCTTGCCGACTTCGCGTCCCCACATGCCAGAGGCATTGACTACGATCTCGGTCTTGATCGTGCCTTTGTCAGTGACTACTTCGCTGACACGTCCATCTTTTAAATTGATTCCTGTAACACTTGTGTTTGTGAATATCTTTGCCCCTCTATTTTTTGCGCCTGCTGCGAGAGCGTTCGTTAAACCGGTCGGGTCAATACTGCCATCATTGGGTGTGTACGCCGCTCCGAGGACTCCATCCAATGACATGAGCGGGAACATGTTCTGCGCTTCCTTTGCCGAGACCAATTCCATTGGCACGCCGAAGGAATTAGCCATGCCCACCAGTCGTTTGGTCTCTTCCATGCGTTCCGCAGAACAGGCGAGTCTAAGTCCGCCGACTTCACGCCACGAGGTATCCTGTCCCGTTTCTGCTTTGAGTTTGCGGTACAGATCGGTGCTGTAATGCATCATGCGGGTCAGGTTTGCATCTGAGCGCATTTGCCCGACCAGTCCCGCCGAATGCCAGGTTGACCCTGCTGTTAATTCATGTCGTTCAAGAATTACGACATCCTTCCACCCCATGAGTGTGAGATGATATGCGATGCTTGCCCCGCCGACGCCCCCGCCGATGATGACCACTTGCGCCTGTGTTGGAAATTCTGCCATTGATGTTATCTCCTTGAAAATCTATTACCACGAAGGAACAAAGGGTCACTAAGGAAAACCTTTGTGTACCTTCGTGACCCTTTGTGGTTAAAAAGAACTTACTTTTGCCAAACAGAATCCGGGCGGGCCATTTCTGCCACTATATCAAAAGTCGAAATAGCGCCCAGAGGAAATGCCTGTGGGTCATCCTTGTCAATGACTACGAGTCTATGATGATGGTTTTGGATCATCAAATCGGCGGCTTCGCGTAAACTGGCGTTGATGTCTATCGTCAAGGCTGGGTGCATCACATCACGGACAACCAATTTATCATCTACGCCCTCTTTGACAAATCTTAGGAGATCATGTCCGCTGACAACGCCGAGGATTTTCCCTTTTGCATCCACAACCAAAACGGAGCGCCAGCCTGAGGAGGTCATGGCACGCGCAGCCGAGGCGATTGGAGTTTTTCCGCGGCAAACCAGGATCGCGTCAGACATTACGTCCCCGACGGTTTCGCGTTTTGATTTAATTTCATTCGCAATACTGGCTACAAAATCGGAGAGAGAAATGATCCCCACAGGTTTTCCATTATCGGTAACAAGGAAACGGCTGACACTTTTTTCTATGAACTGGTCTACTGCTTCAGGGAGGGGAATGTTTGCTTCAACAGAATCAACCGGCTGGGTCATAAGATCCGCAGCAGTTAATTTTCGCATGACCGCAAGGCTTTCCGAGTCCGAAGAAAGCCATTCACCCGCCATCAGATCAAAATCTGAGATCACCCCCATAATGCGCCCATCGCGGTCGGTGACAAACAATGCGTGGACTTGATGTTGATTGAATAACACAGCCACTTGTCCAAGAGAGGCAGTAGGCTTGCAGGTCATCACACCTGGGTGCATCAAATCTTTTACAAGTTTGGTCATCGAAGACTCCGTATAAAATCAAGACCTGACAGGTTTCCAATAAACCTGTCAGGTCTGAATGGAACTGCGCGGATTATAATAAAAAAGTCAAAAACTTGCAAATTCCTTCAAATTCTTATATAATCTTCTAAATGACAAAACCCCTTATTCCAGCCCAGCGCCGTGAACGAATTCAGGAATACTTGGCTGTCCATCAAATTGCACGTTCATCTGACTTGTGTAATTTGTTGGAAACCTCCGAGGCGACGGTTCGCCGTGACCTTGAATGGCTCGAACAAAAGGGAATTCTCGAACGCACGCATGGCGGGGCCATCTTAAGTCAACGCGTGATCTTTGAGCAGGAATATCAACAACGCGCCCAACATTTTCCCGAAGAAAAAAAACTGATCGGAGAACTCGCCGCTTCACTCATTGAAGAAGGCGATATTGTTTTTGTCAATAGCGGTACGACGGCCACGCAGGTCCTTCAACATATTCGGCGCGATTCGCGCATTACGGTTTTTACGAACAATGTCAATGCGGCTTTGGAACTCGGCGACCCGGGCTTTCACTACTATTTGACCGGGGGCGAATTCCAGTCACGGTCCAACTCTTTGGCAGGGCGCTTCGCACTGGACAATTTGAATCTGGTCTTTGCCAACAAGGTGATCCTTGGCGTTGACGGGATCTCCTTAAAACACGGCTGCACCGTGCCGACCAATGCCGAAGCAGAAGTGGTGCGCCGCATGATAGATAGAACAAAGGGACAGGTCATCATTGTCGCCGATCATAGCAAGTGGGGGGCCGTGTCCAATTTCCCGGTCGCGAATATTGATGAGATAGATAAACTTGTTACTGATGAAGGCTTTGGAACAGAAGCAGTGGATGACCTTAAAGAACAATCCATTGAAACGCTAATAGCAAGCAACCTCAATGTAGTCACATAATAAAAATCCTTCATGAATAGGTGAACCGAATGAAAGATCAAGCAGAGATCGTTATCATTGGTGGTGGAATTTATGGTGCGAACATCGCGTATCATCTTGCGAAGTACGGGCGCAAGGATGTTGTGATTTTGGAAAAAGGTGAGATCGCCAGCGGAGAGTCTTCTCATGCGGCGGGGCTTGTCACGCAATTCGCTACATCACAGGCCATGCTTAAGTTCCGCATGTATAGCACCGAGTTGTATTCTGAACTTGGTTTATTTGACCATGTCGGAAGTTTGCGAGTCGCTTCAAGCAAAGAACAACTAAAAGAGTTGGAAAGAAGTGTCAGCCGCGCAAAGGCATTGGGCTTGGAATGTGAAGTCATCTCTCCGGATGATGCATTGAAAGTCATGCCGCAGATTTCCAAAAAGGATTTGTACGGCGGCATTTACCTCCCGCGCGACGGTCAGCTTGACCCATATACCACAACAACTTCGATGGCAAAGTTTGCCAAAGAATTAGGCGTGACCATTTATACGAATACGCGCGTGACGGGGATCAAAGTTTCGGCGCAGGGAAATATTGAGCGAGTAATAACAGACAAAGGCGAGATCAGATGCGAGATCGTCATCAACGCGGCCGGACTTTGGGCGCCGCGCATCGCCGCAATGGTGGGGATAAACATTCCAACCACTCCAGTGGATCATCAGCATATCGCGTTGAAAGCCGTACCCGGACATGAATTCACGCACGAAACACCCTGTCTGCGTGACCCCGATAATTTGGTTTACATGCGCCAGGAGCAGGGCGGACTTGTGATTGGCGGCTACGAGCCAACTCCGATCGCGCGCTGGATCGACGGCGTGCCGTGGGAACATGGAAGTAAGACATTACCATCGAATTTTGATCAATTTGAAATGCTGCTTGAAGGCGCAATTCGTCGTTTGCCATTCCTTGATAAAGCTGGAATCATTACTTTAGTTTGTCACCCCGGCGCGTACACACCAGACTGTCAGCCCATGCTTGGACCAATGCCCGGCGTGCGCGGATTCTGGATGGCGGCTGGCATGTCGCTGAATGGATATGGCGGCGCGGGCGGCATGGGCAAACTGCTCGCCGAATGGATCATCGAAGGCGAAGCGCCGATGGATGTCTATGGTTATCGCGCCACCCGTTTTGGAAATTATTACTCAGACCCTGTTTATGCAGCCGAGCGCACAAAAGAAAGCGTGAAATACTATTATCGTTTGCGCTTCCCACATGATGAACATGAGAATGCGCGCCCGCATCGCGTCAGCCCGGTGCACTACCGTTTGCTGGAACATGGCGCTGTCTTTGGTGAGAAATTCGGCTGGGAGCGCGTAAACTATTTTATGCCTGGCAAACCTTCGCGCCGCATGGGCGAAGACCAGCGTGAGTGGGGTTGGAGCAAGCCTCCGTTCTTCGAGCGTTTGCGCGTCGAACATGAAGCCACTCGTGAGCGAGTCACGTTGTTTGACCTGACCTCCTTCGGCAAGATCGAAGTCAAAGGCAAAGGCGCATTACCCTTGTTGCAGAGGTTAACTTCCAGTGACATCAATAAGCCGATTGGCAGTGCAGTTTATACTCAATTCTTAAATACGAATGGTGGGATCGAATCTGATCTGACAGTCACACGTTTGGGTGAAGAAACTTTCTGGGTCATCACGGGTTCAGGTTTTATCGCAAATGACCTTGCTCGCATTCAAATGTATATTGACGAAAAAGAAGGCGAAGTCTCCATCAGAGATATTACACAGGAATATGCCTGTCTCGCTTTGTGGGGACCGAAGGCACGTGCGGTGTTGGAGAAGATCGCAAGCGATGATGTCTCGAATGCGGCGCATCCATACTTAACCACGAAACTGGTCAGCATCAATGGGGCGAAGGTCTACGCCCAGAGAGTCAGCTATGCAGGCGAACTCGGCTGGGAGCTTTATATCCCCAATGACAAAGCCAACATGGTCTGGGATATGCTCATCGAAGCTGGCAGGGAATTCGGTCTCGAAGTGGGCGGATACAAAGTTTTGGATTCGCTGCGACTTGAAAAAGGTTACCGCTATTTCACCGCTGATATCACACCGTCAGAGACTCCCTACGAAAGCGGACTTGGTTTCTGTGTCCACCTCGATAAAGGTGACTTCATCGGGCGCGAGGCCTTGGTCAAGCAAAAAGCGGAAGGTGTCAAACGTAAACTTTGCACGTTGGTTTTAACTGACGGGGACGACTTCACCCAGATCTACGGCGGCGAAGCGGTCCATCACGAAGGTAAAGTCCTCACCCGAGTTAGAAGCGGGGGATATGGGTTTACACTAAAGAAGAATATCTTTTACGCGTATCTGCCGACTGAATTAGCAAAGCAGGGCAATCGCTTTAAAGTTGAATTGATCGAAGGCTACCGCGAAGCGGAAGTGACAGCGTCTGTGCTGTTTGACCCCAAAGGCGAGAGAGCGCGTGCCTAGTCGTCATTGCGAGCGTACTTTGCGAAGCAATCTCACCTTTGCGCGGGAGATTGCTTCGGGCGAAGAACAAAAGCGCCCTCGCAATGACGGGTTTAAATTAAATGTCTAATACTAAACAAACTTCTCCTGCTTATATTGGCTTCGGCATGTTGACTCCAGTCTACATCATGGCATTGGACAGACTGCCGAAGCACAATACAGGCGCCATCGTTCATCAGGTTAGTGAATACGTCTACGATGATGCTGCCATTATTGCCTGTAACCTTAGCCAATGGAAGGTTTCCACAGGCATGATCGGCACATCGGTCGGCGATGACCTGCTTGGTCATTATGTCGCTGACACATTAGACGAAATGGGCGTGCAGGGCAAAGTGCGTTTTACAAAAAAATATAAAACGCCGCTTGAAGTGAATGTATCCGATAAAACAGGAGCACGCACTTATTTCTGGCAGCGCTCGCCTGAAATATTAAGTACGCTCGATACGGCCGACCTCTCCATGCTGAAAGATGCGAAGTTGATGTATGTGGACTGGTACGACGGCGACCACATCATCCGTGCCATGAACGAAGCGCGCCGCTGCGGTGTCCCTGTTTTCTTAAACATTGAGCATGGGCATAATGACCCTGAGATCATGGAGAAATATGCCAGCCGAGCCACCATCTGTCAGGCGGTGACCGATGCGGCGCAGATCGGAAGAAAAGGCGCCATGCTTTCAGTGGCAAAGAAATTGCTTAAAGCAGGCATCAAGACAGCGATCATCACAATGGCGAGTCAGGGATGCATGGTTGTGCAGGACGACGAGATCGTCCGGGTGTTTGCGCCGAAGGTCAAGGCAGTGGACGGCTCCGGTGCGGGTGCGACCTTTTCGTCAGGCTTTATTTATGCCTACCTCAAAAAATGGACCCTGGAAGAATCTGTCCGCTTTGCGATTGCGGCGGCCTCGTTAAAGGTTACACATTCCGGTCTAAAAATGTTTCCTGTAAAGGAGATCAAGGCGCTGGCAAACACACTTCGTGTTGAACGCATGGTTTATCGCAATAATAAATTCCTTGAAATCAACAAGCTGATCTCTCAGGCACAGGAAAACCCCCTTTTGAAGGAAAGTAAAAAGTTTGCCGAGAGACTTTTGCATAAGAAGAAACCTCAACAAAGGAAAAAGATCAAGAAATCGCTGGTTGGATAGGTTGATGTCGTTGAGATAAAAGTTATTTATCAATAGAAAAGGATGCGAACCATGTCATTTGCAGAACTGTTAACGCAGGAACAAATAGAACGAATCCATGATGCCGCGCTTGAGATCCTTGAAGAAGTGGGGTTGAAAGTCCGCTATGAACCGGCGCGCGAGATGTTTGCGAAGCATGGCTGTCAGGTGGACGGCGAGCGTGTTAAATTTCCGCGCGCAGTGGTGGAGAAATACCGCAAGATGTATCCAGCGTCGTTCACGTTTTACGCGCGCGACCCGAAATTTGACAAGACGATCCCGCAGGATAGCCCGGTCATTGTAACGGCGAGTTCTGCCCCGGATATTATTGACCCTGTTACAGGTCAGGAAAGACGCGCCACTTCCGGTGACATCGCCCGCATCGCGCATCTCATCAATGAACTTCCTGCTTATGATGTCTTTTCCATTTCCACTCTGGCAGATGACGCGCCTGCGGATCAATTCACTGTCTCGCGGTTGTATCCTGCTCTCAAGTATTGCCTTAAACCGATCCGGGTGACCACCACCGACCGTAAAGACACGAATAGCGTCATGAAAATGGCGTACATGGTGGCGGGTGGTGAAGAGGCTTACAGGGAGCATCCATTCCTTACGCATCATTATTGTCCCGTTGTTTCACCGTTGACGATGGACAATCTCTCAACAGAAAATGTGATGTACTTTGCTCGCGAAGGTTTGCCCGTTTATCCGACCATCGTGCCGAACGCGGGGCTCACTTCGCCCATGTCTATGGCGGGGACGCTGGCGCAGGGCAATGCGGAATTTTTAGCCGCGGCAACTTTGATGCAGATGGCAAAGGAAGGCACGCCTCTGATCTACGCGACGCTTGCTACTGTTGCTGACATGCGGACCGGCGCCTATACATCCGGCGGAATTGAATGTGGTATGTTGCATATGGCATTCGCACAGATCGCGCATTTTTATAACGTGCCTTGCGGCGGTTATGTGGGGTTGACCAATTCAAAAGTCAACGATGCGCAGGCGGGATATGAAACGGGCATGTCTGCGATGGGAGGCTTGGTCGGCGGCATGGACATGTTCAACATTGGCGGTTTGATTGATGCCTTGAAAACTTTTGATTTTGCAAAAGCCGTAATTGATGATGAAGTGGCGCAGATGCTGAAGCGCGTCAAGCGCGGTGTGAAATTCAGCGATGATGAACTTGCGGTCAATTTGATCAAGGAAGTCGGTCCCGGCGGTTCGTATATCATCGCAAAACACACCATGAGTCGCATGAAGTCCGAAGCTGTCATGACAAAAATAGCAGACCGCGATACACGCACGTCATGGGAGAAGAAAGGTGCAATGGATATACAAGCACATGCCATGAAGCGCGTGAAAGAGATCATGAAGACCAATACCGCTTCCCTGATCACACCGGATCTTGATTCACAATTACATGCAGAATTTACTGGAATGGTCCCAGGCGAGTTGGAAGCGATCGATTAATTCACGTCGTTAGGAGAATTTATGTTTAAGAAGTTGTTTAGACGCAAGGAAGATGTGTTTCAAAAATTGATAGAGCAGCAGGCTTCTGTAACGTATGAAGCGCTGAAACTGCTGGTTAAATATCTGGAGACGCTTGAATCTAGTGTGGCAGAAGAACTTTCGCTCAAGGAAAAGGAAGCCGACGAAGTACGCCGCATCTTGATCGATGAGTTAAACCATACTTTTGTCACGCCTTTCGACCGGGAGGATATATTTTCCCTGTCCCGTTCCATTGATGACGTAGTGGATTACGCCGATAGCACCGTGATGGAGATGGTTATCCTCAATGTCAAATCCACGCCCTACATGTTGAGGATGGCAAACTTATTGAAGGATGCCGCCTACGAGATCTGGCACGCTGTCCAGCGTCTTCCCACTCATCCTAATGTTGCCAACGATCATGCGAACCGCGCCAAGGCCCTCGAGAACCGTGTTGAAGCTGTCTATCGAGAAGCAGTTGCGGCGTTGTTCAGCGGACCGGAGGATATTCAGCATGTTGTGGAAATGCTGAAAATGCGCGAAGTCTATCGTCATTTGTCCAATGCCGCGGACCGCGGAGACGAAGCCGCGAACACCATTGCAGATATTGTTGTAAAGAAAACATAACAAGGTGTTAATGTCCAGTCTACTGGTATTTGTTATTATTTTGGCGTTGATCGTTGTGTTCCTGAATGGGATGCGTGATTCAAGCGCCATTGTTGCCACAATGATCTCGTCGCGCGCATTTCAACCGCGTACCGCGTTGGGCATGACTGCCATTGCTGAATTTATTGGTCCCTTTTTGTTTGGTGTAACCGTTGCCAGAACCATCGGAAGTGATATTGTTGACTCACATGCCCTGACACTGGCTGCCATTATTGCGGGCTTGCTCGGCGCGCTTATTTGGAATTTGATCACCTGGTTTTTTGGTATCCCGAGCAGTTCATCTCATGCTTTGATCGGAGGTCTGACCGGCGCTGTCCTGGCTTCGGCAGGCGTTGACGCTATCAAGTTTAATGGTTTTTATAAGGTGTTGATTGCACTATTTGCCTCACCGATCATCGGTTTTGTGATCGGATTTATCACTCTGCGGATCATTTATTTTCTGGCGCAAGGCGCTTCGCCGCGCATCAATGGGCTATTCAAACGCGGACAGTTTTTTACCACCACTGCATTAGCCTTAAGTTATGGTGCAAATGATGGTCAAAAAATGATCGGTGTCATTACTTTAAGCCTGATCGTTGGCGGAGAGTTGAGTCAATTCGACATCCCTTTCTGGGTGACTTTAAGTAGTGCGTTGGCCATGTCTTTTGGTGCATTGCTCGGCGGCTGGAGATTGATTCGCACGCTAGGCGGAAAGTTTTACAAAGTCCGCCCGGTGCACAGTTTTGCTGCACAAATGACATCTGCGACTGTGATCCTAACGGCCTCGTTGATCGGGCTTCCTGTCAGCACCACTCAGGTTGTCAGTTCTTCCATTATCGGCGTCGGTTCCTCCGAACGGCTTGGCAAAGTCCGCTGGGGGGTTGCGGGTGATATTCTTACAGCCTGGATCGTGACGATTCCCATCAGCGCCCTGTTTTCTGCGGGAATATACTGGCTGATCTCGCGGATATAGGTTTTTTCTTTGGTTATCCGTTCAAAGTTTGCTTTGGTTGACTTTGAATTTTGATAATGCTACAATACTTAAAGTTGTCCTACATATTGGAGGTGCGCTGGATAAAATAAATAGCTTGTTGTGTTCTCGGCCCGAATCAATCTGAAAACAAAAATCACAAAAAGGAGATAGAGAGAAATGCGTAAAACGTTTGTTTATCAACTGTTTGCTCTGTTCGTGATTGCGGCTACTATTTTGTCTGCGTGTGGAGGCACTCCCACTGATGCCCCTGTATCAACTGGAGATGCCCTTTATGAAGCCGCCAAGGCGGAAGGTATGCTCAGCACCATCGCGCTTCCGCATGACTGGTGTAATTATGGCGGCATAATTGATGGTTTCAAAGCCAAGTACCCCGGCATCGAAGTCAACGAACTGAATCCTGACGCTGGCTCCGGCGATGAGATCGAGGCCATTAAAGCGAACAAAGATAACACTGGACCCCAAGCCCCGGATGTTGTTGATGTTGGTTTCTCCTTCGGCGAACCCAATAAGGATCTATTTATGCCGTATAAAGTCTCCACATGGGATTCCATTCCTGATGGTATGAAGAGTGCCGATGGCTATTGGTACGGCGACTACTACGGTGTCATGGGCTTCCTCGTCAACACCGATGTCCAACCCGATGTGCCCCAGGATTGGTCCGACCTGCTTGACCCGAAATATCATGGACAGGTTGCCCAGTCTGGTGACCCGCGCACATCCAATCAGGCGATTCAGGCTGTTCAAGCTGCCGCGCTTGGCAATGGTGGTTCCCTCGATGATGCCACCGCCGGCTTGGAATTCTTTGCTGCATTGAACAGCTCTGGAAACTTGATCCCGTTGATCGCGAATAACGGTTTGGTAGCCAAAGGTGAAATTCCCGTCCGCCTGACTTGGGACTACAATGCCCTCGCCGCAATCGATTCTTTTGCTGGAAATCCCAAGGCTGAATTCGTTATCCCCAAGACCGGTCAATTTGCTGGTGTGTACGTTCAGGCAATCAGCGCCTATGCCCCACATCCAAATGCTGCCAAATTGTGGATGGAGTATTTGTACTCTGACGAAGGTCAGTTGATCTGGATGGGCGGCTACTGCCACCCCGCCCGCGAAGCCGACATGCGCGCTCGTGGTGTTGTTCCTGCTGAACTTTCTGCAAAACTGCCTGATGTTTCCGGCGCGGTTTTCCCGACAGCCGAGCAATTACTCACGGCGAAAGAACTCATCACCACCAAGTGGGATGAATTGGTGGGCGCAGACATTCAGAAGGCCCCGTAGATAATATTGTTTTCTAGTTTCGTGAGACCCTGCCATAAAGGCGGGGTCTCACTACAATATAAAGTGTTGACATGATCATCTACGTGAGATATGAAATATCTCACCGGGAATTTTAGGAAAGTTCTGAGGTAAATAGAAATGACCCAGATTGCCCTGCCAGATACGCAAATGCCTCCCCCCAGATCTAATCTAAAAAATTGGATCGGGGTGGTTCCGTTTTTGATATTTGCAATTCTGTTTATTTTCCTGCCGTCGGTTCGTTTGTTTATTGGCAGTTTTACAAATGAAGAAGGTCGTTTTACGCTGGCTAATGTAACCCAGCTTTTTACCGAGAAATATATTCTCAATTCATACTGGTTGAGCATTAAGATCAGCGCCATAACTGCATTGGGCGGTGGAATTTTTGGTTTTCTCCTGGCATATTCTGTAACGGTCGGCGGGCTTCCCAGACCGCTCCGTTCTGCCTTGATCACTTTTTCGGGAGTGGCATCCAATTTCGCAGGTGTGCCATTGGCATTTGCTTTTGTTTCCACGCTTGGACGGACAGGTTTTATCACCTCTGTTCTAAAAGATGTGTTTGGTTTTGCGATTTATGACCATGGTTTTAATCTATATAGTTTTCTTGGATTAAGCCTGACCTATATGTACTTTCAATTCCCCTTGATGGTTTTAATCATGGCGCCTGCGCTCGATGGCCTGAAAAAAGAATGGCGCGAAGCCGCTGAAAACCTTGGCGCTACTTCCACGCAATATTGGCTGCGGATCGCCCTCCCGGTTTTATTGCCATCTATTTTAGGTGCAATGATCCTTTTGTTCGGAAACGCATTTGGCGCGTATGCGACAGCGTATGCTCTGACGGGCGGAAGATTGCCCATCATTACGATCCAGATTGGCGCGCAAGTTCGCGGCGATGTTCTTCACAACCCAAACCTGGGCAATGCCATGGCCATGGGCATGGTCTTTATTATGGCGATTTCATTGGCCGGATATTCATGGCTTCAGGCCAAGACTGAAAGGTGGCTGAAATGAGTTTACTCTCACGTTTACGCCGAGTCCCGTTTTGGAGTGCTGTCTGGTTTATTCTGGGCGCTCTATATTTCATCCTTCCTCTCCTCGCTACATTTGAATTCTCTTTGAGCATGGAGCGTGATGTGGTCGGTTTCAAAGCCTATGAAGTTGCTTTTGCAGATAAGGAATTCCTGCAAACTTTCGGCTACTCGATCTTTCTTGCATCCATGACCATCATCATGAGCATTATTCTGATCGTGCCGACAGCCTATTGGATCCGTTTGCGCCTGCCTGAGGCGCGCCGATTGGTTGAATTTATCACCTTGCTCCCATTTGTTATTCCCGCGATCATCCTTGTCTTTGGCTTGATCCGTGTTTATAGCGCCCCATTGAATGTTCCTTTTACCGATTTGACCATCATTCAGCCATTGACCAACTATAAATTCGGTACCAACATTTTGATTATTGGCGGTTATATGGTGTTGGGTCTGCCTTATATGTATCGTTCTGTTGATACTGGTATGCGCACAGTGGATGTGCGCACGTTAACCGAGGCTGCCCAAAGCCTTGGTGCAAGCTGGTACACGATCGTTGTTCGTGTGATTCTTCCGAATGTAAGAACGGCGTTGCTCAGCGGCGCACTTTTGACCTTTGCAATAGTGGTCGGGGAAGTGGTTCTGGCTTCCTTCCTCGGTGTTAAAGCTTTTGGCCCTTATCTCTTCCTCCTTGGGCAGCATCGCGCGTATGAGCCTGCCGCACTTTCGTTTACCTCCTTCCTTTTGACCTGGGCTGCAATGGGGATCATTCAATTAGTCACAGGCGGGCAGGGGCAGGTTGCTGGTGGACATTAATTCTTCGATGGAGATTTCACATGACACATCTTACTCTTAAAAATATTTCAAAACAATTCGGGGATTTTGCCGCAGTGAAGGATTTCGATCTCGACGTAAAAAAAGGCGAATTCGTTTCCTTCCTCGGACCTTCCGGCTGTGGCAAGACCACCACACTGCGAATGATCGCTGGTTTTGAAATACCCTCCCATGGCAAAATCACCATTAACGGAAACGACATTACCGAGAAAGCGCCAAGTCAGCGAAATGTGGGTATGGTGTTTCAATCCTACGCGCTCTTTCCAAATATGACCGTTGCACAGAATATCGGCTTCGGTTTGAGAATTCGCAAAGAGCCGGAAGAAAAGGTGCAGAAACGTGTTTCCGAGATGCTGGAGATCATCCACTTGCAGGAAAAGGGAAACAGCTATCCCTATCAACTTTCAGGCGGACAACAGCAGCGCGTTGCCCTCGCGCGCGCCTTGGCGATCCGCCCCGAAGTATTGCTACTTGATGAGCCCCTCTCTGCCCTGGATGCGAAAATCCGAATTTCATTGCGCGCGGAAATTCGCGCTATTCAACGTGAACTGGGCATTACTGCCATTTACGTTACCCATGATCAAGAGGAGGCCCTGTCAATATCAGACCGGATCGTAGTGATGAACATGGGCAAGATGGAACAAGTTGGCACGCCTTTTGAGATCTATAATTTCCCCACCACCCGGTTTGTAGCTAATTTTGTTGGCTCGTTAAATACCACCGATGTCGAAGTATCGGATGTCGGTCAGGGGTTATTAAATATGAATGGCATTCTTTTGCGTACCGCAGAAGGGACTATGAATAAAAAGAAAGGCGACAAGGTGAAGATTGCCATCCGCCCGGAGCGATTTAATTTTGCCTCCGAGCAAAAGAAAGATAACGTGTTGGACTGTACTGTCGAAAATATTACCTTCTTAGGCGCGGTTGTCCGTATTCAGGTGAAGATCGGGGATACCAAATTCAACATGGATACTTTTAACAATCCATTCCTCGAACTGCCAAAGATCGGCGATAAGGATCAGGTGACCTGTTCGAAAGAAGCTGTCCTTGTGTTGAGCGATTAACGGAATCAAGGTTCAGAAACAGACTATGTAGGCCACGCCTGAAACGTGGCCTACTTTTTTATGAGAGGATTATTATGGGCAAAGTCATTCTTATCTTGTCTGATGCGCTGCGTTACGATGTGGCTAAAGAAAATATGGGATTCCTCGGGCATCTTGTCGAATCTAACCTCGCCACGCTCTATAAAATAAAGGGCGAGCTGCCGAGCATGTCCCGCCCAATGTATGAGACTATTCATACAGGTGTGCCGGTAAGTGAACATGGCATCGTGGCAAATTCGATTTCGCGGCTTTCTGTCATGCCGAACTTATTCAGATCTGTCGCGGAGGCGGGAAAGGTCACAGCAGCGGCTGCGTATTTTTGGGTCTCTGAGTTATATAACCGCGCGCCATACAATCGTGTGGATGATAAGGAGACGGATGATGAGTTTCTCGCCATTCAACATGGGCGGTTTTATACCGAAGATGATTATCCAGATATTGAATTATTTGCAGCTGCCGCTCACTTGGTCCGAAAATATTCCCCCGATTATCTTTTAGTTCACCCGATGGGCATGGATTATCATGGCGAGACTTATGGGGCTGATTCGAAGGAATATCGCAATCATGCCATTAGGCAGGATATGCGGCTGGCTCCCTTCATTCAGGAATGGATGGAACGCGGCTACAACATTCTGGTCACTGGGGATCACGGAATCAACAAGGATGGCGCGCATGGCGGGACCACCCCGGAGCAAAGAGATGTCCCATTGTTCTGTATCCAGCCAACAGTTAAGGGAAGAGGCGATACAGGTCAAGTGGTCTCTCACTTGCAAATAGCTCCCACCATCCTAAAGTTGTTAAACATCCCAATCCCCGAAACGATGAAACAAAAGCCTTTATCCTTCGATTAATGCCTTAACCAATTCGCGGTTGAAATCAGGAATATCCGCCACGACCCTTCCCCAAATCTGATTGCCTTCACGAAATGCAGCTTCGTCCACCCAGACAGCTCCCGCGTTAACTAGATCATCCTTGATGCCTGTCGAGCCGGTGGCTCGTTGACCTTTTTTGATGATGCCGGCAGAGATCGCAGTGGAGCCGCCGTGACAAATAATGCCGATGATCTTTTTTGTTTCATCCATTTTCTTGATGAGATTCTTTACAACATCATACCTACGTAATTTATCGGGAGCCCAGCCGCCGGGGATAACGAGAGCGAAGAGCTCATTTGCAAGCAGTGACTCTATCAAGGTGTCGGGTGTGATTGTTAAACCGTTTTTTCCCTTTATGGGCTTAAGGTTAAGACTGGCCGTCAACACCAGTGCGCCCTCCTCTTGAAGCCGCATCATGGGGACAAAATATTCATAATCTTCAACACCTTCTGCGACCAAAAATGCAATTTTTCTGTTTTGTAAGCGCACTTTATCTCTCCTATTCACCAATAATTTTTACTAAAACCCTTTTCTTCCTTTTGCCGTCGAACTCACCATAGAAAATCTGCTCCCAGGTGCCGAAGTCGAGTTGACCGTTCGTCACAGCTACCACCACTTCACGTCCCATCACCTGACGTTTCATGTGGGCATCTGCGTTATCTTCGCCGGTATCGTTATGGCGGTATTGACCTACAGGTTCGTGCGGAGCGAGCTTCTCGAGCCATTTTTCATAATCATGATGCAAACCGCTTTCATCATCATTGATAAAAACGGATGCAGTGATATGCATCGGGTTCACAAGTCCGTCGCAATTACCACTTCGAGATTTCACCAAATCTTGTTTTAATCCTGCGAAAACTGAATTCCAGTGCTTAATTAGTTGAATCTCCCTGGCTTAGGTAGGGAGATTTTTCATTCTCCGATAATCTTGACTAAAACGCGCTTACGCCGCCGTCCATCGAATTCACCATAGAAAATCTGCTCCCAAGGGCCAAAGTCAAGTTTGCCCTCCGTGATGGCAACGATTACCTCACGCCCCATAATTTGGCGTTTTAGATGAGCGTCCGCATTATCTTCGCCGGTTTGGTTGTGCTTGTATTGACTTGTTGGTTCATGGGGGGCAAGCTCTTCCAGCCAGTGTTCATAATCTTGATGTAGCCCTAATTCATCGTCGTTGATGAAAACGGAAGCGGTTATATGCATTGCGGAAATCAAAGAAAGGCCTTCCATAATTCTACTCTCTTGGAGGCAGGCTTCTACTTGAGGGGTAATGTTTACAAAGCCAAGCCGGGTGGGGAGGTTAAACCAGAGTTCTTTTCGAAAGGATTTCATAGCCATCTCGCATTATACATTTTGTTGTAAATAAAGATTTTACTTTACTCTTAGATATTGAGGTGGTTGAATTTTGACTGAAACTGAAAAGTGTCAATCTTATGGAACAGTTTATAAGTTGAGGTTTTCATTGAGTCATCATCGTGTATGGTTATGTATACTTGATATACACCGCGCTGGATTACTCCTTGTACAAGTATGCCGAGTTGTGGCGGTATCAGGCTGTACCACCCTTTGTCATACCGGGACCAAAAAGCCGTCACATTTCAGGTCAAAATTGAACCCACAATTGTCAAAAAAGCCCATTACGAGACCATTACAAGGAGTTCTATGGCGAATTTAGCATTGGCAAATGCTGCGCTTGGTAGATAGAAATGCAGCACTGTTTTTGCTCTACGAATTGTAATATTCATATATCATTGAATACGGTTATTTACGCCAGTAAATTCGATATTCGATATGAGATGCGAACACACTATAGTTTGGACAATCTAAAGATCGAAAATGGAGTGTCTGGAAGCTAATAGTTGAAAATGCTACCCAAACTTAAATTCGCAAATAACAATAACGCCCCCTGGGCCAAGGAACGTTATTGTTATTTGATATTGAGCATTTCTGCATGCATTCTTTTGGACAGGCATACACAAGTGGTTACTGTCTCGATACACTTGTTAGGTACTCGATCGTCTTTTCAAATAGCAAGGTCTTTGCAGATTGGCCCGTGCCTGTGGTCTGACCGGATGCGGCAGCTGTAGCTTGCGCGGCGGCTTTTTCTTCCTCGGTCTTGCCGCTTCCCGAACCTGGGACTTTTGTCACGCCGGGGATGGGGGTCGGCAGGACGATGCCATATTCTGCGTAAAATACATTAAGTCCAGCGTTGGTGATCTGCATTTCAGCAATCGCCTGCAATTGTTCTGCGGTCATCGCGGCGGTGATTTGATCCTGGACGGCGGTGAGTTCCTCGGATGCGGTGGTAGTGTCGCCGCTTAAGCTGATGACTGCCTGCCAAAGCGGAATCAGGGTCTTCGCTTGTTCTGGCGTGATGGCGTTGGATGTATCCGCCAGTTTGAGCGTGCCATACGCCAGTTGACTGCGGACATTTGCCGCGTCGCTGTATTCGATACTCAGGTAGGCAGATGCCAGAGAGGTAGGCGTTGCTTCAACTGTCGGCGCGCAGGCATAGATAAAGAATGTGGCGAGTAGTGTAAAGAGTGCGATACGAAAGATGTTTTTTTTCATGGTGATCCTTTTCTGTTACGGAACTTGCGCTTGTAACGATGCGATGACAGCGTCCATTAATGCGGTTGGAAGTTTGCTGCTACTTCCGCCTGTAGAGGTGACTCCCTCTGCGGCTTGTTTGGTGGCGCGCGCTTCAGGTGACATGCCGCTGCCCTGACCAGGTATGCCGCCGCCGCTGCCCATCGTGATGCCGTTGGCGGTTGCCCATTCCTGCATGTCGGTAAAAGTTAATTTCATGCTGGCAATGGACTGTAATTGCTCAGGCGTCATGGCGGCTTCGATCTGAGTCAACAGGGCGTTGACTTCGGCTTGGGCTGTTCCGGCTGCCTGCTGGGTGCTGCGAAGCGCCTGCCAAAGCGGAAGGAGGGTCTGCGCTTGTTCGGCGCTGATCGTGGATTCGGTCTGGATCAGTTCGAGGGTTCCGAGGGCGAGTTGGTTGCGGACAGCCAATGCGCCTTCGTAATCGGTTGGCAGATTCGGACTGAGGTAGGTGTCGCTGGTTGGGGGCGTGGCAGCCGTCCCTGAGCAGGAGGCGAGCAAAAGAGCAAAGAGAAACACGAGGGGAAGAAAAATCTTTTTCATGGTGAAATCCTTTTATGTTGAAATTATTAATAACGTCCCGTAGGTTTTTATATTGGATGAATTGTTCTGAGCCCAACCTGCGGGACAATTTTTTTATTCGCGTCGTAACGCTTCGATGGGATCGAGTTTCGCGGCTTGAGTGGCGGGATAGTAGCCGAAGAAAATGCCGACGATGGTTGCCGCGCCGAATGCAAGCGGAATGGAGAGCGGGACGATCTCGGTGCGCATCGTGCCAAATGTGCCGAATAAATAGGAGCCGCCGATGCCGAGGACGACGCCGACCAGGCCGCCTGCCAGGCTGAGGATGACGGCTTCGATCAGAAATTGCATCAGGACGGTGGAGGCTTTTGCGCCGAGCGCCTGACGCAGACCGATCTCGCGCGTGCGTTCGGTGACGCTGACCAGCATGATGTTCATGATGCCGATGCCGCCGACGAGCAGCGAGATGGCGGCGACCCAGGCCAACAAATCACGGAAGGCGGCGGTGGTAGCTTCCTGCGTGGCGATGATGTCTTGCTGGGTTTGGACGGTGAAGTCGGGCTTGGCAGGATCGACATCGTGGCGCTCGGCTAGGATGGCGGTTGTCTGCGCGATGACGCTGTCGATCTGTTCCTGACTCTCTGATTTGAGATAGATCGTGCGGACGGCGTCGGTGCCCATCGGGGAGGCGGTCATGAATTTTTGGAAGACAAGATTGATCGGCAGATAAACGCGCCCATCGTAATCAATGTCTGCCACGATACCTTTGGGTTCCATGACGCCGATGACGGTCAGCTTGGTCGAGTCCACGGTGACGGTTTGCCCGATGGCGCTTTCCGTGCCGAATAGATCCGTGGCAATGCCTGAGCCGAGAATGACCACTTTTGCCTTGCGGTCATCTTCATCAGTAGTGAAGTAGCGCCCTTCAATGACGGCGTAATCACGCACGGATGGAAAATCTGCTGTGGTGCCGATGACGGGAATGGCTTCGAGAGTCACGCCGCCAGCGCGGACGTTTTGAGCGGCGGGCGATTGCTCGGCGGATATTCCATCCACCCCAACCACTTGTTCGGCGATTGCGTAGGCATCATCAATGAGCAGAGTGCGTCCAGCGCCAGGGATGCCGCGCATGGGGGCGACGATGATCAAATTTGCGCCCAACGCGTTGATCTGTTCTGCAATCGAGGCTTCTGCGCCTGCGCTGACTGCCAGCATGACGATGACCGAAGCCACGCCGATGATGACGCCCAGCGTCGTCAGAAACGAGCGGACCTTGTTGAGCATTAAGCCTTCCCAGGCTGTGCGAAATATTTTTTTGAGTTTCATAAATTTCCTTTTTATAGAAAAAACCTCAAACACGAAGGGCACAACGGGCACAAAGTAAAAAACCAAACATTCATTGCTCTTCCCTTTGTGTACTCCGTGTCATTTGTGTTTAATTATTTCTTCGAACCCAAACACGGATTGGAGCCGTTGCGCCCGTCGGAAAGAATGAGACCGTCTTTGACACAGATGACCCGTTCAGCGTGAGATGCAATATCTGGCTCGTGTGTCACCATGACAATCGTTGCGCCGTTCTTGTGTAAGCCGTGCAGGATGTCCATAATTTCCACGCTGGATTTTGAATCCAGATTGCCTGTGGGTTCATCTGCCAGAATCAGCGGCGGTTGATTGACGAGCGCGCGCGCAATGGCAACGCGCTGCTGTTGTCCGCCTGAGAGTTGATTGGGGCGATGATGAAGACGTTCGCCCAAGCCGACGGCTTCGAGCGAGGCAATCGCGCGGGATTCTGCATCTGCATCGCTGATGTCTTCATTGTTATAGAGCATGGGCAGCATCACATTGGATAGCGCGCTCAAGCGTGGCAGCAAATTGAAGGATTGAAAGATAAATCCCAGCTTCTCGTTGCGGATTTCCGCCAGTTCATCCTTGCTCATCTGCCCCACGTCGCGCCCATCGAGAATGTACGAGCCTTCAGTGGGACGATCCAAACAGCCGAGAATATTCATTAGCGTAGACTTGCCCGAACCCGAATGCCCCATGATGGCGACGAACTCGCCGCGGGAGACATCCACATTCACACCTGCCAGCGCAGAGACAGTTGCTTCATCCTCGCCGTATATTTTTGTCATACCCGTAATTTCAATTAGATGATTATTCATCAAAATATCCTTTGCACTGTTCACTGTTCACTGATTACTATTTACTGATCTACTTCGTTTCCACTGTGCCCGTGCTGACCACATCGCCAGCTTTTACGCCGCTCACAATTTCGGCGTTGGCAAAATCGCGTAAGCCAACCGTGACGGGGGTCATCACCAATTGTCCATTTGCATCCACGATGAAGACGGCATACGAGCCTGGAGCTAATTCACGTAAAGCCTGCACAGGGACGATGAGAGTCTTGAGCGACTCACCCGCGATGACTTCCGCATCCACGGTCATACCGGACATGAGGCTGAATCCCGGTTCGGTGGGCAGGGACGCCCAGACGACGATCACGGGGGTGCCGTCCACAACTTGCAGGGTCGGTTCGACGACAACCACTTCGCCGTCCACGGGTTGATTTTGGTAAGCGTCAAACATGAATGTGACTTGGTTGCCAACTGCCACTTTGTCCAGATCGGTTTCATCAAGATAAAAACGGACGAGCAAATGGTCCGTCGTTGCAATCGTCATCACTGGCAAAGTTCCGACCGTCTGCCCCTTCACCACATCCAGCGCAATCACTGACCCGTCAAAAGGGGCAACGAGTCGAGTGCCTTCAAGAGCAAGGCGCGAGTTTTCATAAGCTAGATATATTGCTTTGATATTCGCAAGCGCAGTGCCGTCCGCAGCGGATAGAGATTGAGCCAGCATGGCGCTGTCGCCATTTTGAACGATTTCGAGCGCCCTCTGAGCATCTGTCAGGGCGAGTCTGGTTTGCTCCAACGTGGCGCGCGCCAAAGTAACTTCTGACGGGCTGGGTGGAACAACTTCTGCCATTTCTTCGAGGGTTATTTCATCAATCCAGGTATAAGTGAAGTAAGTTGGAGCGTATACATTGATATAGTCAATTTGTGCGGCTTTCATGCTGTATTCGGCGCGCCCCAAAACTTTTTGCGCATCAGCTACGACTAATTCAGTGGCGTTTGGATCTAGTTCGAGAATATCGAGCGCATGCCGGGCTTCGCTTGTTTTTGTTTCCCAATAATAAACATCCGGGCTGATATAGTATTGCAGGTTAAACACGGCTGTATCATAGGCGTCTTGCGCGTTGACCATGCCGATCTGGTATTCGGCGATACCTGCCGGAGAAAATAATGCCTTCAGGTTGGCTTCAGCCTGAGAAAAAGCGATCTGCTCGGCGGCGTCATTCAGGTAAGCCAATGTATCTCCTGCCTTCACCTGTTGCCCAAGCATCACATTGACTTCCGCGACCATGCCATTGGCGCGAAAACCCAACCCCACCTGCGCGGAGGGGACAACCGTGCCTGCACCACTGGCGGTTACGATCAGATCCCCAGTGCGGACTTTGGCGGTCTGCAAAGCAGGAGTTGCGGCGGCCTCACTCGTGGTTGGACGCGCAAAAAGCACAACGGTTGTAATAATTGCCGAGACTGTGACAAACGTGATGAAAATTGTTTTAACTGATATTTTTTGTAAAAAGGTCTTCTGCATGATGGACTCCTGATGTTTTTATTGTGAGATCAAATTTAATGGACAGCCGTAAAGAAAACATCATGCTACTGTGAAGAATGTGTAAAGAAAAAAACTCCGGATCTGTAAAGACTCGGAGTTCTGAACACGGGAGAAGTTGAAAATATTATGGGAGACAGGTCAGTTTCGCGCCAACGGTGATGCGGGTTGCAGTCCATACGCCATTCACAGCCGTTGCATTGCCACTGACAGCATTGCCCACCTTCAAATCGGCAAACGTAATCGTGGTCGGAACCGCGGTCGCACTGGATTTATAGAGATAGCGCGTCTTGGAGGTTGTGGTCAACGAGGCACTCTGACCAATATAGGATTTAACCATTATGTTCCCTTTGAGTACGCTGACCGTTACAGTTCCGCTGACGGGGTCAATGGCCGAGATGGTGGCAACCAGTGTAAAATTTCCCCGTGGATTACCTGCCGCGAGTGCAGGGATAGAGGACGTCAGGGCAAGTACAAGGGCTGTTGCAACAATCCATACACTGGTCTGGCTCAGCTACACAAAGCCAGCAGCCTGCGCAGACACCGTTGCTGCAAATCTTTGATTGGCGGATATTAATTCTGCTTGGCACTGGTTTGGCGGTTGCTTTCAACTTGATTTCAGCAGGATTTTCTGCCTTGCAAAAAAGAAAGAATAACTTTCTACAAGTGGTGCAGGCAACATAACAATGCACAAAATCTCAGTGACTATTCTTCTTCTGTAACAATATGAAATTGAAAAGCATGATTTTTAAATGTTGCGACTAGATTTTGTTTCTGCTTAGAACGACTTCCTGCTGAATTCAGTAGGAAGTCGTTGGGGCTTATAACAGCCGTATCTGACTGCCAGCGCACTTTATCATTTCGTTTTTTTTTTTCGATTGGTTGTACCCAATGCCCTTACACCAGGTTAACAACATCCCCAAAATTTACCAGACTTTCCCAAATTTCTGTATTCAATTTATCACGCATTGATTTTGCAAATTCCAAAAACAAGGATTGCGCGCGCATCAGTGGATGATTCAAGTGGCGCTCAATGTACACTGTCCGTTTCAGATCCAGTCCCTGTAATTCCACTTTTTTCACCCGCTCAAAAGCAAGCCCACGCGCGGCCACCATTTCCGAGACGAAACCGATGCCCACGCCACGTTCCACTGCCATTTCGATTGCCTCAGGGTTGCCAAGCTCCATTGCCACATTCAACATGTCGGGGGTTATGCCATATCCTTTCAACCCCTGCATCACTGTTTCACAGGTGCCAGACATTTCTTCCCGCATGATGATGCGCTGATCCTGCAAATCCTCAGGGACAGCCTTGCCATAATTTGCCCAGGAATGATTTGCCGGGACAATCAAATAAATGCGATCATCAAATAATGGCACACTCTCAAGATCGCGGTGGTCAATGTATTTGCTGGATACGCCAATGGGGATGCTTTGATTGAGCAGGCGATCATATACACCCTCCCGTCCCATTATTTTGACGCGCGGATGCTCCGCCGGGTACTCACGTTAAAAATCCGAGAGCAGAGCGGGCAACAGATATTTCCCTGCGGAAGTTGAGCAGCCGATGAGCAGTTCGCCTTGGCTGGAATGAACGCACTTGGTTTTAGTGAACCGCCCTTGAAAAAACGATTGCTTGTTATTACCGAGACGGACGGCTGTTTTGCAGATGAACTCTCCGTCGCGACAAATTGCACCGTTGGTCATCGTACCCTTCGTCTAGAAGATTACGGGAAGGTTGCAGCCACCTTTGTGGATGTGCAAACTAAACGCGCCTTTCGTGTTGCGCCAGTAATTGATATCCGTCAGCGCGCATGTAATTATGTCTTGGATGAGTCTCGCCACTACTTTGCTCAAATGCAGGCGTATCAAACCATGCCGGAAGATGAAATGTTTGTGATCACTGAGGTACAGCTTGCTGCATCCATTGAAGCTATCGTCTCGCGTCCAGGCATCCGTGTGAACTGCGATGTGTGCGGTAAAGAGATCATGAATGAGCGTGAAATTCGTCAGCATGAATTAACTCTCTGCCTAGCCTGTGCTGAAGGAGGATATTACCA
The DNA here is from genome assembly GCA_016219545.1 of Chloroflexota bacterium. GTDB lineage: Bacteria > Chloroflexota > Anaerolineae > Anaerolineales > Villigracilaceae > Villigracilis. The sequence continues at coordinate 28,970 of JACRMH010000048.1, read as the reverse complement.
TTTACCGTTTTCCAAAGTGCACTCGAAGTTATGTGAGATAGACTTGATATTCGATTCCTGCTTTGTTGAATAGCGAACAACACTTAATGGAAATTTTAAGGCTTGCAAGCTGTAACTTATTTGGTATATCTGCATCAAAGTAAATGGGTGTAGTTATATTGATGAGTGTCCTTAGGAGGCTAAAATGAAAATGAATGAATCAAATGTAGATCGTATCATCCGTGTTGGTGCCGGTGTAGTATTGCTTTATTTGGGGTTTGGCGGTGCACTTAGCGGCATAATGGCTGGTGTGGCAGATGCAGTTGGTCTGGTGCTGGTATTGACTGGCGCAGTTGGCTTTTGCCCGCTTTACGCCATGTTTAAACTCAGCACGCTCAAGAAATAAATTATTTATATCGGAGCAAGGGCATGGTCTAACCCCAAGTCTTGTTTGCCTGATGGACTCTCAAACGTATTTCAAAAAACTTATAGAAAGCCCGAACTGAGTGGTGGTTGATCTATGAGCGCCCTGGTGTGGACCCTGTAAAATGGTAAAGCCCATTTTGGTAAACCTTGCCCAGGAATATCGCGGGCGGGTGGATCTGTGGCAGATTAACGCGGATGATAATCAGGATCTGCTGCGTGAACTAAAAATCTACGGCATCCCCACCTTGATCGTATATCGCAATGGTAAGGAAACGCTTCGCCAGGTGGGAGCATAACCTGCCGGCACACTACTAAGGCTTTTTGAAACGCTGGCTAATGGGGAAGAACCCACCACGACAGCTAGGTCAAATATGGATCGTTTCATTCGCATGGGAGCAGGGTTCGCCAATGCCGCAATCGGTTGGGTGGCTCAATCCAGTTGGCTTTTGCTTCTCCTCGGCGGACTGCTTATGTTCAGCGCTATCTATGACCGCCATCCCATCTGACAGGCGCTGACGAATCAATTCAAGAAGATAAATGGTCAGATCTTATTCTTATTCTGAAAACCCTGCTGGTGGAATGCCCAACGCCTGGATCAATCGCGCCCAATAGTTAACCTGGGCGGCGGTGGAAGCGAGGATGACCATTTCGCGTTCATTGAAATTGACTTTGATCTGTTCGATGAATTCCGCGTGAAACTTCAACGGTGTCTGTGACACCAGTCGCGCATACTGGATGGCCAACCGTTCCTGCGCGGAGAATGTGGCGACATCCTCCAGACTCATCTGCCCACGAAGAGCCAATACTTCCTCTGTGTTGATGTCCAAAGTTTCATATTCGTAAGAATTCATATCAATACAAAAAGGACAGGCTGCCGAAAATGAAGCAGCCATGCGTACCAGCTTAAGCATTCGCGCATCTAGCTTGCCGTCATGATGTGCCACGAGTGACTCCAAAACGCCCGATCCAATTGCGACTTTTGGATACCAGGCCAAAATGCGTGCGGGAAGCATCATTCTTCCGGTAATTTTCTCAGAAACCCAGATGCCCAATTTCAGAAGGACGGGAATCTTTTGCGGTGGCTCAATAAAAGCATTCATGATTATTCTCCAGAGACAGGTATTGTAAACGGACACGTAGGATAGACAAAAGGAAATTCATGTTACCAGATGAACGTCGCTTTGATCATAAAAAAATGCACGCTTTGATCGGACCGGAGCGGGAAGCCCGGTGGAATCCAATCCGATTCCTGTCCAAATTGGGAATCCAACCCGGCCAGTCTGTACTTGACCTGGGAAGCGGTCCCGGTTTCTGGAGTCTTCCTCTTGCTGAGATCATCGGCCCGAAAGGTATTGTCTGGGCGCTGGATGTCAGTCAGGAAATGCTTGATTTACTGGCACAGCGCAATCCGCCAACCCAAGTACATCTCCTTCGAGCTGAACTTCCAAAGATTGAGTTGCCCAATTCCAGCCTGGATTGGATCTGGGCGGCCTTCGTAATGCATGAAGTCACACCGCCCGAAGAACTTGCCAGCGAAATGCGCCGCCTTCTGAAAGAGAACGGCACAGTTGCCATATTGGACTGGAGACCAGATGCTGTTAATGAGGCAGGCCCGCCACGCCATCACCGCATGTCGGTTGATCAAATAACAAAATATATGCACGATTCCGGATTCGAATCAGTAAAACAGACCTGGCAGGATGATGACACATATCTGCTTGAAGCCCAATAAATATAGGAGAAACCAATGAAAATCGCACTTGTTACCGACGACCACGAAACCATCTCGGCGCATTATGGACGCGCACAGTTTTATGAAATATTTACCATTGAAGCAGGCAGGGTCACTGCCCGTGAAAGCATAGCCCGGACCATTCAACAAGTTGTTTCTATCGACTCCCAACACGAAACAGGGGAAAAACACCACCATCATGACCATAATGCCATGATCGTTCCAATTGCGGACTGCGAAATATTGTTGGCGCGTGGCATGGGAATGGGTGCGCATCTCAGTTTGAAAGAGCACGGCATTCAACCCATCATCACCGACATCCGCGAATTGCAAGCGGCGGTGGATGCCTATCTGGCTGGGACGCTTGTGGATCACCCGGAGCGCTTGCATTAAATTCTTTGGATCAAGGAGAACAATTTATGCCTTTATATGATTTTCAATGCAAGGAATGTGGAGAGATCTTTGAAGTCACACTTCGCTTTTCTGAGGCGGATCGTATTCCAGCCTGTCCTAAATGTGAGAGCAAGAATACCAAGAAGCAACTTTCAAAAATTGCAGCCTTTGTGACCTCATCTTCTTCCGGATCTCAAGGCTCCGCCAGTAACAGCAATTGTGGATCGCAAGGCGGATTTACCTGAGGAGGATAATTTTGAACGACCGTGAGTCGTTATTTATGGAACACAAGTCAAGTTAAGATATTAATATCTATAGGAGAATCATGGGAACAGCAACAGTTAAATGGATTCAAGGAAAGCAGTTTATCGGCGTCGATTCAACCAAGCACTCGGTGGTCTTATCCACTCCCGATGAAGGAATTGGGATCAAACCGTCCGAGTTATTGCTCCTCGCAGTGGCATCCTGCTCGGCAGTGGATGTGGTTGAAATTCTAGCCAAGAAGCGCATGCCTCTTAACTTCTTGGAGATCAGCTCCAGCGGCGAGCAGGACCAGGATCCCCCGTGGACATTCCGCAAGATCCGCTTACATTACAAGATTTCGGGCAAGAACCTGACAGAGAAAGCCGTGGAACAGGCCATCCAGCTTTCAGAAGAGAAGTATTGTTCGGTTGCCGCTACGATTCGCGCCACTGCTGAAATTATCACTGACTTTGAAATCGTGGAAGAATCCAGCTTGTAAGCCGGCTTATTTTATTTTTCTAGAACACTAGAACATGTGATAATTCCCCTGAAGAGAAAACATGGATACAACCCTGACTTCGATTGGAATTATACATTCGCCCTTCAGAGACCCAGTGCAAGCTCCGATTCAAGCTTCCCGCTCCAGCATAAAAAGGAAGTGTGGAGGTTTTTCCACAATATGCCTCCGGTCTGCGAGATCTCAATGGGTTTTCTCATATCTATTTGCTTTATTTGATAGACTGCCCACAAGGCTATGATCTGAGCGTCAAACCGTTTCTGGATGATCAAGATCATGGCGTTTTTGCCACCCGCTATCCATGCCGTCCAAATCCTATCGGGCTTTCTCTTGTTCACCTGCTAAAGGTAGATGGCAATCTTCTGAACATTGAGGGCATTGATATGTTGGATAATACACCGCTGTTGGATATCAAACCATATGTTCCTGATTTTGATGTTCGAGAAAACGCCAAAATTGGCTGGTATGGTCAGCGGGCTCACAGTTGATGAGTTGAGCCTGTTGGTATCATGTCGAAAACAAAAAGTCACTTTTTAACATCCATAAATCAAAGATAAGGAATTATCACATTCACATCAAGCGATATTTATTAGGAGAACTATATGCCTGATCTAGGATTTCAATCAACACTCAACCTGCCCTATGAAACTGTGCTTGAAAAAGTGACCGAAGCGCTTAAAGCTGAAGGCTTTGGTATATTGACGAGCATTGATGTCAAGGAAACGATGAAAAAGAAACTGGGTGTCGATTTTGGTAAATATATGATTTTGGGCGCCTGCAATCCTCCGCTGGCCCATAAGGCGCTTACCGCGCGTCCTGATGTAGGTTTGCTGTTACCATGTAACATCATTGTATACGAGGAGGACGATGCGACCATTGTTAACATCATTGACCCGATATCAATGACCAACTTCATTCAGGATCCTGCGCTCGAATCTGTAGCCGGGGAAGCCCGCCAGCGGCTCAAACGGGTTTCGGAAGCCATTCAGAAATAAGAATCAAAAACGCGCCATCTTTACTGTTTCTTTAATTTGTCTTTATAGAAAATTCAACGGTCCCGTGATATGTTTCAAACTTATCTTTGAAAAGATCAGGAGTCACTAAATGACGAAAAAATAGGATGGATCGCTATTGCAGTTTTGGTTGTGTTTGTGGTATTTGCAGTCTTTGCCATGAGTATGAGACGCTCGCACATGATGGGTGGCGGCGGGTCAAATTTGGAACTGGTTGCTGTCTCTGCGGACGGTAAGCAGATCCTCCCCCCGGCAGATCTGATCGCTGTCGGCGCCGAGTTGCCTAAGAATACCGCCGTGCAGCAATCGGGTGAAATGATCGTGTCTTTGTCGCTGAATCCATATCCGCCGAGTGCGGGTCAACCCAGCCAGTTTGACGTCGCATTGACCGACCTCAATGGAAACCCGATTGACGATTCCTCCATCAGCCTGGACTTGACCATGCCTTCGATATGGATGCCGCCCAACCAGCCGGACATGCAATTCGTGTCAGATGGAAAATATTCTACAACGGCTCCTTTTACCATGCGCGGTGGCTGGCGTATTGAAGTGATCATCACACGCGGCGATCAGAAACAATCTGTGTTCTTTGATGTGGGATTGTAAAGAACATGCTGCTTAGTAATCTGGCGCTTGCGTTCGTCACAGGGATCATCAGCAGTTTCGGACATTGTCTCGGCATGTGTGGTGGGATCGTCGCGATCTATTCTGCGCGGCAGGCCGCACAGACTCCGGCAGGCGAAGCTCAGCCGGGCATGTTGGCTCGCATCACAAGTTTCCCCAAATCCATTTTGGATATTCTGCAAAGCGCAGATCAAATAACTTATGAAGCGTTGTAGATCATTATCCAGTTCATTTAGTGACAACCAGGCTGCCGGCCGCCCACATCCTCGAATCCACTCACTGATAATTGTTGTTTTCTCAAATCCAGTTGAAGCGGATACCAATGTCATACTACTGATAAGACCAGCATTCAAATGTGTCAACAGCCGCGGACGCAAGACATTATCCGCACTGAGTTTTGGAAAATGAAATTTGGTGGTAATGAAAGGAATAGTCAAGCGGTTTGTACCTGATCGTGTTTTTCACAAAGGACGGGTTCCACGTGGCATTATAAACTACAGGCACTTATTTTTTTGTTGTCTCAATTCACTTCTCTCTTGAACATGTTCAAAAGAAAGAAAACGAACTCATTGCTGTTTACTTGAGTTTAGAGTTCAAAAACCTTTGCCGCATGTAGGGAGTTTGTCAATTGGCAGGGAATACGAAATGGATTATTTTCCAAGTCCCCACGGGTGTGAGAGGAGCATAATTTCCGATTGTGTAATTTGCAGAGTCAGGCATGTACGAGCCGATTATGGCGAGGGTCTTATCCATGTCATTGGATGCGGGTGTGCGATGGAGGTTTAGAAATTCAGTAAGAACGATCCGCAGATTATACAGATTGCACAGATAAAAAATCTGCATAATTTGTATAATCTGCGGACGAATATTTTGCTCGAAAAATTAGCCGAACAATTTTCGCAGGCGATCCCAGCCTTGTTTGACCTGAAAAGATTTCGTCTTCCAGGTGCCGACAATCCCGAAGGGAATGAACAACACAAAGAGCACGTACACCGTCCCGCTGATAAAGCTGGCGCTTTCGCCGATGTAACGGCGCAAACCAAAATCAAGCAGGCGGTAGACTACTGCGCCAATCAGTGCCCCGTTGAGCGTGCCCACGCCGCCAATGAGGATGATAAGCAGAGCTGTGACGGTGAATCCCATGCTGGCGACATTCGGGCTGACAATAGGTTGATAAATCGCGTGCATGAAACCTGCCAATGCGGCGGTCAATGACGAGAGCGTAAGTGCGGCGAGTTTAAAGTAGAAGGTGTTGTAGCCCAACATACGGGCGCGTCCTTCGTTCTCGCGGATGGCAATGCAAACGCGCCCTGTGGGGGAATCGACGAATCGTTTATAAAGCAGGTAAACCAAAATTAATATTGTCAGCGCAATAAAATAGAAGCGAAGTCGTTCATTGGCTGGGCTGATAAATGCGGGTGCGATCACTCCTTGCAACCCCACGTCCGCGCCAGTGTAGGGTCCCATTTCACTGGACATGACCACAATATGAAAGACCGAACCAAGCCCAAGCGTTACCAACGCAAAGGTAATTCCTTTGACGCGCGGAAGGACAAGCCCAAATAAAACGGCTTGAACAATGGCTGCGATAAAAACCAATCCAAGTGTGGCGGGCAGGGACAAGCCCAAAGTCTTGAGGGAAATACCTGTCAGGTATGCGCCCACGCCGAAGAACATGGAATGACCGAAGGACAACATACCTGTGATGCCGAAGATCAAGTCAAAGCTTAAGGCGTAGAGAGCGAGGATGAAAATCTCAATGGCGAGCCCCTGCGCAAATTTTGAATTGCCGCTTTGATTTGCAAAAACCAGCATTGGAGATTCGCCATCCATCAAGCCGACGATGAATGGCAACAGAATAAGCGCGAGCAATGTAAACAGTGCCGCACGATTGGTCAAAAAGAATGCTGACATGCGGGAGTTGGGTTGTTGAGTCATGGATTATTCCTTTTTGCCGAGCAAGCCGTTCGGGAGAATGAGCAAAATGATAACCATTAATAATACTGTTGATGCAGGCACGATCGGCGGTGTGGGTTTGAAGATAATATCCGTGAATGGAATGGCAATGCCGATCTGCCCGTACTTGATGATGAACTGTTGAATGAGACCGACCAAAACAGAACCGAGCGCGGCGCCCGGATAATTGGTCAAGCCGCCGATGGCGAGGGCGATCAACGCGTTGAGGAAGAGACTTTCACCCATTGCGTTGGAAAGTCCCATCGAAGGCGCGGCGAGAATGCCGCCGAGAGCGGCGAGTCCTACGCCGAGACTGAAGACCATGGTGAAGACGCGGCGCACGTTGATTCCCAACGCTTCGACCATTTCACGATCCTGCACACCTGCGCGGATAACCATGCCAAGCCGCGTGCGTTGCAACAGCATCCAGATCGAGATCAGCACAACTACGCCAATGATCGGAATAAAAATTTCGTTGTACACGCGTACGCGTCCATCCAATAATAAAATCGTCGAGCAATTATGTGCCCACCAGTCTGCAAAATTTGCGGCGGGACAAACTTCGCTTGAGCCGTTGAAGAAGGCGGGCTTTGGCATTACGAATTCGGGTCGGCCCCAAATGGCGCGCACAATTTCAATGCCGATGGCGCTCATGCCCAGCGTGAGCATGAGTTGATAAATTGGGCGAATGTACAGCGGACGAATCAATGTTGATTCGATCAATGCGCCCAAACCTGCTCCGCTTAATGTTGCGACGACAACTGCGATCAGGAAAAGCCAGTTTGAACCAAGACCAGTCAATGCGGTAGTAAGCGATTCGTTGAAGATAAAAACGAACAATGCAACAATTAGGAGAATTGCAAAGCCAATAAAATTTTTCCAATTCAATTTGAATTGTTGTTGAGTTTCAATGTTGAATAATGAAATCCCAAATGCGCCGATGATGCTAGCAAACAGCAATCCAATCAATGCGAGCGGCGCAGAAATTTCTGTAAACAGGGCAACTTGCGCGGGCAGGCGCGTGCCTTGATCTGCCAGGAATGAATATGTGACAGGACTTTGTCCGTAAGTTCCAATGTCCCAGAAGGAGATGGGATATCGCGGCAGGATATAGCTGAAGATGAGGATGGAGACGAGGATCAATGCCCAGGGGAGAATCCGCTTCATACTTAAGCCGAGCCTGATTCGGGTAGCGAGAAGCGGGTACACATCCCGAAGGGCGAATCCACTTAATATCAACGCGAGCGGAGTTAGTAAATCCACAAATGTATCGGGGCGGACGAAAACAGTCCAGCCGATGTATGCGCCGATCATGAAGAGTGTGCCGTGCGCGAGGTTGAGCACATCCAGCAGGCCGAAGATGAGCGAGAAACCTGACGCAACGAGGAAGGTGATGGAGCCGACGGCAAGACCGCGCAGGAGAGTGATGACGAAGTCTTTCTTTTCCATGCCTTGTGCGGCGGCAATGAAGAGCGCGGTGATGTCGGCGAGTGTGATAAGGAGCACTGTGTTTTTGCGGAGGAATGAGTTCATGTTATGCGGCTCCCAAGTAACGATGAATGGCGGCTTTGTCATTGGCAAGATCTTTCATGCTGCCTTCCTGCACGGAGCGCCCTTCTTCGATGATGACATAATATTCAGCGAGTTGACTCGCAACGAGAAAATTTTGTTCGACAAGTACGATGGTGGAATCTTTGGAAAGCAATTGAATAGCTTTCATCATGTGTTCGATGATGACGGGCGCGAGTCCTTCGCTGGGTTCATCAATTAAGAGAAGATGATTATCGGCAACAAGGGCACGGGCGATGGCGAGCATTTGCTGCTGTCCGCCTGAAAGACTTGTGCCAGGCAATGTGATCAGCCGTTTGAGGTCGGGGAAGAGATCGAAGATAAATTCTTTTTTGCGGATGTATTCACCTTTGCTGCGTTCCGCGATCTTGAGATTTTCCTCAACGGTCAAGTCACGAAAGATGGCGCGGTGTTCAGGGACAAAACCAATGCCCATGCTGGCGATGTCGAAAGAACGCATGCCTTGTACTTCTTTGCCTTCGTAAATAACTTTGCCTTCACGCGGCGGAGTTAATCCGAGAATGGATTTGAGTGTGGTGGTCTTGCCTGCGCCGTTACGCCCCAATAAGGCTGTGATGGAGCCTTTCGGCACGCGCACATTTACGCCCTGCAGAATGTGATATTGACCGATGAAGGAGTGGATGTTTTGTACGTCGAGGATATATTCCATGAGACCTCAGTTTTTATTAAACACAAAGGACACGAAGGTCACTAAGGTTTTACACATTCAATTCGTACAACCCGCCAAGATAAGCGGTTTGGACTTCTTTGTTGGCGGCGATTTCAGCAGGTGTGCCTTCCGCCAGAACCATGCCCTGGTGCATGACCGTGATCGCGTCTGAAACGCTCATGACCACGTTCATGTTGTGTTCCACGAGCATAACGGTTTTATTGCCTTCTTTTTGGATCCCTTGAATCAAGGCGATCAATTCGGGGACTTGCTCTGAAGCCATGCCTGCGGTGGGTTCATCCAATAAAAGGACTTCGGGATCGGGCGCGAGGATCATGCCGAGTTCCAGCTTGCGCTGATCGCCGTGCGGAAGCGTGCGTGCAAAAGTTTGGGCGCGTTCTTTCAAGCCAACAGTTTCGATGACATTCCATGTGCGTTCTTCATATTTCTTGAAATGCGAAGAAGCCTGCCAGAACTTGAAGTTATCACCTCCAAGAGCTTGTGACGCGAGACGGATATTTTCAAAGACTGTGAGATTGGGGAAGATGTTCGTGATCTGAAAGGAACGCCCAATACCGAAATGGATCGTTCGGTGGACAGGCTGATGCGTGATATCGCGTCCCTTGTAGATGACTTTTCCGCTGGTGGGTTCGAGGTTGCCGCTGAGTAAATTAAAAAATGTTGTCTTGCCCGCGCCATTCGGGCCAATGATGGCGTGTAATGAGTTCTTACGGACTTTGATACTTACATTGTCCACAGCGACGAGCCCGCTGAATTGTTTGCGGAGATTTTGGGTTTCAAGAATGATTTCGGCGGTCATGGCACCTTCCATGTAAATAGTCCCTAAGAGTCTCCAAGACTCTTAGGGACTTATTGTATAGCTAAATTACTGTCCGCTCAGAGTGCCGTAGGGCAGAGTGCCGCAGCGATCCTTGAGGGCTTCGGGAAGCAGGCAGGGAGGCTCGGGGCGGGTGGTGTCTACGTATTCGTAGAAGTTGGCGTCAGGATCGGTCACATTGACCAGTTTCAAAATGTACATATCCTGAATGGCAACATGATCTTCAGGGCGGATGAAAATGGTGCCCTTGGGTCCTTCGAAGGTCATGCCTTCCATAACGCCCTTGAGTGCGTCACCGTTGACATCACCGTTGGTGGCTTTGATGGCTTCGACGAGCATGATGGCGGCGTTCATGCCATCCGCATCGAACAGGTCGGGGTTGACACCGTAGCGCGGCTTGGTGTTTTCAACGAGGAAATCATTGATCGGATTCTGGGGGGCGGAATAGTGATACAGGATACCACTGGTGCTGCCGACCGCGTTGCCATACCAAACTGGCATAAGGGTATTGTCAATGAAGGTAGCGCCGAGGGACATGCTTTCGGTCACACCCTGATCTTTAGCGGACTGCATCAGCGGGACGAAACCGCCGCCAGCCCAACTTACGATATAGGATTCAGCGCCTGAATTGGCGATCTGTTCCATGTAGGTGGTGAAGTCGGTAGTGTCCAACGGAGCGAAGATATCGTCAGCGACGAAGGTGGCGCCATCAAGGGTACAGGCATCGCGGAAAGCGGCAGCGGAACCGCGGCCAAAGGCGTAGTCTGGGGCGATCTGAACGAAGGTCTTGTAGGTCTTGGTCAGGTATGCGCATTCATTGATCGCATCTTGATAATTGTTGCGGCTGACGCGGAAGGTGTATTCGTTGAAGTTGACGCCAGTGATGTCATTGGCGGCGGCGGGAGCCACGATCAACGGGATTTTGCTTTCAAGGGCGATGCCCTGCAAAGTGGCGGTTGCGCCGGAAGAAACGGTACCGATTAAAACATTGATCTTCTGAACGTCGATCAATTCGCGGGCAACGGTGGCGGTGTTCTCAGGGTTGCTCCCATCATCGCGGACGTAGACGATGATCTCGCAGTCGTCGATCTTGAAGGTGTTTTCCTGGGTCACGGTGATGTCGAACTTGTCACCAGCGGAACCAGCGGCGCCAGTTGCATATTCCATGCCGAGCATGAAGGAGCGCAGGATGTGAGCGCCATAAATGGCGAGCGCACCAGAGGCATCGGAGATGAGACCGACTTTGATTGGCTCGGCGCAGGTCAAGCCAGTGGCGGGAGCTTCGGTTGCAACAGGTGCTTCTGTTGCGACGACAGGGGCCTCGGTTTCAACAACAGGGGCTTCGGTAGGTACAGCTGTGGCGGGGGCGCAGGCGGCCAAAATCATGGACATGGCTACCAGCAAAAATGCGAGCGTTCGAAAAACTTTCATTTTATTCTTCTCCTTGTAAAATAGTAGTTCGATTAATCAGCGCAAGAGAACGCCTCTTATGCTGCAAAATCCGTAATTGTGCGCGAGGCCATTTCCGCGATTTCAATCGGGAAGAAATGCCCCGCGTCGGGGAATATCACTACTTTGCTGCCCGCGATCCTATCCGCTAAAAGCGAAGCGTTTTCAGGTGGAACAACTTTGTCATGTGCGCCGAACAGGATAAGGGTCGGGACGTTGAGACGCGGCAGTTTATTTTCAAAGGCAGCGGCTTCAGGTATCAATCCAAATCCGATTGCCATCTGCGCCTGATAGGGTGTGGGGTCAATCGGGTTTGCAACGCGCCACTTGACCCATTCATCAATCATCTCTGGATTTTTTTCCGACCACCCCGGAGCCGTGCTGACGGCCAATCCATTTTTGAAACGGGTGAGCGCGTCGCTGGTCACATCGGTGAGGACTTTCATCGCCTCAGATGTAACGGGAACATGGTGCGGCCCGCCAAAGTTGGTCGAACACAGGATCAGCTTTTCCACCTTCTGCGGAAAATCAAGCGCCATGGCTTGGGCAATAAATCCGCCCATTGAATGACCTGCGATAATTGCTTTTTCAATTCCGAGCGCGTCGAGCAAACCTGCTGTATCTGCCGCAAGCATTTGTGCGGCGTATGGCCCTGCGGGCTTGTCACTCTGACCCACGCCGCGATTATCAAATGTGACCACTTGAAAATGCTCCGACAAAAACGGAACCATCTTGTGCCATTGCCAAAGTGGATAGCCAAGACCAGAGATCAACACGAGCGGTTGTCCCGCGCCGTGAATTTCGTAATAGAGTTCGATTCCGTTTGATTGTGCTTTTGGCATAAGTCACTCCTTTCAAGAAAGATGAAAGAAATAAAATTCTTTCCTCTTTCTTCTTTCGTCACTTTACAAACTTCTCGCGTAATTCTGCCTTGATAACTTTCCCATACGGTGAGTACGGCAAAGCCTCAACAAATTTCACACGCTTCGGGATCTTGTACTTCGCCAAACGTCCCGAACAGAATTTCAACAACTCATCTTCATTGACAGTTTGATTTGGCTTGCGAGCCACGATCATCAAACCAACCTCGCCCCATTTCTCATCGGGCTCGCCGATCAGCGCCGCATCTGCAACGACGGGATGTTCGCGAAATACAGCTTCCACTTCGGCGGCATACACATTCTCACCGCCGCTGATGATCATGTCTTTGAATCGACCCACGATATAAAAATATCCTTCTTCGTCCACGCGCGCCATATCACCAGTGTGAAACCAAGGCTCCCCTGAGCCTGTCGAAGGGTCATCGCGCAAAGATTGCGTGGTCGCGTCTGTGTTGTTCCAATAGCCAGCGCACACATGCGGACCTTTGATAATCAACTCGCCAGTTTCACCAACGGGAACTTCTTTGCAATCCGCATCCACCAAGCGCATTTCACTGTGAAAAATTGGCTTCCCCACCGAACCCATTTTTCGCAACGCATCTTCATCGGTCATCGAAAAACAATTCACGCCAACTTCGGTCAGGCCATAACCCTGTCGCATCGAAACGCCTTTTGACTTGCTCCATGCTTCGATCAAAGAAGGCGGGCATGGCGCACCGCCGCTGATGAAAAAATTGACATGGCTGAAATCTACTTTTTCAAATTGCGGCGAATTCATCCACACCTGGAACAAAGTCGGCACACCGAGAATGACCGTGCATTTTTCGTCAACGATCAATTTCAATGAAGCATCGGGGTCAAACGAACGCGCCATCACAATTCGTCCGCCCGCATAAAATAATGGCACAAGAAAAACGAACAGCCCGCCCGAATGAAACATCGGCGTCAGGATCGGCGAAACATCCTTCTCGCTCAGCCCCCACGAAACCACCGTATTGATCGCATTCCACAAAACCTGTCTGTGCGGGAGGATTGCGCCCTTTGGGCGGCCTGTTGTTCCAGATGTATACAGGATGCAATAGCCATCGTCCGCTTCGATGACAGTCCGCTTCGGTTCCTCCGCCGACGCTTGATTCAGTGATTCTTCATAGCTTCCCGCCGCTGGGATAATTGCCCCTTCCAGCGAGATGATGGTTTCCACATTGATTTCATTTCGCATCTCATCATATACAGACACGAACTCAGGTCCCACGATCAACACCTTCGGTTGACAATCGTTGACGATATACGTCAATTCGCGGGAGGTCAATCTCCAATTCAAAGGCGCAAGGATCGCACCAATCTTTGCCAAACCAAACAACAGATCCACATAGGCAACGCTATTGTGCGCCAGAATGGACACACGATCACCTTTTTGTACAGCGTATTTCTCGCGCAAAAAATTCGCGGCACAGTTGGCACGCAGATTTAATTCCGCAAAGGTATAGCGGACTCCGTTTGTCACGTCATATAGCGCTTCGCGATTGGGAGTCAGGTTTGCTCGTTTGGTTAGCAAGTCGGCAGAATGCATGTTGGGTGTCAGGTTCCAGATATCAGGTTTCAGGCGAAAGATGTAGAGAAAAAACCACGTGTCGAGTGCCAACAACCTGACACCTGACACGTGATACTTGACACATTAAGTCCCTACGACAATCCCGCCGTCCACGCGCAGGACTTCGCCTGTGATAAATGAGGCGTCTTCAGATGCGAGGAAGAGATAGGCGTTGGCAATATCTCGCGGTTCACCCAAACGACCCAGCGGCGTATGAGACTTCATGCCGTCCAAAATTTTCTCGGGCATGGCTGTGACCATTTCAGTGGCGGTGAAGCCGGGAGCTACCGCATTCACGCGGATTCCATACTTGCCCAATTCACGCGCCCAGACTTTGGTCATGCCGATCACACCGAATTTTGTCGCCACGTAATTGGTCTGTCCGAAATTAGCATCCAAACCGACAACCGATGACGCATTCAAGATCACGCCGCCGCCTTGCTTGATCATGTGCGGTGCAACGGCTTGCGCGCAATTGAACACGCCCTTCAAGTTGACCGAAATTACGAGATCAAAATCAGGCTCAGATAATTGCCCGACTAAATTGCCTTCTTTTACTTTGACCAACTGTCCATCACGCAAAACGCCCGCATTGCTGACGATCACGTCAATGCGACCGTATTTGGCAGCGACATCATCCACCCATTTTTGAACATCTTCGCGGCTGGTCACGTTGACTTTGTAGAACGCGGCGCCTTCGCCGAGTTGCTTGAGAGTTTCCTGCCCAACGGTTTCATTTACATCACAGATGATGACTTTCGCGCCTTCCTCGGCGAAACGCAAAGCCGTAGCCTTGCCAATTCCCGCCGCCCCGCCTGTTACGAGTACAACTTTATCTTTCATTCTCATGAGTATTCTCCTTGAAGAAAAGTGATGGCGGACAGTTCGAGTCCGATGCAAGCAACGATGAGCACCATCCGCCATTCATGTGTTGTCTTTTTATCATCCCGAAGTTACCTGCGGGTTACACAGGTCATTCCGTCATTGCGAGGAACGCACTTGTTCTTTGTGACGAAGCAATCTCCATTACAGTGACAGAGATTGCTCACCGCACTGGCGCGCGGCGCAAGTGTCGGGCGGAGAGCGCCGCCCTCGCAATAACGATTACGCCTTGAACGCCAAATAGGTCTTTTTTGCTTCGCCTTCGCCAAATTCGATGAAATCAACGTTCAATGGTGTGCCGATCTTGATCTCACTCGGCTTCAATGGGTCTATCCCTGTAATACGTGCGCTGATATTCGTGCCTTCTTCAAGTTCGACAATGCCAGAGATGTAGGGATTCTTGCGGTCAAAGCCTTGTTCAGACATGAAGGTCGGTCCGCTGTAGATAACAGTGAAGCCAGCGAGTTTCCCTTTGCCGCTGGTCTCGACCCATTCCATTTTTTCGCTGTGGCAGTTCGGGCAGATTGCACGCGGTGGGGCGTAGGTTTTGCTGCATTTTGTGCAGCGGGTCCCCATCAATTTATGTTCGGCAATGTATTGATTAAACGCCGCCGCTGAAAACGGACGGATCGTGGTGGTTTCTTCGCTCATGATTAATTTCTCCGCTCATAGACGTGGACTGCACAGGTGGAACCTGTCGCGCCGACGTTGTGAGTCAACGCCAGGTTGACATCGCCTGCCACCTGTCGCTCGCCTGCCTGACCTCGCATCTGCTTGAATACTTCGACAGCCTGTGCCACACCTGAAGCTCCGACGGGATGCCCTTTTGCTTTCAATCCGCCTGAGGTGTTGATCGGCTTCGCGCCGTTGCGGGCGGTCACGCCGTCTTCGGCGGCTTTGAAGCCTTCGCCTGGGGCAAAGAAACCAAGGTCTTCTGTGGCGATAACTTCTGCGATGGTGAAGCAATCATGCACTTCGGCAATGCGGATGTCTTTGGCTGTTACGCCTGCCATTTCATACGCGTTTGTCGCGGCGATCTTCGCGGCTGGGATGGTGGTCAATTCGGGGCGGTCGTGCAAAGCTGAACCAGAAGCCTGACCCGAACCGATGATGTGAATGGGGTGATCTGTAAATTCGTGCATGCGTTCTTCGGCGACGAGCAAAACTGCGGCGGCGCCGTCTGTTACGGGGGAGCAATCGAACAGGCGAAGCGGCCACGCAACTGTCGGGTTGCCTGCTTCGTCGTGGAGGAAATCCCAAATGGTAGACCATGTCGGTGCGGGCTTACCCTTCTTGATCGCAGCTGCGACGCGTCCTTCCATCCACTTTTGAATGGTGACGCCAAATTGTGCGTTGGGATTCAGGGAAGCATTGTCGTGATTCTTGATCGCGACGTTCATGAGATGCTCGGGCGTCATTCTGTAGCGGTGCATGTACGCGGACGCCATTGCCGCATAAAAGCCAGGGAAGGTGAAGCCAGCGGGGATTTCAAACGGGACATCTGCCGCTGTCGCGAGCGCGTCTGTGACACCTGCGGTGTTGAGCCCAGTCATTCGTTCCGCGCCGCCGACGAGCACTACATCGTACATGCCTGAGGCAATTGCCATCACGCCCTGACGAAGCGCAAGTCCGCCTGAGGCGCAAGCGCCTTCCACGCGTGTTGCGGGGATGGGCGTCAGACCAACGGCGTCCGCAAGCAGCGGAGCAGTGTGTGCCTGATGTTCGAACTGGTCGCTGGAGAAATTCCCGACATAGAGCGATTCAATGACAGAGGGATCGAGACCTTTGTCTACGGACTTCGTCATTTCCTTGAATGCTTCGACAAAAAGATCGCGGCTGTTCTTTTCAGAAAACGCCCCGAATTTGGACATGCCTGCGCCGACAATTGCAACTCCGCGCGCTAGGGATTTTGATTTAGGCATAAAGCCTCCTTTGAAATTCAGTCAGCAGTGATCAGTAATCAGTCTTTGCTAACAACTATTCACTGATTACTGATCACTTTTTTTACTGATTACTTTTCGCTTATTACTTTTTACTTGAGTACTTTCCCGAGTGCCGCCATGAACTCCTCAGGTTTTTCAACGTAGGGAGTGTGACCTGTGTTTTCGATGACAACTTCTTCGTAGCCGCCGCCCTTGGCTTTGTACTGCTCAAGGATGCTGCGGGTCTGACCCACCATCGGCTGGGGAGGATAGACTTCTTCACCGGGCCAGCCGGGGACGTAGCCCAACTTGCCGAGTGTGCCGAAATCAAAGAAGGAACTGTCGGAGACGATCATGTCTGAGTCGCCTCGAACCCAAAGGATGGCAGGCTTGCTGGCTGCACCGACAAATTTCTCCACACTATCGCCAACGTATTTGGGAGAAAGCGCATTGATCGGCCCAAATTTGCCGGGCGCAACATTGGGCCAATTGCCTGAGGGAACAAAGTCACCGGGATATTTCTGTTCACCGACCTTTTCGGTCATTAACGAGGTGAGCAAATCTTCTTCACGGGCAGGGACGAAAGGCGGCTTCCAATAGAAACCGTTCATGACCACGCGCGGTGAAGCCTGCGGATTGTCCGTGCTCCGATCGCCAGCAGCCATCAACTTGGGGAAATCCGGGTTGACAACGCCGCCGCCTGAACCTGCAAAGTCATCGTAGCAGGGTGTCCCGTTGACATCTTTTGAGCCGCCGAAGCCGTACATCGAACCGGGGTTCACAACGGTTCCGCTAAGAACACGTCCGCTGATGGCGCCGACCAAGCCGAACACAACTGTCCCGCCCATGGAGTGACCGACAACGTGAGTCTTTTCGATCTTGAGCGCATCGAGGAGACCGACCAGGTCATCGACCCAATCGCCCATGCCGCGCGTGGCGTCGATCAACTTATCTTCCGTGTCGCCATAGCCGCGCAGGTCAGGCGCAATACCGCGGAAGCCAGCGGGCAGCTTGAGCATGATCTCTTCCCAATACGTTGCGGAGGAAGCATTTCCATGGAGGAACAAAACTGGCGTGCCGTTCTCAGGTCCCCTAAAGAGGACGTGCATTTTCAAACGGGGGGTATCAACAACCTTGGATGTGATACCTGATAAAGTTGGTACTGTTGACATGTTATTCTCCTTGTTTGACGAATTTTTCGCGCAGCTCGCGCTTGAGTATTTTCCCTGCGGCGGATATGGGCAGGGCTTCCATAAAACTCACTGACTTGGGGATTTTATATTTTGCCAATCGCTCTGTCATAAATTTCAATAATTCTTCCTCCGTCGCGCTTTGATTTGGTTTCAACACAACATAAGCCTTGCCGACCTCGCCCCACTTCGCATCGGGCAAGCCGATCACAGCGCACATGTGAACCGCGGGATGCTGGTAGATCGCTTTTTCGATCTCAGCCGGATAAACATTTTCGCCGCCGCTGATGAACATATCCTTCTTGCGGTCAACGATGTAAAAATAACCTTCGTCATCATATTGAGCGACATCGCCCGTGTGAAAATATCCGCGTTCATCGACGGAGGCTTTTGAAGCTTCTGGATTGTTGAAATAGCCTGAACTGTACGATGGACCTTTGAGGACCAATTCACCCGCCTCATTCGGACCGAGGAACTGATTCTGTTCATTGACGATTTTTGCGTCGACGAAAAAGTTTGGTCTGCCAATCGAGCCCGCCTTGCGGATGGCGTCTTCGGGTGCGAGTGCGAAAATTCCAGGACCGAACTCGGTCATGCCGAAGCCCTGCTTGAAGCGGATATTTTTCTCGGCGGTATATTTCTCCACCAGCGGAACCGGCAACGGTGCGCCACCCGATGTGCAAAAACGCAACGCGGACAAATCAACAGATGCCCAATTTTGCGCGGTCGTCAGCATTTGGTACATGGTCGGCACCGCCGCAAAGATGGTGACCTTCTCGCGTTCGAGAAGGTTCAAGACCTGCGCAGGGTCAAAGGCGCGGATGAGAATCGTCGTCCCGCCGAAGATGACTTGCGGCAGGGTGTAGACGAAAAGTCCGCCCGTGTGGAACATGGGGAAGACGTTGAGATACACATCGTTATGCGTCACATCATGGATGACAGTGTTGAGCGTATTCCACGCGATCATGCGGTGAGACACTTCCGCGGCTTTGGGCAGCCCCGTGGTTCCGCCAGTGAATATCAAGGCGGCGGTATCCTCTGCTTCGAGACTGGGACAGGTAACGGCGGAGTCAGAGGCGGATTGGAGAGACGATTCGAAGGTCAGTGAATCCTTGACTCCGTTTCCATCCAAGTGAACAGTGATCAGTGGGTAATGATCAGTGAGATTCGCGACGCTTTCTTTGAAGTCATCGGAGAAAACTAAAATTTTGGGATTTGTATATTGAAAGATCTCGAGCAATTCCCGCCAATGGGAACGCCAATTGAGCGCGGTGTGGATGGCGCCGAGTTTGGAACAGGCAAAAAAGAGATCGAGATGTTCGTATCCGTCACGCCCGAGGATGGCGACACGGTCGCCTTTTTCAACGCCCTGTGACTTCAGCCAATTAGCAAGTTTATTAGCGCGGCGATTCGCATCACGAAAGGTTAATCGCCATTCGGGAGATTTGCCCGCGTCGATAAATGCGAGTTTATTGGGGGAGTACAGTTCGCGCCGTGCAAGATAATCACCGATGTACATAAGAACTCCTTGCAAAACAAAAGAAGAAAGACGAAAGATTTAATTCTTTCCTCTTTCTTCTTTCTTCAATTATTTCGCCGTCCACTTCCATACTGACGACGCCATCGTGATTCCCCCGCCGCTCGCGCAGAAGAGGATTACATCACCCGGCTTGGGACCTTTGCCCTGGGCAATCGCATCATCCAATGCCATGATGACACATGGAGAACCTGTGTAGCCCCATTTGTCCATCACCCAGTGTGTCTTTTCGATCGGCTGCTTGAGCAAATCCATCATTACTTCGATGGTGCGGACGTTGAGCTGGGTGAAGTAATACTGATTGACATCATCGAAGGTTAGTCCCGCTTTGTCGAGTGCGCCTTGCATGAGCTTGGGCCAGTATTCAGTGTTGAAGGTCTTTGGGAATTTTTTGACGAACTCCACTTTGGGCGCGCCGAATTGCGCCATGTTTTCAGGCGTGCATGGACGATACGTGCCTCCCGTGTAAATTCCCAGCGCGTCGTGGAAGGAACCAACTGCCAGCAAGTTCGAGGCGAGGAAACCCTTTTCTTCGCCAACGCCCAAAATGACTGCGCCTGCGCCGTCCGCGAAAAGATTAGCGGTTTTCTTATCTGTGAAGTCAAGGAAGCGGCTCATGCCATATCCGCCCGCCACGAGGATATATTTCATGGAAGGCTCGGTCATCAGGTATTTTGCACCCTGATCGAGCGCCGTCACCCAGCCCGCACAGGCGGAGTTAATGTCGTAACAGCCAGCCCTGACCGCGCCGAGTTTGTATTGCACAACAACGGAAGTGCTCGGAGATAAATAATCGGGTGTATCGGTGGATACAATGATCAGGTCAAGGTCAGCGGCGGTAATACCTGCACGTTCGAGAGCTTTTTTCGAGGCTTCGACGATAAGGTCAGAGGTCACCTGGTCAGGAGCCATCCAGTGGCGTTCTTTGATGCCGACATTTGCCACAAGCCACTCGCTCGTGGATTCGCCCATCATGGCGTCCACTTCGGCGTTGGTCACTACACGTTCTGGAACATAACTTCCCGTGCTGAGG
Source organism: Chloroflexota bacterium (assembly GCA_016219545.1). Taxonomy (GTDB): domain Bacteria; phylum Chloroflexota; class Anaerolineae; order Anaerolineales; family Villigracilaceae; genus Villigracilis. The sequence goes on along the minus strand of JACRMH010000048.1, from coordinate 8,525 downwards.
ATCTGTACGTTGCGCATGATACCTTCCGTTGTTGGAGTTTGTAATTAGGGAGTAGTAATTGGGGTTTCAGGGGAGGGCGGAGGCTGTAATTCATCCAGTGGAACAAAACGGTGCATAAATTCCACGGCTTCCTTCCACTCGTTGAAGTTGATCTCTTCCGCATTTTGAATGTAGCGAATCGAGCCGTGATAGACAGGTTTTTCCGCCGACAATTCTTCCATCACAAAGCGGATGATAAAAGACGAGATAAGAGGCAGAGCACCTGTATCCATTAGATATAAAATATCAGAAGTCGGTAACAGAGGGGTTACAAATGGAAGGGATGAGTGAAAAGAGAGAAGTAAAAAGTAGAAAGTGAAAAGTGGGTGGAGCGAATGGGTATTTCAATCCCGAAGTGATGAAACAATTATAGAATTAAGCAAATGCCAGTCCTAATCCCGAAGGGATGGCATGATTTTGCCAAAGTTAAATAAAAAAGGCAGGTTTACAACCTGCCCTACGTGCGAACCAATATTTTATAAAGTTCCTGCGTCTCTTGCGAAGGCGAAACATCGAGTTCGTCCTGCAAGGTTTGCAGACAGCGCTGATAAGTCCGCGCCAATTGACCACGGTCGCCCAAATAATTGTAGGCGGTCATCAGGTGACGGTAGGCACGCTCCCAACAATTGTCTTTTGCGAGTACGCGCTGACATAATTCGATAGCCTCAGTGTGTTTGCCTTTTTGAATGTAAAGCTCACAGAGTTTATCAGCAGCTTCAAGGAACAGCGCTGAAAGTTGTTCGCGTTCCTCGGCCGCCCAAGCCTCATATAATGAGTCGGGCAGGTACTCGCCGCGATATAAATTCATCGCCGTTTCCAATAATGGAATGGAGTTGGTTTTGAGTCCCTCACGGGTGGCGCGTGCAAATTGTTCAGAATCAAGTTTCAGGTCCGCGTTGAGGCGCAGGGTATAGGTTGTCCCGTCGCGCACGATGAAGGCTGAGTCGCTGCCAGAGTCACGCTCAGGTTCAAGCACTTGATAAAGCGTGTTCAATGTGATTTTGAAATTGCGCTGCGCTGTGGCAGGGTCAGCTTCGGGCCACAAGTACTCGCAAATTTGATCGCGGTCCAGCGGAGTGTGACGATAGGTGACGAGCAGTTGAAATAGTTGACGGGATTTTTCGCGCCGCCAGCCATTCGGAGGAATGACCTCGCTTCTTCTCTTAACCTGAAAGTTGCCCAGTGTTTCGACGGAGAGCCTAAACCCGGGGTGAATCCTGACTTCGCGCAGTCCAAGGATTTCCAGCAGACGGTCAATGTATCCGCTTTCCCAATTGTTCTGACGGGCATGTAACAAAAGTGGAATAAAAATTCTTTCATCATTCGGTCCCAACAATGACGGGCGTGTGAAGAAAAAGTAATAACCATTTTGCTGACAGACCGCCAGCGTGTCAGGTAGTAGTTGCGCGACACGTTCAAACTTCTTTTGCTTGAAATACCCATAAGCCAGCCAGAGACGCGTGGCACTTCGTCCGAAAGAATCACTGCATTCTTCAAAGCCAAGCACGGCGCGATTGAGCCATGTTTCAGCGGCTTCATAGCGCGCCGCCATCATCAGGCTTGCGCCCATTGTCAAGCGCGTGAGCGATGCGATCCATTCATCGCCGGCTTCAACGGCAATGTCAATTGCTTCCTGTGCATGGCGTTGTGCGCGCTGAAAATCGCCGCGATAGCCATACGCACGGCACAGTCCCCAATCCGCTTCGACCAATAGGCGCGACACTTCCAGAGATTTACTCAACTCGATACTTTTTTCAAACTCGGTCAATGCCAATGAAGCGTTGTCTTCTTCGGTGTTCATTTTCAGATTGAGCGCATGTCCCTGACGCATGTGCCCAACTGCTGTGATGAATGGGGATTTCAATTCGTCGCCGCGGCGCGTACCGTCCAACGCGGATCGATACGCGTGTTTGCTCATGCCCATGAATGAGTAGATCAATGACAATAATAATTTTGTTTCGCGGTGCGCGCGTGGAGTTTGAACGGGTTCGCGGTTTTCTGCTTCAGCGAGTTCTTCAAGCCCTCGACTCGCCTCTTCAAGGCGGCCTGTCCGCAAAAGGACGCGGAACCATAACTGGTCATTGGATGGACCCTCGGCGCGCAAATTCTCCGCCCGTTGACGCAGTCGTTCCGCTTCATCCACGTGCCCTGAGTTGAGTTTGTTTTCTGCCAGCAATTCAAAGAGACGGACTTGCGCTTCGCGATCTTCAAAGCCATCGCTTAAACGGATTGCTTCTTCAAGTAGTTTTTCCGCCTGACTTGGATTGACAGTGTCGAGATACACACGCGCCTGTCCGCGCAAGGCGCGCGCGATGCCATCCTGTTCACCGAGTGTGCGCCAGGTCATTTCGGCTTGCTTGTACCAACCCTGTGCTTCATCGAAGCGGCTGTGCATACGGGCAAGCTCACCGAGCGTGAACATCAAGACAGGATGTTGGTGCAGACTCAATGATGGAAGTGAGTCAATGTATGTCGCAAGCATATCCAGCCGTCCCGTGGAAAGAAGCGTGGATGCGTAGGTGTCGAGCAAATCCGCGACCTCATCCCATGCCTTCGCTTCGAGCAGGTGATAGATCGCTGATTCAGGATTCTTATGGGAAATAAAATATTGAGCCGCGTCGCGATTCCATTGATCACATTTTTCAATGGGAGATTGCTGTCGTAAAAAATTGTGGAAAATATGGTGATAGCGCAAATGCCCTTCGGAAGTTTCCACGACGAAGAGATCCTGCCGCCGCAAGTACGCGAGCATGGAAGATGAATCGTTTACGTGGTTGCCTGAAGCCCAGCGCAAAGAATCGCAGACGTTTGGGATAAGATCCCGCAGGGTGGCGGTGATGAGCAGGAATTCGCGCACATCGGCGGGTTGGCGTTCAAAGACTTCACTCGCCAACATTTCGAACAACATCTCAAGCGAGTCTGCCTGCCAGCGCATGGGAAACTCAAGGGTCAGCGGGGATTGCGAGCGGATGCTTTGCCAGATGAGTTGAAGACCGATCGCCCAGCCTTCGGTATAGGACAGAAGCGAATCGACTTCATCGCCAGTCAACTCCATTCCATATTGAGAGCCAAAGAGCAAAGAAATCTCGCCTTCAGTAAATGTCAATACAGATTGATCGAGCAGGAGCGCTTCGCCTTTTGAGCGCCAGCGCGTAAGGGTCGGTAATGTGATCGTCGGCCTGCCCGATAACAATATATGGAAGTTTACAGGGGCAAGGCCGATTAAACGATCCAGAATTTGCGGCAGTTCATTGCCGTTGGTGAGCAGGTGCGCGTCATCTAAAACAAGCAAGGTGGGAGGTAATGTCGTATCCGCCAGCGCATTGATGATCTGATCCAAAACCCCGCGCCACGGCAGCGGTCCCTGTGTGCCGTCCCATGCATCCAGAAATGAAGTGGGCAAGTTTGTTATTTCAGGCAGGGAGTTTTGGAGCGCATAACATAATTGCAGAAGGAATACCAGTGGATCATTATCCTCCTCGTTGACCTGATACCAGATAACAGGGTGAATCTCCGCTGACAGTTCTGCCAGCGCGGTGCTTTTACCATAGCCAGCTTCCGCCTGCAATATGGTGAGACGGTAATCCAATGCCTGCTTCAAAGTCTCATTAACGCGTGGGCGCGCCAGCGTCCGCATGTTGCGAGGCGGGGGAATTGATTTGGTTCGGAGAATACGGGAAAGAGGCATGGGAGTAACCGCGAATTTCAGTTGTAGTTTATCCCAAAATAGATATACTGTGCAATTGCCAGCTATAATTTTTGGCCTATATTGCAATACCTCCGCCAAATGCGCGTACTGGGTTCCTTACTCCTGCTAAATCGGCGACAGTGTGTGCTAGTTTTACGCTTCGCGTGCGATGATATGCGTGTGCTGAAGGAATCAGTTGACTCATGCACAGCACGATGTTGCAGAGCGCGTCAAGCTCTGACCTTCGCCCTGCAATTTGCACAACTACCTTATCTTCCCTTTTAAAACCCACTCCCCTGCTACCAAAGCAGGGGAGTGGGTATGATTGTTTACGAGAGAAAAGTCGAATACCCATAAACGAGTATTCCGCAAGATAGAGAAATTTATCCTTGTTGTTGAAGTTTCATTCCATGTTTGGGGGCTATGCTGTGGTATGTAGTGATGTAGGACGGAATTTATATCCGTATATTTGATATGCACCGCGCTGGGCAGATCTTAATTCGCGTGTGAGGGGAATATTTCCTCAACGATGAGAAGGAATAATTTATGTTTTCGGTCTGGACGAAGCAGAAAGTCAAAATAGCGGCGTTTTGGCGATCAAAGAATGTGTTATACTTTTATGTATAAATGTGTAACAAAGGAGTGCTGGCATGGTTCTAACAATTTCCAATAAGGGCTGGGTGGTTATCCCGGCTGAAATGCGAAAAAAATATAACCTCTCTCCCGGCTCGGAGGTGATGCTTGTGGATTACGGCGGCGTGCTGACCATCGTCCCTGTTATAGCCGACCCTGTAAAAAGGGGACGCGGACTGCTAAAGGGACAGCCTTCGTTGTCTGATGTCCTGCAGAAGGATCGCGAATTCGAAAAGAAGCGAGAAAAGAGGCTCGTTCATGAATGAACAGCCGGCCTATGTCTTGGATTCTTTTGCTTTTATAGCGTACCTGCAAGATGAACCTGCGGCGCAGCGTATTCAAAAGATACTGAAAGACGCCGAAGAAAATAAATGCAGGGTGTATATTTCGATTATCAACCTGGGAGAGGTATTGTATAGCGTGGAAAGGAATAACGGGCTGGCAAAGACGCATGAAGCACTCGCGCTGATTCAAAGTCTCCCGATCGAAATTCTACCTGCAGATAATCAAACCGTACTTGCTGCTGCCCACATCAAAGCTAATCACCCTATTTCATATGCAGATGCTTTTGTTGTAGCTGCTGCTCAAAAAATCAACGGCATTATTATGACCGGAGACCCGGAATTTGAAGAGGTTTCCAAGCTCGCTAAAGTTGAATGGTTGAAAAAAAGAAAATGAATGGGCACCTTTGTCAGGCGACTAGTTTTCTTTGTGTTAATTTCTTAATGACATAGCGCGTATACCCCTTTTATTTCTTCGTTATATTTTGTAATGGCAGGAGCCTCTGCCAGATCATTCTTTAAATTACCCCAATACAGTCCTTTTTCCCGGTTGAGAGAAAATCATGGGGAACAAAATGGATCGTAAAGCTATGATCTACATCCGCACAAAGACCGAATGACAAGAAAAATAAACCTCCCCAGCTTGAAAGCATGGGGAGGCTGGCTTGTTAATATAAAATCGAAATTTTAAGCAGCGTGCGGTTAACTTAATAAAGGCCTAAATTTATACCCGTATATTTGATATGCACTACACGGGGCAGATCTTTGTGCAGATTTGAAGCCAAAATATGCCATTTTTGGCATAAATTTGATCCTAATAGCATGTTTTTGCTATTCGTAAGAGTTTACCCATTTTGGTTAATTGGGTCGTTCATCGGATCTCAAACATAGGCCATTCTGCCTATCTGTAAATGCGTCACGTGGCGCTTAATGTACATTGGATAATTCCATATAATAACAGTATCTGTGAGCTACTTTATGAATATTTCCCCTTTCTTTTCCGTAAACTACCCCTGTGATAAAGCCTTGCAATCGACAAAAAAACAATTATCGCAAGCGGACCTGCGATCTGTGCAAACCTTTGATTTGCATTCGGCGCGGATTGGATTGCATGATTGTCCCTGCCCAAATCATGGAACGCATGAATGTGACTGTCAGATGGTGATCCTGCTGGTGTTTGGAAAAACGGCAGAACCAGTCACATTGATCATGCATGGAAACGGTGGACAGACCTGGTTTTCCATTGCTGATAATTCCCTTCAACAGGCGGATGCAAAATTGATCGCTACAATTCAACATGCGCTTGAAGGCGAAAAGTCAGTTCCTATTTCAAATAGTTAATAGGCAATATTGCCTATGCTTTACTGCGTCATTTCGCTCTGGATGTGATGAGGGAAAATCTTTATAGTTGACCGCTAACCCAACTCATAAGAGGAAATGAAGATGGTAGTGATATTTTTCGGATATTTTGACATTGACCCTGTCAGCCTGTGCGCCTGTTAAATAACAACGTCGAGCCGGGCGGCTTGATGCTGATGATCAATGTCGTTGAATAAAATCAAGTTATAGGAGATATGAAATGCGTAAAATGATTTTTATTGGTTTACTTGTGGGGTTGGTTGTTCTGCTCACTGCTTGTGGAGGTTCTGCCCCGATGCAGGAGACCACTTCCTCCAAGGCTGTGAATATTGTTGTTACTTCAAACCCCTCCCCAGCGGTGACAGGTGATGTGGAATTGTTATTGACCATCACAGATAAAGATGGGAATCCCATTGAAGGTGCGGCAGTGAACGTTGCCGCCGACCATACCGATATGAGCGGAATGGGAATGAGCGGACTCGCCACAGATCAAGGCGGCGGGAAGTATTCCATCAAGGCCAATTTCGATGAAAGCGGCAATTGGATGTTGACAGTGAAAGTCACCAGGGACTCGCTGGATTACAAAGAGGATATTGAATTTAAAGTTCAGTAGGACTCTCGCAAAAGTCAAACTGTAGAGCTGTCGAAGCATAATTTTTTCTGTGTGTAGTGCGCTCTCTAGTGCATTTATGCAAGAGGTCTGGTAGTAAAAATACTTTATTACTTGCAGGGGCGGAGCATTACTCTGCCCCTGCAAGAGTGATTTCCGCGAGTGAAAAGCGATATACTTCTTTTGCGGAGGCATCCTTGCCCAACACTAAAATAAAAATTAAAGTCCTTTTAGCCGACGACCATCATGTGGTCCGTGCCGGGATTCGTCAACTGCTCGAAAGTGCGAAGGATATTCAAGTCATCGCCGAAGCCGGAGATGGCGAAGAAGCTCAATCAGCCATCCAAAAATATAAGCCGGATGTCGCTGTCCTGGATATTCAAATGCCAAAAGCCAGCGGTATCGAAGTGACACGCTGGGTGCGCTCGCATTTGCCTGAGGTGGGTGTGTTGATCCTCACAGCTTATGATGACGAGCCTTACGTCATGGCTGTTTTGCAGGCGGGCGCGAACGGATATGTTCTCAAAACTGCCAGCACCGATGAACTCATTCAAGCCGTCCGCGATGTACATGAAGGCAAGTCGGTGCTTGATCCATCCATTTCAAAAAAAATGATGTCAAATCTATTCAAGACATCCGAAAAAAATTCTGTTGAAGCGCTCACAGAGCGCGAACTGGATGTATTGCGGCTTGCCGCAAAAGGTTATACAAACAAATCCATCGGTGTGCAATTGCACATTAGTGACCGTACTGTGCAGGGACATCTCGCGCATATCTTCGCAAAACTTCGAGCCACCAGCCGGACCGAAGCTGTGATGCGCGGCATTTCACTAGGTTGGATCTCGCAATCTTCTGAAGATACCCAAAAAGAATGAAAAATCCGCGCTCTCCTTTTCTGCGCGGGCTCACCGTGCAACTGCTTGCCATCACGGTTCTTCCGCTCACGTTGCTTTTATTGTTGATCGCGTTTGGGAGCATCTCCCTTCACCAACAGGATATGCGCGCCCTTGTCGGTGAACGCGATGAACGTGCGGTCCAATCGGCTGCGTCAGCACTAACTTCTGAATTACATCACCGCGCTGCGAACATATCCAACCTTGTCGCTCTGGTTGAATTATCAAAAGACACAACCTCGATCCATGCGACCTCGGACCTGGCATCTGATTTCGATGGGGGACTCGCTTATCTTGATATGGATGGGCATCTCATCACAAGCACGCCTCTTTCCGGACTTTGGGACGGAGTTGCGCAAAATAATATTTCCTTCGCTTCATCAGACGCGGCGAAGGCAGTGTTCTCCGCACCAGTTCTTGACCCCGCATCAAACAGATTCTTTATTATTGTCTCACAAGCCGTTCCCTCTCTTAACATCATTGTGGTAGGCGCGTTCTCGCCTGAGACATTGGCCCAAACAACTCTGTCCGCGTCTTATCCAGACAGTAATCATGTAACCATCTATCTTCTTGATTCGTCACGTCAGCTTTTATTTTCCAGCGGACCTGTTATGACCGGTCATTTCACATCGGATCATCCGGGTGTGGCGGAAGCCCTGCGCGGTGAAAGTGGAACAACATACATGAAACAAAATAATGCTGAACATGTTGTGGCATACAGTCCCATCGCGCCGATAGGCTGGGCACTGATCACTACAGAAGAATGGGAAATGGTTGCCGGCCCATCCCTGCAGCTCACTCAAATGGCTCCGCTTGTCATTGTGCCCGCTTTTATTCTTGCGCTGGTTGCTCTTTGGTTTGTGGCCTCCCGCATTGTGCAACCTCTGCAAAAACTGGAGACCAAGGCCGCCGCGCTTGCCTGGGGTGATTTTGAATCCATAAAAGATTCTGTCGGCGGGATCTCAGAAGTGCAGGATCTCCAAAAAGAATTGACAGAAATGTCGCGCAAGGTGCAGGCGGCT
>JACRMH010000047.1 GCA_016219545.1 Chloroflexota bacterium | reverse complement strand
TCAATTCCTCTAAACTCGGCGGCAACAGTTGCGCTTGTTTCATTGTGTATTCTTTGAAGATGACTTTTCCGTTGTTCATCCCTCTATTGTATTAAATTCTTTTTAAATCGAAAAGGGCTGCCCTCTTTTTGGACAGCCCCCTATTTAATTCCATCAGAAAATCAATTTCAAAATTTGCGTTATACTGGTTGCATTCATTGGCAAATATAAAGACTTATTGAGCCAGGATCGACATCATTATTCTAAAAAGGGCAAATACGAATGACAGAAATGAAATCAAAACAGACGACTTTGTCAGATCATCTGGTGGAAGAATACAAGCGTCAACAGGCATTGTTTACCGCACAGCCGGCCATTATCCAGCGTTTTCTGGAAGTGCAGGGCAAACAGATCGCGGAAGCCCTCGTGGACGGAGATTCGCAGGTCCGCTTTTCCCTGCCAGACAGAATCGTTTGCACACTTGAAAATGTAGACCAGCCCGCCCTGGTGACCATCCCGCAGAATCAACGCTCATACTCGGCCGGTAGTTTTATGAACCGCCTGCGCAAAATCGAACTCCATAAGGAACTTCGCCACACATTGATCGAGTTGGAGCAATCGCCGGACCGTGCAGTGTCCGTTGCGACGAGTTTGCTGCGTCATGCGGCTGTATTCCACATGATCTACAACATGCTTCCGGCGGGACGAAGTGTTACGTATAAACTGGAAGATGACGAGGAGTCGATCCCCTCCATCCCTGAGTATGATGCGCTTGACCCTGAATCAGCCATCACTGCAGAGACGGATGCGATTGCCGAAGAGGGCAAGCCTGAAGAAGGGCGGGGCGATCTATTGGTGCCATTCGTCCCCTATGCCAGAAAATTCTTCCTGCCGCAATGGGTGGCATTTAATGTGGATGGCAATTTGCTCTCAAAATCAGTAGAGGAAGCCGAGGCTCATATCAAGTCCATGCAGAGATTCATGGAAGTGCTATTTTTAGCTGTGGCACTTACGCCCTATATTTCTGCGGATGAAGAGTATGCCAAAAAGCGTTACGGAATGCTGGGACAATTGGTTAATCAGGGACGGGCATTGGCTGTATATAAATCCAGGGATATTATTGCGCGCATCAAATCCCGCGCTGCTTCCGGCAATTTGAATCGCGGACTTAGCCTGAGCCTGCCTTATTTTGACGACCAGGAGCTCCGTGTTGACGATACAAAATTTGAGGTCATCCCCGCAGGACGCATCATGTTCGTACCTGCATTTGTTGTGCGCGCAGTAAGGCAGGAGGAAATGAAAGTCAGCCAGGATACGCGCCTGAATCCATCCACCCGAAAACATTTACTTCAATTGCTTAGTCTTTTTGAACAAGCATTTGAAACTGCTTAATTCCCCAAGGTTACCAATATGCTGTTTTCTATTGCTCTATTGATTGTTATTGTAGTTATTTCTTTTCGTATCTCTCCGCGCGAAAACGAAGCGGATGCTCACGTGCATGGGGCGGGGCAGGTCGGTGTATTGGCCGCGTTGGCTCTTTTTGGCGTGGACTATTTCACATCCTATTTCTATGCCACCGGCGAAATGATGCATGCTTTGCATCCCTATGGACTCGAGCATCTTGCGTATTATGCAGTGATGGTAATCGGCCTTGCCAACCTTATTTTTGGCGCTTTATATATGTATTCGCTGGGAATATTTAACGAAGGCGGCGGTTCTTTTACGGCCGCAATGCGTTATTTGGGACCCTCTCTCAGTTTGATCGTTGCAGTCATCCTATTGCAGGATTATATTTTTACCATCGTTGTATCCACTCTTTCAGGCGTGGATCAATTGCTGTCACTCAAACAGGCGGGCGGAATTCCATGGTATTGGCATTTTCTAATCGGCGCGGCCATGGTTGCCACCACCTGGTACATCACCATCCGCGGACGCGGCGAATCTGCAAAAGTAGTCTTCATTGGTTTGGGTATTTTTGTCATGTTGACAGCCACTATGGCGATTGGTCTGTTTATCGCCAAAACTACAAATGTGCCGCCTTTGGCTGGTGAGACTACCACACAGGTTACATCTATTTGGACTGCATTATTCCACTTATTGGCCGCATCCATGAAGGGGCTTGTCGCCCTGACAGGTCTCGAGGCTATGTCTAATGGCATTCAGTTTGTCATTGACGGGGATGCTCCTGTTATAAAATGGGGGCGCAAGCGATTTCCCAAACTTGAAACATTATGGCATTTCTATGGCGGTAAGTCAGGCGTTGGACGTATTGTGCAAACTTCATTTTTGTTCTATGGCGCGATCACCACTCTTTTCCTCACTTATTTTGCCATTCACTTTCAGGCATTCGATGGCGTATCCGGACGCAGTCTTGTCGGCAACCTCGCCTTTATAGGCTTCTCCACCATCCCCGGTGGAACGATATTATTTTGGGCTTATCAAATTCTGGCGGTCGGCCTTTTAACTGCCGCCTCCATGACGGCCTTTCAAGACCTGCAGGCCATTGCATGGCGAAATGTTGCTATTGGTGAGTTACCTGAAATGATCGTTTATCGTAATCCCAAAGGAACATTTACTCGTCCCGTCACCGTAGCGGCAATCGTTACGATCCTGATTCAGTTCCTGGTACGCGGAAATACAAGCTTGGCTGTGCCTTATTATGGTGTAGGCGTATTCATGCCCATTGCAGTTATGGGGCTTGCCATCTACCAGCATACAAAGCAAACTCTCACCGGTCGCTCACGAAGAATTGGAATGATCGGCGCCGGTTTTGCGACTGCTCTTTCAACATTCATTTTTGTGGGCCAAATTGTTACGAAATGGAATGAAGGCGGTTGGGTGGTACTGATCGTGTTCTCCATCCTGATCCTGCTGGCGCATGTCATTCTGATCTCACCTGCCGGTTACCGCGACCCTGAGGATATCCATCGTGTCATCCGCGAGAAATCCCGCATCCAGGGCGCAATGGGAAATATTGTGGAATGGCAATCCCTGAGAATACAGGAGTATCGCTACTTTTTAATGATGAAAATATCCGGCTTTTTTGGTTTGTTCGGCATCTTCAAACCTTTGCGTTTTGACGATCAAGCTGCCCCGGTCACTGCGGGAAAATTTGAAGATGCGCTGAATCATAGCGAACAACAAACCTTCCTTGACCAGTATCTCGATCATCCCGCACCGAAAGTTGGCGGCGCTCCCAAAGAGTCTGCCCCTTCTGAAGAAGAAAAATAATCAATAACAGGTGATGGTCACGCGTTTCGCGAAAGTGACTGTCACCTGTTGTGTTAATCATGACAACCACTCCCATCTTCAGCCTGCGCGTACCGGAAGTTTGCGAGGCGCTTGAAACGTCCCCCGCCGGACTTGCAAACGCGGAGGCCGCAGCGCGTCTCTCACTCTACGGGCCAAATATTCTCTCGAAGCATAAGAAGGAATCCGTTTGGGAAAAATTGCTTCAAGAGCTTATTCATCCGCCAGCGCTGGTGTTGATCATCGTTGGGTTGGTTGCCTTATCGCAGCGTGATTACATCCTCACAATTTTTATATGGAGCATTATTCTTGTAAATACAGGCTTCTCGTTTTGGCGCGAGTATCGCGCCGAGCAAGCCATTGAAAAACTGCGCGAGATCCTGCCATCCTTTGCGCATGTGACCCGTGACAATATTGAAAGTTACATTCCGTCCAGCGATGTTGTCCCCGGGGACATTTTGATCTTGGCAGAAGGGGATAACATCTCGGCCGACGCGCGTGTCATTGAAGAGTATGGATTAAGAACGAATAATGCCACATTAACAGGTGAAGCGATCCCCGCCCGTAAAACGGCCGACTCGTCACTTCAAAGTGGGCTCAGCGAACTGGATCGCCCGAATCTGATTTTTGCGGGGACCTCTGTCGCTTCGGGCACCGGACGGGCGGTTGTTTTTTCCACAGGGATGATGACTCAATTCGGACGGATCGCCCACCTGACCCAATCCATTGCCGAAGAACAGACCCCGTTTCAAAAAGAACTAAACCAACTCAGCAAGCTTACCGCGTGGATCGCTTTAGGGATCGGTGCGATTGTCGCTGTGGTGGGCTACTTCTCCATCGGACTAAGCGTCAAAGAAGTGACCTTACTTGCACTTGGCATCGTGGTCGCGGTCATCCCGGAAGGACTCATCGCCACGCTCACTCTTTCTTTGGCCGCAGCAGTCCAACGTCTCGCGCAAAGAGGCGTGCTGGCGAAGAAACTATCCACGGTGGAGAAGCTTGGCCAGGTGTCCGTCATTTGCACCGATAAAAGCGGCACATTGACCCAAAATCAAATGACAGTGCGCGAGATTTGGGTGGCGCAAAAAAGGATCAAAGTTTCAGGTGTTGGCTATGAGCCCGAAGGTAAATTCTCTCCAGACCCAAAGGGACAGGCTTGGGAGAACGATCTGATAAGTTTATTAAGAGTGGCATCCTGCTGCAACAATGCCCGTGTCAATGCGCCTTCAATGGAACATCCCGGCTGGACAAGCCTTGGCGACCAGACCGAAGCCGCATTGAAAGTGGCCGCAATGAAGGATGGGATTCTGGAAGAAACGGTCAATCGAATTTTGCCGCGCATCCACGAGATCCCATTTGATGCGCGTCGTAAGAGAATGACTACGATCCATCGCGAAGGAGATCACGAGATCGCTTTTGTCAAAGGATCGCCGCGCGAAGTTTTGAATCTCTGCACACAGGTCTTGGTCAACGGTGAACCCGAACCCATGACCAATCAACTGCGGGCCGAGATCATCGCAGCGAACGATGATTATGCACGCGGCGCGTTGCGGGTGTTGGCCTTGGCGCGGCGTGACCTGCCTGAGCGGACGGGTTCATATACCGCCGAGGGGATCGAACAGGATCTAACTTTTCTCGGTTTGATGGCCATGATGGACCCGCCCAGGCCGCAGGTTGAAAAAGCAGTTCAGATCTGTCGTGAAGCCAATATTCGCATTGTGATGATCACCGGCGATTATGGCCTGACCGCAGAGTCTTTGGCGCGGCGCGTTGGTATGTTGACCACGCCGAATACCCTCATCATCACCGGCGCGGAATTGGATGAGTTGTCGGATGTGGCCTTGAAGGATGTGCTTGATAAAGAAGTGCTCTTTGCCCGCATGGCTCCCGAACATAAAATGAGACTGGTCTCTGCGTTTCAACAGTGCGGGGAAGTGGTCGCCGTCACCGGCGACGGTGTGAACGATGCGCCTGCTCTTCGCAAAGCGGATGTCGGCATTTCGATGGGCATCGTCGGCACGGATGTAGCCAAGGAAGCCGCAGACATCATTTTGACTCAGGATGATTTTGGCGCGATCACCGCCGCCATCGAAGAAGGACGCGGCGTGTACGATAACATCCGCAAATTTATCACTTACATTTTCTCAAGCAATATTCCCGAACTAATGCCGTTCATTGTGACGGCTAATTATCCATTGATCCCCCTCGCATTGAGCGTGCGCCAGATCCTTGCCATTGACCTCGGCACAGACATGTTCCCCGCGCTGGCGCTTGGCATGGAAAAACCCGAACCGGATGTGATGAAACGTCCGCCGCGCCCGCGCAACCATTTGTTGATTGACCGTAGTTTATTGTCGCGTGCATTCTGGCTGGGCATGATCGAATCGGTCCTGTGTTTTGGCGGATTTCTATCCATCTTTATTCTGGCAGGCCATGTTGATCAGATCGGGTTGTCATTTCTTGCCCCGCTGGCCAACCTGGTTAATTTTCGTTTGAACATGACCTTTGAACACACCGTACTTCTGGCCGCCACCGTCTATCATGCCGGTGTGGTCACGTCGCAGGTTGGGAATGCGCTGGCATGCAGGTCAGACCGTACGCGCAGTACATCGCTTGGTTGGTTAAGTAATAAATATTTGATAATCAGCATTTTGATCGAATTGCTTGGAATTGTTTGTATTGTGTACATTCCTTTCCTGTCTGCATTGTTTAAGCACGTTTCTTTGCCCGCATGGATGTGGATCGTTTTGGGTTTGGATGCGCTTGTGTTATATTCGATTGAGTGGATTCGCAAAGCCATTGTGCGCGGCTTAAAAAACATTCGCAGCGGAAAGAATTTAGATCATTCTTTACAGGAGGCTGACCAATGAAGATCATCATCATGGGTTGTGGACGAGTGGGTTCCCAGGTGAGCCAGTTATTGGTGAATCATGGACACCACGTCACCGTAATTGACCATGACGCCAATGCGCTCGCACGGTTGGGCACAGATTTCAAAGGTAAAGTGGTGCGCGGACTTGGCTTTGATCGGAATGTCCTGCTGGAAGCAGGCGTTGAAACGGCCGAGGGCTTTGTCGCGGCCAGCGCTTCAGACAATGCGAATATTGTGGCGGCTCGTATCGCGCGCAATATCTTCCATGTGCCGCGTGTGGTAGCCCGACTCTACGACCCGGTGCGCGCTGAAATCTATCAGCGGCTGGGACTCACCACCATATCCAGCACAGTTTGGGGCGCGGAAAGGATCGTGGAAGTCATCACCCATGCCGATCTGGATGTGCTCAATGTGTTCAGTGATGGCGGCACAACCTTTATCCGGGTCGAAATCCCGGCACGGTTAACAGGTCATCGTGTTTCGCAAATGAACATCCCCGGCGAAGTGATGGTCACAGCCATCGGCCGCAATGACCATACTTTCATCCCGGTTACGGGCACTGAGTTTCAGGAAGGCGATGTGATTTATCTGGCAGTGATTCCTTCAGCCATGCGCAGGCTCGAAGAATTGCTCGGCATAGAAAGGATGTAGCCATGTTTGTAATTGTTGTCGGCGGTGGAAACACCGGTTCTCAATTGGCAAAATTTTTACTCGAAGAAAAACACACGGTCCGCGTGATCGATGAACGCCCCGTTGTGCTTGAAAAACTGGCAAGGGAACTTCCGGCCGAGTCCATCATTAATGGAGACGGCAGTTCTCCCACTGTTCTTGAAAAAGCCGGCATCCAAAAAGCACAAGTGTTGGCCGCAGTGACTGGTTCGGATGAAACCAATCTTGTCATCACATCTCTGGCGCGTTTTGAATTTAATGTAAAGCGGGTCATTGCCCGGATCAATAACTCAAAAAACGCCTGGCTCTTCACGCCCGAAATGGGTGTGGATGTTTCCCTTAATCAGGCCGAAATTCTTTCGCGCCTGACCGCCGAGGAAATGTCGCTGGGTGACATGATGACGATGTTGAAGATACGACGTGGGAAGTATTCCATTGTCGAGGAAAAGATCGCTCCTTCTGCGCCGGCAATTGGTGTGGCGATAAAGGATCTGTCCCTCCCGCAAAATTGCATCATCTCCGGCATTATCCGCCATGGCGATGTGGTTCTACCAAGAGGCACCACCGTCCTCGAAGAAGGCGATGAAGTCCTTGCCCTGGTGGATGACCCTGCCCGCGATCAACTCGCAAAACTTCTCAGCCGCTCTGTGAGTTAACTATCGTCAACAAAAGTCGTTCAAGTTTTTAGATAAAAATGGCAGGTCACGATTTTAGCGTGACCTGCCATTTTTATTTTAACGTCAATAGTGGATAAGCAAAAAGACATAAATGTGTCGCCCTGAGGGAGCGTGCTTTTCGCGACCGAAGGGTCTCTGAGCGAGATAAGAGATGCTTCGCGCCTGAGAAGCGGCGCTCAGCAAGACACAGAAACGTTATCCATTATTCACATTATTTTATCCTGACCAACTTATTTTCCAGTGATGATCCGTTCGCTTTCGTAAAGTTTGATCGCGATATAGGTGATGCCTATCGAAAGGATGATCGTCAACAAGGCTGAGACTATAACATTCGATCCCGAGATCGGTTCAGCGCGCAGGAACTGGTTGATCAAAATTTGCTGGCCAAAGGTTGGGATGAGCATCGTCCATAATTCAGGTTTTACCGGCAGGAATGCCAGCGCCAGACCCGGCAGGGAGGGGATCAGCCCGATGAACGGCAGATAGGTCCCGGCTTCCTTGGTGGTCTTTGTAAAGGAAGCGATCAAGGTCTGAATCGCACACGCCAAAAAGACGATGGGCAGACAGATCAGGAATATCGCTGCCAGTGCGCCAATATCCAATCCAATTTGAATTCCAAGCAGCTTCTCCATTGGCAATAGGCGGAAAATGGCAGCAAACCCAGCTAAAGTAATGATCAGGTTGAAGATGGCGAACGGCATGGCTGATAGCATCTTGCCAATAGCCACCGATCCGCGCGGTATGGGATTGATCAACAAGGGTTCAAGAGATCCGCGTTCCCTTTCGCCGGCGGTGGCATCCGTGATGACCGGTGACGCGCCATTGAAGATGGCAAAAATAATGAAGTACGGCAGCATCGAGAGAAAGATCAAAGCCTGGCTCTGTGGTGTGGCGGTATCCACCGCCTCAACTTGCACTGCCCGGATCACTTCCGGGCTGACACCGCGCAGACTCAACCGCAGCAAGCCGATGTAGTTGCTGTAACTTTCAAGCAGGTTTTGTATGCGGTTGATATCAGCCGCTGCTGACTGACGCGTACTGTCAAAGACAAGCTGTACTTTGGCGGTTTTTGTAGCTGAAAAATCTTCGCCGTAGTTTGACGGAATGATCAGCGCCACATTGATATCGCCAGCGATGACCGCCGCTTCGGGGTTGGCAGGCGCGGCTTTGATGAGGACATCCTGCTGTTCCAGAAAAGCGATCAGGTTGGGGGCATTTTCTGCGCCGGAGACCGGCAGCACCAGTGACTGCTCCGCCTTTTCACGGAAGGTGTTGCCAAGCAGCATGATCATCCCGCCGAGAAGCAAGGGACCAAAGAGTGCCCAAAACAAGCCCGTCAGCCAACTGCGATAATCGCGCATGTTGTCGAGCAT
Organism: Chloroflexota bacterium; assembly: GCA_016219545.1. GTDB lineage: Bacteria > Chloroflexota > Anaerolineae > Anaerolineales > Villigracilaceae > Villigracilis. The sequence continues at coordinate 45,225 of JACRMH010000047.1, read as the reverse complement.
TTCCTTTTGAAAAATAACCAGGATCTTTTTCATCGTACCAGCCCCTCTTCCGAGCCGATGACAGCTACAAAGGCATCTTCAAGATTTTCCATCCCCGTCTGTTTCCGCAAATCGTCCGGGCTGCCGGTGGCAGTTACTTCGCCATGCGAAATGACCACGATCTGATCACACAAAGCGGCAACCTCCTGCATGATATGGCTGGTAAACAGCACACACTTGCCTTCATCCCGCAAACGCAGGATGAACTGACGCATCGCGCGCGTGCTCATCACATCCAGTCCATTCGTTGGTTCATCCAGCAAAACATTTTTGGGGTTATGCACCAGAGTGCGGGCAATCGCAACCTTTAGTTTTTCACCGGTGGAAAAGCCGTCGGTTTTGCGGTCGGCAATGGACTGCATATCGAGCAATACCATCAATGAGTTGATCTGATTTTCAAGCGTTTCGCCAGACAGACCATGTAGCCGCCCAAAGTAACGGATGTTCTCGCGGCTTGTCAGACGCGAATACAAACCGCGCGCATCTGCCAGCACGCCGATCCTGCTTTGGACTTCAATTGGAGACTTGAGCACATCGAACCCATCCACCTGCGCTGAACCGCTTTCAGGTTTGAGCAGGGTGTAGAGCATCCGCAGGGTCGTACTTTTGCCCGCCCCGTTGGGTCCGAGCAAACCGGTGATCTGTCCATCCGGCGCGTAAAATGAGACATTATGAACGGCTTTTACTTTTCCAAAAGATTTTGAAAGACCTTGTACTTGAATCATGTTTGCTGCCTTGTATTATTTTGAGAAAACTTTTACCACGGAGTTCATAGAGATTTTTTAATGGTTTTCTCTGTGAACTCTGTATCCTCTGTGGTTACGGCTTTATGGGCGCGGTCCGCTGAAATCTATAAAGAACGGTGGCGGTTGGATGTCTTTGACACAAGATGTATCCAACCCTTCAATCGAGGCATTCTCGATAAATGATTTGAATATGTTGGTACTGCATCGGCTGGAAAAGTTGCCGTGCCCCATGCCTGAAAAGATCAGGTGAATTTCATTGGTGAGGCTTTCGGCAACTTTATCCGCATGCCAGGGCGGGGTGATGGGATCGGCGTCTCCTGAAAGGATCAGCACTGGAACATTTGATGTAACGGGAGCACGAAACTCAGGGCTGACTTTTCCCTTCGGCCAATCCGCACAGACTGCCGAAAAATCAACTGTGCGATCTCCAAAGACACTTTGTTTACTGCGTGCTGCCGCCTCGGATGCAGAAATCAGTGGCGCATCCTCGGTGCAGGTTACAGCATAGAACATGCCGTCATAGATGCCTGCATCCACAAGAAAGGCCTGCGAGATCAGCGGGACGTAGTTTTCATCGGCGTACGCTGCATGGATGGATAAAGGCAGAGTCGCAACGAGGTCTGGCACATAAAGAGTGTTGAAGACCATGTTGGTGATCATCTGTCGTGTCACGGTTAGATCGAGAGGTTGATTGGTTAACGGATGCGGGATGGTGATTTCCACTGGTGACTCTTTCAATCGCACAAGTAGACCATCGAACTCACTTCGCAATTTAGGAAATGTTGATTTACAAGCCTCGTCCGCTTCGCAGTGCGCGAAGAATTCTTCAAGTGATGCTTGGCCATCTTCTGCGGCATCCATGAACATGACAAAACCTGAATCCACAACTGCGTCCAGTGTGACCGTGCGGACATGCTCAGGGAACATACGCAGATAGGTCAACGCGGCGCGGGTTCCATAGGATGCCCCGTAAATGTTGATGGCTTCATATCCCAAAGCAGCGCGGACTTCATCCAGATCCGTCATTGCGATTTCGGTGGTGTAAAAATGCAGATCAGCATCCAACGTTTCAGGGCAGGCTTTAAGCTTCGCAATTACCTGATCATCGGTCAACGATTCATCTTCGGGAGTAAGACAGCGCAGCGGATTTGATTTGCCCGTTCCCCGCTGATCCACCAGAACGATGTCACGGTCTTCATGAATTTGGGACATCATCGAGATCATGGACGGAAATGTTTCGATTGCCGATTGACCCGGTCCGCCGGCCAGCAGAAAGAGTGCATCTGCTTCAGGCTCACGCTTGATCGCAGGGATAACGGACACATGCAATTCGATCTGTCGTCCATCAGGATTGTCGCGGTCTTCGGGAACGGTCAACGTGCCGCAACGCGCATCCACTTGAAAGCCAGCGGGGGAGGTCAGGGCACAATCTTCCAGCGCGATGGAACTGTCAGGAACAGTAGTCAGGTTCCGGGGCGAGCAGGAAGCGAGAAATGTCAAGAGTAGGAAAATATAGTAATGTCGCCTCATACCGTCAATCATAACAGGGATGGCATTAAATTTCCCACTCCCAGGTACTATTTTGTCAAGTTTTCCAACACAGCGCTCAGCACATCCACTGCTTTTTGATAATCATCCAAATTGATATGCTCATTCGGCGTGTGATCCAAAGCCGAATCACCGGGACCATAGACCACAGCGGGACATGCCCAAACAGGCGCGACGATGTTTAAATCAGCCGTTCCTGTTTTATAGACGAAACGCGGCTCCCCGCCCTGTGACCTGATTCCGCTTAAGAAGCTTCGTACAAGCTGAGTATTTTTCTCACATCCCCACGCCGGGATGGCGAAACCAATAGGTTCTACAGCCAAGTAACAGTCACTTATTATTTCATTTAATTTTATATACCAATCCTCAGGTGACACTTCCACAGGCAAGCGGACTCCAACTTTCAGCCGCGCCCATTGTTCAAAATCATTCGACTCTGAATCCATGCCGCGCAAAGTGAGCAGTAATTTATCAAAGGCTTTTTGTTTACCAGCATTGAATGCGTCTACATAAGCTTTAATTCTCAACCAAACTTCCACAGCCGTTTCTGCCGCAGTCTCTTCTCCACTGGCAGTGTGCGCCTGTCCGCGCTTGATCGTGATATTCGCCCAGGCGCTGCCTTTATATCCGAGTGCGATGCGATCCCATTGATTTGGTTCGCCGATGATCGCAAAGTCCGGCTTATATTGATTCGCAACAAAGCGCGCGCCTTCTGAATTGCGCTCCTCTTCCACCGCGCCGATGACTACAAACTGCCAGCCATCCTTCGCACTAACCTGCGCCACTGCATCTACGAAACACGCCAACGGACCTTTTGCATCCACCGAACCACGTCCGTACAGTAGGGACGCAGCATGCTGCGCCCCTACTGGTTCCACACGAACAGGAATTTCACCAGGAACAGTATCAATATGTCCAAGCAAAATAATCTGCTTCGTTCCTTTGCCAATTACACCAACGACATTGCCCGCATCATCAATAAATGCGTCCTCATAACCCAGTGACTTCATCCGCGCCATCAGCCATTCCACCGCTCCGCGCTCCTGTCCCGATGGACTGTATTGAGAGACAAGACCAATTAAAGTATCACTCATTGAAAATCCTTGACGATAGACCGTGGACGGAAGACCGTCTACTGTCCATCGTCCACTGTCTGAGTCAAAACTTCCGTCAACACATCCACCAGATGATCGATCTGTTCGTAAGTTATTACCAGCGGAGGCAGTAAACGAATCACTGTCATTCCCGCATTCAGCGCGATGATCTTCTTTTCCTGCAATGCCTTGATATACGGCGCGACCTTTTGTTTCAATTCGATGCCGATCATCAATCCAAGTCCGCGCACTTCGCGAATGTTTGGGGACTCGATCATCTTTAACTTTTCCATCAAATACTTGCCTTTCGCTTCGGCTTGACCCGGTAAATCTTCTTCTTCCATGATCGTCAACGCCGCCACCCCTGCCGCACACGAAAGTGGATTCCCTCCAAACGTCGAGCCATGCACACCCGGTACAAGGTTTTTGATGTTGTGACCGATCAACACTGCGCCTATTGGCACACCGCCGGCGAGGGACTTGGCACAGGTGAGCAAATCGGGCGTCACACCAAAATGTTGAATCGCAAACATTTTTCCCGTACGACCAAACGCTGTTTGAATTTCATCAATAATCAATAATGCTCCGCGTTCATTGCAAATCCGCCTTGCAGCTTGGAGATATTCCGCAGTTGCAGGATACACGCCACCTTCGCCTTGCACCACTTCAAGGATCACTGCGGCGGTTTCTTCATTCACTGCCTTGTCCAATGCTTCTATATTGTTGTAAGCTACATGACTGAAACCCGGCACCAGCGGTTCGAAGCCTTCGCGATATTTTTTATTGTATGTTGCCGAAAGCGAACCATAGGTCCGTCCATGGAATGCGCGCATGGCGGCGACGATATTTTTTCGTCCCGTTGAAATACGAGAGAATTTAAACGCGGCTTCTACAGACTCAGTCCCTGAGTTGCAGAAGAAGACTCTGTCCAGTCCATCCACCAATGATGTGATCTTTTCCATCAACTCCGCACGTTTATCATTGGGGAAGGTTTCAAAAAGCGTTATCAGCGTAGACGCCTGCTTATAGATCGCCTCAGCAATTTTCGGGTGGGCATGACCGAGGTTGGCAACTCCATGTCCAGATGAACAGTCCAGATATTCAACGCCATCAATGTCAAACAGAGATGCACCTTGTCCGCGCACAATGGTCAGGGATTGTTTGGCATACACGCCAGATGTATGTTTATTTTCGATTTCGACAATGTTCATTTCAACTCCTGATTTCTTGTGTTTCCAAAATGACTTTGCAAACTGCGATACTTTAATTCATTCTTTCGCAATGCTTGTATGGCCGAGATCGCCGCGTTTGCTGCGGAAAGTGTCGTCAGCAATGGGACATTCATTGCGATAGCCGCCGAGCGGATCTCCGCGCCATCACTGTGCGCGTGCGGACCGAGCGGAGTATTCAATACCAGTTGCACCTTGCTGCCGCGGATCAAATCAACCGTATGCGGCGAACCATCTGCGAATTTGTTGATCGCCTCAACAGCCAGACCCACCTTGCGGAAAAATTCCGCCGAGCCCGGCGTGGCGTACAAAATAAAACCCATGCGGTGCAGGTCGCGCGCCACTTTTAATCCCGCGCTTTTATCGTAATCGTTGACGCTGATCAGCACCGCACCTTCAAGCGGCAATCCCAATCCAGCCGCGATCTGAGACTTTGCGAAAGCATGGCCAAAATGCGCGGCGTGTCCCATCACTTCACCGGTGGAATGCATTTCTGGTCCAAGCAAAGAGCTTGAACCGGATAACTTCTTAAATGGCAGGACGGCTTCTTTTATAAAAAACCCATCCACGCGCGGCTCTTCCAAAATCCCAAGGCTTTCCAAGGTACAGCCCGACATTATCTGCGCTGCGGCATACGCGAGATTTAATCCCGTGGCTTTGCTGGCATATGGGACAGTCCGTGAAGCGCGCGGATTTACTTCCAACACGCACACCACTTCATCCTTCAACGCGAACTGCACGTTCATCAATCCACGCACACCAAGAGCGAGACCAAGCTGCTCGGTATACTCGCGCATGATCTCAAGATGATATGCGCTGACTTTATACGGAGGCAGGACACAAGCCGCGTCACCCGAGTGGACGCCTGCTTCTTCGATATGCTGCATGATCGCCCCGATAACGACTCGCTCGCCGTCTGCCAGTGCGTCCACATCGATCTCGAACGCATCTTCCATAAATTTATCGATCAGGATCGGTTGACCAGGAGCCGCCTCAATCGCCTTTTGAATGAATCCTGCCAAATGAGGTTCGGACTCCACTAAAGCCATGGCCCGCCCACCCAAGACGAAAGATGGGCGCACTAAAACGGGATAGCCGATTTTTTCAGCAATAATCTGCGCTTCTTCAATTGACCGTGCGATTCCGTTTTCAGGCTGGGGGATATCCAATTCTTTGAGTAGTTTCGCAAACTCTTCGCGGTCTTCGGAGAGTTGAATGGCATGGGGGGACGTGCCTAAAATTTTCACACCCGCCGCTTCGAGTCCCGCCGCCAGGTTGAGCGGAGTCTGCCCGCCGAATTGCACGATGACGCCAATAGGCTGTTCAATGTCAATCACGTTGAGGACATGCTCAAGCGTGAGCGGTTCAAAATACAAGCGGTCTGCGGTATCGTAATCCGTTGAGACTGTTTCAGGATTACAGTTGTACATGATGGTTTCATATCCCATCTTCGACAATGCAAACGCCGCTTGACAACAACAATAGTCAAATTCAATACCTTGTCCAATTCGATTCGGTCCGCCGCCGAGAATCAAAATCTTTTGTTTATCGGTTGGACGTGACTCATCGTCCATTTCGTAGGCGCTGTAAAGATATGGGGTCTGCGATTCGAATTCTGCGGCGCAGGTGTCCACGCGTTGGAAGGTGGGGAGGATGTTGAGATGTTTTCGTAGTTCTCGGATATTGGTAATTGGTAATTGGTAATTGGCGAGGAGGCGGGAGATGTGGGAGTCGGAGAATCCCATTTGTTTGGCATGACGCAAAATAGGTTTGAGTTCATTCTCAGATTTGCAATCCCTAATTTCTAATTCACAGTTCCTAATTTCGTCCATCTGACTGAGAAACCAAAGATCATAGCCAGTTGCAGTTGCAATCTCTTCCAATGAAATTCCCTGTTGAATGGCGCGATACACGCGAAATAATCTGTCGGCGGTGGGATGTTGCAGGGTGGCGAATGTTTCAGGTTCAGCAATCAACTCGCGGCTGGGTCCCGAACCGTCGAGTGCGTCCACGCCAATTTCCAAAGATTGAATCGCTTTGTTCAAGGCTTCGGGAAAAGTCCGACCGAGAGCCATCGCTTCGCCGACGGATTTCATCTGCGGACCGAGAGTCGAATCCACGCCTGGGAATTTTTCAAATGCCCAGCGCGGAATTTTGACCACGACATAATCGAGCGACGGCTCGAAGGCGGCTTTGGTTTGCTTGGTGATGTCGTTGGTGATTTCGTCGAGGGTGTAGCCGACGGCGACGAGCGCGGCGAGTTTGGCGATGGGAAAGCCCGTTGCTTTGGATGCCAGCGCGGACGAACGACTGACGCGCGGATTCATTTCGATGACGACGACGCGACCTGTTTTGGGGTCAACGCCGAATTGCACATTTGAGCCGCCTGTTTCAACGCCGACGGCGGACAGAACACGATGAGCAAGGTCGCGCAGGATTTGATACTCGCGGTCGGTTAGCGTTTGCGCAGGTGCGACGGTGATGCTGTCGCCCGTGTGGACGCCCATCGGGTCGAGGTTTTCGATGGAGCAGACGACAACGAAGTTATCCGCTTTGTCGCGCATGACTTCGAGTTCGTATTCCTTCCAACCCATGACGGACTCTTCGAGCCACGCCTGACCGATGGGCGACTCCGAGATGGCGCTGCGGACAGCCTCCGCGAGTTGCGCGGGTTCGTAAACCCACGACGCGCCCGTACCGCCCATCGCAAACGAAGCGCGGACGAGAACGGGATAATTGGTTTGCTTGACGATGGCTTCGGCTTCTTCCAATGAATACGCCGCGCCGCCGTGCGGAATGGGAACGCCCGCCTTCTGCATGGTCTCGCGGAATAACATGCGGTCTTCGGCGGCTTTGATGGCGGAGAGATTCGCGCCAATCAGTTTGACGCCGTATTTTTCGAGGACGCCATTTTCGCTGAGAGCCAACGCGAGATTCAATCCCGTTTGCCCGCCGACGGTGGGCAGCATGGCGTCGGGTTTTTCCTGCGCGATTATGGCTTCAAGGGATTCAACTGTGAGCGGTTCAATATAGGTCGCATCTGCAATTTCGGGGTCGGTCATAATGGTGGCTGGATTTGAGTTGACCAGCACCACACGATAACCTTCGGCTTTGAGCGCTTTCACGGCTTGCGTGCCAGAATAATCAAACTCAGCGGCTTGACCGATGACGATTGCCCCTGAACCTGGAACAAGAATTGTGTGAATGTCTGTACGCTTCATGATTATTTACCCCCAATCATTTTAAAAAAAACGCTAAATATATCATGCGCGTCATGCGGACCGGGTGCGGCTTCGGGATGGAACTGTACACTGAAGACAGGCTTGTTCTTCATCCGCAAACCTTCAAGCGAGTCGTCGTTCAAACTCTTGTAAGTGATTTCCACTTCGTCTTTATTCAAATCCCCTTCGGTGACACAGTAGTTGTGGTTTTGGGCAGTGATGAGAACCTCACCCGTCGGCAGATATTGCACGGGATGATTCCCGCCGTGATGCCCAAATTTGAGGCGGTTGGTATCCGCTCCGAGGGCGCGCCCAATGAGTTGATGTCCGAGACAGATTCCAAAAATCGGCACGCCGCTTTCGATCAATCCGCTCACGGCTTCGACGGCGTATGGCAAACCCGCAGGGTCGCCGGGACCGTTGGATAAAAAGATTCCATCAGGCTTCAGTGCCAACACTTCATCAGCCGTCGCATCCGCAGGGACAACGGTCACGTTCGCGCCATAGCTGGAGAGATGGCGGAGAATATTTTCCTTAATTCCAAAATCATAAGCGACAACATGGTAATTAGAGATTGGTAATTGGGGATTGGTTTTGCTCCAATTACCAATTACCAATTTACCATTTACCCATTTACTACCCTCATCATCCACCCAACGATAACTTTCCGCGCATGTTACTTCCTTGACCATGTCGCGACGATCGAGACCGGGCCAATCGCGCGCCATTTGTAACAGCACTTCTGCCGATGTTCCTTTTGTAGAGAGCGCCGCCTTCTGTGTGCCGCCGTCGCGGAGTTTGCGAGTCAGCCAGCGTGTGTCCACGCCACTGATGCCGGGGACGCTATGTTGAGCGAGCCAGTCAGATAAAGAAAGTGCAGAACGCCAATTCGACACTACTGGACTCAATGAACGAATCACCGCCGCCGAAACCTGCGGCTTCGCAGACTCATCATCCTCGGTGTTGATGCCTACATTTCCAATATGCGACACTGTAAACAACACGCCCTGTCCGCGATAGGAGGGGTCAGTCAAAATTTCCTGATAGCCGGTCATGCTGGTATTAAAGACCAATTCAAATACAGCGTCAGTCTCTGCACCAAACGCCAAGCCTTCGAGGGCGGTCCCATCTTCCAAAACGAGTTTTGCTAATCCCATAAATGATTGACTCCTGCAAAATTTTACGGATAATGAAGCGGCAAATTCCGCCGATTATAGCACTATTGTTTAGACAAATTCACTGAATGACCGTGCCATTGCCTGCGAGGGCATTTGAAATCGGATTTTGAATTCTTCCATCCGCGATGATGACGCGACTCACGCCGCCCTTGAGCGCTTCCTCCGCGCCTAGAACTTTTTTCTTCATACGACCCTGCGCCGCTTCACTCGCCGCCGACAGTTGACTCTGCGGCAGCTGCCGAATAAGCGTGGCCTCATCTGGGAAATTCTTCATCAGCCCAGGCACTGCTGTAAGCAATAGCAGAGTCTCCGCCTTCAGCGCAGACGCCACCATCGCCGCCGCACGATCCGCATCCACGTTGAGCGCTTCGCCTTTTTCACTGACAGCGACGGGCGCGATCACAGGCAGATAACCCGTGTTGAGTAGCATCATCAACAACTCGCTATTCACTGTTTCGATCTTGCCCGTGTAATCGTCGCGGATAATCTTGCGCTTACCATTCTCAACACTTTGAATTGAATCTTTGCGCGTGGCTTGCATCAACCTGCCATCTAGTCCGCACAACCCAAACGCATTAACTCCCAACATTTGCAACTGCTCCGTCAACAACGAATTGACCTTGCCATTCACCGCCATCAAAAAGATCTCAAGAGTCTTTCTATCGGTATAACGCGATGTATATCCCGAAGGCGAAGTAATCATCTTCGGCGGAGTGCCCACTGCTTCGCCCAGAGCGTTTGCTTCCGCTGAACCGCCATGCACGAATACCAGCTTTTTGCCTTGCTTCAACAATTCGGCAGCGTCTTTACAAATAGCAGAAAAGTCAACCCCCTCCGTCCCACCAAGCTTCACAACAGTAATTTCATCCTTCATATTTCACGCTCCGCGTTCATCCTTAAATCGGATGTAACCCCGCAAACTCCAACCCCAGTGTCTCATCCCAGCCCATCATCAAATTCATACACTGAACGGCTGTGCCTGATGCGCCCTTCATCAAATTATCAATCGCACACATCGATACGATATGTCCGTTGCTCTCGTCCAATTCAAATCCCAAATCTGCGTAATTCGAACCAGCCAGAATCTTCGGCTCAGGGACGCGATAAATCCCGCGCTGTTCCTTGACCACGCGCACGAACGGATTCTCATTCGCCACGGCGCGATAGGCTTTCCACAAATCTTTAGTCGCCACACCCTGCCTCACTTTCGCATGAGCTGTTGCCAAAACACCGCGCACCAAATCTACAGCAGTCATGGTCAGCGAAACGTCTTTCACGCCCATCTCTTGAATCACTTCCGCCGTGTGACGATGACCAAATGCCGAGAATGTCCGAATCACATTCGCACGTTCCGCGTGAAGCGAACCAGAATTCCCTTCCGCGCCGCCTTCCGATGAACCAACTTTAATTTCAATAATGACTGGGGAAGATAAGTCCAACAAATCCGCTTTGATCAACGGCAGCAACGCAAGATTACTTGCCGTGGCATTGCACCCTACTCCGCTGATGTAATTCGCCGTCGCCATTTCCGCACGGTGAAGTTCAGGCAAGCCATACACAAACTTGCTCAACCACTCAGGCGCGGCGTGTTTCTCGCCATACCATGTTTCGTAGAAATCCGCATTCCTTAAACGGAAGTCCGCTGCGAGATCGATGATTTTCGGCGCGAGTTTTGCATACTGCTCGATGTTGTGCTGAGCCTGTCCATGCGGCTGGGCAAGAAAAAGCAAATCCACAGGCTCTAGTGCGGCAGGATCGCTAAACTTGAGCTGTGTCTGCTTCCGCAGATTCGGGTGGACTTGATATACATACTCACCCAAATGCGAACGTGACGTAACCTGCTTCACCTCAACCTTGGGATGACCCAACAACAGCCGCAACAACTCCCCACCGCCATAACCAGATCCGCCAATAATAGAAACCGTAGTCATCAACAATTGCTCCTTTTCGCTTCAAGTAAACAAGTACTCAACGGAACACGCATCATGCTCCATCTTTCTTCTTTCCTCTTTCATCCCTCACCCTTCATCTTTGCAATCCTCACCACATACTCCACAATCTCGCCCGCGATATCAATTCCGCTGACAGGTTGCATGGTGTGGAACTCCATCGTGTGATTGATCTCATTGACCACGAGTCCCTTTTCGGGATGCTCGACCAAATCCACCGCCAACACGCCGCCGCCGACAGACTTCGCCGCGCGCAAACAAATATCTTCGATCTCAGGTGTGATGGGACACAACTCTCCTTCGCCGCCGCGCGCCGTATTCGTGATCCAATGCTCGGACTTGCGATACATGGCGGTCAACACACGCTCACCGATCACAATCGCGCGGATGTCACGTCCAGGCTTGGCAATGTATTCCTGAATATAAAAAACGGAATGCTGGACGGAACCTAAAGTAGATTTATGTTCCAGCACTGCTTCCGCTGCATCACGATCGTTGACCTTCGCCAGCAACCGTCCCCACGAACCGACAACGGGTTTCAACACAACGGGATAACCAAACGCTTCAATCGCTTCCAACGCTGCTTCGGGCGTGAACGCTGTCGCGTTGTGCGGTTGTGGCACTCCATCGCGTGCCAACGCCGCGCTCGTCATCAACTTGTCGCCACAAATCTCGGCAACGGAAGCAGTATTCACCGTCGGTACACCGAACGCGTTCAACAGCCGGAGTGCATACAAACCACTGTTGTAACTGATGCTGCGTTCCAATACCGCATCATATTGTTTCCACTGTTCGGGTTTATCCAAATCAAAATGGATCGCGCGGTCATCCAATCGGTCATAATCAATGCCGCGCTTTTCCATCGCGCCGAAGATCCATTTCTCTTCAACGCGCATGCGGGAATAAAGGACACCTATTTTTAATCGTCGTTGCATAAGATTCTCCGTAGGGGCGCAGCATTGCTGCGCCCCTACAAATAATTATTCACCCCAATCTTCCTGTTCCATTGGCGCGAGTTGAATCGCCGCGGGGTCGAGCGCGGTCACTTCCAAATCCACGCCGCAATCCGAGCAGACAATAATCTCGCCGACTTCGGTGCCGGCTTCCAACTCAATTTGAGCCTCACATTCGGGACAAGTTACAGTAGCCATTTTATACTCCTTTGATTTTTTGCCGCTTTTGCATTACTCACCAAACTTTTGAAATAGATTGCAATTTGGATTTCTATTTTATGCTTGGAGATTTTCGCGGCACTTTGTAATTTGATTTTTTACAGATTGGAGACTCGTGCCGCCAATCGCATTTCTTTTTTCGACGGATTTCAGCGGGTCGAAGACTTGATACACATCCGCTTCAAACGCTGGACTGAGTGCCTGATACGCTTCGAGCGACAGTTCCTCCAACCCAACATTTCGCGAAGCGTCCATAGCCGCGCGGACAGCTTTTCCTGCTATCGCGTGAGTCTCTCGAAACGGGATTCCCTTGCTCACCAAATAATCTGCCAAGTCGGTTGCCATCATGAACGAGTCGATTGCATTTCGCATTCGTTCAGGTTTTACAGTGATCGTCCGCAGTGCGCCCGCAATAACTGGAAGGATTGCAAGCAAGGTATCGGTTGCCGCAAAGACAGGCGCTTTATCTTCCTGTAAATCTTTATCGTATGTAGATGGCAAGCCTTTGAGAGTTGCGAGCAAACCAGTCAACATTCCGATCAACGTGCCAGCCTTGCCACGTGTGAGTTCAAACACATCGGGATTCTTCTTCTGCGGCATGAGACTCGAACCCGTTGAGAACGCATCCGAGAGTTCGAAGAAGCCAAACTCAGCACTGGTGTACAAAACAATTTGTTCCGAGAGCTTGCTCAAGTGGATGCCAGTCATTGTGGCGCAGAATAAGAACTCAGCGGCGAAGTCTCTATCTGAAACAGAGTCAAGGCTGTTGGGTGAGGCAACTGCAAAGCCAAGAGATTTAGCCAACGCAGCGCGGTCTACAGGGACAGGTGTGCCAGCTAGTGCGCCAGAACCTAGCGGCAAAATTGAAACTCGTTTTATTAAATCTGTGAGGCGTTCGCGGTCACGTTGAAGCGGATGGTAATGACTCAGCCACCAGTGCGCCAGCAAAATCGGTTGGGCGCGTTGGAGGTGGGTGTAGCCAGGCATGAGAGTCTCGCCTGCAAGTTCGGCTTGTTCGACAAGGGCAGTTTGCAGAAGGCTGAGAGCTGAAAGCAGTTCGGGAATCGCTTGCAACATCCATAAGCGAAAGTCAGTTGCCACTTGATCATTGCGGCTGCGTCCCGTGTGGAGTTTGCCAGCGGTTATGTCGATCAGCTCAGTGAGGCGGCGTTCGACGGCGGTATGAATATCTTCGTCAGTGGGGGCGAAGGAAAACTGTCCCGAAGCGAATTCTTCTTTGACGGTGGCAAGCCCGAGTGAGATCGAAGCGTGTTCTTCATCCGAAAGAATGTTTGCTTTATGCAACGCACTCGCCCACGCGATGGAACCTTCCACATCCTGAATTGCCATGCGCTGGTCAACAGGCAGGGATGCGTTGAGTGCCCACGCGAGTGAGTCTAATGATTGAGTAAATCTTCCGCCCCAAAGGGTCATGGTGTTCTCCTTTTACTTCATGTCGTTGCGAGGGTGTACTTGCCTTTTGCCCGAAGCAATCCCCAATGATGAGGAGATTGCTTCGTCGGGAAGAGCACCCTCCTCGCAACGACATCAATCACGTTTGAATTTCGAATAATCAGGCTTCGGCATGTCGAGACCAGAAACAGGCAGACCGTTCATTGCGCGGACTTTCATGCTAAGACCGAAGAGGCGGATGAAACCCTCCGCGTGACTCTGGTCGTAGACATCTTCTTCGCCGAAAGTGGCGAAGTCTTCGCGATAAAGGCTGAACGGCGACTTGCGACCCGCGACGATGATGTTGCCTTTATAAAGTTTGAGGCGCACCATGCCAGTTACGGGTCCCTGTGTGGCGTTGACAAAAGCGTCGAGCGCTTCTCGCAGAGGCGTGAACCACAAACCGTTATAGGTGAGCTCGGTATATTTGACCGCGACCATTTCCTTGAAGTGCATCGTCTCGCGGTCGAGGATGAGGGACTCAAGTTCGCGATGAGCATAGAGCAGGATCGTTCCGCCTGGAGTCTCGTAGACGCCATGCGACTTCATGCCAACGAGTCGATTCTCAACAAGGTCCACGCGACCAATGCCGTGCGCGCCGCCGATGGCATTCAGCGTCGCAACGATCTTCGCGGGCGAAAGCTTTTCGCCGTTGACCGCGACGGGATTGCCGCTTTCAAATTCGATTTCGACATATTCACCTTGCTCAGGTGCATTCTCGGGCGATGTGGATATTTGATACATAACTTCTTCGGGTTCATTCCACGGGTCTTCGAGCAGACCGCCTTCGTGCGAAAGGTGCCAGAGATTCGAGTCGCGGCTGTAAATGGATTTGATGGTCGCGGTCACAGGGACGTTGTGCTTCGCGGCGTAGGCAATCGCGTCTTCGCGTGAGCGGATGTCCCATTCGCGCCACGGAGCGATGATCTTGAGGCGTGGGTCGAGCGCCATGACGGTGAGTTCAAAGCGGACCTGATCGTTGCCCTTGCCAGTCGCTCCGTGAGCAATCGCGTCCGCGCCGACTTCGTGAGCCACGTCCACGAGATGTTTTGCAATTAAAGGACGGGCAACGGATGTGCCCAATAAATACTTGTGTTCATACACCGCCCCCATCTTGAGCATGGGAAAAAGATAGTCGCTGGCAAATTCCTCTTTCATGTCGTGGATGATGCACTGACTTGCGCCGCTATTGAGTGCCTTCTGTTCAAGCCCTGCCATATCTTCGTCGCCCTGACCCACGTCCGCGCAAAAGCAGACGACTTCACAGCCGTAATTCTCTTTCAGCCACGGGACGATCACGGATGTGTCCAGTCCGCCTGAATAGGCGAGGACGACTTTCTTGACTTGCGGTTTTGGTTTCGGACTCATTATTGTTTCTCCTGTTTGTTAGACCTTACAGGTTTTAAAAACCTGTCAGGTCTGTGATGAAAATAAAAACAGCCCTCCGGGAAGGAGGGCTGTTTGGGTTGACTTGTGTGTATGCGTTAGTGCATCACTGTGTTACTTTCGTCGTCAAAACAAAAAATCCCGACCTTCTTTGGGAAGTGGGTTGTGTACGACGGGTACGAGGTAATGCAAAGACTATAAACATATTGGGCGGTATTCTACTCGAAATGTGAAATGTGTCAATGGTAAATTTTCATTAATAAAAAGTCGTTGGCCTCAGGTCAACGACTTTTTTGTAACCACTCCAACATTCCCTTCATCATTGCTGGAACGATCAACTTGTGAAACGGTTTGACTGGCAGAAAGTACAAAGTTCCCAGCCAGTTATGAATATCCACAATTGTTGAAACGACAAGAGCGTTATTTTCTTTATCAAGAAAAAGCGAAACACGGAAATTTAGATGTTTATCGTCTTCGCCCAGAATGACTTCGCTCTCGTTCTTATCGAAGACTTTAAATAAACCGACTCGCTCACCGACTTCACATTTGAAGTTTTGAAGGACGGCTTCGCGTGACCCCGAATTTGGTGTTTTCAACCCAAACTTTGACACTACGCTGTTGCGAAGCGTAAAGAGGCTGTCCACCCATGCGGGCCCTGAGGAGAAGAAGGCCTTGCAGACTTGTTCGATGCTTAAATCTCGTGTGTGGAGAGAAACTGAATAACTATCCACATAATTATGCGGGGAGTTTGTTAGCAGGGAAGTAGCTGGAAGATTTGACTTCTTGATTTTCATTTCATCCTTCGCCGATCATTCCAAGATGAGTATGCTTGAAAGCGTCCGGGTATTTCAAGCCATAACCCAAAATTCGATCCATGCTGGAATGACCGAAGAGGATCAACCCTGCCAGTTGCAAGGGCTGGCTGGCGAGCACGACTCCGATCACAAAGATGCTGACCCCCAGCGCCTTCACGTGGATAAAGTTATACGTCGCCGCGCCGACTTGTGTGTTGATGAGATAGCCAAGCATGCTCAGGTCAGGTGCGAATAACAGCACGGGGTACCACCACCAGGCAAGATCCAATTTTGTAAATAAGAAAATGCTAAGGACGAACATAAATAATTCTTCGAGTTTTAGTAAATTTTTCATTTCATCTCCAATACATAAGGTTTGTAATGTTGCACCATGATCTCAACTGCCTGCTCCAATGTGGCATCATTGATCTTTTGTCCCAGACTTTCGGTGTAGGACAGCCAGGTATTTCCCAACACCCAGCCGATGAGAACCACATTGCGAAGTTCTTCGGGACTCAAATCGCCTCTGACTCCGCCCGAGCCTGCCAGCCGTTTAATAAGAGTTTCCTGTTCCTCGATCCTGTGCGTTTGAATGGCACGGAAGCGATTCGCCAGAACCTTGTCATTACGAAGCAAGGCAGCGAGTTCGCGGTAGAAGAAGCGATACTTCCAGACTAAATTGAAGTTAAGCCGCATGATCTGGCGCAGGGTGTCCAATGTAAACGTTCCTTCGATGGGTTGGTAGATCACATCGAACTGTGCGAACATCTCTTCCAAAATCGCGCGGATCATATCTTCCTTGCCCTTGTAGTGATATTGCAAATTCCCCGCGCTGATGCCCAGCGACTCTGCCAGTGCGTTCATCGAGACCGAAGCTGTGCCGTTTTCGTTGAACAATTCAACCGCCTTTTGCAGGATGTTATTTTTGGTTTGCAGTGATGGCTTGTAAATCTTGGGTGACATATTTGCTCCTTCTTTCTGAATTTAGTATATATCTACTAAATTGTCAAGAGCAAAAAATCCCTCAACCTGAAGCAGATTGAGGGCGAGATGAAGAAAACTATTTTTAATTTTTCTTACACCATTCTTTCAATGTAACCTTTGGCGCGCCAAGCAAACGATTGGCTTCCTCGGGCGAGCCGTCTTCGCCGTGACGTTCGTAATATCCCATTAAAATTGCCAGGCTTTTCAATTCGATATTGAAAGTCAACAACCCAAGAACAGATAACATCTTTGTGGAAATCGAAGAAACTTTCACCCCCTTATATTTTGCGTAAATTTCCATCGCTTCGCCCATTGTGTGTGCTTCAGGGCCAAAAATATAAAATTCCTTGTTGAGCGTTTCATCAGTCTGATAGCTTTTTGAAACCATGCGCGCATAATCTTCAGCGGCGATCCAATGCAAGCGATGGATCTGCTTCCCGATCAATGAAATGTTTTTTCCTTGGACAAATTGCGGAAGTGTTTCCATGAACCATGAGGCGCGGAATATCGTGTACGGCACGCCGTTGGACTTAAGAGCCGCTTCGCCCTTGACCTTTGACCTGCTCTCTGGCGTATCGGCCTTTTCCAAACTGACGGCATACGCCGAGATGAGAGTCACGCGCCCCACGCCGACGGTTTTTGCAGCCTCTGCGATTCGCTTCACGCCCAGATGATCCGCGCGGTCATAGTCCGCTTCAGAAGGACCACCCTTGATGTTGATGTGGACTCCGTCACAGCCTTGCATGGCGGACTTCAAAGACTCGGCGTCTTCGTAGTCGCCCTGAACGTATTCGTATCCATCACCCAATAATGATCTTGCTTTTTCGACAGAGCGTGCCAAAATGCGGACGCTGAATCCATCAGCTTTGAGTTGTTGCGCCACGGGTTTGCCCAGCATTCCCGTCCCGCCGATAACTAAAATTGTTTTTTGTCTCATGCAGTTCTCTTCATGCGATATTGATACAACATCCAACCTGCCAGTCCAAGCAATGTAAAAGTGATGATGCCGTCATTAGTGGGGGAGAAGATGGCGCCTAATGTTCCATTGAGTTTGATGAAACCGTTCAATAAAAGCGGCATACTTAATGCGTTGATCAGTTCGTGCAGGATGAATCCTGTCCACACGGATTTGCTGAGCAGGCGTAATTCTCCAAAGAGCAGGGCGGTGGGGAACAAGCCGATCAGCGCAAGGATCAGGAAAGTTGTCAGGCTGGTATTTCCAAGATAAGTGGTGAGTTGAGTGCGGTCGAGGAAATAATAATAGTATGGCAAATGCCATGCCCACCATATCACAGCAACGATGGCATGGTTCAAAAGTGGATGAACCTTTGCGGCATCAAGCCGTGGGGTGAGATATCCGCGCCATGCGAATTCTTCAAAGAAATTTTTCATCAGCGAAGCGCCGAGCATGAAGATGACCACGCTTGTGTATGCGCCGAAGCCTTGAGTGGCAAACCCGTCAGCGCTGATGGCCTTGATGGACAGGGCCAACCCGAAGGTCAGAAGCGAAGCGAGAGGATAGACGAGAAGTGCTACGAGGTACCACTTCCAGCCTGAGAGTAGATTCAACCCAAAGCCGGAATCCTTCCAGCCATCTCCGCCGAATGCGCGCAGTAATAAGCCAACAAGGGCAGGCGACATTAACCAGACGAGAACGCCCAAACTTTGCATGGGTGGCTGGGTGTTGCCCGTGACGCTGTTAAGCCAGATGCCAAGCCAGCCGCCGCCGACGGCGAAGAGCGCGACGAAGATGATGTTGCGAATTGTCTTGTTCATGCTTCCTCCAAAATTGCGAAAAATTTTTCTTGCTTCTTGGATACGTAAGAGTTTGCTTTTCGTTTCAATACAAAGGTGGAATCAGGCTTGAAATGCCATTACGATAAAGATTGTCTCAACAATGTTCAATGCCAGATGCGCGGCAAATGGCGCGATGATGTTTTTGCGCGAGATACGCAGCCACGCGAAGGATCCGCCCGCCACGATGCCCACCAGCAAAATGTACCAGAATCCGCCGGTCCAATGCAGAATGCCGAAGAAGAAAATCGAAAGCGCAATCGCAGCGGGCTGACTGAATTTTCCGAGCAGGCGCGTAAGACCGTATCCGCGATAGATGCTTTCTTCAACGAACGGCGCTAACAAAACATCTGCAATTGCAAATGGGATGATGGCTGAGCCGAGGGTGGTGAGCACTGAGCCTGCGGGGACATAGTCCCAAATTTTTTGCAGGCTGGTCAACAGGGGTGTGAGGATGTAGAAGTAAAGCAAGGCGATGCCAACCCCGGGAACGGCGCCAATTAAAATTTCGCGCCATAATTGTTGACCCTCTTGGAACTTCCAGCCGATGTCTTTCCATGAGAGACCATCACGTTTCATTGATTTTATAAAAATCAATAACAGCCAGATCTGCAATGCCACCAGTTGATATGGCGCTGAGTCTGCGACCAGTTGCGGGATTGCATCTACGTTTTGTCCCTGCGTGACCACTCCAAAATAAACAGACGCGATAACGATCAAGACCAAAGACAGGAGCGGTGCGGCGAGCAGAGTCCACCAGACACGGTTGAATTTTTGAGAAGGGCTGTTCATGCTTAATTACCACAACTGGGGCTTGATCACCATCAGGAAGGTGATGCCAAGAGTCAGGATGACAATGACCGTTCCGAGAATGATCCCGTTGCGCGAGACGCGCTGATAATTCGCATCATCGGCTCCAACGGTTTCTGCCAGTTTCTGCTGTTTCTTCAATAAGGGAGCATAGATAAATAACCCCAGCACAGAAACGACGGCATATAAAGTAAGCGCGGCGGTCATCCACGGAGTTGAATAATGGATATTGCCTCCAACGCGCATCATGATCTCGCCTGTAATGTAAGCCAGCACATAAGATGGATTTGCGATCCAGTTATCCAACAGGCGGATGGTGCTGATGGTGAAGACCAAAGTCTCGCGGTTTTTAGGGACTCGCATGAACCACGGAAAATAGGTCAGGTTCGCTCCGAGTGAAACGATGGCGCACAGAATATGAATCCATTTGACGATAGGGTAAAGCATTAATATCTCCTTTTTCGCGCACAAAGCGCATTGAATAAACCTGCTTTGATCCAAGCAGTTTGACCATGTCGCGTCCCTTTACAGGTATCGCGTTATTTTGACTGGGTTAGTGAGGGTAATTTTCGAACACGCGGCAATGTTTTTTCCAGCCATGCAATTTCATTTTGGTAATAGTCCGTGCCGTAATCCAGAGTCAATTGCCAGAGTGCGCTCAAGCGTTTGATGCCAACCTGCTTTTTGTTTTCGTCCAGGTTTGTCTGCGCGATCTGACATTGTGTTAGATATTCCCGAATGGCTTCGATCCGTTTTTCGATCAAAAGAGCGATCTCATCATTTGTAATCCCATGTGCGAAGAAGATCTGGATCAGCCAGGCCTCGCGCCGACTATCCAATGGCAGGGGTGTAGATACCCAGCGACGCAACTCGGCTCTTCCTTCATCCGTGATCTGATACTGCTTGCGATTGGGTTTTCCTTCGCCTTGAATGACCTGCGATGCGACCATCCCGTCTTTTTCCAAATTCTCCAGCGCCTTGTAAATGTGACTCTGTGTTGCCGACCAAAAATGGGTGACAGATTGATCGAAAAATTTTTTCAGGTCATAACCCGTCATGGGCTGGTATTCGAGAAAACCGAGAATGGCACGAGAAAGCGGCATGTTTGTTCCTTTTGTTTTATATAACTATGTAGGAATATTACCTAATAGGCTTATTCCTGTCAAGGGTTAAAAGGAAATTGATTCGCCGTTGCTACAGTTCGTGATGAAAACATGGGTTGAACTAATTTAGATTTCCCTCCTCTTTATTTTGGATTCATTCAACAGAAGAATCGTTTTCACTAAATAGCGCTTGCATTGCTCTCCATCAATTCATCGTATTTCCGGCGGATCTCGCGGATGTCATTCCACATCAACGCTTTGGGTGAATTGGGTTCGCGCGATGGATTCCTCAACAGGTAGGAGGGATGAAAGATCGGCATGAGCCAGCGTCCTTCCATCTGAGTCCATTGTCCGCGCAGGGTGGTGATACCTGTCTTTTTCAAGACGGATTGACAGGCTACGTTTCCAGTCATTAGGATCACAAAAGGGTTGATCAGGCGGATGATCTCAAACACGAAGGGACGGTAATACTCAACCTCTTGATCGGTAGGTTTACGGAAAGACTTGCCATCTTCGCCCGGCGGCATTCGGAAGACAGAATTGGTGATGTACACATCCTTTTCAGGGTCGAAATTCCCCGCGAGTAAAATTTTATCGAGCAATTGACCGGCAGGTCCTACAAAAGGCTTGCCTTGTATATTTTCCTGCGGACCTGGTGCTTCGCCGATCAGCAATAGCCTTGCATTCGGATTACCGCGGCTGATGACAACATTCGTACCCGCCTTCGCAAGCGGATCGTCCTTCATGCCCATGAGCGCACTCAGAATATCATCAAGAGAGGAGAATTGCTTTGGTGTGTGAAATAGATCCGAAGTAAACATGTTTGTTTCGTTTTGATAAGGGGCTTATTCTGACGGTTCCACCGAAAAAACATTTACAAGATGCTGCTTGCCTCTAAAGAGCGTGGGTCCCAGGTCTTCGAGTTCATAAGTATCGCCCAGTCCCTTGCGGGTGTCATCGTCAATTAATAGCGGACGCAGGGCGACTTTTGTATGCTCTTCAATGCGGGAAGCCAGATTAACAATATCACCGATGCAAGTATAGGTAGCGCGGCTTTGTGTACCGATGTACCCGGCAATGATCTCGCCGGATGCAATTCCGATTCCGATCTTCAATTGCGTTTTACTTTGACTGGCTTGTTGCTCATTGAAAAGTTGCAGTTGTTTGAGCATTTGCAGTGCAGCGCGCACTGCATGTTCACGATGCTCTTCAAAATGGATCGGCGCCCCAAATACAGCCATGAGTCCATCTCCCACCATTTGGTTGACCGTCCCCTTATTGGTGTTGATCGCATCGAACATCGAGCCGAAATACCGGTTAAGCATGTCAATGGTTTCAGAGGGGTCCAGACTCTCGGCAATGGTCGTGAACGAGCGGATGTCTGCAAATAAAATGGAGGCGGTGATCTTTTTTCCGCCAAGCGAAAAACCGGTCCGTAATAATTCCTCCGCCACTTCTTTTGTGGCAAAAGTTCTGAATAATTTCCGCTGTTCGTCGCGCAGGCGTTTCTTTTCAAGGCTGGCATTGACTCGCGCGCGCAGCAAGACCGCATTGACCGGTTTTGTTAAATAATCTTCTGCGCCAAGCTCCACGCATTTCACCATCGCGTCTATCTCATCCATTGCAGATGTCATGATGATGGGGATCTGCCGCAAGTCCACATCGTTCAAACAGGCTTCCAGTACCTGGAACCCATCCATCACCGGCATTTCAATATCCAACAGGACCAGGTCGAATGATTGCGTGCGGATCTTCTTTAATCCCTCTTCGCCGTTTTCAGCAGTCTCCACAACATGTCCCTGTTGTTCAAGGTTGCGCGAAAGCACAATGCGATTGACCTTATTATCGTCAATAACCAATAATTTTGCGGGTTCAGGGGATGCGGCCATTATATCCTTTTGGTTATGGCTGGGACTTCAGCTCTTCCAATTGAACTGCAGCCTGACGGAACGCTTCTTCCATAACCTCGAGCCTGCTCCCGATCTCAAGGTTTTTCTCACGCCCGAATATTTCAAGCTCCTTTGCGAGCGCGGAAAGTTCCATGGCGCCGAATGTGGCCGCATTAGATTTCATTGAATGCGCCGCGCGGCGAAATGTATCTGAGTCCCGGGTCGCAAGCGCGGAATGCATCTGCGCGATCAAGTCTGGCGCATCGTTCAGGAACACATCGATCAACTCTGCAATGAAATCCGAGCCTGTGGTTTCTTTTAGTGTGTTGAAAATGCTTTGGTCGATCTGTGACATCAATTACTCCCAATGGTTGTTCTTGCCTTGGACAATGCATCCATCAGTTCTTTTACATGAATTGGTTTAGCAATGTAATCATCCATGCCGGCCGCAAGACATACCTCGCGGTCGCCTTGCATGGCATTGGCTGTCATGGCAATGATCCGTGGACGGGTATCGCGAGTCAAGCGTGCGCAGAGCTGACGTGAGGCCTCCAGTCCATCCATCTCAGGCATTTGTACGTCCATGAGGATCACGTCATATTTTTGACGTTCCACTGATTCGAGCGCCTCCAAACCGTTTGTAACAACGTCGGCGCGATATCCCATCTGCTGCAATATGCGTAAGGCGAGTTTTTGATTGACGAGATTATCCTCTGCAAGCAAGATCCGTAATGGATGGCGAATTCCCATCTCTGCATCCAACTGTGTTTTGAGAATGGCTGGCATCAGGGTTTCCTGATCACCGGCAAATACACCAACGAGGGTATCGAATAGCTGCGAAGGCTTGATGGGTTTATTCAGGAAGGCTGCAAAATTGATCGTCTCCATATCCGTTTCGCGCCGCCCCATGGATGTGAACAACACCATCGGCAGGGCTTTGGCATCACGAAGTTTGCGGATGCTGCGCGCCAGGGTTACGCCGTCCATATCCGGCATGTGCATATCCGTGATGACCAGATCAAATGGATCGCCGCGTTTGATCCATTCCAACGCTTCGAGCGGTGCTTCTGTATCGCGTGTCTGCATTCCCCAGCCGTGCAGTTGCAATGTGAGGATGCGGCGATTGGTGGCGTTATCATCCACGATGAGGACCCGCTTCTCGTTTAGGTGAGGCTGGATTCCGGTCAAGTTGCGTTTCGTTTGCTTTGGCATGACCACTGCCTCGGTCAGGATGGTGAAATGGAAGGCTGAACCCTTTCCGTTGACCCCTTCACTTTCCGCCCACATCGTCCCGCCGATCATCTCGACCAGGCGTTTGCTGATGACCAGTCCCAGACCCGTGCCGCCATATTTCCGCGTGGTGGATGAATCGGCCTGCGAGAACGATTGGAACAGACGTGTCATACCTTCCGGAGCAATACCGATACCTGTATCGCGCACAGTAAATTTCAAAGTGATCTTTTTACTAAACTTTCCAGTATCACGCGGATTGGTTTCAGATAACTGCGCATGAGATACCGTCAGGACCACCTCGCCTCTTTCAGTAAATTTGACCGCATTGCTGAATAGATTAAGGAGTATCTGGCGCAGGCGCGTCACATCGCCCATAATGGCTGGCGGAACGTTATCCTCGATGAGATAAGCCACATCCAGTTTCTTCTCCTCGGCGCGCGGAGAGATGATGTCCAATGTGCTTTCCACACATTCGCGCAAGTCGAAGGGCTGGCGTTCCATTTCCATTTTGCCGGCTTCGATCTTGCTGAAGTCGAGGATGTCGTTGATGATGCCCAGCAGGGCATCACCGCTATTGCGGATGATCTCGGCAAATTCCTGTTGCTCGGTGTTCAGTTCAGTGCCGAGCAAAAGATTGCTCATACCGATGACAGCATTCATCGGTGTGCGGATCTCGTGACTCATCATGGCGAGGAAGGCGCTCTTGGCTTGATTGGCTGTTTCGGCTTCCTCGCGCGCCTTTTGAATTTCATTGAATAGGTTGGCGTTTTGAATTGCAATCGCGGCCTGAAGAGATAACTCTTTTAAAAATCCGAGGTCAGCGTAATTGAACGGTTCACCGCCAGTGCGCCATACGGCCATCATGCCGCTCACTTTTTCGCCCGTCAGGAGAGGTGCGACCATCAATCGTTCTTCGGCATCATGCGGCGTGCCGGGGATCTGAACTGTGCGCGGGTCATCGTTGGTGCTGTTGATGAACTCTGCCGTGCCGCGCTTCGCCAGTGACCCGATAATACCTTCACCTGCGGCGATAATATCTGCTTTGATCTCCTCTGCAATAGTACCTGTAGCGGCAATCGCTGTGAAAGTCTCGCCTTCCGCATCCGGCAAATAAATGGCGCTGGCTTCGCTGTTTAGCAGTTCACGGGCGTGATTGGCGATTCGCTCCATGATGGCCCCTGCATCGAGCGTGGAGGAAATATCGCGCCCTACTTCGTTGATGGCGGAAGTTTCTTTTGCCCGGCGGGTGGTTTCATCGAATAGGCGGGCATTTTCAAATGCGACACTTAAACTGCTCGCGAGCGTGATCAGCAAATGGAAGTCTGAATCGGTGAATGCAAATTCGTGGTCCATGTTCTGAATGGAGATCATTCCGCGTGATTCTTCACCGATCA
This sequence comes from Chloroflexota bacterium, assembly GCA_016219545.1. Classification (GTDB taxonomy): domain Bacteria; phylum Chloroflexota; class Anaerolineae; order Anaerolineales; family Villigracilaceae; genus Villigracilis. Next base: position 20,210 of record JACRMH010000047.1, on the reverse strand, counting down.
CCAGCGGGACATAAATTGCAGATTTTGCCATTTCCGCGCCGCCGACTGCGTATGAATCAACTTCGGCGGCTCGAGCCAATAAATTGTCATTGATCATGAGTGGCTGACGGGTGCGCATGACGAACGGTCCGAAGCCCCTGCCCTGATTGGGTAGAGGTCCAAGCGACAGCCTTTTTCCATCTTCATAAACATAGGGGAAGTGCAATAAATTCGAACGCTGGTCATAGGTACAGATCACGACTGTCCGGGCATCGAATGTGTCGCGGACTTTATTGCCCACAAGATTGAAAATGGATTGAATATCAAGCTGTGAAGCCAGCCCGGTCTGAATATTATTGATGATCGCCAGTTCTTCGGCGCGTTGTTCCGTGACAAGAAGCAGGCGGCGCGTTTCTTCAAAGAGGCGCGCATTTTCAATGGCGACTCCCATATTGGCAGTCAGTGTTGTTAACAGGCGCACACTGGATTCATCGAAGGCGTATTTTTTATAACTCTCCACACTAACCAGCCCAATGACACGCTCTCCTGCGATGATCGGAACGCCCATCCAGGATTGTCCCAACTCATTATCTCCGGCTGCGTTGGGGATGTTGATCGCGTCCAGGGCATCCGCTTCTTCGGCTGTCCCCAAGACCAACGGCTGGCGGGTTCTGATCACAGTTGACGACAAACCTTTCCCCAATGGAAGCGGTTCGGGCAGGTTAACATAGCCGCGGTCATAGCTGTAAACCATGTGGACCATGTTGTTTTGCTGGTCATAGAAAAAGACGCTGGCAACTTCCACCTGAAAAATGTCGCGGACCTTATCGCCCAACATGCGCGTCATGGCATCCATATCCAACTGGCGCGACAAGGCTTCGCCCACGCTGTTGATGATGGCCAGTTCAGTAGCACGTTGTTCCGTCTCTTTAAGCAAACGCTGGGTCTGGTCTATGAGTCGCGTATTTTCGAGAGTGATGGCCATTGAATTGGCCAACGTTTGGAGCAGGCGTACACTCGACTCTGGGAACGCATTTTCATGTTCCAGATTTTGCAGTGAGATCACACCGATCACTTCTTCACCCACCATCATGGGAACCCAAACCCCTGACAACACCACCACTTCATCAGGCGCATTATTTCCAAGATTCTTGGACTCAAATTTTTCCGAGACTTCCATGAAATTGGTATTGACCACCAACGGCTGGCGTGTTCGCAACACATACCCGCTAAATCCGCCGCCGCTTCCATCATCAGCCAAAGGGATCGGTTCCTGATATAACCTTTCTCCCTTTTCAATGATATATGGATAATAGGTCAATCCTGAATTTTTATCGTAAATAACCAATACAACAGTTTGTGCGTCAAAAATTTCCTGAACTTTATTGCCCACCGTATCATAAATAAACTGAATATCCTGTTTGGAATCCAGACCGGATAAGACGGTATTGATTATGGCTAACTCTGCGGCACGGTCTTCAGTCTCTTTAAATAAGCGTTCAGTCTCATCGAACAGACGCGCGTTCTGCATGGCGATGGCGGTTTGCTGGGATAGCTCTTTGAGAAAATCAAGGTCGGCGTTGGTGAAGAGTTCACCCCCTGTGCGCCAGACAGCCGTCATTCCGCTGACCTTGTCTCCGGTCAGGAGGGGAGCGACGATGAGTCGTTCATGTTCCAGAACATCCGTCCCGGGGATGTGGACTCCGCGCGGGTCGGATAAGGTATCGTTGATGAATTCTGCCGCGGCTTGTTGCGCCAGCGTACCGATGATCCCCTCGCCGGGTTTGATGACGTCGCCTTTCAATTCTTCCGCAACATCGCCGATCGCGACGATGGCATGATAATTTCCATCGCTGCCAGGAATGAAGATGGCACTGGTATTTGCTTGAAGCAGATCACGGGCGTGGATGGCGATCCGCTCCATGACGGTGGCAACATCCAGGGTGGCGGAAATGTCGCGTCCCACTGCGTTCAACGCACCGGTCTCGCGGGCGCGCCGCGTGGTTTCATCAAAGAGCCGCGCATTTTGCAGCGCTACCCCGATACTGGCCGCAATGGTTTCAAGCAGATGCACATCCGACTGACTGTAGGCATGTTCTTTTTCGTAGTTTTCCAAACCGATCAACCCGATGATCTGGTCTGCCGCAACGATGGGAACATACAACATGGATTTGGAGATGTCTGTGCCGGGAAGCATATGCATGCCTGAACTCCGGTGAAAGTCTGCCATGTTCTCGTTGACGACTAGTGGTTTTCGGGTCTTTGACAAGACCTGCCAAACTGTGGAATTGTCTGCCGGGCTGGGCGGAATTCTCAAAAGCTCGTAATGTTCATATTCATAGGGATAATGGATCATCCCGGTTTCAGCTTCGTACCAGCGAATACCTACATCGCCTGTATTAAACACTTCGCGGATCTTGTCGCCAACCATATCAATTGTGCCCTGCAGGTCGGGTCGGGAAGCCAGCCCCTGTTGGACGGAGTTGAGCACTGCCAATTCTGTGGCGCGGCGTTGTGTTTCAGAAACGAGTCGTTGAGTCTCATCGAAAAGACGGGCATTCTCCAGTGCAACCCCCATGCTGGATGCGATGGTCTGCAACAGGCGCACATCAGATTCGGTGTAAGCCAGTTCACGTTCATAATTTTCAAGGATGATCGAACCGATCACCTGCGCACTGCCGATAATTGGCACGGTCAGGAGCGCCATGCTTTGGTCCGTGCCGGGGACCAGATCTATTCCCATCTCTGACATTTCCGCCTGGCTGTTAAGCAGAACGGGACGGCGCGTCTCCACCATTTTGCGCCAGGCATTGCTACGTGGAGTTTCAGATGGGATGCTGATGCGCTGTCCATGTTCGAACTCGTAAAGGTAGTGGACAAGGTTTTCGTTTTGATCGTACCAGCGGATGCCAATATCGCCTGTATTAAAGATCTCGCGGATCTTTTCTCCCACCATATCAATGATGGATTGGAAATTCAGATCAGCCGCAAGTCCCTGCTGAATGGAATTGATGATCGAGAGTTCGGTGTTGCGCTGGTCAAGCTCACGCTGCAAAGCCTTGAGACCCCTGACTTGAACTTTGGGTTTAGAGGCAGATTTTATTGACGGTTTTTCAGCCGCATTTTTTTGATTTGTATTTTTCTTGACTTCGACTTTTTCTTTCATTATCTTTGCCATTTCTCGCGCCTCCTGTCAGCGCTGATACAGGGTTGCGTTTCAATGTGCATTGACCCACCGATGAGATTCATACTCCACCTGTGTTCTTTATGCTAGTGTTCGGCACTGCCGGATATATTGGCGGCATCGCGTGCTTCTTTCAGTTGACGAGTACGCTCAGTCACTTCAGCTTCCAGTTTGTGCTGGACCGATTCTTTAAAGGCGGTCGCTTCATACAGTGACCGGACCATCTCATTGAACGAACCGGTTAAGAATCCAATTTCATCGGCGGCGTGGATAGGAACTTCCACGCTCAGGTCATTTTCATTGACCCGTTTCATGCCATCCACCAGTTTTTCAAGCGGGGCGATCAAACTGGAGTGCAGGAAAATACGGAAACCGAAAATGAGAAAAAATGTCGCACCGATGATCAAGAGCAAAATGTTGGCTCCATCCGGTTGCGTGGCGTGGACGAAGTCGGCGTAGTCATAGCCGACTTCGTAGATTTTGTCACCTTGCTGAAAAAAATATACCGTATAACGTGTTGTGGACTCTGTGAGATCAATGGTTCGGTTATAGCGGTCACCAAAAATAAGTTCCGTGAATATGATCGCGAATTGGGTTGAGTTCGTTGCTACAAGCGAGTTGGGGCTAAACCATGGGCTATCAAATGTAAAGGCTGGGTCGCTGGTGTAAAGCAGGGTGTAGTTGGGTTGATTGAAATCGGCCGGGGCAGGCTGGGATATAACATAACGCAGACCTGCCGGCATCTGGCTGAAGTCATTATTATCCAACTTAGCTTCCACTAATTGGACTTCCAATTTCCGGGCCTCGTTATAATTTTTTTCGTAAGCAGGGAGAGCAATCGTAAGCAAGGCGGTCACGACGGTCATCATCAAAACGAAGGATACTCCAATGATCTTTACCAGGAAGGTGGTTGGTTCCGGCGCGTTATTGACATAGACAAAAGCCAAGGTCAATAAAAATATCATCATGACGATCTGGTAAAAATAGGTCACTGCTTCGCTTGAGATGAATCCTCCGATTGAAATCGCCTCAACAACCAGTATGCTGATGGGGATGAACATTGTCAGCGCAAAACCAACCAACATTTTGGCAGCCCGTTTTTCAGGTCTGGTAATGATCCGCATCCACGTCCTGGCGCGTTCGCTCGATGATGCCGGTTGTGTCGGTGCGGATGCATGGACTGCGCGTCTCAGCATCGTGAAGATGAACCAGAATATGTCTACTCCCAAAAATACAACTGCCATCAGGTCATGGTTCTGTGTGTAATTTTCTGGAGCGAGAACAACACGGATTGTGGCAAGTGTAAAAATAACTACGAATAGGACGGAGAGCCCTAAAACGATGCGCGCCTCATTTTGACGATATGGGTATGGGTAGTGATATGGGAATTGCAGTATGGCGACGAAGGCGAGCAGGAGGAAAATCCACATTGCTTCGGAGAAGACTAGCCATAACGAGGTGACCAGTGTGTAGACCACCGCCAGTGATGTGAAACCCAAGGTCAGCCCGGCGAAAAAGAGGGTCATTAGCCAGGTGGGTCGGGACTTGTTTTGGAGACTTAAAAAATATCCGGTGATGCAGGCCAGCAGGATCACCTGTACGATCGTGCCGATTGAAAACTGGTCAAAATGGTAAAGCATATCTGCCTCGCGAACAAAATTATGCCTTGCGGAAAATTGCTGAATTTTATCTTGCCGTGTTCTTCCTACAATCACGATCTGGTTATCAACATCGTCAGACATACCCCATGTTTCCGGTAATGTTTTGACGATTATACTATTTTTGCCTGAGTTTCCTCTGGATGTAAGGGTTAAGCAAAGGTGACAGTCATCATTAAGATGACTGTCACCTGAATTGTATGCGGTATAAATGCTTGCCTGATTATTGAACAACCACTGTGATCGTAAAAATTATGGATGGCATCATGCAGGGCGGGTTTGAGTTGAAACATTTAGGAGTGCCATCTGCCGTAAGGATCGCAGTCCCCGGTGCCTGCGCATCGAAAATTCCCTGAGCACCTCTGATGATCGATGCGCCGAGATGAAGGCTGAGCACGCTCTGGTTGTCAATATTTACATTCCAATCATAAGTATCCGTGCCGAGATTGAGCAGGAAACTATCGCCAGGATGGAGGAAGTAGATCGTCTTCCCGTTGTCATTCAATGTGATCGTGTTTGAAGTGGGAGTAATATCCGGCTGAGGTGTAGGAGTGACGTCTACAGGAGGTTCAGAATAAACCGTTTGAGGGGTTGGTCCGGTGGAAGCGCAAGCCGAAAGAATTATGGACATCATCAGAGAAATAAGCAAAGTTCGTTTCATTTTTTTATCCTTTTGGTTTTCAAATCAATAAATAGACTTTACGCAGTTTTATCATAAAGGACATGAGGCTAAAGGAGAAAACCTATAAAAGACCTGCGACTCATGCTTTTGGACTGCGATTTCGTTCAAGCGTAGATGCCAACCTGTGCCAATAAGTTCCTCTTTCCTGTCAAACTGATAAAATCACTTCATAAGGAGAGAGCAGTGGACATCAATTACCAGCAGATCTTAACAGAAATATTCGCAGAGACAAAATCCTTGAAGGGGCGGGGAAAGGTTGCGAATTATATCCCTGCGCTTGCGGGAGTGGACCCGAACCGATATGGCATTGCGATCCAAACCCTGAATGGCGAGACTTTTCAAGTTGGGGATGCAATGACCCCATTTTCGATCCAAAGTATATCCAAAGTCTTCACACTTGCCTGGGTTTTCAGGGAGGTTGGGGAGAAGTTGTGGTCGCGAGTTGGGCGTGAACCTTCAGGGACGGCCTTCAATTCGTTGATCCAGCTCGAAACGGAAAATGGAATTCCGCGCAACCCGTTTGTCAATGCGGGCGCGATGGTGGTCACAGATTTCCTGGTCTCGTGCTCCAAGTCTCCGCTTACGGACATATTGGATTTTGTGCGGACTCTTTCGAATAACCCGAATATCAATTTCAACGAAACTGTCGCAGAGTCTGAGCGTGAAACCGGTTTTCGAAATGCAGCCTTGATCAATTTGATGAAAAGTTTTGGCAACATCGAAAATGATGTCAACGCGGTGCTTGATGTTTATTTTCATCAATGTTCGCTCATGATGAATTCCCTTGACCTTGCCCGCGCTTTCCTGTTTTTGGCAAACTGCGGTGTTAATCCCTGGAACAATGAAAGGATATTGACGGCCAGTCAGGCAAAGCGTGTGAAGGCGCTGATGCAAGTCTGCGGGCTGTACGATGATTCAGGGGAGTTCGCTTTCACAGTCGGGTTGCCAGGCAAAAGCGGAGTCGGAGGCGGGATCGTGGCCGTCATCCCAAACCTGCTTTCGATCTGTGTTTGGTCGCCTGAGTTGAATCAACACGGCACATCCCTGATCGGCATGAAGGCTTTGGAATTATTCACGACTAAAACGGTGATCTCGATTTTCTAATTCCGTTTACAAAATAAAGAATTTCGCTTGACGCACATTTCTTGCAGTGGTATCCTTGCGCGCAATGTTCAGCCAACTCGTTGTCGATATTAATAATACCAATCGTATCACTCGCACTATTTCTGTAGTGACGGGACGTTGGTATTTATCAGGTGAACAGGAACAAGCTCATTCATCCTAGATACGGAAACCAAACGCCCCGAACATCGGGGCGTTTTTCTTAATATGCTAAAGGAGAAATCATCATGTCCATTTCAAACACCACGCCAGTCTTTGCAGTTGACGAAAAGAATCTTGTCCCTGTCAGCGGGCATCTTAAACAGATGATGGATATTCCGCCTTCACGCATGTTCCTGATCAACAAGTCTTTGAAAGTATATGTTGAGAAGAATACGGGCGCGAAAATCTATGACGCATCGCAGGGTGACGGCGGCGCATCACTGCCCGGGACTCCAAAAGCGATCTTGGAACGCGCGCTTCAACTTCAACTGGAACATGGTACGGCCTACGATATGCCGTTCGGCACTGACGCATACCGTAAGTCGGTTATTGAGCAATATTGGAAATTAGATTCGTCATCGGGCTGGGGGCCGGCCAATGTGCTCGGCACAGCCGGCGGACGCGACGCGCTGGTCAAGGCTTATCAGGCCATGATGGCGCTCGGTCATGGACGGCAGGGTGATGTCATCATGGTTTCGCGTGTGCCGTGGATCTCTTATAACTGGGGACCCTACGGAGTCGGTGCGAATGTTTTGTGGACCCCGGGCGACCCCGCGCAAGGCTGGGCGTATTCCGAAGATGCGATCCGCGAAAGCGTGAAGTTCGCCGAATCTTCAGGACGCAAGATCGCGGGCATTGTCATTACCAATCCTGATAACCCCACCGGCTTGACCATTGCAATTGAAAAGCAAGTCTCACTCGCTAAAGCTGCCTTGGAAGCGGGTGTTGCGTTTGTCCTCTTCGATTGGATGTATCACTACGTCACCGACGAATCACCGATGGATTTGAATTCCTTCCTGAAATTCTTTACCCCCGAAGAACGCAAGCGTTTGATGTTCCTTGACGGCATCACCAAATCGCTGGGTGGATCGAATGTCCGCAACTGCCACTTGCTCGCGGACGAGAGTGTTATCAAGTTCATCGTGGCGCGCGCATCCCATACAGTTATGCCATCCTTCTTTTCGTTAGCCGTTGCCGTGGCCGCCTATGAAATGGGATTTGCCGAAGCGGCAAAATCCATCATCGAGCCGACCAACGCCAGCCGCGCTGTCTTGAAGAAACTGCTTGCTGAAAGTGGGATGCAGCACATCATCGGAAAAGGTTATTACGCCTTTATGAATGTTGGCGAATTCATCAAAGCGAAAGGCTGGGCAGACAGCGAACCGCTCGGACAATATCTCGCCGAAAATCACGGCATTGCCATTGTCCCCGGCGCATTCTTCTCGCCCTTCGGCAATGACTGGATCCGCTTCTCGTATGCCACTCCCGCCGAAAGAACTGAAGGCGCGTTCAAGAGGTTGGTGGAAGGATTGGATTCGCTGAAAGGGTAGTTGAATGGAACGTAATCGTCAGCACCATAATAGCCGATTCGTTAGATTATTCAAACATGCCTTTGCAGTTTTTGCTTTTGGCCTGCCAATATTCTTTATAGCTAATTTCTCGACTGAACGATTTAGATATTTCTTTTCATCAATTGAGAATATTATTTTATTTCTGACAATCACTTTTATTCCAATACCTTGTATTTTGCTTGCCGCATATTTCTATACAGACTTGGAAGTTGAACGCGATGGTCTGTTGATAGATTTTCTTTGGTATAAACTCACTATCCCTTGGGACAAGATTGTTCAGATAAAACCATTGTTCGGAATAAGGAACGAGAATGTGGCTGCGTATGTTGTGATTGTAGATGGTTTAACGCCTTTTCACCGGTTATATGGATTGCTTTATGGTTTCTCTGTAAACCCCGCTTTTGTTTTGGGAAGAACTGTGAACGACTTTCAAATTTTAAAAAACGATATTGAAAGACATGTGAATAAAAATCGAAAAGATAATCCGTAAATTTTAGGAACCCTCATGCCCTCACAAAAATTCGCCGACAAATATCTCCTCGCCGTGGAGCAAGCCGCCAAGGAAAAACCACAGGGCGGACTCGACGGTTTCGAGCAGGAATGGAATCTGCTCGATGAAGACCTGCGTCCATTATTGACGGTTGGCGCGGGACCCAACCAGCACTCGTTCGTGGATTATCTCCGCGCCGAATGTATTCCGAGTTGGCACAAACAATTCAGCCAGCTTGAAGTCTTCCACTGGATGGTGGAGTGGGCCACGCGTCCATATTACACGCCGCGCGGCGCGATGTACGAAGCGCGCCTCATGGAAGCCACGTTGATGAATGCCCTGCATGTGGCCAGCGTCAGTTTTGGCGAACGCCTGCATTACTGGCACGGTAACCTGCTCTTTCTGACCGACATCAAGCATCAGTCCATTCCCGGCAACTGGCCGATTGCCAAGCGCCGCTATCTCGAAAAGTGCGTTGACTTGTACGGCGACATGCTCGCGACGACGGGCATTCACACCAACATGTCGCTTCCCGATCCGCTCTTCGCATGGGATTTTATGCACCTTTCGCCCAGCGAACGCGGCGACCAGCATCTGGATGAATTCAAATCCGAGTTCTATATCACAGCCACGCGACTGCTGCGCGCCTTCGCCCCGCTCTTTATCGCCACCAGTGCGTCTACGCCGATGCAGGCTCAGGTCAAGGATGGACGCGCAGCGGTCATTCTCACCGACTATGACTCCATCCGCAATCTGACATTTCCCAACCCGCGAGAAATTGACCTGCCCGATCTGTATCGCTCGTATAACGATTATCTTCAGATCTCATATGACCTCGTGCGGCGCGGCGTGCGCTTCGGCAACAACAACTGGACGCCCGTCCGCGCGCGCAGTTTCGCCGACCCTGTTGAGCGCATCATTTCCACGACGAGTGACCAGCTCAACTCGCTGTACGCGCGCGGATTATACGCCGCCGGCGAATCGACTCCGCCCGAAGAGATGGCTCTGCAAGTCGAGAAGCAGAATCTCATGGCGCGCATCAATCTGCCCATGGGACGTGTTGAAGTCCGCGTGGATGAAGGCGGTCACAGCCTTGACCTCGATATTGCCAACATGACCTTCAAGCATTTGCTAATGTTGAAGATTTATTCTGACTCAAAATTCGCGCGCGGATTCCGTTATGACCGTGAAGACATTGCCCGCGCCCGCGCCAATGAAAATCTCGCCGCCAAACATGGTCTGCGCGCCGAAATCGAAAATCCACTGACGGGTAAGCCCATCAATATGCGCGCCTTTCTCAAATGGACATTGAACGAACTCAAGCCGTTGGCGCAGTCACTGAACATGTGGGACGATCTGCGTCCGCTTGTGGAAATGTCTGAAGGTGGCCGCAATACGGCCGAGAAGATCCGCGCGCGCTTAAAGATGGAAATTGGTGAAGCGAAAGAAGTGCCGATGACTCTCTTGAAGGAGTTATTTTATGAACACGAAGCGCAGATCAAAACCGATGTTGAAAAGATTTGTAGTGATTACAACTCGCTCGGTTCAGACGCCGCGAAGATCGGAGAGTTCATCCAGCGCAGCCGTGATGTGACGCGTCAAATACCCAATGCGCCCGTGCAGTTCCGCGCACGCACACAAGCCGTCATTGATGTTTCGTATCCCGATAAGACTGCTGAGATCTTGGATCTGGCACAGCAGTTGATCCGCATCCCATCGGTCACGGCATGTCCCGATGAAAGATTGGATGAGGTCCACCGTGCAGGATCGTTAATTGACGATTACCTTCGTAACGCCGGACTCGATGTTAAATATTTTGAGGGCAAATATCCTGCCTTGTATGCAACTTTCCCCAATGCATCAAAAGAGAATCCTATTTTATTAACAGGTCACTTTGACGTTGTCGAACCTGAACCCGATGACTCGCAGTTCACCCCGCGAGTTGAAGGCGATTATCTTTATGGCCGCGGCGCGGCGGATATGAAGACTGTTGTTGCTACGTATCTTGTTTGGATGAAAGATGTATGTAGGGGTGCAGCATTGCAGCGTTCCTACCCCAACATCGCGTTGATGTTGGTCGGCAACGAAGAGAATGGCGAAGCCGAGACATGGGGTACGCCGCATGTCCTTGCCGAACTTGGTAGGGGCGACTCATTGGGTCGCCCTTACGCCCCCGCATTATTCATCGCTGGCGAACGGACTGGCGAAAAAGGCAATGAACTCTTTGGCGAGATCTGCGTTGAGAATCGCGGCGTGATGCGCTTTGATGTGATCGCGCGCGGCGCGAAAGGTCACAGCGGCGTGGCGGGGACAAGCGACTTGAGCGAGAAATTGATTTTTGCGCGTTCTGCGTTGAATGAGATCTTTGCGAAACATCTCACGCTCAAAGCTGCGGACGGATGGCAATCACAAGCCAAGTTCCCGTTCATCACTGTGGGCACACCGGGCGTATATAACGTCACTGCGGCGGAGGGAATCCTTGGCGTAGAGATTCGCCCCATTCCGCAGGATGATGTTGAAGGTTTAAGATCGAAGGTTGAAAGTTATTGTGCTGAGAATGGATTGGAAGCAAAGTTCTCAGTGATGGAAAACGGTGTGGCATGTGACAAAAATAATCCAGCGTTGATCGCGCTCATCGAAGCAGTCAAGCAGGCCTCGGGTGGGGAGGATGCGAGGATCGGTAGAAAGCTGCCCGGTACCAGCGCAAGATTCGCTCCGGGGGGGCAGGCTGTCGTTTGGGGGCAATCAGGTGTAGGTCCGCACGCGAAGAACGAAGCGCATTACATCCCGAGCATATTGCCGTATTACAAGTCACTGAATGAGTTGGCGAAATTGTGGAAATAATTTTCAGGTCACGCATTATGCGTGACCTGCTTATTTACCGGGGAAAGAGTGTAAAATAGTTTTGTGGATGAAAACCTGACTTTATTCTCCGCTAAAGAGAGGGCGCCATGACCGACCAGGAAATTCAGGATGTATTTTTGGAACAGCTTGCCGAAGACCGGCAGCAAATTGAAGCTGCGTGGAAAGCTCTGTATTCCTCAAAGTCTTGGGAGGAAAAGGACCGCACTGCGCTGCTCAATGCTTCTCATCGATTGGCCGGCGCTGCGTTGACGGTTGGATATCTCCGCATCGGTAATGCCGCGCACCTAGTTGAGAGTCATCTCAGGCAGCCGGGCTTCCAGGATTTGGCTGCCCTTGAAAAACTTGTTTCGGTCTTGTTCATTGAAATGGATGCGCGTGTCTTCGATGAAGCGAGTGAGTGGCGCTACGTTTTCCATCCGGCTAAAACCACCCCATCTTTACACGAGGCGCGCTCTGCCAGTTTGATCTATCTGGCGGATGACGACCCGGTCCTGAGTGATGCGCTTTCTTCCCAAATGAATCATTTTGGATACAGCATCCGGACATTTTCTCATTTGGACGATCTGCGTGCCGCGTTGCTCAACGAAATTCCTGCCGCGATCTTGATGGATATCATGTTCCCCGAAGGCGAACTGGCGGGGATAGAGGCCATACAAATTTTGCAGGCGGAACATAATAACCTTCTTCCTGTTATCTTCCTGTCTGTTCGTGATGATGTGTCTGCCCGTTTGCAGGCGATTCGCGCCGGGGGAAAGAATTATTTTGTAAAGCCGGTGGATGTCAGCGCTTTGGTGGATGCGCTCGATAAGGTGATCGTCTCTGAAGAAACAGAGCCGTACCGCGTGTTGATCGTTGACGACTCCGAGGCGCAGGCGATGTTCAATGCCGGTTACTTGAAGACAGCCGGTATTTATTCCCAGATCGTTACCAATCCTCTTGATATCTTGCGCGCGATCGAAGAGTTCCTCCCCGATCTGATCCTGCTTGATCTATATATGCCCGAATGTACAGGATTGGAATTAGCCCAGGTCATTCGCCAGATGAAAGCTTTCGTCAGCCTGCCCATTGTCTACCTCTCTGCGGAAACCAACCGTGAAAAACAACTCGCCGCCATTGGTTTGGGAGGCGACGATTTCCTGACCAAACCCATCAAGCCCGACCATTTGATCTCTTCGGTCACATCGCGTATTGAACGTTACCGCCAGTTGCGTGAGCTGATGCTGCGCGACAGCCTGACCGGTTTGTTTAATCATACAAGCATCCGTAATCGTCTTGGGCAGGAGATCGCACGTTCGTCCCGAAGCAACCAGCCGCTAACTTTTGCCATGGTTGATATTGACAGTTTCAAAAAGGTTAACGATTCTCATGGTCACGCTGCCGGTGACCGGGTGCTAAAGGCGCTCTCTCATTTATTCACGCGCCGGCTTCGTCAAAGTGATATTGTAGGTCGTTATGGGGGGGATGAGTTTGTTATCGTCATGCCGAATACGGATGAAACCGCCGCTTTGCGGATCCTTAACGACCTGCGCGAGGCGTTTTCTCTGGTGCGCCATTCCAGTATGGGAAATGAGTTTACAACCACGTTAAGTTGTGGACTGGCTTCCTTCCCCAAATATCAGAATGTTGCTTCCTTGAGCGAAGCTGCCGACCAGGCCATGTATATTGCGAAACGACAGGGAAGTAATCAAGTCATTCTGGCAGAATAAAGTCATTCCCTATTCATGTTTTTTTGTTTTGGGATGTGTCTTTTCTAACGCAAAGACACAAAGACGCGAAGCCTCAGATACGTTGAGCTTTCCAATCCGCATAGGATTGCGGTATGGGGAGTACTTCTTCTTCCGGTCTTCGCGTCAACCCGAGTGCGCCTGTTGAACACACTAATACACACACGCCGCAGCCGGTACAGCGCACTCTGTGCACTGTAGCCAGCAAACCATCCATCGAAAGCGCCTTGAATTGACACGAAGAAATGCAGTCCTCGCATCCGTTGCAGATCGCTTCGTCTACTTGATTGACGAAGGCCGAACTTGCCACCACGTTGGCAATCCCCAACTCGGCCATGCCGCGCAATATTCCGCATGAACAGGTACAACAATTGCAGATGTAATACATGCCTTCTGTGCTGTTGCTGACCGAATGCACCAGTCCCGCTTCAGCGGCACGGCGCAAGGTTCGCATGGCTTCATCGTGAGTCAAAGGGCGGATGAAAGGATGTGTATCGAACACATTCGCGCGCGGAGCCATGACCATGCACACGTCCACGGGATGTTCACAGCCCTCACCGATCAGCGCTTTTTGTTTGCGGCAAATGCAATCCTGCACGCCCCACGCCTGCATGGAATTGACGATCTCCGACGCACTCTCGAAGGGGCGCACTTCCATCGAATTGCGGACAGTTTCATTGACTGGAATAACTCGATGGACTTGCGGCTTTATGCTCAACATTTTTCCAAAACCGCTCTTGAAATAATCCTCGAACAGACGGGCAAGTTCGGCATCTATTGTGGCAACTTGATTCTCATAGATGCCGACAACAAAGGGAAGCAATTTGAAGCCGAGTGCGCCGTCTTTCTTTCCGACCTCGATCAAACCGCGCTTCGACATTCCTTTGAGCTGGTCCCGCAATTCTGACGAGGCTCTGCCCGTTCGGGCTGCGATCTCCTCCACCGTTTCGAGTGCAGGTGTCAACAGCGCAGCGAGTTCCGCTTCTTCGGGCGTGAATAGTTTTGCCAGCAGAATTAATTCCTTGCCATCGTCAGTCGGCGGGAACCTGTTCGGCAGGGCATCCAATTGTCTTGCAAGTCCTTTATATGCATCTAGATTCATTTCATCCTCCTGCGGTTGAGAATTGCGGTTGCGTGCAGTTATCTTTGACTTATTTTGCCTTACTTTTTAGAAAATCAAAAGGCGGGCGTTGATTCAACTTGACCAGGTTTGTGCCTGACTCATTTACATATATCGCGCTCAAAGAGCCGGTATCACAGCTCAGCCGTTGAAAATGATCCAGCGGTAATCCAAGAAAATGGGATATGGCAACCTTGATCGGGTCCGCGTGAAAGACGACCGCTACAATGTCTTGTGGCTTTTTATGTCTGGCGATGATCCGTTCAAGCACATTCGCAATGCGCGTCTGCATTTCCGGGAAGGACTCGCCGTCAGGAAAACGAAAGCGGGAAGGGGAGTGCTGCACGATCTTCCATACTTTTGTTAAGCGTAAAACCTTCCATGATTTGCCCTGCCATTTCCCAATGTCCGCATCCAGCAGGTCAGGTTCCTGAATGATCTGCAGCTTTCGCGCGGATGCGATCGGCGCCGCGGTTTCCATGGCCCTTTCCAGCGGACTTGAATAAATGGCCTTGAGCGGGACATCCTTCAACGCTTCGCCTAACGCCTCAGCCTGCTTCTGTCCGCGTTCATTGAGATGAACCCCGGGCAGACGTCCCGCCATTTTGCTGGTTTTGACAAAATCGTTTTCGCCGTGACGGATGAGTAATAAGGTTGGCATGTTTTCCTTTGTTGTGTAATCGTTGTGTCGTGTAGTTGGCGCTCTCTAGCGCCAGCTTTCAACCCCAATGAGTATCTATTTCCATAAGTTGATTATCATTGAGGAAGTAATTTCGATAACTCGAATACAGGTAATCCCCGGCGGATTCAACGATCCCGGCCCTTACTGGATTTAGATGTATGTAATCCAATTTTTGCTTTAGAAACTTTTCAGTATAAACACTCTGCTCCCAAAAACTGTCCTGCCATACTTTGTAATCGGCGCGCTCCGTTTCAGTACCAGCAGATTCGAATGTTTTTACCAATTCGGTCTTTCCTTCTACCTTTGCCTGTCTTGTGATACGTCCTGATGTGAATCTTTTGAAATCCCGCATAAAATCAGTTACTGCTTTTTCTTCTTGAGGCAAAATCAGCAGGTGGATGTGGTCTGGCATAATGACATAGCCGATAATTTTGCAGGAATATTGGTAACGATAATAATTCAGACTGTCAATGATTAGTATGATAAATGAAGGTTGGGTGAAAAGTTTCAAGCGGTTGTAAGTCACGCTGGTGATATAGTAAATTGAACCATCTATGCGATAACGCTTTTCTGTCATGATTCACCTTTTTGGGGTTTGCGTGTGTAGTTTGTGTGTGTAGTCGGCGCTCTCTAGCGCCGATATGATGATGCGCAATCCGCCGACGTTAGAGAACGTCGGCTACACATCTTGATTACTTTATCTTCCTCTTCATCTCTTTAATTTCATCTTCGCTCATCGCAGGGACATCTTCCCGGCGTTCTATGCCTAATGCCTTGCGCTGGGCCTCGCGCCACATTTCCAGGCGTGCTGTGACTTGTGATTCATAGCCCTCTTGTGATGGCGCATAAAAATATGTGCCCAATAATCTCTTCGGCAGATATTGCTGCGGCGTGAAGTGACCTTCTTCATCGTGCGGATAAACATAATCCTTGCCTTGACCAGTGGCAGCGGCATCGCGATTGCCGTCCGCAAGGTGGCGCGGCACGGAGACTTGTCCTTCTTCTTCGATCTTCTTCATTGCTTTGAAGTATGCAACAGCGCTATTGGATTTTGGCGCAGTGGCAAGGTAAAGCGTGGCTTCGGCGATGGGGAAAATTCCTTCGGGCAAGCCAATGTAATCAAATGCCTGTGCTGCTGAATTGGCAACCACCAGTCCCATCGGGTCGGCCAGCCCAATATCTTCGCCGGCCAGAATGATCAATCGGCGCAAAATGAATTTTGGGTCTTCACCCGCATAGATCATTTTTGCAAGCCAGTATAAAGCGGCGTCCGGGTCGCTTCCGCGCACGGATTTGATGAAGGCGCTGATGGTATCGTAGTGCGCGTCACCGTCCTTGTCATAAAGCACAGCGCGGCGCTGAATGGATTCCTGTGCCACATCCAAAGTAACGTGAATAACGCCTTCTTTATCCGGTGCGGTGGATTCCACTGCAAGCTCGATGGCGTTCAAGGCGTTCCTTGCGTCGCCTGAGGAAACTTCAATTAAATGGGAGCGGGCATCCAGGTCAAGTGTGATGCGTTTATTTCCGTAGCCGCGTTCCTTGTCGGTCAGGGCGCGGTCAATGAGTATTCCGGTCTCGGTTTGATTCAAATTTCTTAATTGAAAAACACGCGAGCGCGAGATCAGAGCCTTGATGACTTCAAAGTATGGATTCTCCGTCGTCGCACCGATCAGGGTAAAGGTCCCGTTTTCAACGTGGGGCAGGAGGGCATCTTGCTGGGCTTTGTTCCAACGGTGGACTTCATCCACAAAAAGAATGGTGCGGATGTTATGCAGTCTTCGGCGTTCAAGCGACTCGTCAATGACGACGCGCAGATCCGCTTTGCCTGCAAGGATGGCGGAGATGGTGGTGAAGTGACTCTTGGTGGTATTGGCGACGACCTGTGCGAGCGTGGTCTTGCCTGTGCCGGGCGGCCCCCATAAAATGATGGACGAAAAGAGTTTGTCGGCTTCGATGGCGCGCCGCAGAAGTTTGCCTTCGCCCACGATATGTTCCTGTCCGATGTATTCATCCAGCGTGCGCGGACGCATCCGCGCGGCGAGGGGCGCTTCACTTTTTAATCGCTCGTGCATGGCGTGGTCGAAGAGGTCTTGAGACATGATTTGATTATAACAATGAAGAGACCCCAAAGGTTTCCTGGTTTGGCTGTCCTTTGGGGTCTTTGTTCAGCAGAATTCATTTATTCTTTCTTCGTATCTTTCCCTGATTTCAAGCCAAGCATTTTGTTTAACATGTCGAACCAGAAAGGCGCGCCCAGGGATGCGGCTGAACCGGTCAGTAAGATCCCGATGAATTTGAGAGTCCAGCCGTCGAGGGTTGTAGGTGTGGCGCTGTCATTCCAGCCAACCGGCAGGGACAAGGCACTTAATTTATCCTGAATGGCGGTGACGCTGAAACTCTCTTCCGGGTTGATGTTCCCGGCCTGCGCGACGATTGCCTGACGTAAGGTTGGGTCACGCCAAAGGTGATTGATCACCGCGATTGAGTCGACGTTGAAGATCAGGGCGATCACAAAACCGATACCCAAGGCAATGAGAGCGGCATACTTTCTATATAATACCGTCGCTTGTGCCATGGTGGTATCGAACCAGGTTTCCACGTTTTCACGGTATTCGGAAAGTTTCGTCTCCACGGCTGCGGTTCCTTCATCCATTTTAGGGATGAGGTATTTTAAAGTCCGCGCAAAGACTTGATTCTTGTTGTTTTTAAACTTCAAGCTTTCCTGAATACTTTGGTTCATCACTTCAAGGCTCATTGTTCCTGCAGGGATGTCATTTACGCCATGACCCGCATTCAGGAAGACATCAACGGCAGCCTTGGCAAATATTTGATTTGGAATCTGGCTCGGCCGGCGCTTTGTTCCCCAGATCGTTTTGGCGGCGAGGGATTCAATTAAGGGGTGTTTGTAGAATTGCGTCACCAGGGTGGGATCTTTGAACATTTCTTGAAGCCGCGCTTCCATGAACGACGAGCGCAAATTGATTATTTCGATGATCGCTTCCTGAAACTGGCTGGTTGCCATGCTGATGATCAACCAGGTTACAACCAGTCCGATGGCGACTTCTAGGATGGCATCGAGTTGCATATCGGTCTCCTTATGCTGGAATAGATGTCTCTTTCGATAGTATATAGTTGCACTTGGAAAATTTCAAGCGTTCGGTATTTCACTCTGTTTTTGCAAATGTGACTGATTGACAATATAGATCCCGGCCAGCGCGATGGCACCGCCGATCCATTGCATGGTGTTTGGAATTTCATGAAGCATGGGGATGGCCAACACAGCGGTCAGGATGGGTTGTCCGATCAGAGTGGGTGAGACAACGGATGCGGGCAAGTGACCGAGTGCATACGTAATGGCAAGATACCCGATCATTTGCGAGACGACGGCCGTGACAAAAAAGATGACCCATGTTTGAGCGGGATAGCCGCTGAATGAATTGCCCAATACAATATTCATAATGAACATGGCAATGGTGGCGCTTACGCCGACCATCCATGTGTAACGGAACGGGTCAATGTATTTTCGTCCGCGCTGGGTGGTGAGTTGATAGGATGCATAAAAGATCGCGGCAGTGCTTGCCATCAGGTCGCCGAGACCAAGGGTGGGGTGCCGCAGGAAGTCGCTGCCCATGACGAAGGCCGCACCTGTCAGCGCGAGGATGAGTCCGAACCAAAAAATGCCGCGTAATTTTTCACGGAAGATAAAGAGCGCGAACAAGGCCACCCATAAAGGAGAGGTGTTCCCTAGCAGGGTCGCGTTGGCGGCGGTGGTGAATTTTAGAGACGAATTCCAAAATGCAAAATCGAATGCGGTGAGCACCCCTGCCAATACTGGAAAGATCAGGTATTTTTTATCGATGGGCTCAAGTTTTCTTTGTTGCCGAAGAAATAATGGGGTGAGCAGGATCGTGGAGATCAAAAGACGATAGAAACCAGTGATAGGACCCGGCGCTTCCGCCCAACGCACGAACATGGCCGATAGGCTGAGTGCGCTAATTCCGACGGCGAGCGCGATGTATGGAAAGAATTTTGTTTTCATGATGTTCACCGGACAAAATAAAACCCATCCCATTTTAATGGGATGGGTTTGAAGTTTCTACTCGCCCAGATAATCGCGCAATTTCCTGCGGATGGACGGATGGCGCAATCGGCTCAGCGCCTGCGCTTCGATCTGCCTCACGCGTTCACGGGTGACGCCCATCTTGCGTCCCACTTCTTCGAGGGTGTAGGCCTGCCCATCGAGCAGTCCGTAACGCAACTGCAAAATGCGGACTTCACGCGGCGGCAATCCGTTCAATACTTCGCCGAGATGTTCACGCAAGAGATTATATGTCGCAGTCTCATCAGGCGGAGGTGCGTCATTGTCTTCAATGAAATCGCCCAATACAGAATCTTCTTCATCATCTGTGGGTGTTTCCAGTGAGAGCGGACGCCGTGCGACCTGGATCATGTTCTCGATCTTCTTAGGGTGCACATCCAGGGCCACAGCTAATTCATCCACGCTGGGTTCGCGGCCGAGTCTCTGCGTGAGTTGATGCTGCACACGCAGGAGTTTGTTGATCTGGTCGCCCATGTGGACCGGCACACGGATGGTGCGTCCCTGGTCTGCGATGGCGCGGGTCACGGCCTGACGGATCCACCAGGTAGCATAAGTGGAAAATTTATGTCCGCGGCGATAATCGAATTTTTTCGTGGCGCGGATCAAACCAATATTGCCTTCCTGGATCAAGTCGAGGAAAGGCACGCCGCGTCCCATATATTTTTTGGCAACCGAGATCACAAGGCGCGAGTTGGCCGTGATGAGGTGTTCGCGTCCGGCCCAGCCGTCTTCAATGGACTGGCGTAATTCGAGCCGATGCTTTGGCGAAACACTGCCTTGTGCAAGTTCTTCGCGGGCGGAGCGTCCGCGCTCGATACGTTGAGCCAGTTGAACTTCTTCGACAGCCGTCAACAACGGTACGCGGCTGACCTCTTTAAGGTATAGACCAATCGTATCGTCGGTATCAATGTTGGCCAGATAATCGTCGAGGGCCGGGTCTATTTCCGGCTCTTCAACTTCACCGCTTTCCTCCACAGCCACCAGTTCATCTTCGGTTGGTTCGGGAGTTAGCGTATCTTCCTGAAAAGGAATCCCGGCACTTAATAAAG
>JACRMH010000042.1 GCA_016219545.1 Chloroflexota bacterium | reverse complement strand
CTTTTCCAGGATTCCGAAAACCATGTTGCTCCGGTCAAACTCGGAAGCAAATCCTAAAAGAGATGATGTGGATATGAATATAAAAATGCAAACCCAAGAGAAGCCCGACCTGTTGGTGGTAAAGAATCTTACGAAATATTTTCCTGTCCGCTCTGGTGTTTTTCAGCGTACCACCGCCTGGGTACAGGCAGTAGACAAGGTCAGTTTCGCAGTAAAAGCTGGTGAGACGCTGGGCATGGTGGGCGAATCCGGTTGTGGAAAGACCACAGTGGGTCGTTCCATTTTGCGCCTGATCGAACCGACCTCCGGTGAAGTCTCCTTTAACGGAGAAAACATTATTACGATGCGACCCAAGTCTCTTAAGGCTTTGCGCCGCGATATGCAGATCATCTTCCAGGATCCGTATGCCTCACTTAATCCGCGTATGCCGATCGGTGAAGCTGTGATGGAGGGATTGCAAATTCATAAGATCGGGCATCCCAAGGAACGTTGGGAAGTTGCCATCAACATGTTGAAGAAAGTAGGGTTGGAGGAATACCATGCCCGCCGTTATCCACATGAATTTTCCGGTGGGCAGCGCCAGCGCATCGGCATTGCCCGCGCTCTAGCATTACAGCCGAAATTTATTGTTTGTGATGAGCCTGTTTCTGCGTTGGACGTTTCCATTCAGTCACAGGTCTTGAATATTCTTAAAGATTTGCAGAAGGAATTTGGGCTGACCTATCTTTTCATCGCGCATAACTTGAGCGTGGTGGAGCACATCTCTGATCGTGTAGCGGTCATGTATCTTGGTAAGATGGTGGAGCTAACCGGGCGGGATTCACTGTATCGGGAGCCGTTGCATCCTTATACCAAGGCTTTGCTGTCCGCGATTCCGGTGCCCCATCCTGAGGTCAAGAGGGACCGCACCATTCTCAAGGGAGATGTGCCGAGTCCGCTCAATCCACCCAAGGGTTGTAGATTCCACACCCGCTGTCCGATCGCGGTTGCCAAGTGCTCTCAGGATGAGCCTGAGTTCAAAGAGGCTAGACCCGGTCACTGGGTCGCCTGTTGGCTCGTCGAATAAGATAAAAAAACCGCCGAAAGGCGGTTTTTTTATGGATAAGATGCACGTTGACTATCCTCTGGAATTAGGTATAATTCAACCTGTTCTGTAAAAATGGAATAGGTTATTAGCAATAATCATCTCAATGTAGAATAGGATCTCACGGATGCCTGATCTTTTACTAGATATAAGAGGACTTGAAACGCAATTCAAGACTCCAGATGGGATTGTTCATGCTGTCAATGGTGTCTCATTTGGTTTGAAAGAAGGCGAGACATTGGGGGTGGTGGGGGAAAGCGGGTGTGGGAAGAGCGTTACCATGCTCTCTGTGCTTGGTCTGATACCGAACCCTCCTGGAAAAGTAATTGCTGGTGAAGCGTTTTACGTTGGACAGGATTTGCTTAAAATGTCCAAAGAAGAGATACGCCATATACGGGGTGCGCAGATCAGCATGGTCTTTCAAGACCCGATGACCTCGCTCAACCCCGTGCTGACAGTGGGTTTCCAGTTGGAAGAGCCGCTTATGCTACATGTGGGGATGACAAGGAATCAAGCCCGCGACCGTGCGGCGGAATTGTTGGGAATGGTGGGAATTCCAAATCCTAAAGATCGTTTGAATGATTATCCACATCAATTTTCAGGCGGGATGCGTCAGCGCGTTATGATCGCGATGGCGTTATCATGCAGCCCGCAGATATTGATCGCAGATGAACCAACAACGGCTCTTGATGTAACCATTCAAGCTCAGATCATCGAACTTGTAAAACGTTTGCGTGACGAATTGGGAATGACCATTGTGTGGATCACACATGATCTGGGTGTGGTAGCTGGGCTGGCCAAGCGTGTAATGGTTATGTATGGCGGTTATATTATTGAAGAAGCGCCGGTTAATGATCTGTTTGCCAATCCAACCCACCCTTATACACTTGGCTTGATACAGAGTCTGCCCCGTGTGGATCAGGATCAACATAAAAAATTATATTCCATCGAAGGCTTGCCTCCGGTTCTTTATCATAAACCAACATCCTGTCCGTTTGCACCCCGTTGTAAATGGGTCATGGATCGATGTAAAAAAGAAAACCCTGTTCTTGAAAGTGTTGGAGATGGGCATCGTGTGGCTTGCTGGGTAAATACCACTACGGGGAGAAACCGCTAATGACCACCCCTAACAACGAAGTATTGCTTCATGTAAAGAATCTTGTAAAACATTTCCCCATCCATCGCGGACTGCTTCAAAAGCAGGTCGGTGCTGTGCGTGCTGTGGATGATATTTCCTTTGACATTAAGCGCGGTGAAACATTGGGTTTGGTGGGCGAATCGGGTTGTGGAAAATCCACGACTGGGCGCTCCATCCTTCAGCTTTATCGCCCTACTTCAGGTAATGTGGAAATTGACGGTGTAGACTTGGTTCGCCTTAAAGGCGAAGATCTGCGCCGTATGCGCCGCAAGATGCAGATGATCTTCCAGGACCCTTATGCCAGTTTGAATCCACGCATGACCGTTGGAAATATTATCGGCGAACCGCTTATCGTTCACAATATCGCATCCGGCAAGGAAGTGGATGACCGCGTTTCGCATTTATTGGAGTTAGTGAAGCTCAACCCCTCTTTTGCCACACGTTATCCGCACGAGTTCTCAGGCGGACAGCGTCAGCGTATCGGTGTCGCGCGTGCACTGTCTTTACAGCCGTCCTTCATCGTTTGCGATGAACCGATCTCTGCCTTGGATGTGTCCATTCAGGCTCAGGTGGTGAACCTGTTGGAAGATTTGCAGGAACAATTCAATCTGACCTACCTGTTTATTGCGCATGATCTTTCCATGGTGCGTCATATTAGTACTCGTGTCGCTGTTATGTATTTAGGCGTGATGGTGGAGTTGGCCAGCCGCAAAGACTTATATGAATCTCCTTTGCATCCATACTCGCAAGCTTTATTATCAGCAGTCCCCATCCCAGACCCTATCGCAGAAGCAACCCGTAAGCGGACGATCCTTGAAGGCGATGTGCCTTCTCCGGCAAACCCGCCTTCCGGTTGTCGTTTCCGCACCCGCTGCCCGATCGCAGAGAAGATCTGTGCTGAGTCACGTCCGGAATTTCGTGAAGTAACCACAGGTCACTTTGTGGCCTGTCATATGGTTAAGTAAAAAAAATGGAATATTTACCTTATACAAGGAGGTGATTGCCTACCAGTTAAAGATATTTGGCTTTGCCTAATTATCAGTTCGTAAACAAACCATTTCCAATATTTATGAGGAGAAGAAATATGCGTAAACTTTTTGCTATACTGAGTTTGCTGGTAGTTGCCAGCATGGCTCTTGCAGCTTGCGGTGGCGGTACCCCTGCGGCTACTGATGCACCGGCTCCTGCCGCTACTGATGCGCCGGCCCCTACCGCCGTAAGAGAGAATGTTCTGCGAATCAACCTCGGTACTTATCCCGATGTGATCGATCCCCAGAAATCCTCCTATGTCAACGAAATTGCTCACCTTAAACTGTTCTACGAAGGCTTGACCAAATTCAATGACAAACTCGAGACAGTTCCTGGCGCTGCTGAGTCATGGGCCTATAATGCTGACGCGACTCAATTAACCTTTACCCTGCGCTCTGGCTTGCTCTACAGTGATGGCAGCCCCCTCAATGCCAAGCGTTTCGAGTATGCGATCAAACGCAATATTGATCCCGCCACTGCCGGTGAATATGCTTCCATCACCGACGAAATCCTTAATGCCCCCGAATGGCGCGCTCAACTTTCCCCGACCTGTGCTGCGGTTGCCGCTGCTCAGACCGCTTATGACGCTGCCAAGGCTGCTTCTGATGCCGCTCCGACCGATACCGCTCTTGCGGAAGCGACCACAGCTGCTGCAGATGCTCTTTCTGCTGCCACCTGCACCGAAGAAGAAATAGCCGCAATTGCAGCAAGTGTTGGCGTAAAAGCCACCCATGCTGACGGCGCTGACTGCGTAGTCAATGCCGATACCGGCAACGCCTACGATGATGCCGACTGCAACACCCTTGTTCTCAGCCTCTCCAAGCCCGCTCCTTATTTCCATACAATTATGGGAATTTGGGTTGCTTTCCCGGCCAAGGAAGAGAATATTGCCGATGGCGGCGATATCTGGTGGACCAGCCCTGTGTATCAGGTTGGTAACGGACCTTTCGTCTGGTCAATTGGTGAACCTTTCGTCCGTGGTATCTTCACTCCGAATGCCAACTATTGGGGCGACAAACCCTCCTATGATCTTGAATACCGCTATATTGTCGACAGCGCTGTAGCCTTCGAAGCTTATAAGAACGGCGAACTCGACATTATTGCCTCTGCAGCTGAAGATCTCCCGACCATCCAAGCTGACCCGAACCTCAGCGCTCAACACATGCAGTACGCTGGCGCCTGCACCACCCTTATCAAATTCGGTTTGGCTGCCAAGTACACTGCCCCCGATGGCACAACCTACGACTCCCCGTTCCTCGACAAGAAGGTCCGCGAAGCTTTTGCTTTGGCATTTGATGCTGAAGGTTGGACCAAGGATGTTGATGGTGGTCTGAGTGCCGCTACCTGGACTTGGATTCCCCCTGGATTCCCTGGCTATGATGCCAACTCTCCGCTCCACTTCGACCCGGAAGCTGGGAAAGCTGCTTTGGCTGCCTCTTCCTATGGTGGTCCTGATGCGCTTAACGCTCTTGGCTTGAAACTCACCTTCGGTGATTCGCCCCGCAACCGCCAGCGCTCTGAATGGATTGTGGCCAAGTACAAGGAATACTTGGGCGTAGACATTGCCCTCGACCCGATTGATGCTACAACCTTCACTGCCATTACCAAAGATCCTGCTACCTTCCCGCTCTTTGCCCGCCAGGGCTGGTGCGCGGACTACCCGGATCAGCAGAACTGGTTGAGCGTTTACTGGCGCTCTGACACAACCTTTGCCCAGCGCCAAGGCTATGTCAATACAGAGATGGATGCCTTGCTTGCCCAGGCTGATGTTGAACTCGATCCTGCCAAGCGCGCTGACCTGTATGCTCAGGCCCAGCAATTACTCCTGGCTGATATCCCATCAGCTTTCGGTTACAACTCACTCAATCACTATCTGGTACAGCCGTGGGTTAAGGGTATTGTGACCACCCCGCAAGATTCTGACTGGCCCGGCTCCTTCTCGGTTGCGACGATCACAATCGACACAATGATGCCGTAATCTTTACTAGATTTGAATAAAAGGGCTGACCGGCTAATAACCGGTCAGCCCTAATTTCTCTGCTCCACTTAATTTGGAGAAACCCTTATGGCTACATATTTTATCCGGCGTATGTTTTGGTTGTTTCCCGTTTTACTTACGGTTTCATTGGTTACTTTTATTATCATGCGTAGCGCCCCGGGCGGACCGTGGGATACAGATTCCGATCGACGGCAGGTGGACGCTTCTACTCGAAAATCCCTGGATGCTTATTATGGGTTGGATAAACCCCTTTGGCGCCAGTTTACAGCTTACGTTTTTGGCGATATTAACAGTGTTACAAAAAAATTCTCGTGCGGAATGATATGCGGCAACCTCGGCCCCTCCTACCGCCAACGCGGTAGAACCGTTCAAAGCATCTTATTTTCTGCGCCCCCTCTGCAATCATTTTGGCAAAGCCGCTTTGGTTATTCCCTGCGGCTGGGTTTAATTGCTTTATCCTTTGCAATTGTGCTTGGAATTCCCATCGGAGTGGTTGCGGCTCTTAAGCAAAATACACTCTGGGACTATATTGGTTTATTTATCGCCACCAGCGGTATTTCTGTGCCAAGCTTTGTGTTGGCCATTTTCCTGATCATTATCTTTGGTTCATGGCTGCACTGGATAGATATCATCGTGGATAACTGGAATGAGGTGAAGTATTGGCTCATGCCTGCCACGGTTCTTGGTTTTGGGACAATGGCTTATACGGCTCGTTTGACACGTTCATCCATGCTTGAAGTGATGCGCCAGGATTATGTGCGTACTGCACGCTCGAAAGGACTGGCGGAGCGTATCGTGATCATTAAACATATGCTCAAGAACGCCTTGATCCCTGTTGTGACGATCCTCGGACCCGCCCTCGCAGGTTTGGTGACAGGTTCATTCATCATCGAGACGATGTTCAGTTTCCCCGGTATGGGACGTGCCTACGTACAAGCGATAGGTCAGCGTGATTATTCGATGATCATGGGGACAACTATGGTATACGCCTTGTTGGTGGCAGTTGCCAACCTGAGTGTAGATCTCGTTTATGTGTTCATTGATCCGCGTATTCGGTTCGAAGAATAGGCATTAGGAGTACTGATATGGCTGTAAAAACTTCACAGACAAATGAGATTGAATCAGAACGGGATATTTTTCGCTCGAGCAAAAGCTTAGGTGCGGAGGCCTGGGCACGTTTGATAAAAAACAAGGCCGCAGTAGCCGGTTTGATCATCATTATCCTGTTTGCCTTCATGGCTGTTTTTGCTTCGGTTATCGTTCCTGAGAATCCCCTGCAAATAAATGATGGCAAGCGTTTTCTTCCGCCGCCATTTTTCAAAGGCTCAACGAACATTCAATCTGACCCGCGCTTTTTGCTCGGCACCGATTCACTCGGACGGGATGTTCTGAGCCGCGTGATTTATGGCTCGCGTGTTTCAATGGTTGTGGGCTTTTTCCCAACCTTCATCATTTTGTTGATGGGTACCACGATCGGCATGATTGCAGGCTATGCTGGCGGACGTGTGGATAACATTCTGATGCGCCTCACAGATGTGATCTATGCCTTCCCTGACCTGCTGTTCTTTATCATTGTTATGGTGGCTTTGCGTGATTCATTCATCGGACAATTAGCGAATGGATTGATCCTTCTATTTGCCGCACTGGCAATTGTAAACTGGGTGGGCGTGGCACGCTTGATCCGTGGACAGGTGCTTTCCCTCAAACAGAAGGAGTTTGTGGAAGCAGCGCATTGCATCGGCGCAACTGATTTCCGCATCATGTTCCGCCATATCCTGCCGAACAGCCTCAGTCCCCTGATCGTGAACATGGCCTTCAGCATTCCCGGTTTGATCATTTTCGAAGCCATTCTTGGTTATCTCGGAGTTGGTTTGCGACCATCCTCAAACCCGGCAGACATCTTTATTACCAGTTGGGGCTCGTTGATGCTGGATGGACAGTCGGCGATCAATGCCCAGCCTTTCCTGCTTCTATCACCTGCGATCTGTGTCGCTTTGATTGTGCTCGCATTCACCTTTCTCGGTGACGGTCTGCGTGACGCGCTTGACCCGCGTATGCGCGGCACGCAATAATATAAAAATGAATGAAAATAGGATTCGGGTGAAAGCCTGAATCCTATTTTGTTAAACACTTCACACTGTCATTCTGAGCGTAGCGAAGAATCCCCTTTTCGGTAGTAGAGACTCTCGTTTCACTCAGGGTGACATATACAATGGGAGTATCACATTATGAAAATTTTGATCGCTGCTGATATGGAGGGGATTACAGGCGTTGTCCATTGGGATCAGGTTAATCCCAATCATCCCGAATATGCTCGTTTTAGAAAATTAATGACAGGCGATGTAAATGCGGCCATTCGCGGTGCTTTCTCCGGAGGCGCAGATAGTGTCTCCGTCACAGATGGTCACAATAATAGCCGGAATATTCTCATCGAAGAATTAGACTCGCGTGCCGTTCTTAACACGGGTTCACCCATGCCGCTTTCCATGGTCCATGGAGTTGACCAGAACGTAGATGGGGTTTTATTCATCGGCTATCATGGACGCATGGGGTCGCAAACGGCCATCCTCGACCACACCTGGTCGGATGAACGCGTTGCCAATTTGTGGATCAACGGACGCTTGTTTGGCGAGTCGGGACTCAATGGCGGCGTATGCGGACATTTCAACGTGCCGGTCATCATGATCTCAGGCGACCAGACCGTCTGCGCCGAAGCACAGGATTTCTTTGGCGATGTGGAAACTGCTGTTGTCAAGCAAGCCATCGGGCGTATGGCGGCTGAATGCTTCCCGCCGGCCGTCACTTCTAAATTGATCGAAGACTCTGCAAAGCGCGCGGTGAAAAAACTCGCGCAGAAAAAATCTCCAAAACCTTTCAAGGTGGAAGCGCCCATCACGATGGTCTTGGAATTCGTTCAATCTGAAATGGCGGATAAGGCCATGATCATGCCGGGCGCCTTGCGCTTGCAGGACCGCAAAGTTCAATATGTTGCGGAGGATATGGTCACGATCTATTTTGCATTTAGAACGCTGCTTGCTTTGGCGCGTTGATGTGAGGTAACAATGCCTTTTGTAAATGTAAATGGTGCGGAAATCTATTTTCAAACTTACGGAAAAAAACGCGCGGGCCACGCGCCCATTTATCTGATTCACGGCTCCACCGGGACAGGGCACTCCAACTGGAACAAGGTTGCGCCTTTGCTCGCGGAGGATTTTTACGTCATCGTCCCTGATTGCCGCGGACATGGACAATCCACCAATCCGAATATGACCTATTCCTTCAAGGAACTCGCGTCGGATGTTGCAGGTACGATCCGCGCGCTGGGGTTTGAACGCGCACATGTAATCGGTCATAGCAATGGCGGCAATGTTGCGTTGGTGACTCTCATCGAACATCCCGAGGTAATCCAGACCTGTATTCCACAGGCGGCGAATGCCTGGGTAAGTCCCGACTTGATCGAAAAAGAACCGCCAATTTTCGACCCTGATTTTATTGAAAGGGAACGCCCGATTTGGTATGAAGAGATGGTTGCGCTTCATTCGCCGCTGGGAGCGGACTACTGGCGCGATCTGGTTTTGATGACCCTCAAAGAGATCATTAGCGAGCCGAATTACACGCCTGCTGACCTTGCCAAAGTGACTCGCCCCACGATGGTGATTCAAGGCGAGAAGGATAGGGTCAACGCGCCGTATAAGCATGGACAATTTATCGCGCGTCACATTCCGGCAAGTGAGTTGTGGATTCCAAAAGGGATCGCGCACACCGTTCACGATGAGATCATGACGGAATGGATCGAGCGGGTGAATGATTTTATTGCGCGCCGCGGCACACCCGCAAGCGACAAGTTATATCGTCACAGACTCGAATACCATAAAGATAGCCGCGAAGGAATTTTCGATGTACGCGTGAGTGAAGAAGGAGTATTAAGCGGCACAGTTCTCAACACTGAAATGCACACCGAAGCATTGAAGTTGATCGAAACGCCCGTGACGCAAGACAATCTAAAAGTATTGATCGATGAAAATACACCCTGGGCGTTAATGAATCGCCCCGTTGAGGATTTGCGCCGCAAGTCGACCATTCATGCGGAACGCATCAGTCAGGTGCGGATGGGTGAGTCGGCGCGGGTGATCGAACGCGGCGAGGAGTGGAGTCTCATCCATCTAATGCATGATGGATACTCGGGCTGGGTACATAACGGTTCGCTTTATTTATGCGCTGAGAGTGATGTTCGCGCATATCAGAGTCAATGTAACGCAATTGTGACCGCATCACTGGCGGAGGCGTGGAATGAAGAGAATCTTCTCGTGCAGAAAATACCCTTTGCAACGCTGGTCAATTTGCGGGAAGAAAAAGATGCGGACTCTTTCATCCAGTTGCCTGATGGTCGCATGTGGAAGATCCTCAGTGCAGATGTAATTCCTCTTGCGCAGCGTCCATCTGCAAATACGGATGGAATTAAACGAACGCTGGAATTGATCCGCCGTTTTTGCGGCGTGCCTTACTTGTGGGGCGGACGGACTCCTTATGGCTATGATTGTTCGGGACTCGCTGGAACCTTTTATGCTTTTATGGGTGTGACGATCCCGCGCGATGCCGATCAGCAATTTGATGTGGGAATGGCGGTGAATGGAACGCCCGAACCCGGCGACTTGCTTTTCTTTGGCGAGAAGGATGAAGATGACGAAATTCATATCAGCCATGTTGGGATATCGCTTGGCGGGGATGAATTCATTCACGCTAACGCAACGGATTGGGGCATTGCGTACAACACCTTTGATCCTGCCGGCAAGCGGTATGGAAAATGGCTGCATGAAAATTATCGCGGCGCAAGGAGGTTTCGATGAAGCTTTCTGTTAAACCAATGACACTTAATTTGAAAACAACCTTTCGCGTTTCGCATGGCGCGAGCGACCAGCGTCATAACGTGCTGGCGATGATCGAGCATAATGGCTTGGTCGGTTACGGCGAAGCGGCCGCAGTTTTTTATTACGGTGACACTCAGGAAAGCTTATCCGCTTATATCAATGCGCTTCCGCCGCTGGGCGATGACCCGTTTTTGCTCGAAGATATTTTGAATGCCCTGCCTGACGGCCCTCATGCGGCGCAGGCGGCCGTGGACATTGCCTTGCATGACCTGTGGGGGAAGATGGTCGGCCAGCCTTTATATAAATTGTTTGGGTTGACGCCTGCTCCTTTGCCGCAGACTTCGTTCACAGTCAGCATTGACACGCCCGAAGTGATGGCGGCGCGCGTAAAAGAATCGAACTATCCCATCATTAAAGTAAAACTTGGCGTTGAAGATGCAGAGGCTTCAGTGGCGGCGATACGTCAGGCGAGCAATGCGCGCTTGCGGGTGGATGCAAATGCCGCGTGGACTCCTGAGCAGGCGCTGGAGTTAATCACGAAGTTGTCGGAATATGATCTGGAACTCATCGAACAGCCGCTTCCCATTGGCGATGTGAAGTCTTATTTATGGCTGCGCGATCAATTGAAGATACGCGGCGTGACCACTCCCATCTTTGCGGATGAAAGCGTAAAGACTTCGCGTGATGTCGCGACTTATGCGGGCGCTATTGACGGCGTAGTGGTCAAGTTGATGAAGTCCGGCGGACTGCGCGAAGCCTTGCGGACCATCCACACTGCCCGCGCGCATGGCATGAAGATCATGCTTTCGTGCATGATCGAAAGCTCGGTGGGCGTCACCGCCGCGGCTCATCTCGCTTCGTTATGCAACTACCTTGATCTGGACGGACCCTTGCTCATCGGCAACGATCCTTTTAGTGGACTTCGTTACGAAGGCGCGAAATTATTTATGCCCGATGGGGTTGGTTTGGGCGTCACTCCATTACATTCTTGATATCTTGTACGGGCGGGATGACCCCGCCCGTACATTTAGTGGGTACTTGAAACTATTATCATTGTTATAATTGCCCTCATTGAAAAAAGAACTTTGCATCCTATTATATTTTGGCAGGCGATCATGAAAAAGTTCGTTCCCTTTATTTTGCTCCTCTTATTCGTTGTTGCATGTTCAGCCAGGCAAACGCCGACGGAGACTCCTACCGCCACATTTGCTCCGTTGCTTCCAGCCGCTACGGCGACGCCTGTATCCCGCACTCTTACCGTTTGTATGGGACAGGAACCCAATACCCTTTATCCCTATGGCGGAATGAATGAAAGCGCGCGTGGTGTCATGCAAGCCGTCAATGATGGTCCCTTTGACACCATTGGCTATGACTATCAGGCTGTGATCCTTACGCAGATGCCGAGCATTGAAAACGGCGCCGCAGAAATTGTCAGCACGCCTGTGCAGGCAGGGGATCAGATAGTGGATGCGGATGGAAATCTGTCCACCCTTGCGCAGGGGTTGCGCGTCCGTCCGGCTGGCTGCCGCGCCGATGATTGTGCCATCATCTATGACGGTACGACATCGCTTGACATGGATCAAATGATCGTGAATTTCCGCCTGCGCCCCGACCTGACCTGGTCGGATGGCACACCGCTTACTGCGGATGATTCGGTCTATGCGTTTTCTCTTGCATCTGCGCCTGATGCGGTTACGAATAAATATTTGGTGGAACGTACTCAAACATACGAAGCCTCCGACCCGCAGTCATTGCAATGGTGGGGCAAGCCTGGCTATTTGGATCCTTCCTACTTCATCAACTTTTGGACGCCCGCCCCGCGCCATGTATGGAGCGAGTTCTCCGCTTCTGAATTACAAACAATTGATATTGCTTCGCGTTCGCCGATTGGCTGGGGACCTTATATGATCAAGGAATGGGCCGCGGGCGATCACATCCTCATGACGAGGAATCCCCACTACTTCCGCGCGACAGATGGCTACCCAAAGTTTGACGCTGTAAATTTTCGCTTCATTTCGGACCCGGACATGGCTCTGTCCGAATTGGTGGGCGGCCGCTGTGACATTATCGACCCAACCATTCGCCTCGACAATCAGGTGGGACTGTTGCAGGAGTTGCAGGATGGCGAACTGGCCAAAACCTTTGCCACATCCGGCATGACCATTGAGTGGCTTGGGCTTGGCATCACACCTTCATCTTATGATGACGGTTATCAACCTGCACGGCAGGGCGATAGACAGGATATTTTTGCAGACGAGCATACCCGTCAGGCAATTGTTTATTGTTTGGATCGTAAGAAAGTTGTGGATAATGTCCTCTTTGGGCTTACGACAGTTCCGGTAAGTTACCTGCCCGTTGGGCATCCTTTATATGATCCCAACATCGAGGCCTTGCCATTCGACCCCGGCACCGGCAGGGCTTTACTCGAACAGGCCGGCTGGAGAGATACAGATCATGATCCAGCCACTCCGCTCACTGCGGCGAATGTGATAAATGTGACGGCTGGTACGCCCCTGAAATTGAATTACTACACCACCACTGCTACACAGCGCAGACAGGTCACGGATATTCTCACGCAGTCCCTCGCTCAATGCGGCATTGGACTCAACGTTCAATATTTTGAACCTAACGATCTTTATGCCCCCGGTCCAACCGGCGCATTATTCGGGCGTCACTTTGATCTCATCGAATATGCGATGGGTGTGAATGGGATCGAACCTCCCTGTAATTGGTTTACCAGCGCTCAGATCCCCACTGCTGCCAATTCCTGGGCCGGGACCAATGTGACAGCTTTCAAGAACCCTGAATTCGATGCGGCCTGCCGCACGGCTCAGGCATCCATGCCCGAAGACCAAAGCTATGCTGATTCGTACCGCGAGACTCAGGTCCTGTTTTCAGCGGACCTGACCGCCATTCCGCTGTATTACCATTTGCGGATCGCCGCAGTGCGCCCTGACCTTTGTCATTTTGACCTTGACCCGACAGCCGATCCACTTTGGAATATCGAGTCCATTGATATGGGTGAAGGCTGCAAGTGACGAACATCAGATATAAAAAAGTAGGTCAATGATGGAACACAACATATTGCTTGTTGACGATCAGCGCGACATCCTGCGGTTATTACACTCAACGCTTGATACGCTCAATCTGGATAAATTAAAGATATTTGAATCTCCATCGGGCGAAGAGGCCCTGCTGGCGTCCTCGCGGCATAAGATCGACCTGCTTGTTACAGATTACATGTTACCCGGCATGAGCGGAGTTGAACTCATGCACAAAGTCCGCGCGCGCAACCCGGAAGTGAATGTGATCTTCATCACCGGCATGACCCAGCGCAAAATGCGCGAAGAAATGCTTTCTGCCGGCGCCCTCGCCATCTTTGATAAACCCATCCCCCTCGCAGATTTTTTGGATGTCGTGGAGCGCGGACTGGGTCTTGTGCAAACGATTTTTCCATCCGAGAAAAAAGATGAAATAGCGCCAGACCGTCACACCCGGCTCTCAGATCTGCTTGCCAATTTTAGGCAGGATATCAAAGCCGAAGCAGTCTTCCTGCTCAATGAGCGCGGACTTGTGCAGGCGCGCACCGGCAAACTCCACGATGCCAGCATGGAAGTCTCGCTCATTTCCACATTGATGTCCATTCATGGCGCGAGTTTGAAGGTCGCGCGTCATAACCACCAGGAAACCCTCGACTCTTATCACGTCTTCAGCGGCGGCGACCATGACCTGCTCTTCATTCCCGTCACCCCGCTATTTGCCCTGCTAGTTGCCGGCAACGAACTTGCCACTGAGGCGCGCATTCTTGAAACCGTCAGCGCCCTGCTTGCCTTGCGGACTCAGGTGGAAAAATCCCTCAAGTCCATGGGCGTGACCGGCGAACTGCGCCTGCCTGCGAATGACGCAAAATCCGCATCTTCATCCGCGCCCGGGCCTGATTCTGTCCAACAGGCAGAACAGCCCGTTGAAGCACCCCCCTCCCCGGAAATGGAAGCCCTGCTCATGAAGTCTTTCGTCGCTAAAAAGAGGACAGGCAAAACAGATGAATTCTGGGATCAAGCCGCTCAAAAATTGGGGACTGTGCCTGTCAACCCTGATGTGATTTCCCTCGAAGAAGCCCGCAAACTTGGCATTATTCCGGATGGAAATTAAAAAAATTGTGATACAATTTTGCCCGCACTGGGGCATGGTGCAACGGCAGCACACCAGCCTTTGGAGCTGTGGATCTAGGTTCGAATCCTGGTGCCCCAGCCAGACATACCCCGCCGACGCGGGAATTCTTTTCAAAACAGGATTTGCGCAGCGCGGGTGACCCCGCCGCACAAATCCTGTTTTGTTTGAGGTGACACAATGAGAGTAACAGCAATCCTGCTTGCCGCTGGTCAGGGGACACGTATGAGGTCATCCACGCCGAAGGTCCTGCATCCCATTGCAGGCAAACCCATGATCTGGCACGCCCTCGAAGCGATCAAACAGTCCACGAACGAGAGACCGGTTGTGGTGGTCGGTCATGGCGCGGAAGCGGTCACAAAATATTTGGAAGACTCCGCTCAAATTGTTTTGCAGGAACCACTATTGGGCACAGGACATGCAGTGATGCAGGCCGAATCTTTATTGAAAGATAAGACCGATCTGGTTGTTGTTTGTTACAGCGACATGCCTTTATTGCGCGGTGAGACTTTGCAGGCGCTGGTCGAAACCCAAAAGAAGAATAAAGGTCCCATTTCATTATTGACTGTTCATTCGGATAATCCCCGCGGCTTTGGAAGGATCATTCGTAACGCGGACGGAACGGTATCCTCCATCGTCGAGGAGTATGTCGCTACGGCAGAGCAGTTACAGGTCAAGGAATTGAACGTGGGCGGATATTGTTTTGATGCGAATTGGTTATGGTCCGCATTGCGCCGCATCCCCAAGAATCACAAAAAAGGCGAATACTATTTAACGGATACAGTTGAACTGGCATCCAAAGACGGCTTGTCCGTTCAAGCTACGGTAATGGATGACCTCGAAGAGACGATTGGAATTAACACACGCGTTCATCTTTCTGAGTGTGAAGCAGCTATGCGCCGGCGCATCAATCACCAGCACATGTTGAACGGCGTGACGATGATTGACCCCGCATCCACATACATTGATGCCGGCGTGACGATTGGCATGGATACGGTAATTATGCCGAACACTTTCATTCAGGGAAAAACTGAAATTGGCGAAGGCAATGTCATCGGCCCGAATTCGATTATCCGGAATTCTAAAATTGGGAATCGCTGTAAAGTGCTTGCCTCTGATCTCGAGAGTGCGCTTTTGGAAGATGACGTGGATATGGGTCCCTTTGCACGTTTACGAAAAGGCGCGCATTTGGGCAGCCATGTCCACATGGGTAACTTCGGCGAGGTGAAAGATTCGCATCTCAAGGAAGGCGTGAAAATGGGACATTTCTCCTACATCGGCAATGCCCAGATCGGCGCCAACACGAACATCGGCGCAGGCACGATCACTTGTAACTATGACGGCGAGAAGAAACACGCCACCGAGATTGGCGAGGATGTGTTCATTGGTTCGGATACGATGCTCGTCGCTCCGCTTAAGATTGGAAACGGTGCGCGCACAGGGGCTGGCGCGATTGTCACAAAGAACGTGGCGGAAGACACTCTTGTCGTAGGCATGCCCGCGCGCGCGATCAAGAAACTTGAAAGAAAAGCCAAAAAGTAACTCAGCCGACCAGAAGACTAGCCAACTAGAAAACCAGAAGACTAAACCATGAAACTCACAAACGAAGAACGCCAATCACTAATTGACCTAGCCAACGAAGCGCGTAAATACGCGTATGCGCCTTATTCCAATTATCCTGTAGGCGCCGCGCTGCGAACCAAAAGCGGACGCGTATACACCGGCGTGAATATCGAGAACGCCGCCTATCCCACCGGCATGTGCGCGGAACGGGTTGCCATCTTCAAAGCGGTTTCAGAGGGCGAGACTGAATTTGAGGTGATCGCGGTCGTAACCAATAACGGCGGCTCTCCCTGCGGCGGATGCAGGCAGGTGATGGCCGAGTTCGGATTGGATACTCTTATCTTGATCGCTGATGGAAATGGAAAACTTCAAAAAGAAATGACGGTTGCCGAGTTGCTGCCCGAGGCCTTCACGCCGAAGCATCTTGAAAACTAGAAATCGTAAATCCAAAATCGGGTCTCGGTATGCCCTCGAAAAATACTCGGACTACTCGACCACCGATCTAAAATCGTAAATCTAAAATCGCAAATCCAAAATTGAATCATGGCTGAATTCCGTTCCTTCCGCGTGTCTGCTGTTGTGCTTCGCCATAAAGATTGGGGTGAAGCCGACCAGTTGCTGACCCTTTACACGCGCGAGTTGGGAAAAGTCCGCGCCGTGGCGAAGGGAGCGCGCAAGGTCACTTCACGCAAGGCGGGACACTTACAGCCCTTCACTCATGTCACTCTGCAACTCTCACGCGGACGTGACCTGCTGATCGTGACGCAGGCCGAAACGGTCAACGCTTTTCTTGCCATTGGCGCAGACTTGATGAAGACCGGTTACGCCTCCTATGCCATCGAACTTTTGGATCGCTTCACCTATGACGATGACGGCGGTCATCCTTTGACTTTCAAACTTTTGATCGAAACTCTTGACCGCCTTGAAAAAGAATCTGATGCATGGGTGGCGGTTCGTTATTATGAAATGCGTCTGCTCGATCATGTTGGCTTTCGCCCGCAATTATTCGAGTGCGCCAACTGCGGACGCGAGATCCTCCCTGAAGACCAATTCTTTTCATTCAGCGCCGGCGGCGTGATCTGTCCGCGCTGCGGGCAGGGGCTGAAAAACTTAAATAAGATCTCCATTGAAACGCTGAAATATTTGCGCCACTTCCAGCGCTCAACGTACCGCGATGCCTCTCGTGCAAACCCCGGCAGCGAGGTCAAGAAGGAAGCGGAAATCCTGATGCAGGGATACTTCACTTATCTGCTTGAACGCCAGTTGAACACACCCGGTTTTATCAAGCGCGTCAAATCCTGATCCGCTTTCCCCAATTCAAAACAAAAATCCACGCGACCAGGATCACGACTGGCTTCAATATCCACCATAACAGGATTTGGAACCAGCGCCACTTAAGCGGATAAATGATCTGCGTGATGACCCAACGCGCGAACAAAGTTTGACCCAGCCCGCTTCGCACGAGCCGACGCTTGAATCTGCCAAATGAAAAGTCATTGCGCCGAATCGACTCGCTAATCTCCTGCGCCGCGAGTGCGCCATATCCCAGCGCCATACTGATACCCTCGCCGAAGATCGGGTCCGCGCCCACCGCATCCCCAACGAGTAATACATGCGGCATTGAAACAGGATTGCTTGGGTCAAACCAGCGAATGGGATGACCCTTGAGTTCATACTCATCGAGGATGAATCCATGCCGCGCCATTTCATCCGCCAAAGGTTTCTTCAGTTGCGGACGGTTTTGGTCTGCAAGTAAATTCGTGTCATAGATTCCCCAGCACCGCATCGGCTCGCCATTGATTTGAGTGGGGAAGTCCCAAACATAGCCTGCGATATTCTTAGGAACTGCAAAGAAATCAAAATAAGCAACACTCTCACGATCCCATCCTCCCTCAAATCCATTGGACTTGGGGGAGGCGCCCTGCGTAGCATGGCGGAGGGGGTAGTTTGGCGTAATCACTTCCAATACCCGCGCTGTATATACTGGGAAGTTCGGAAAAACGCATCTGCGTGTGATCCCATTTGAGCCGTCCGCGCCGACAACGATGAGCGCACGAAAATTTCCCTGCTCGGTTTCAACAGTGACACCATCTTTATCAGGGATGATATTTTTTACAGTAACGCCTTCCCGAATTTCAATCCCCGCTTCACGAGTCTTTTTTGCCAGCCAATGATCAAATTCGTTGCGCCGGATCACGCGGATGGTGTGACTCTTTGGTACGCTGATCTTAATCCCTCTGCCTTCAAAATCAAAATGTGCCGAGGATGCATCCACATGCGGAACTTCGCTGACGTCCAGACCAAGCCTCTGAAGAATAATTTCCGCATCGGCGACCAGGCCGCCGGCGCACAGCTTTGGGCGCGGATAATGTTCCTTTTCCAGGATCAGGATTCGGCTAGTCAGATGCGGGGCGATCTTCGTCAGATGCAGTGCGGTGGAGAGGCCGCTGGGTCCGCCGCCGATGATCAAAACATCGTGCTTTAGCATATCTTTTGTCATTCCCCCAATTTTCCCACAAAAAACAGAGCATTAAGAGTGCTCTGTTTTTTGAAGGTCAATCTGTTGTGGCTGGGGACTGAACCGTGCTGATGCTTCCTCTCCAGAAAAATGCCCAGTACATGATCACGGAAATCGTGTAGAGGATGATCGTGCCGATGAAAGGCGGACCAAACCCATACTGCACTTGAAGCCAGCCGCTGATGGTGGGGCTGAATGCCCAGCCGAAATTCCACGCCATACTGGTAAGGCTTGCAACTGTGGCGCGCGCCGACGGTTCAACGTGTTCCATGATGAAAGTCTGATAGACCGGCGAACTCATGTTCATCAAAGCCAGGCGGATGTAATAACTCGCGGCGCCGACCCAGATGATGGGTGAGAACCCAAGCAGAATTAAGAAAGGAATCGAAATTGCCTGCGTGATGACCACCAGTTGGATCTTGCCTGTCCGTTCGGCAAGCGGCGGCGCGATCAATAATCCGATGCCCATCGCAAGTGAGCCCCATGCAAATAATGTGCCGATGACTACGTCGGATTGATGATGAACCACGCGGAAGAAAACGTTCATGAATGGCATGATCAAGCCTGCGCCGAGTGACGTGAGAAGCATGGGCAGAATTAACTTGGTCAGCAGGAGCGGATTTTTAACTGCATATTGAAAGGGCGCGAACACGGCACGTTGAGTCTTTTCGAGCCTGGGTGATTTGAGTAACAACAAAGGAATGACAGCGATTGCCGCGCCGACTCCAACGATGAAAATGGAATTGCCATAAGCCATACTGCTCGTGGCCGTGACCTTTTGTGCGCTGCCTATCCATGTGGGCAGATAGCCGCCGACCCAATTACCGACGGAGGCCATTGTCATTTGCAATCCCTGACCAAAGCTGAATAGATAGGTACGTTCTTTTTCGTCGCTGTTCTCCATTAAGAAAGGGGCCATGGTCACGCCAGCCAGACTCTGTGCGATGCCGGAAATGACGTTCATGGAGTAGAAGGTGTTCTCTGTGCGCCAGATGGCCATGGCGAGAATGGAGAAACTCAATAATGCGCCGGAGATGATGAGCGAGCCTTTGCGTCCGATCATGTCTGCTAGATAGCCCATGGGCAGGGCGGCTAACAATGCGACGAAACTGCTGGTGGTGATGAGGTTGCCGAGCAAGGCTTCGTTGTATCCGAGACTCAGCACAAAAAAATTGAAAAGCAAACGGAAGATACCCATCACTGCGCCGGTGATGATGACGTTTAACAAATACATTCGTGCATTCGGCTTAAAGGCGCGAATGTGTGATCCATATTCAGCGATCAGGCGAAGAGGATGGAAAGTTGTTCTCGTTTTCGGGTTGTTCATTCTGTCTCGTTGCTTCCTGTATTGTGGGGTTACAGATAGGATACCAGATATTCCTTTACAAAACAGAATTTATGTTCTAAAATAAGACAGGATTTGTCCATAAAATGGATAAAAAATGAAGCTATTGTCTGCAATGCGTTTGGTGGTAAGAAGGAATAAGGGATCATAAAAATATAACTTCCCTCGCCCACCAAAACACATTGCAGGAAGTTAATGATTTACAGACCCTTAGTGGAACGCGGTCTATCTTTCCGAACAGCAACCAATGCGGCTGGAGATATTATGGATAAAACAATTCGTGCCCATTTAAATAATATCCACTCGGAAGATGGGCAATTGCAAAATAATGCTTACTCTTCCCTAATGGAAAAAACCGAAAAGCCTGTCAGTTGGGCGTATGAAGCCTGGGATGAATTGTTTGATGGACTGAAACACAAGGATAACCACGTCCGTGCGATATCTGCGCAGTTGTTAAGCAACCTAGCAAAGAGCGACCCAAAGGGCAGGATGCTCAAAGACTTTGACAAACTGCTGGCTGTCACGAAAGACGAAAGGTTTGTCACGGCACGGCATTGTCTGCAATCGATTTGGAAGGTTGGTCTGGCAGGGAAGAAACAACAGGAGATCTTACTGAACGGACTCGCAAGGAGATACTATGAATGTGTCGCAGAAAAGAATTGCACGTTGATCCGCTATGACATTATTCAGGATTTCAGAAATCTATATGATGCCGTGAAGGATGAAAAAATAAAGGCGCTTGCCTTTGAATTGATCGAAAAGGAAGACGATATTAAATACCGCAAGAAGTATGCAACCGTCTGGAAAAAATAAAATGAATTTGAAAAAATAATGGTGACATAACGTCACCATTATTTTTTGGGGATCTGGTTGACATCATACGGCGTGACCTGATAGACATAATAGTTCAGCCAGTTCGCATATAACAGGTTCGCATGTCCGCGCCAGAGGACTTGGGGATTCTGCGTTGGGTCATCGTTGGGATAATAATTTTGCGGGATGTGGATCGGCAGCCCTTTGTTTATGTCACGGTCATATTCTGATTTCAAGGTGAGCGGGTCATATTCGGAATGACCGGTAATGAAGAGATGACGCCCATCTTTTGTGCCGACAATGTAAACGCCGGCATCATCTGATTCGGCGAGGATGTTTAACTCGTCAACCTTCTCAATATCCGCGCGGCGGATCTCGGTATGACGGGAATGTGGGGCGAGGAAAATGTCATCGAATCCCCGCAGCAGGCTCTCGGTCGAAGAAAGGATGCGGTGCTTGTAGACGCCGAACATCTTATGGG
This sequence comes from Chloroflexota bacterium, assembly GCA_016219545.1. Classification (GTDB taxonomy): domain Bacteria; phylum Chloroflexota; class Anaerolineae; order Anaerolineales; family Villigracilaceae; genus Villigracilis. The sequence continues at coordinate 24,821 of JACRMH010000042.1, read as the reverse complement.
GCAGGTCATATTTCGGGATTCCATATCTGTGATACAGCGCGGCTTGCGCTCCCCAGCAAATATAGAAGTTTGATTCCACATTTGATTCGGCCCAATTCATGATCTCGGTGAGTTCGTCCCAATAATCAACTTCTTCAAAAGGCATTTGTTCAACGGGCGCGCCGGTGATGATGAGACCGTCAAACTTTTTGTTCTTTATTTCATCGAACGTAAAGTAGTGGTTAAGCAAATGGTCGGCATCTGTATTCTTTGACTCATGCGTGGCTGTGTGGAGAAGTGAGACCTCAACTTGAAGGGCCGAGTTGCTGAGCAGGCGTAGAAGCTGCGTTTCGGTGGCGACCTTCGTGGGCATGAGGTTTAGGATCGCCACTTGCAGCGGACGAATATCCTGATGCGTGGCGCGGTCTTCATCCATGATGAAAATATTTTCGCGCTCAAGGGTTGCGCGGGCGGGGAGTGTGGTTGGGATTTTTACAGGCATGGGAAAAGCAAGGATGAGTTTTGAAGGATGAAGGATGAATTATTCTTCACCCATTCATCCTTCATATTTCATCCTTCATCCTTATTATTTGAGCGCCTGATCGAGATCCCACTTGATGTCTTCGAAGTCTTCGAGACCAATGCTCAAGCGGATGAAATCGGGGCTGACGCCAGCGGAGATTTGTTGCTCCTCCGTTAGTTGGCTGTGCGTGGTGGTGGCGGGATGAATGGCGAGACTGCGCGCGTCACCCACGTTGGCAAGATGGCTGAAGAGTTGCAGGCTTTCGATGAACTTCTGTCCTGCCGCCGCGCCGCCTTTGACTCCGAAGCCAAGGATCGCGCCTGCGCCATTGGGTAAATATTTCTTGGCGCGTGCGTAATCGGGGTGACTCTTGAGTCCGGGATATTTGACCCAACTAACCTTCGGATGTTTTTCGAGGAATTCGGCAACGGCTTGCGCGTTTTGTGTATGGCGATCCATGCGCAGGTTGAGGGTTTCAAGCCCAAGCAAGGTCTGCCATGAATTGAACGGTGACTGGCATGCGCCGATGTCGCGCAGTACCTGCACACGCGCCTTGATCGCAAACGGGGGAAGTCCCGCGGCGGCGATGGAGGAATACACCAATCCATGATAGGAAGGATCGGGCGTGTTGAAATTCTCGAACTTGCCGTTGCTCCAGTCATAGTTGCCGCCATCCACGATGATGCCGCCGATGGAAGTTCCATTGCCTGTGATGAACTTTGTAGTGGAGTGAGTGACCACATGCGCGCCCCATTCAAACGGGCGGAAGAGATAGGGCGTGGCGAAGGTGTTGTCAATGAACAAAATAAGTTTGTGTTTCTTCGCGATCTCGGCAACTTCTTCGAAGGGGAAGACTGCAATATCGGGGTTGCCCAATGTTTCGCCGTAGATGATCTTGGTGTTGGGCTTGATCGCCGCTTCAAAATTCTTCGGGTCACTTGGGTCAACAAAAGTCACATTGATTCCAAGTTTTGGCAGAGTGTATGCGAACTGGTTATATGTGCCGCCATATAAGCGCGATGACGAAACGATATGGTCGCCTGCGCTGCACAAGGTGAAGATCGCCTGCGCCTGCGCCGCATGACCTGAACTCGCGGCCAGCGCGGTAACTCCGCCTTCGAGGGATGCAATGCGCTGTTCCAATACATCGGTGGTGGGATTCATCAGGCGAGTGTAAATATTTCCCAGTTCTTTGAGCGCGAATAAATTGGCGGCATGTTCCGTGCTTTTGAATTGATAGCTGGTGGTCTGATACAAAGGCACAGCGCGACTGCCCGTAGTGGGGTCGGGGGAATAGCCCGCATGAAGCTCACGGGTGGCGAAACCTAACTTGCGATCTTTGATGGTTGACATGAGTTTTCTCCTCTTGATAAAGTTTATCCGCCCTTCAGAAGAGTCATTTTCGTGCTGGCACAAGCACTTAAAAAAATAACCTCTTCTGAAAGTACAAGAAGAGGTATGCGTCCACACCGTCCTCTCATCTTCCAGGGTTCGAATGACAATTGCTTGTCATCCTTCTGTCGGAGTTGGCACCATGACTTTCGTCTGGTTGCCGAGACTTCAAAGGGCCGTTCCCTCAGTCTCTCTGGATAAGAGCGAATATTTAATTTCGCGGTTTATATCATAGTGCCTCTGTGCTTGTCAAGTAGCAATTTCTTTTTGACCGTGAATTACCGTCTATCGTCAACGGTCTACGGTTGGTTTACAGCAATCCTTCATTCACCAATAACTCGGCATTGTAAATGGATCCACCGGCCGCGCCGCGGATCGTGTTGTGGGATAGCACAACAAATTTAAGATCAAGGAGTGGATCACGCCTCACACGGCCGACCACTGTCGTCATGCCTTTTCCGGTTAATCGGTCGAGTCTTGGCTGGGGGCGGTCCGCTTCATTTCTGACGCTGATCACTGGTCGCGGACTCGACGGCAGTTCCCGCACTGATTCAGGTGCCGCGTATGCCCGTAGGATCGCTTCAGCAGTTTCAGGGTCGGTGGGACGCGCCAGTTCCACACTGACACAGACCGTATGTCCGTCAATGACTGCCACGCGGTTTGTATGCGCGCTGAATCGCATATTCGATAGATCAATTTTGTTTCCGTTCCATTTGCCAAGCATCTTGCGCGGTTCCCATTCCACTTTCTCTTCCTCGCCGTTGATGTTGGGAATGACATTGTCAATGATGTCGAGCGACGGCACGCCGGGATAGCCCGCGCCAGTAAGCGCCTGCAAAGAAACTGCAAAAACTTTTTTCACGCCAAAAGAATCATCGAGCGCCTTGAGCGCAACGGTGAGACCCGCACTGGTGCAATTTGGATTCGTGAGAATGCATCCGCTCCAACCGCGATTGATGCGCTGCTGCTTTACGAGTTGAATATGCCCCGCGTTGACTTCGGGCAGAAGCAGCGGCACATCCTCTTCGCGGCGATACGATGATGCATTCGAGCAGACAGCCGCACCTGCCTTTGCGAATTGTGGTTCAAGGTCTTTTGCAATTTCATTGTGCAATGCAGAGAAGACAATTTTCGCTTGAACAGAATCCGGCGATGCTGGAACAACGATCATATCGCGGGCGTATTCCGGCATGGGTTCATTCAACACCCAGCGGCAAGCATCTGAAAATTTTTGCCCGATCGAACGGTCTGACGCGGCCAGCGCAACCACCTTGAACCAGGGATGGCTATCGAGCAGGGAAATAAATCGCTGACCGACAGAACCTGTCGCGCCGAGTACTGCTACTGGAATTTGATCCATAATGATTTCTCCTTTGATATTTTCGTAGGGGCGCGATATATCGCGCCCCTACGGTTTCTTTACGATCAATCCATGCAAAGCCTTCACCGCCAGTTCCGTATCCGCCGCAGCGACCACCATACTGATGGACACTTCCGACGAGCCTTGAGCGATGGCTAAAACATTAGCCTTGCTGTTGCCGAGCTGTGTAAAAACCTGACCGGCAACTCCCGGAGTGTGACGCATTCCAACCCCGACTACGGTGATGATCGAGACATCCTCCGTCATCCAAACACGGTCAATGTCTTCATCTTCGATCTCACCGGCGAAAACAGCCTTCAGCGCGCTGATCACTAATTCGGCTGATTCAGATGGCACAGCAAAACAAATGGATTGTTCTGAGGATGCCTGTGTAATTAATGGTACGCTGGTTCTGGTGGATGCCACTGCGCCGAATGCACGCGCCGCCACGCCGGGCACGCCCAGCATACCGCGCCCTTCAATGGTGACCAGTCTTTGGTCGCGGATGGCTGTCACGGCTTTGACAACTTGTCCATCAACCTTTCCGTTGATTTTTGCGTTCGCGATCAAGCGTGTACCGGGGTGGGATGGGTTGAAGGTGTTGCAGATGCGAAGCCCGATGCCCGCATCCACAATGGGGCGGATGGTTTTGGGATGCAAAACTTTTGCGCCGTAATAGGCCAGTTCCGCAATTTCGCTGTAGGTGATCTCGGGTAATGTCCTGGCTTCCTTCACAATGCGCGGATCGGTGGTCATGACACCATCCACATCCGTCCATATCCAGACATCGTCCGCAGGGAGGACAGCGCCGATGATGGCCGCAGAATAGTCACTGCCGCCGCGACCCAAAGTGGTGATCGCTCCTTCGGGGGTGGCACCGATGAATCCGGTTGTGACCGCGACCATACCGTCATCCAAAATGGGATCTAAAATGGCGCGCGTCTTTTCAGTGGTCACTTTGAAATCAGGGTGCGCGCTTTGATAATGCACGTTAGTAACAATAAATTCAGTAGACTCAATAACTTTGGATTTAATTCCCGCATCCTTGACCACAGCGCCCAGCAAGCGGACGCTCATCCTCTCGCCGAGAGATGCGACTGCATCCAATGCGCGCGGACTGGCTTCGCCGAGCACGGCAATCGCTTTGCATAAATCCACGAGGGTGAGGATAAGCGAATTGATCCCCGTTTTTGTTTCTTCACGAAGCCCCTCATCTTTTATCAGTGCGTTCGCCGCGGAGAAGTGTTTTTCTCTTAGCGTGGACTCTGCGTTTGGAAGCGAATCAATTTTCCCTTTAGCCGCGAGCGAAGCGCAGTCCAGCAGCAGGTTGGTGACTCCCGACATCGCGGAAGTGATTACCACCACGCGTGGGTATTCCACACGCGCATCCTTTACGATCTGCGTTGCCTTCATCAGCGCATCCATCGAGCCGACAGATGTCCCTCCGAACTTCATGACGAGCGTTTTCTTTTCTGGCATAATCTTCTCCTTTTTCACCCCTCTCCTTTTTTAGGAGAGGGGCAGGGGTGAGGTAACAAAAACGCCCCACGTTTCCGTGAGGCGTTGTGCATTTTGAGAGTACCTATGTTTCGGTTACTTTTGCCCAAGCACAATTTCCTCACGGAGAATTCCGGAGGTAGTGGTCATGGACATGGTATTGAAACAATGGCTAAACATATTGGGCGCTATTCTATGCGAGAGGTGTGGATTGGTCAAGGGAAAATTGAATTTTGTTCTGCTGCAATTCTATTTTGTCCCCGCGCGGGCAATCCCGGTGAAACGTTTGCATCATGGCACCCATGGTAAATTCCCCTGAAAATGATAATTTTATTTTAGCATTATTTCCAAGTGAAGTTTTTAATCTTTAGAAAACAGCAATTCAATCCCCACCACCAAAGCTGTTCTACCCCAATCGCTGAGTGGCTTACCTTCCTTCCAGCCTTGATATTTACCTGCCAGCATGTAACGTGCCGTCATTTCTTCTTTTTCTTCATTCACAATTCTTGCAATGCCATTAAAGGTGTGCTTTGCGATTCGCACAGTCACTTTTGGGTTTGCCCGCAAATTCTTAACCCAATCTGATGTATCTCCGCCGCCAGATAAAAGATAAAGGGAGTTTCCGTTAATCCCAAACCAGATCTCGATCTCACGTGGAAGTCCGCTTTTGCGGCCGGTTGTAGTCAGATAGCAGTAATCTTCTTTTGATAGCTGGGAGAGGAGTTTTGCCGGATCATCGTTTTTGTTTTTCATGGCTTAATACCTGTAAATTGACTTGAATTTCAGAATGCGGGCTTAGTCCGCGCTTCTAGCTAATAATCATACTGACTAATATCCTTCAATTCATTCGACAGGAAATAAGTCTGCGCGGGCAGGAGCAGGTGCTTGCGCTTCCATGTGTCATAGGCGGTGGTGCAGGAGGAACGCGGCAGGCGTTTGATCAGGGCGGAATCATATAGAAGGATGGAACGGCTGGTGATCTTTTCGATCACCGTCCAATGGTCGTGATAGCCATCCAGCCCAAGAATGATGGCGCGGTGGGGAGTGCCATCCAGAAAATATTGCATGGATTTCCAGAATGTGGTCAGGTCGGGGTTGGGCACGCCGCGCCAGGGAATTTCCACATTGGCGATGCGCTTCTTGCCGACGACCTTATTAAGGATGACCAGCATTTGATTGTGGAGAATTCCGCCTACGAGGAATTTGGATAATAATGCGTGACGCGCGAGGTAATGGATCAGGTCATCGAATAATTGCTGGGTCTCGTCATCGGACGAATGATTGATGAACCGTTCAGCGTTGATAATACTGTATAGCCCGCACAGAGAGTCCAGGCCGCCTTGTTGAAATGGAGGTAATCCGGATTTGGCTGACATGATGGTCCCGTTCTGACTTTACAAAAATGTTGCAGGCCTATCGAACAGCATGCAACATTTTTGTTTACTTATATCCCAAACGGTTTATTCGCCATTCACCTGGCGATAAAGCGTCCGCAAGTTTCGCCGATGAAGTGTCTCCGCCAGTCCGCCGAGATACACGCGGCTCTTGCCGCATGATTCGATGCTGATCTCATCAAGATATTCATCCACATTCTTGCGCTTGCCCGCGGATTTAACGGCCTTCTTGATGTTGTTCAAATAGGCTGTATTTTCTTTAACGGCCGCATCTATTTCGCCGCGCAGGATAATATCGCCGTGCCCCTGGATGATATTTTCCAATCCCATTTTTCCGATCTTTTTGACAGATGCCAGCATATCGTCCACATTGCCATCCACCACATAAGGCAGGGGCATGAAAGCGTCGCCGGCAAATAGTACGCGGTCTTCTTCCACCAGCACGGAAATGCCGTCGTCGCTGTGGCCGAATGCCTGAGACAAGACCAGATTCTTCTTCCCGACGCGCATGGTCAACTCACCGGAGGCAAACGTCAGGTGAGGGGGAACGATCTTTACTTGTCGCAATCCCGGGTTTTGCCTGCGGGCTGCTTCCAGTGAAGGCGTACCAAACTCTATTAATAACTCACGACATTTGGCATGGCCGATCACAGTGGCGCCGGGGAAGAAGCAATTTCCCCAGGTGTGGTCGGCGTGATAATGTGTGTTGATCACATAACGCACCTGCACCCCCAACTCATGTTCAATGAATTCGCGGATGCCCAGTGTTTCCTCGGGCAGAGCCAGCGTATCGATCATCACCGCCCATTGAGGACCAACGATCACACCAGCCGTTACTTGCGCGTAGATCTCACTTTGGAACCAAAAAACATTTTCAGAAACTCTCTCACGATGCATACAACAACCTTGTATTAATGAATTTATTCTGGATTATTAATAGCACACTCCCGCCTTAATTACAAGTCAACTAGACAAATTTAGGGTTTTGACACCATTTCTTTGATGTTTTGGATGGATGTTTGGATGACGAGGTCACATCCCGGCCAGATCGCATCCACGCCCGCCTCTTTCGCTCTGACAACTGCTTCAGCGACTTGGAAAGCATCTCCCCGAAACAGAGTCGCTACCGGGTCAAGGTTGCCGAACAGCAAGCTGTCTTTCAATGCCAGTCTTGCCGCCGCGAGATCAACCGTCTGGTCGAGAGAGAGCGCATCCGCGCCTGCCTGTGCCAGCAGGTGAAGCGAACTGGTCACATTCCCGCACACAGACAAGACGCGCGGCTTGGGTAATTTCTCGATCAATAATTTCTCGGCCGGCAAAACGAACTTCTCATATTTTGACGGACCAATAAAAGCCGGCGACCCGCCCATATCGTGGATGGTGATGAAGTCTGCGCCTGCGTTTCTATATGCGCTGCCAACTTGCGCGAGGAAAGAGGAAAGATGAAAGAGCGCATCGGTGACAGCTTGAGGCTCTTTGCTCATTTCGATGAACATCTTTTTTACATCTACAATAAGCAGCAATAACGTATACGGGCCGGGGATCATCCCACCGATGACAACATCATTCCCCACATCTTCCTTCAATAACTTGATCGCATCGCAAACTAAATTGATTCTCCCCTTGCTAAAAGAATTAGTGAACTTGGTGTCCTTCGTGGATAAATCTTTTACCGACCCAAACAGCCCCGCTCTCTTTACTTGCGGAAACTCAAACTCCCTATCTTCACGGAAGTTGATCTCCGCACCCAATGCTTCTGCTTCCACATACATGTCCAACGGAACTACAGCGGATGGCAATCCTGTTAAACGAAATGTGCTTGCTGCCGCCCTCGCCATTTTCTTTGCGTCTTGATGAGTCTCATGGAAAATCAAATTCTCGCTTCGCAATCCCTCTGCTGTAACATGAATCAACCCGCTGAACGCAGGCTGCGAGTTGATCTTTTTACCGGATAACAAATCTAAAATATTTTGACGCATATTAATTGTAGGGGCGAAGCATTGCTTCGCCCCTACATCATGAAATTATTTTTTCACCGCTTGCGCAATCGCCGCGATGTGCTCCGGCGTATTTCCGCAGCAACCGCCCACAACCTTCGCTCCCAACGCGACATATTTCTTTGCGTAATTTCCCATATCTTCGGGAGTCATATCATAGACGCCTTGTTCGGTCTCAATGTCCATGTGCGGGACGCCGGCATTCGGCTTTACCCACAGCGGGAAGTTCGGTACTGTCGCCGCATATTCTTTGACAACAGCTTCCATATTAGCCAGTGTTGTCCCGCAATTTGCGCCGACAAGAGTCGCTCCCATTTCAGTATATCTCTTGATCACATCCTTCGGTTTGACGCCCATCATCGAGCGCGTGCCGCGGTCATAGCTGAATGAGACCACGATCGGCAAATCTGTTACAGAGCGAGCGCCTTCAAACGCTGCATTGGTTTCCTCAAAAGCAAACATTGTCTCGATCAATAACAAGTCCACGCCGCCGTCAGCCAATGCTTTGGCTTGCTCTGCGAATGTTGCTTTTACATCCTCTGGTTCCAAAGGACCATAAGGTTTCAATATCGCGCCGACAGGTCCCATTGACCCCGCGACCAATCCATTGTTGAGCGAAGCGGCTTTTCGTGCAATTTCCGCCGCGCGCATATTCACTTCCACACAGCGCTCCTGATATTTTGAATCCTTCATCCTCATGCGCGTCCCGCCGAAGGTACAGGTGAGAATAATATCCGAGCCTGCATTGGCGAAAGAACTCGCAAGTTTGAGCAAAGTGTTTGGGTCGTCAATGATGAGATCCTCCGGCGGCTTGCCCGGCTTGAGTCCCATTTTTTGCAAATTCGAACCCGTCGCCCCATCCGCAACAAGGATTTCGCCGCTGTTTAATCTTTCAAGAAATTTGTTCATTGTTCACCTCTGGTAGGGGCGAAGCATTGCTTCGCCCCTACGCAAAATTTATTTTGTTGTAAAATTTTTCGCCATCGGGTCCGCCACTCGATTCGGGATCAAATGCGCGATATGCGGGAAAGCTTCACTCATATGCGGAAAACTCGTCGCGAGCATGAATTGGTTTTGAAATTCAGGGTCGGTCGGCAATTCAAATCTTTCAACCTTGCGCGTCACAGACTCGATCTCTCTGCGTTTCTCCACATTCAACAACGCAATTCGCGCACCGTCCCCGGCGGCATTTCCAACTGCATACACATTATCCAAAACACAATCGGGGATCAACCCGATCAGCATGGCTTTTTCCTTGTCAATATAACTTCCAAAGCCGCCTGCCAAAATGATTTTATCAGGAGATTCCAAACCAGAGCGCTTCAACAAAGTCCGCGCGGCAGTAAACAACGCGGCCTTCGCCAATTGGATCTGTCTCACATCCTGTTGGGTCATGGGGATGTCGCGACCTATGGAAGTTTCCTCCGCCCAGGCAATGACATACTCCCAGCCGCTCTCTCCCTTTCGAATCCGACTCGACTCTAGCCCTTGCTTGAACTTGCCCCGAGAGTCAACAATCCCCGTTCGGAATAATTCTGCCACTCCGTCAATGATTGCCGATCCGCATATCCCCTTGACCTGACCTTTGAATTCAGCATGATCCGTATTCCAGCCGTCAACACCAATAACTTTATATTTTGGTTCCAGTGTATTCTCGTCAATGTGGATGCGTTCCATTGCACCCGGTGCGGCGCGCATTCCGTATTCCACGTGAGCGCCTTCGAGTGCAGGACCTGTCGGCGTGGATGTGCAGACCAGGCGCTTGCGATTCCCTAAAACAAGTTCAGCATTTGTGCCGATGTCTATCAGCAGCCAATTCTCATCCTGCTTGTGCGGCTCTTCAGCGACGATCATCGCACTGGTATCCGCTCCTACAAATGAAGCGATGGTTGGCAGGACGTGGATATTGGCGGAAGGACTGATGTGCAGCCCTAATTCGCGCGCCTTTACATCCACTGATTTATGAATGGCAGGCACGAATGGCGCAAGTCCCAGGTCTTTTGGGGGGAGATTTAATAGGATATGGTGCATGGTCGAATTGCCAACCAATACCATTTCAAGAATTTCTTCCATTTTTATATATGACGGTCGGGTAGAGGCGGGATTCTCTCGCCCTGTATTGAGATCATCTGTTTCAAGTAAATGCGAGTTCGCCGTCTTCACCGCCTGTTTCAACAATTTGTTCAATGTTGAAATAATGGACTTGTGTAATTTCTCCAGCCCATCCTTATGTTCGATGGTGTACTGAATGCGCGACATCACGTCCTCGCCATACACAATTTGCGGATTCATTTCTGATTCCGCGGCAAGCAATTCACCTGTGCGCAAATTGCATAAATACAAAGCGACGGTCGTTGAGCCAATATCCACAGCCGCGCCGTAACTGTTTTCGTGATAGCCCGGCTGGACTTGCACAACTTCCCTGTCCTGCCAGACCGAAACTGTCACATTCCATTTTGCTTCACGCAAAGTAGATGACAAAGTCCGCAGGCATTGATAGTCAATGCTGAATTCATGCCAGCGCGGAAGTGTTTCCTCGTGTCCGCGCACCAATGCCATGGACGTTTCCAGTCCCTTGGCGAGTCTTTCCCAATCCGCTATCGGACGTTCCAGATTGGGCGGCGTCAGCGTAACCAGATATTTTCTAACTGCGGGTTTGATCTCGATCTCGCGCTGACTCGCACTCTTGCGGACGATCTGCTTGTTGCCGCGGCTTTCTTCCGGTACGTTGATCAAGACATCGCCCAATATTTTGCATTGGCACGAAAGGCGGACCTGACCAACTTCCCAGCCTTTATCTTTTAAGAACTTGGGTCTGCGCGCAAAGTACGCGGCTTCTTCAGCGCTTACGGGTGAAACATTCTCGCGCCTTGAATCGATATTGTATTTTTCAAAGCGGCCTTCTTCGATTAAAACCATGCACTTGCCGCAAGTGGCATTCTCGGCGCAAATGGATTCGATCTCAACGCCCAGGTCACGCGCGGCTGAGCGAATGGATTGTCCTTCCTCCACTTGTCCACGGGAGCCTGAGGGCTGCAAAATGATGTTATGTTTATTTGTCATGTTGTGTGAATATCCTGACCATGGACGATGGACTGTAGACCGTGCAGATGATTACCAACTGTCCACTGTCAACTGTCAACTGTCTACTGTCCGTTCCGGCGCGGAATTTCTATTTTTGCAAACTCAACTTCCAGTTCAGAAAGAAGCGCATCCGCCACTTCTTCAGGAGCGCCGTTGCGTTCGATCCAGTCTCCGCGTTTATATTGCGCGGCATATTCCGATGCCCCGGTTAATCCTTCCGACATCGCATAAGAGTCAATCGCGTTTTGAATTCTTTGCGAAAGTTGTTTCTTGATCGTTCTTCCATCGCCTTCAACGACGATGGAGGAGGGGATATGTTTCCAGTAAAAGATTCGATATTTCGTCATGCTGTTTCCTTTTGAAGAATACAATAAATTTGATGTGAGATTTTATGAGAGGATTGCCTGTAGGTCAATGCGAAAATTGATAACAAATCCGTTCTATCTGTTCATCCGTTCTGTATCAGTTGATGACAACGCACTTCCAGCCAGCCAACCCGTCGTCCATGAAGATTGAAAATTAAATCCGCCTGTCACGCCGTCAATGTCCAATACTTCGCCTGCGAAAAATAAATTTTTAACCACGCGGCTTTGCATGGTTTTGAAATCAACCTCGCTGAGTTTTACGCCGCCGCAAGTGACAAACTCTTCCTTGAATTGTCCCTTGCCTTTTATTTCGAATTGACACGCAGTTAATTCTTCCGCGAGTTTTCTGAGCTCTGTTTTTGAAATATCAGCCCAATTTTTCTCGCCGATAAAATTCGCAAGTTGTTTCCATAAACGAGCGGGCAACTGTGTGAAGGCTGGTTCTGTTAAAACTTTTTTGCGCGCGTTCTCGTGCCATGCTTTGTGTCTTTGCAATACATCGAGCGCTTTATCGAAGGTTGTGTCGCCAAGCCAATTCACTATTAATGCTGCGTGATATTTTTTGTCGAATAAAACGCGCGCGCCCCATGCTGAGAGTTTCAACACTGCCGGTCCGCTCAGCCCCCAATGTGTTATCAACAATGGTCCGCGCTGTATAAGCCCGTCCATTTTAAGTGTGACATTTTCAATGGACACACCCGCCAAACCTTCGAGCCGTTTATCAGCGATGTTGAATGTGAATAACGAAGGCACTGGTTCTTCGATTGAATGTCCGAGCGATTTGACGATCTCGCGCGTTTTGGGATCGCTTCCTGTTGCAAGCAATAATTTATTTGCTTGCAGATGAAGAACACGCGCTTCACTCTGGACTTCCAGCCTGAAACTGTTTTCTGAAAGAGACTCCACCTTTTGCAGACTCATCCCCGTCAGCACCACCACTCCCAGTTTTTTGGCGCCCTCCCGCAGGCAGTCCGCGACCGTTCTTGATGAATCGGTAATGGGGAACATGCGTCCATCTGATTCTGTTTTCAATTTCACGCCATGTTTCTCGAACCACTGGATCGTGTCCGCAGGATGAAAGCGGGTGAATGCACCGCGCAAGGCCGCACCCCCGCGCGGATAAAAGCTGATCAGCTGCGCCGGGTCAAAACAGGCATGGGTCACATTACATCGCCCGCCGCCTGAGATGAGTACCTTGCCGAGAGTTTGCTGTGCCTTTTCGATGATCAGCACACTTAGCTTTGGATTCAATTCAGCGCAACGGATGCCTGCAAAGAATCCGGCAGGTCCGCCGCCTACGATAATGACATCCCAATTTGTTTGAGTTAATTTGGCCATGTGTAAAAAAATCTCTCCGTCAGTATACACTACCGATGGAGAGGTTCGCTTGCAAGTTTATGTGGACTTTAAAAATTATTGAGTGAAAGGGTGAGCGGGGTCAGCTTCGTTTTTCTTCGGCTCGACAGGTAATAGGAAGGTGAATGTGCTTCCCACGCCTTCTGTGCTTTCGGCCCAAATGCGCCCGCCGTGCATTTCGATCATGACCTTTGCAACGGAAAGTCCCAGCCCCATGCCGCCGTGCCTGCGTGTGAGATGAGATTCGACTTGATAGAAGCGGTCAAAGATTTGCGCCAGGTCTTTGGCGGGAATGCCGACGCCGTTATCTTCCACTGAGACTTTTACGTACTCGTCCTGTTTCTCGCTGCGTATGATGACTTTCCCGCCTTGGTTCGTAAATGTGATGGCATTTTTTACAAGGTTGCTTAAAACAATGGATGTCTTGCTGGCATCGGCATCTATGAACATATTGTCGCCGAGTTTTGTTTCGGTCCTTAGGGAAACGCCTTTTTCAAATGCCATATCTCGAAATGAAGATGTGACATCTTCAATAATGCGTGTCATGGACACTTTGCGCTGGCGCAGGCGGGCGCCGCCCGTCTCGTAATTATCCACATTGGAGAGACTTTCAATGATCTCTTTTAGTCTGGCGGCGCTGCGAATGATGGCTTCCACTTGTTCCCCATGTTCTTGGCCTACTAATTCGCGCAAAAATGTTGCATGTCCGAGGATCAGCCCAAGCGGCGTACGAAGCTCGTGTGAGGTGATCGCAATGAATTCACTTTTCAGCCGGTCAAGTTCCTCAGATTCGTTTTGGGATGCAATAGCGATGCCTTCCAAAAGATCGTTTTGCATGGCTGTTGTGGCAAGCGATGCGAGAGCTTCCAAAATGCTTATATCTTCCTCGGTATAATTGCCGTCGGTCTTGTTGAAGACTTCAAAAACACCCACCGGTCTCCCGTGCAATAAAAGCGGCACTCCCAGAATAGAACGAGTGACAAACCCGGCGAGTTCGTCAATTTTGCTATAATGACGGTCGTCCTTTTTGACGTCGTCAATGATGAGCGGTTTGATATTTAGGAAGACCCAGCCGGCCGCGCTGGCCTTCAATGGGATTTTTTCCATGATGACGGTATCGCGATGGAACCACGGCACATACTTGAAGAAAAGTTCCTGTGCGATGTCATCATATTCCATGAGTGAGGCCGTTTCGCTTCCGGTCAATTCAGCGGCGGCCGAGAGGATGGAGCGCATGTAGGTCTCGAGGTCCACCATAGTGCTGAGGTTGCGTGTTACGTCAAGGAGACGTGTCAGAATTTTGGGTTGATCCATATCCATAGTTACCTTTGGTAAGATTATACATCACGGGTCTATCTGAAATGACGGCTGGATCAAGAAATTGGAAAATTGTAATTAAATATCAAGGAGAGAGTTTTCATGGCAAATAAAAAGGTACGCGTCGCCATTATTGGTGTGGGAAATTGTGCGTCATCGCTTGTGCAGGGCGTTCAATTCTATAAAAATGCAAAAGAGGATGAGCAGATCCCCGGCATTATGCACACCCGCCTCGGCGATTATCATGTAGGCGATATTGAGTTCACCATTGGTATTGACGTGAACGTCACCAAGGTTGGCAAGGACCTGTCTGAAGCCATCTTTGCCGAGCCGAATAATACCTACAAGTTCTCTGATGTTCCCCATCTCAATGCGCCTGTCGTACGCGGCATGACCCATGACGGTCTCGGCAAGTATTTGAGTGAGGTCATTACCAAAGCGCCCGGTCCCACAGCCGACATTGTCAAGTTGCTCAGAGACACAAAGACCGATGTCATCATCAACTACCTGCCGGTTGGCTCTGAGATGGCCACCAAATGGTATGTGGAGCAGGCGCTTGAAGCGGGCTGCGCTTTTGTAAATGCGATCCCTGTTTTCATTGCATCCTCTGAATATTGGGGTAAACGCTTCCGGGATGCGGGTCTGCCCATTCTCGGTGATGACATCAAGAGTCAGGTTGGAGCGACCATTGTTCATCGCGTTCTCACCAGTCTGTTCGTGGATCGCGGCGTCAAAATTGACCGCACCTATCAACTCAACTTTGGCGGGAACACAGATTTCCTCAATATGCTCGAACGCTCCCGCTTGGAGAGCAAGAAAATTTCCAAGACAAACGCCGTCACCAGTATGATCCCCTATGATGTCGGCAAGGATAATGTCCACGTGGGCCCGAGCGACCACGTACCCTGGCTGACCGACCGCAAGTGGTGTTACATCCGCATGGAAGGCACCACGTTCGGCAATGTGCCGCTCAACATGGAACTTAAACTCGAAGTGTGGGATAGTCCCAACTCCGCAGGCGTGATCATTGATGCGGTGCGCTGTGCCAAGATCGCGCTTGACCGCGAACTCTCGGGACCGATCGTTGGACCGTCCTCTTATTTCTTCAAGACCCCGCCCAAGCAATTCCGCGATGATATCTGCCGCGACAAGGTGGAAGATTATATTTCCGGAAAAAGTGACGAGTAAAACAGGAATTAGGAAAAAATGATTTGAGAGACGTTTGCGTTGGCGAACGTCTCTTTTTTTCAGGTAGAATGTGACGATGAATGAAAATTACGCATCAGTTCTGACTTTTGGCCTGTCCCTCGCCATTGGTAGTCTGCTTCCCCTTTGTTTATTCCGTCAATAACCAAATCGTTTACAATCAACTGTATGAAAAAACATCGAACTAATATTAAGCGCATAAGTTACTGCGTTTCAAGTTTATTGATCTTTATTCTTAACTCTTGTGGTCCGTTCATCCCATCCACTTTGCCGGGAGGTGTTACAGGCACTGCGTCTTCCCAGCCGGTTGAACAACTAACAATCCCCGCACTCCCTGCGGTCTATCAGTCCCAATTCCTCAATCCTTTGGATGTGCCGCATACATACATGCAGGATAACTGTCTGCATTTGCGGAATAAGTGGAAACCAACCAGTGCCGCACCTGGTACGGTGGTCATGATCATTATGTTCAAGGAGATTTCAAACCCGAACAGATTTCACAAACTCATGACAGAGTTACACGCTCAAAACTTTGAGGCGATAACCACAAAACAGTTCTTATTCTTTATGGAACGCAATATCAGAATACCTTTTCGCTCGGTATTGTTGATCCAGGACGGCAATTTTGAATCCAAGAATTTTGACGAGAACTTCCGACCTTATTGGGATTCCCTGGGATGGCCGGTGGTCAATGGCTGGGTTGGACATTTCGATGTTCCCAGGTCCATGTTGAAACAAAATGTTGAATTGGAGAAGGAAGGCTGGGTGGATCATCAGTCCCTGGGCGTAACTACAGACACGGTCCTTTCTGATGATACTTCTAAAACAGTGATCACACGCGAGCTTGGAGATTCATTAACTGAATTTGCCGACCATTATGGCAAGACCCCGTATGCCTTCATCTGGCCGAATGGCGGATTTGCATTGCGCCCCGTGCAGGCCGCCCGTCAATTAGGGTATCAACTTGGCTTCACATCCAATTCACGCGGACCGGTAATGTATAACTGGGTTCCGCTTGCAAATGTAATTGACCCGGAGCGTTCACAGCTTATTCCGGAGGGGCAGATCAATGACCCATTGATGACCCTGCCGCGTTACTCTGCAGATGAAGCACTCGATGCTATTGATTTCGTCCGCGTAATGGGGCAGGAAGCTGCAATTTATCAGAAAGCCAACAAATCCCTGGATCTCAACTATTACAATGTCGTTTGCAAATCCACATACGGAGAAATACCAATCCCGTAGGACAAAACAGGAGGCAGTATGTCAGATTGTATTTTTTGCAAGATCATCAAAGGCGATATCCCAAGCACCAATGTATTTCGTGATGAGCAAGTGACAGCCTTTCGGGACATCCATCCCGCCGCGCCGACTCACATCTTGATCGTGCCGAACAAACATATTGACGGAGTCGATACGCTGGCTGGCGAGGATGAACCATTGATCGGTCACCTGTTCAGTGTGGCGAAACAACTTGCAGTGCAGGAAGGGATCGCAGAGAAAGGCTATCGTCTCATCATCAACACTGGTGAACATGCCGGGCAGACCGTGAACCACGTCCACTTGCATTTGTTGGGCGGTAAACCCATGCAGCTCATGGGATAAAATCATCAAAGTTCAAAAGGGAGTCTCATGCAAACATTACCAGATCAATCTCAGGAAAGAATTCCACAAACGGCAGGGCAAATCCCTCAATCTCCTTTCGCTTCGGCACAGGTGCAGGCAGGTGTGATGGAACATCAATTAAAACAGGCTTTCAATTTGGCCGGATCTAATTTTTATTCCATTGCCATATTTTCGCTTGTAAACTCGGTCATAAATTTTTTTCAGGGCAGTGTCTATTTTCCGATTGGTTTGGGAGTTACTCAGATCGTTGATGGGTTTTCCTACCTGTTTCAAAAGGATATACCACAAGCTTCAACCGTTATATTTGCCTTCAATGTAATCCTCGACCTCCTGATCGTTGGAATTGTTGCCATTTTTGGGTTTGCCATCAAAAAGCAAACAACATGGCTGATCACTTTGGGAGGAGTTCTTTATTTTATTGATGGATTGTTATTGCTGGTCTTCGAGGATTGGATCGGTGCAGGCTTTCATGCATACTTCCTGTTTAGGATCTGGACAAGCTGGCAGACCATTCGCAAACTTTCCAGTGCAAACACTGTTCCAAGCGCAATTCAATAACCCGGGAAAATAAAAATGCCTGAACGAGAAATCTACCTGCTTTCCCCGCGCGCACTCAGCCCTGAGACGATTGCGGTTGCATTTGCGAAAACCTCGCGTGCGCCTGAATCTTTTCGCGAGATCGCCGCAGAATTAAGTGATGAGCAATCTGCAAAGTTCCACGAGAAATGGGTTGTGGGATATGGTCATGCCTCGGTTGCGGAACATGCCGTTCTGCATATCGCATTTGAAAATGTTTCGCGAATTGCCATCGAAACCATCGAGAGCAGCCGGCTTGCATCGTATACAGAAAAATCCACGCGCTATCAAAAATGGGGACAGGATGATTTCACGATCCCACCGGAATTGGACGCTACGCGGCATTCCCTGCGCGATGAGTTTATCCAAACCGTTCGCCTCCTTTTCTCGACTTATGCTGAGTCGCTGACCCCTGTAAAGAATCTCATCCTCAGCAAATCCCCGCGTCGCGAGAATGAATCTGACGAAGCTTATGACCGCCGCATCCGCTCACAGTACGTGGATAGATGCCGCTTCATCCTGCCTGCCGCCGCGAATGCAAATGTCGGTATGACGGCCAATGCGCGTGTCATCGAAATGGTCATTCGCAAGATGCTCTCACATCCGCTTGCGGAAGTACAACAAATTGGCGGAAGATTGAAGGAAGTTGCCAAGGATGAAACGCCTACTCTGGTGAAATATGCGGATGCTGTTCCGTATGTCGTAGAAACGATGGCGGGGATCGGGAGTTGGGATGCTTCGCGGGGAATCGGGAATCGGGAGTCGGATTGGTGTGTATTGAGCGATCACGATAAGGATGGCGAAAACAAAATCCTTGCTGCGGCTTTGTATCGCTTCAACGAGATGCCATTTGCTGATGCATTGACTTATCTTCGATCATTGTCAGAACAAAAGAAAGCTGAACTGGCGGAAATCTTGCTTGGACGATTAAGCCGTTACGATGTGCCGTTGCGCGAGTTGGAATACAGCATGTATACATTTGACCTCATCATGGACCAGGGTGCATATGCAGAATTCAAACGTCACCGGATGATGACACAGACGCCGCAGAGACTGTCCACTCGGCTGGGGTACACGATCCCTCTTCTCGTAACAGAAGCAGGCTTCGGGTCGAAGTACGAAGCGGCTATGCAGTCTGCAAGTCAGATGTATGAGAAGTTATATGATTTCAATCCCGATGTCGCGCAATATATTGTCCCCAATGGATTTAATCGCCGCGTGCTGGCTCAATTCAATTTGCGCGAGGCCTTTGCGTTCTGTCAATTGCGTAGCGCGTCCAACGCGCATTTTTCGATCCGCAGGGTTGCGCAAAAAATGTATGAGGAAATGGCGCGCGTGCATCCGCTGTTGACGAAGTATATGAAATTGCCCGATGAGCCCTGGCAGGATGTTGAGAAAAATTATTTTACGCAGGCGTGATTATTGCCCCAATGTTTGCGCCGCGATGCGCTGTAGAAAAAGTTTATCCTCATTACTGAGATCGGCCCCGTAGGAATTTCCTGCGGGGCTTTCTTGATAGATCAACCCATAAAAAACGCACGCAGCCAGATATGTCCCTTGTGAAGTGGGATGCCCATCATCAATATAAAGTTTAATATCCGGGCGTTCCTTCAATGCATTTGCGAATGCCAGTCCCACTGGAGCAACTTTTATCCCCAATTGCTCACCAAGCGCGGTGTAGGCGTTATATAGTTTTTGTGTAGTGATACCGTATTGCACGCTGTCCGGGCGTTCCCATGTCATAAAAAGAATCGTCTCTGCCCCGCTGTTTTCAATTTCCAGATTTAATTTTTGAGCATACTCGTAAAAATTATAGTAATCGGTCACAGAGTTTTGACTCTGTTCCTGTAACACCACCACATCCCATTTGCCCGAACTGATCGTATCCAGCGTGCTTGCAGTTTGCCAGTGATCCTGTAATGTGAATCCACCCAGGCTGATACGCGAGGTGACCGTGTTGGGCGCCAGCCGCAGAAGCTGCTGGTCAACTCCACCGTTGTAATCTGTGAAGCTGTTGCCGATGAATAGGACTCGTTTGGCAGGAAGGTCCGTGTTGCCTGTTGTGCAAGCGCTTGTGATACAGGCAAGCAGGAATATGAAAGTTAGAATTAACCACGGAGACACAGAGTCACGGAGTTTTGTTCTTCTCTGTGTCCCAGTGTTTCCCTGGTTTGTTCTTTGTTCTACACCGATTCTCATATCAGGACTGAAATTACTTTAGAAAATAGATGACCGAAACGACCACGCCGATCGTGACAACTGTCCAGCGTAATGTGGAAGGTTTGACTTTCCCGGCAAGCTTCCCGCCGAGTGTGCCACCGATCAGCGCGCCTACTGCCATGACGAGCGCAACCGGCCACAAAACCTTCCCTGAAAACACAAAGAAGATCGCAGCGGCCACGTTGACCGAAAAACTGATCGCTTGTTTGAGTGCGTTGAGGCGGGTGAGTGAGTCTTCCAGAGTTAATCCCAATGCCGAGAGGACGATCACACTTAACCCGGCGCCGAAATATCCTCCGTAAATTGAAGCCAGCCCAACCGGAAGCCATGATATTTTTTCAAGTCTGGAGCCGTGACCTTCCCCCAAGCGGCGGGTCAACCATGCGCGGACTGGGTCTTGAATTGCAAGCAATCCCGAAGCGAGCAGAATTAAATATGGGACGAGGTCCTTGAATATTTTTTCCCCGGTTCGCAGAAGGAGAAACCCGCCAATGATGCCGCCGATGATACTGGCAGGAATAACGATCCAAAGGCGTTTTGTTTGCCCTTGAAGGTCTTTCATTTGAGCAAGAGTTCCGCCAAAGTAGCCGGGGCAAAGCGCTACAGTATTGGTCACATTCGCGGCCACAGCCGGCACGCCCAGAAAAGTCAGCACCGGAAAAGTAATGAGGGTGCCGCCGCCAGCCAGAGCATTGATTGCGCCTGCGGCCAGTGCGGCTAGTGCTGCAAAAATAAAATTGGTTACGGTGAGTTCCATGTTGAAATCCTTAGTTGATTTGGGATGAGGCATGGCAAGTATAGCATCGTTGATAAGTTAAATAAAAAAGAAGCCCGGCGGCAAATCACTGCACCGAACTTCTTTCTTCTTACTTCTTTCTTTTTGCGACTTACTTTTTCCTTCCCTTCAACTCATCGCGCAAGATCAAACTCAACACCACGCTGACGATGCTGATCACGATACTGCCGAGCAGGGCAGACCAGAAACCATCCACTGTCAGGCCGAGGTTGAAGGCCTGTCCGACCCAACTGGTGAGCATTAGCATGAAGGTGTTGATGATGATGGTGAACAGCCCGAGTGTGAGAATAAGGAAGGGCAGGGCCAGCAGCTTGACCACCGGCCGCACGAGTGCATTCAGCAATCCAAGAATAAGTGCCAGCCATAAAAGGCTAGTCCACGGACCTTGCTGATGAATGCCGGGAACGAAGGTGACCGCAACGTACAATGCGATCGCGTTGATCGCCCAGCGGAGGAAAAATTTTGTCATGTGAACTCCTTTTTATGATGTCATCACGATCGTTTCTCGCGACGACGGAACCTACAATAAATACGAGGCCAGAACTATAAAGTTGCCTGCATCCAGATCAGAGTACGAATCGATCTAAAGCCTGCAGCCTGAATGGCACCGTCAAATGACCCGGCCGGGAATTCAAGCGCGACCTTTGGATAATAATGCGACAGGTCGTGCCGCGCTTGCAGAAGTAGGGACGTCAACGCTTCCGGGTCGGACCCTTCGCCTGTTGCGGCGAAAAGGGATTCTCCCCGCCCTTCAGGGATCCACGCCAGCGCGGCTTCCAAATTCCCGTTCTTGACGGCCGTCCATTGACGGACGTTCGCATCAACGAATAATAAATATAGCCAGTTCCAGAAACCAGGCCCAAGGGAGTCAAATGACCAATTGCGGTGCCAGGCTAAAAGGTCAGGGTAGAGGCGAGAGAGCCATTTGCGTTGAGTCACCCAATCGCGTGGGTATTTGTCTGTAATGGCAATATCTGTTTTCGGAGTCAGGATGTTCGAGTCGGTATTTGCGTGCCATGAAGTGCGCCGTGCGCGTTCCGCAAACCCAAGGCTTGCGTAAAGTTCAATTGCGCCAGGGTTGTCCTCGCGGACGTGAAGCCAGACGTCATTTACTTTTTTTTCGCGGGCATGCTGCATGGCGCGTTCAGTGAGCGCGCGCGCAATTCCTTTGCGGCGATGCTCCGGATAGACCGCGATGTTGGCGATGAGATAAACTTTTTGTTTTTTATTCCGAAATGGGACCAGGCTGGCATTGCCAATGACTTTTCCATTTTCTTCCCACACGTATCCCGTCAGCGGCAGGGACGTGGATTCGGCGGCACGGTTTGCCCACCGTAGGAACGAATTATCTTTTCCGGCGCGGCGCATATCCTGTATGTAACGGCGGCCGTCATTGTCCATGGTGCTGTCGAAGCAGGATTCGATCAGGTCAGCGACTGCGGGCAAGTCCCGCAAAATGCTGAGAGGACGCAAATGAGGATGCGTATCCGTGCGCGCTGAAAGGGTAATGGAAGACATTATTGATATTATAGCCCCATGTTTATTGGAAACAAAAACGGCTTTGGAAAATTAACTTTCTTTTAGTCTTCCAGTGTGAGAGGGGATAGTTCAATATTTTGCCGGTGGTAAAATAAAATTCAATTCAATCCATGGAGAAACAAAATGAAAAATCCTGTCATCATTGACGCAATCCGCACGCCAATCGGCGCGCTGGGGGGCATCCTCGCCTCTATCCGCCCGGACGATATGGCGGCCTTTGTAATCAAGAGCATTCTCGGACGCAACCAATTTGACCCTACGCTTGTCGAAGAAGTTTTTTTTGGATGTGCGAATCAAGCCGGTGAGGATAACCGCAACGTGGCGCGTATGGCCGCCCTGTTGGCTGGTCTTCCGCTTGAGGTGGGGGGCGTCACTGTTAACCGGCTCTGCGCTTCGGGCTTGAATGCCATCAATCAGGCGGCACGTGCCATCAAGGCAGGCGAGGGGGATGTTTACATTGCAGGCGGAGTGGAATCCATGAGCCGCGCGCCTTATTCGCTTCCAAAAGCAGAAGCGGGTTTTTCATTTGGCAATCTGACCGCTTATGATACAGCCCTCGGCTGGCGATATCCGAACCCTAAAATGAAGGAAATGTACGGAACGGATTCGATGGGCGAGACTGCGGAAAACATCGCCAGGGAAAAGCCGCATCTTACGCGCGAAAAACAGGATACCTTCGCGGTGCGCTCACATCAACGCGCAATTGCCGCCATTGATTCAGGCAGGTTCAAACAGGAAATCGTGCCCGTCTCAATCCCTCAGAAAAAAGGTGACCCAAAGATCGTGGATACGGATGAACGTCCGCGCCGCGATACGACGATGGAATCACTCGCCAGACTCAAGCCTGCTTTTGCCAAAGAGGGCGGAACTGTTACGGCTGGAAATTCGTCTGGGTTGAACGATGGAGCATCTGCACTTTTGATCATGAGCGAAGAAAAAGCCAAATCGTTGAACCTCAAGCCGCTGGCCCGTATTGTGACTTCCGCTTCTGCCGGCGTGCCTCCTCGTGTAATGGGATATGGCCCCGTTCCCGCCACAAAGAAGGCCCTGGAGCGCGCAGGTTTGAAAATGAAAGATATTGGACTGATGGAATTGAACGAAGCTTTTGCGATCCAATCTCTGGCTGTCATGGAAGGTCTGGAAATTGACCCTGAACTCGTCAATGTTAACGGCGGCGCGATCGCCATTGGGCATCCGCTCGGGTGTTCGGGCGCACGTCTTATCACCACGTTGGTGCATGAAATGAAATTGCGCGGCAATGTGAAATACGGTGTCGCCACCCTCTGTGTTGGTGTTGGTCAAGGTGAAGCCACAGTGCTTGAATATCTTGGTTGATATAAAACTTTTATGCAGGTGCGTTTCCACAAGTTAAGAGGATTACCATGAAAAAATTTACGCTTGCCATGTCTGTTTTGGTCTTTGCATTAGTTGCCTGTAATGCAGCTTCAGGGACTCCTTCTACCACGCCGGAGATCTCACCCGTTGCCCCAACTCTCGAACCGGCAACAGCCGTCCCTTCGATTGAAGCGCCAACCTTCACGCCTGTCGTAACTGTTCAACCTGCTGTGCTTCCGCCAGCCACATCATCGCAACCAGATCAACCCAATAAGATTCGATTTGATGTCGGCGGTACCTGGGTGGATTTACCAGATAGTATTAAATCCGACACCAGCAAAACCTATAACATCAAAGCCATGCAGGGACAGATCATGTCCGTTTCTCTTTTGGCCGGCAATGACCCTGGTGTTTGGGGATATTTTCCAATTGAAGTAAGAGGCGAGGATGGAACTGTCTTTTGCCCGGTGGACGTGAATTATGAGTGCAGTTTTTGGCGTGGAAAATTACCTGCTACTCAAAATTATTTCATAACGGTCAAAGCTGCGGGCGACCTTACAGATTTCACCCTGCGGGTTGCCGTTAATCCGCCCGGGCAGTCCGAGCAGACTTTTCAATACAAGAATCCTGCAACCGGGCTTACGCTTTCCTACTCCGATCAATTTGCTCCCACCCGTTTTCCGTCAGCGGCCAATAACAAAATGACCCCGGAATTAGTTCTTCAATTCATTGACACAAATTCCTATACTAAAACGAACCTTGGCGAAGTGTATTTCCTGCTCGGCTCATCTTCCGACCCGCAAGTGGTCACCACTTGCACCGATGCATATCAAAGCGGCGGCGGACCGGAAGAGCCAGATGGCAATGTGGTGGTCAATGGCATTAACTTTGTCCGCAGTCTATCTTCGGGTGTGGGTGCAGGGAATATTTATGAACAGGAAATTTATCGTGCTGTCAAAAACAATGTATGTTACGAAGTGATCTATTTTATCCATTCATCAAATATCGGAAATTACACGCCTGGCGAAGTGACTGAGTTTGACAGGAGTGCCCTCATGAAAAAACTTAATAACATCCTTGCCACATTCAACGTTCAATAAGATTTCGCGGAAACAAAAAGGGGCTGTCTAAAAAGGTAAGTGTAGGCAGTCAAAACAGAAAAAAGGTAAAAAACTGGCAGTCATTGGGCTGCCAGTTTTCGTAGATTGTGAGCAATGGAAAGAATGCCCCATTCGGTCTCCACTTTCTTCAATCCCCTG
>JACRMH010000041.1 GCA_016219545.1 Chloroflexota bacterium | reverse complement strand
TCAAACAGGTGCTGCACAAACTGCAAAAGATGGGTAAACTTGTTCACGGAAACCTTCTTTCTGGTTTGGGACCCTAAGCCCGTATATACCAGTATAGAAGGTTTCTTCCTTTTTGTCCGATTTTATGTCCGAAGATCAGCTAAAGAGCAATCATTTCTGTATGAAATCTCAAGTCCTGTGAGTCAACATTTCGGCGGTTTCAACAAAGTGCCGGTATTCCTTGAAGGCTAAAAATTGAGCAGAGCGGCGCGCATCGTTGACTTCGTTGAGATGGTCGTGTAATGTCGCCACCACCTGATGGTCGAGGCGATGTTTGGATACAGCATCGGCCAGGATCTTGAAGGCATCCGTCCCGGGGATTCCTTTGCGATAGGGCCGGTCTTCTGTGAGCGCGTTAAAAACGTCCGCCACCGAAACGATCCGCGAACCCAGGGGCAATTCGTTCTCCTCCAGATGGAAGGGATACCCGTTACCGTCCATGCGTTCATGATGGAATGCACCCCAGACGCGGATCAGGTCCAAAACCTTCAAGGGTTCAAGAAGATGAAAAGTGTAATACGTGTGGCGGCGGATCACTGCGAATTCCTGTCTCGTTAATCTGCCCGGCTTCTCCAGAATCTCCACAGGGACAGCGAGCTTCCCCAAGTCATGCAAGAGTCCGGCAAGGTGGATCATGCGGCAGTCCGCATCGGAAAACCCACAGCGCCGGGCAAGTATCTCGGCTGTGGCAGCAACTCCCGCTGAGTGTGAAGCGGTGAACTGGCTGCGGAAGTCCACAATGCGGCGGAAGAGATTCGTCAGCCCGAGGAAATCATCCTCCGTGATCTGCATTTGCTCCCATTTCAAACGACGACCGAGGATATTGATGTGCTGTAAATAGATCGCATCCAGCCAAAAGGATTCCTTTTTCGCCAACGCCTCCAGAGCCTTTACCTGCTCAGGGACAAAACGCTCTCCCGATTGTGCGCGGACCTTTTCCAAAATTCCATCCACCTGGTCGAGCACATCCAGGTTCGTGTTGAGCAGCACGGCCACCCTGTCTGCCAGTTGCAGAATATGGCTTGCGCGCGGAATGGGAATCCCGTCGAACGTCGCGCCTGTGCCATTCATCCACGGTACATGATGAAAGCGGACAATATCGGCGGGGGTGCGGAAGGGGGAAAAAGAATTTAAAAAGAGATACCCCATCACGGAATGTCCATAAGGATCCTGGAATTCAAAATCCAGGGCGCACAGACGGTCTTTACACGTGAGTCCGCCTGCGTCATGCAGTGCGGCGGCGATGATCAGGTCATGAAGCTCAGATTCGGGAAGCCTCATTTGCATGCCCAATCCATAGGCGATCTGCGCCGTCCGTTTTTGGTGATCCGCCACCAGCGGGTTGACAAGGTCCACGGCCTGCGAGAGGCACAGGACAAGATCGAAAACTGGAATGACAAGGGGGGATTGTTCAGCCATGATATTTCCTCATTTACATTATTGCTCATAATGGAGTGAAATGATAGCGGGAAATTCATAATGCGAATTTTCTAATGTATGAATTTGCAAATTTTAGATAAAGACCCGTGCAAATGAGCGACATTGTGCCCGCAGGGTAAATTGGCGGCAAAGGGTTTATGATTTTGAGTATGATAGCAATCTGGGGTAACCACGTAGTTCTCTCTTTTTTTCATTGACACATCCCAAGGCACGTGATAAAGTAGTGCCCTACACGGATACCAGTAGTTCGCTTTGGAAGTATAACCATCGGCTCATGGGAAACAGTCCATGAGCCGTTTTGTTTTGTCTGTTCTGGCGAAAGAACCGGGTCCTCCAATTTTTATTTTGCCAAGGAGGCAAACAATGTCAGAACGTATCATCGGCACAGTCAAATGGTTTAACGGAAGCAAGGGCTACGGCTTTCTCGCTCGCGAAGGCGGCGCGGATGTTTTCGTCCACTTCTCTGCGATCCAGGGCGATGGATTCAAAAATCTCGAAGAAGGACAGAAAGTAGAATTCACCGTTGAGAAAGGCCCCAAGGGCCCGCAGGCTACTAACGTAGTTGTGGTCAACTAACCCACCTGAGTGCTAAGAAAATCCCTGAGATGAAAATCTCGGGGATTTTTTTGTTTTCCGGCGGGTGCTATAATGTTTTCAATTGACCGTTCCAAACCGGTTTTCCAGAGAGAAGATCAGGAGTGATTATGAACGGTGATGATTTTCCAAAGACGATTCGTCTACGAGAAGAAATCATCTCCTGGCAGCCAAAAAGTGAGACCGGACAAACCGCCTGTAATTATTACGACTGGTATTTGTCTTAAGGATAAACAAACGCTGGCAACATGAAAAAGATATTGGCATTACTACTGTGTAGTTTATTGGGATCGTTTACACTGGCATCCTGCAATTCCACAGGCGGGACTGTCCTGCCTGTGTCGTCCCCAACACCGCAAGCCACCGCAGTGACAAAGAGTCTGCCTGAACCGATCTCCATGGGGCAGACGATCACTTACAAAGACCTGCAGGTTACAATGGATCAGTCCGAGGTCACGGCAAGCTACATCACAGAATACGGCTCCAGCAGGGACCCATCTGCGGACAGTAAATTTCTCTGGGTTCACATCATCCTTAAGAATATCAGCCAGCAGGAACAGGATCTGCCCGCAGTAGAACATTTTAGCGCCCTCTTCGACACCACTGAGTTCAAGCCTAGTTATGGACATCGCAAAGACCATACAGATTACACATCGCTAAATACCGTCATCAATCAAGGGGAAGAAATGGATGCCTGGCTGCGCTTTGATGTCCCTGCCAATGCGGAATTAAAAGACTTAACCTTTGCCTTCCTCCCCGAAAGTACTCAAATAAGTTTTGGCTTTTCATCCAATGATTATTCATGGGCAGACCACCCGATCTTTTTGTGGATGTGCGCGCCATAAAGCATAACAGCACTATATTTCACTGGAGTCATTTTCAATGAAAAGACATGGTTGCTTGCTAACGTATTTACTTTGCATTGTTGTTTTCTTTGTATATTTCATCTTGATCGGCAAATTATTTTTCCTTTTACCTCTTGGCATCAAATCCGATGATTTGCTTGCCTTATCTTTATTTGTATCGTTTGTGTTGGCGGCTTTAACTGCCCCTGCGATCACAAACAGGAAAAAGATATTAAACCTTTTTAAAGCCAGGAAATAGATCGTATATAGAAAAAACATGACAAATCAATCCCCTGCATACAGTTTACGTTCCTTCCTGATCATCTGGATCGGACAACTTGTATCACTGGTCGGTTCACAGTTGACCGGCTTTGCCCTCGGTGTTTGGGTCTATGACCAGACCCATTCGGTGATGCAATTAGCCCTGACTCAGATCGCTTTTCAAGCGCCGCAGATCCTGCTTTCCCCGCTGGCAGGCGTGCTCGCAGACCGCTGGGACAGGCGCACCGCCATGATCGTCAGTGACTTCGGCGCAGGGCTGGCCGTTTTGGTGACGGCGATCTTATACATCAACAACCTCCTCGCACCGTGGATGGTGATCCCCATCAACTTTTGGATGTCCTCCTTTACCGCACTGATGTGGCCCGCCTACACCGCATCCATTACCTTACTGGTTCCAAAGGAACAATACGGGCGCGCGAATGGTTTTGTACAGCTCGGCGAAGCGCTGACCCAGATCGCCGGCCCCGCGCTGGCAGGCGTGTTCTACGTCACCATCCATCTCGGCAACATGGCTCTGATCGACTTCGCGACCTATCTCTTCGCAGTGACTCTGATGATCCTCTTCGTCCGCATCCCGCGCCCACAGCAAACAGAAGACGGCGTTCAGGCAAAAGGCTCGATGTGGAAAGAAATGCGTTTCGGCTGGGATTACATCATTGCCCGTAAAGGTCTGCTTTCCCTGTTGATGTTCTTTCTGGCAGTAAACTTTTTAGCCGGCATCATGGGTCCTTTATTCACCCCCCTTATTCTTGACAATTGGAAGGCCAATGTGCTCGGCTATCTCAGCACGATCATGGGCGTCGGCATGTTGGCGGGGACTCTCGTCATGAGCGCCTGGGGCGGCGGGAAGCGCAAGATATTCACCCTGCTCGGTGCGGGCATTGTCGGTTCTTTATTCCTGATGATGATTGGAATCCGCATCTCGATTCCGCTGATAGCTGTCTGCGGCTTCGGATTCATGTTCGCCATGCCGTTGATGAACGCCTCCAGCCAGGCCATCTGGCAATCCAAAGTGGCTCCTGATGTGCAGGGACGTGTCTTTGCCGTCCGCCGCACCATCGCCTGGTCAACCGGGCTGATCGCCCCGCTGCTGGCCGCACCGCTGGCAGACAAGGTCTTCAAGCCCGGCATGGCCGAAGGCGGAGCACTCGCTTCATTCCTTGGACCAATTGTCGGGGTGGGAGCGAATCACGGGGTCGGCGTCTTGATCAGCTTGCTGGGATTGTTATCCGTAGGGGTCTGCATCATCGCGCTCTCCAATCGCACCGTCCGCAATGTGGAGATCGATCTGCCGGATCAGGTCACTCCTGCAACAGAAGTAAACGCACAGCCAACTGATTAGGTTTGTAAATTATTAACTTCCTGTAATGTCGTTGCGAGCCACCGCTCTTGGGTTTTGGTGGCGAAGCAATCTCCGTATTATTGCAGGAGATTGCTTACCGCACTGGCACGCGGTGCAAGTGTCGTCTCCTTGGTGGTTGAAAAAGATTTTCGTTGAAGCACCCGCACCCAAATCATGAAAGGGTATAATCGAATTATGGACATAAAAACTCAACTTAGTGAATCAGTCAAAGACGCCATGAAGAGCGGTGACAAGGTCCGCAAGAGCACCATCAGCATGGCGCTGGCGGCCATCAAACAGGTCGAAGTGGATAAGCGCGTTGCGCTCGATGATGTGGCAGTGACAGCACTGCTCCAAAAAGAGATCAAGAACCGCCGCGAAGCGCTCGAAGAGGCGAAGAAAGCCAATCGCCCCGATCTTATCGAAGCGAACGAAGCCGAGATCAAAGTACTGGAGGTTTTCCTTCCCAAAGCAATGCCTGCCGAGGAATTACGCGCAATAGTACAAGCCGCCATCGCCGAGACCGGCGCAGCCGCACCGAGCGATATGGGCAAGGTCATGAAGATCGTCATGCCCAAAGTTGCAGGACGCGCGCCGAACGATATGATCAGCTCGACTGTAAAAGAATTACTCGCGAAATAATTTAAAGTGACAGTCCCCCCGACTGTCACTTACTTTCTTCATGTCTGCACGAACCCCCGTTCCCGCCCGCATTCGAATCATACAGATCAGTCTGACCATTGCAGTCAGCCTTGTGTCTTTTGCCGCGCTGACCCTGCCTATTGGACTGCGCCCTGTCACACAATCCTTGAATGAAGGGGATGTGACCCAGATCACCATGCAGTCGCCGCGGGACATTGAATATGTCAGCGATGTCCGCACGGAGGAGGCTCGAAAAGCGGCAGAGAGTGCGGTGCAGCCGGTCTATAGTCCGCCGGATTCCACCATCGCGCGCCAGCAGATCGAAAGGCTGAATACCGCTTTACAATACATCACCTCGGTCAGGGAAAATATTGAACTCGATCTGACACAAAAGAAGTCCGCACTGACGGCCCTGAGTGACGTGCGCTTGCAATCAGATACGGTGGATTTTCTCCTGGCCATATCTTCGCCGCGCTGGGAAGTTCTGGAGACGGAATCCTTACGCGTACTGGAACAGGTCATGCGCCGCGCGATCTATGAAGATAGAGTGGAATTTGCCCAGGCGGGTGTCCCTTCTTTTATCAGCCTCACGATCACCGAACAACAGTCCGCGCTGGTGGAGGAACTGGTGAATGCCTTCGTTGTACCGAATAGTTTCTACAGCGAAGAACTGACCATTGTCGCACGCACCGCCGCACGGGATGCGGTCAAGCCGGTGGTGCAAACTTACAAGACGGGAGAAACGATCGTGCCGTCGGGTGAGGTGATCACTCCCGCAGACATGGAAGCCTTTCAACAGCTTGGCATGATCCGTCCCGGTCAGCGCTGGGAGGATATGGTCGGTGCAATCGCAATTATCGTTATCTCCGCAATTTTTGTGCCTTTATATTTTTTCCGCCGCAAGCGCAATTCAGTGACGAATGACCCGCGCAGTCTTCTGGTCATTGCACTGATCTTCATCGTCTTTTTGATCGGCGCTCGTTTGTTCACAAACCGCACGCTCGCACCATATGGCTATCCTCTGCAAGCCGCGGGATTATTGATCACTACCTTATTCGGACTTGAAACCGGACTCGTCATCACCATTCCGCTTTGCCTTCTTGCGGCTTATGGTGTGCCAAACACACTTGACCTCACGCCGTATTATTTATTCTCGTCAATGATCGGTCTGCTCGCCCTCGGACCGGCCCGCCGTTTTTGGGGATTCTTAAACGCCGGCTTTGCGGTCTCTCTTTCAGGGCTGGTCGTTTTAATAGCTTTTCGCCTGCCATACTTCCCGCCGGACCTGTTGGGCATTGTTCAATTCATAGGCATCGTTATGTTTGCCGGGTTTGCCTCAGCCAGCGTGACCCTGGTGCTTCAATACCTTCTCTCTCAATTGCTTGGGCTGACCACAGCTTTGCAGCTCCTCGATATATCCCGGCCGGATTTTCCCCTCTTAAAATTTTTTCTACAGAATGCCCCCGGTACCTATCAACACAGCTTACAGGTTGCCAACCTCGCCGAACAGGCCGCTGAAAAAATCGGCGCTGATCCCTTGCTGACCCGCGTGGGCGCGCAATTCCACGACATAGGCAAAGCGCTCAACCCGACTTTCTTTATCGAGAATCAAATCCCAGATAATGTGAACAAACATCACGACATCGCGCCCGAAGACTCCGCCGCCACCATTATCCGTCATGTGACCGATGGCGTGCAATTGGCGAAAAAATACCGCCTGCCGCGCCGGCTGCATGATTTTATTCTGGAACATCACGGCACGCTCATCACGCGCTATCAATATAACCAGGCCATGGAAGCCGCCGGCGGCGATGTGACTAAAGTGGATATTGAAAAATTCCGCTACCCGGGTCCGCGCCCGAATTCGCGCGAAACAGCCCTGCTCATGCTGGCAGATGCCACCGAGGCCCGCGCCCGCGCCGAACGCCCCGACACTGACGAGGACCTGCGTAAGCTTGTGAGAAGCGTGATCGAAGCCGTTCAAAAATACAACCAACTCGACGATACGCTTCTCACGCTTCGCGACCTGACCCTGATCACCGAGTCATTCGCCGTCACTTTGCGCGGTACGTATCATCCGCGCATTCAATATCCCAATGCAGGCGAACCGGATAAAGACTTAACCATCCCCGCTCCGAGAAAAGAATAATGATCAACATTGATAATCAACAGGATTTCTTAGAATCGGCTTTACTCGAAAGAGCCGCCCGCTTCACTCTTGACCATGAGTCTGCTCCTGCTGACGCAGACATGACCATCGTCCTGACAGATGACGCGCAACTGCACGAGTTGAATTTGGAATATCTCGGTGTGGATGCTCCCACAGATGTGCTCTCCTTCCCCGCGTCAGAATCTGACCCGGAAACTGGTCAGCCTTATCTGGGGGATATTCTTATTTCGATCCCGCGCGCCGCACAACAAGCCCAAGCCGCCGGTCATCCTGTGGAAGCTGAAGTGCAATTGCTGGTGGTGCATGGGACCTTGCATTTGCTTGGACACGATCATGCCGAGGCGGAAGAAAAAGAAAAAATGTGGAATGCGCAAGCTGAGGTCATGACCCGACTCGGTTTGTCCCACATCAAGATACAGGACTCATGAAGAAATTTTTTGTCTCGCGAGTCGCTTCATTCCGGTATGCATTTCAAGGTTGGGTTCATGCTTTTCGTACCCAGCACAACATGTGGGTCCACGCCACGATTGCCTCTCTTGTTTTTTTAATGGCGTTATGGCTTCGACTGCCCGCGCGTGATTGGGCAGTCCTTGTGTTGACCAGTGCAATAGTATTCTCTGCAGAATTCATCAACACCGCCATCGAAGCCATCGTTGACCTTGCCAGCCCGGAGGTACATCCATTAGCCAAGATCGGTAAGGATGTTGGTGCCGCCGCAGTTCTGGTGGCGGCCTTGGCCGCAATTCTGGTTGGGCTGTTGATCCTCGGTCCGCCATTGTGGGTGAAATTAATTTCCCTGTTTCAGTGAACTCTTTGAACAAAAAATTCCGTCCGATAAATCGGACGGAATTTTTTGTTACTACAAAACCTATTTAACGTGAATAATGAATAACGTTTCTGTGTCTTGCTGAGCGCCGCTTTTCAGGCGCGAAGCATCTCTTATCTCGCTCAGAGAACCTTCGGTCGCGAACAGCACGCTCCCTCAGGGCGACACATTTATATTTTTTGCTTACCCATTATTGACGTTATTTACTTATTCATGGCGACGTTCAACTCAAGCTGGGCCGGGTCGTCTGGTCCGATCTCCAGGTTATCGCCGAACTTGTCGTTATAATTTTCCGCGGCAAAGACAAATGTAAATGGAGTGTTTCGCGGAATATCTGTAATTCTATATGCGCCGCTTCCATCGGTTTTGAGCTGCGCTACGATATATTTGTCTGCAAAATTCTCGCTCTGCCATTTATCGTAGGTCATACCGGGAGTGAGGACGAATACATAGGCGCCTGAGATCGGGTTGCCCGTATCGGCATCGGTGATCACGCCGTAGATCGTTACCGTATCACCCGCGGGAGTGGCTGGAGGAGGAGTCGTCCCACCGCCGCCGGAACCAACGGTCACTGCTCCCGAAGTGCCGATCACTTTATCGGCATCGCCCGCGTGCATCTCCAAATAATATTCTCCATCCGGCATGGGGTCGCCGTTATTCGGCAGGTAGGTGCCAAATGTGCCGTCGGTTTTAAACTCCCAGGCGTAAGAATACTCTGCGGCCGGCTTGCCGTTAAGGAACCACTGCTCGCGGACAGCCTCACCTTTTGTCATTCCAGAATAAGTAAAGGATACACCAATGCACAGCACCGAAGAGGGATAGGATGAGACAGCGCTGCCCAGATCACAGCCATCGGATTTGTAAGCCGCATCGAGCCAGGTGAAACCACTTGCCGCTTCATTCCCCGACCCGGATTCTGTTACTGCACCTGATCCGGTAAACCCGCTGACATATTGTTTGCCGGCCAGCGCCGCCTGGATCAGCGGTTTGGCAAGTTCAATCGGGCGCAGCGCATTGATAAATCCGCCGATGGGAATACAACTGTCGTTTTGGTCCACCTGACCGTCGCCGTTCGTATCCTGAACCTGGCGGCAGTCGGTGATATTTCCACTGCCTCCGGAAGAAGCCCTGGTGGGCACACCCATGATGCGTGCGTTATCGTCGGCGGCCAGTCCGCCGGAGTTGCCGCCCGCGATGGTCGCATCTGTTTTGATCCAGGCGCGGTCACCGAGTTGTTCTTCAGAGGTAAAACCGGAAACACTTCCCTGCGTGAATGTGATCGTGTCTCCGCCGATGCCCGGATACCCAAAAATACTGACATGGTCGCCAACGTGGACTAGATTGGAATCACCGAGTTCAACAAAGGGGAAATTCAAACTGTTGATATCCAGGCTTGAGCCATCCACCGTTGAGGTGATCTGAATCACAGCGAGATCGAGGTAGCCGTCCACCGCAAGGACTTTTGCGATGTAGGAAGCGACCGGCGGCTTATCTTCGGACTCAGTGATGGCGATGCCCAATGCATCCGGTTCCATATCGGGTTCACCCTGCGATGCCGGGCTGGCCACATGCGCATTGGTCAGGATCAAGCCGGTGGAAGTCAGGATCGTTCCTGATCCGGTGTAGCGGGGTGTCAATTGGCCGTTGTCGTTAAACAATCCATAGATCTGTACGGTAGCGGCGATCAATGTTGCGCGTTCAGATTGCGAGAGCCCACTTCCGGTATCTGTCGTCGGGTTGGTATTGTTCGATGTAGTCGGCTCAACAGGCGTCTGACCGCCCTTGCAGGCGAGTGCCGCCAGAGCAAGAACAATAAGCATTAACCAGAAACGGTTAAAAATAGTTGGTTTCATGCGGACCTCTTAATAGGTGATCGATTGAAGGAAAAGAAGGAAGCGGCCGAGGTCAAGGTCATAATTTTTATCGTCCGCCCAGAAGCTGACCACCACCGCGCTATTGCCATTCATAAAAATATAATCCATCCCGCGCACAACGCTTGGAATATTTTTATGTGTAAGGTTGGGGTTGGATTCAACGTAAACGTAACTTAATTCATAGGCGGCTTTCCCATATACGGTCACTTCACGCTGATCGAGCACACGGAAGGCCAGCAGGTCCTGTCCGTGGCTGAGGGTCAGCAAATTAGCAACCTGCGATGCAGTGGTATCTGCCGCAAGGGGCATATCGCGAAGGATATAAGTCGTGTTGAATCCGCTTGAAGATCGGTCTGTGGTGCGCAGGAGTTCATCGCCGGAAGGCTCGGATTGCAACCAGCCTTTCGGAGCCTGAGCGCTGATGCTCTCCACGTTAAATGGCACACTGCTATTCTCAACGCTGGATTTGTAGAACCAGCCCGCGATCAACGCAATGACCGTGATGAGGATGACTGCGATCTCTGCATAACGGTCGCCGAGGGAAACTTTTTTGTTTTCCATTTTTATCTCCTATTTCCCCGCCTGCACGGAATTAAGGTTACGGCGTATCAGCCAAAGTACGGCACCGGTAGTCGCAAAAGCGACAATTGCCGCGAGTACCAGTCCAGTCCACGGGTTGGCGGAAGCGCCGCTCAAGCTGACGTTTGTTTGCGATAAATTACTGCGCAGCCAGTTGAACAGACCGTTGAAGATCGCGGCAAGCGTAATGCCAAGAGGCATCCACCAGACTTGTTCAGATTCAAATTTCGCGCGGCCAAGGAAGTAACCTGTGATACCGGAGAATGATGCCTGCGCCAGAGCAACCACTGCCATGCGAATGATCCCCGTTCCAAGATCCACGCCGCCGTTGGAAACGACAAATTGGATGTTGAGCACGGTGGCATAACCAAGCCCGGCCGCAGTGGCGTAAATGACACCGTCTGTGGGTTCGTCGAATTCACTGGAAGGATAAACACTGTAGCGGACTGCGGCGTACTTCAGGAATTCCTGTGTAAAACCTACAACAAGTATCCCGCCGAGGATGGTGGAAAGAGTATTTGTATAGATCCAGTGAGAGACGCGGAACACATTCTCAATAAGCGGCACGCCAATGGCTGCGGCAAACAATGCCCCCAGCGCAAATACACCCAATACATATCCCTTGGGTTCAGGCTCGTGTCGGTCTTGCATATAAAAGAACACCAGCCAGATCGCGGCTGGGACAAGGGCCAGAAATACGCCGGTCAGCAACAAAGTTGATGCGGTGAAAACCGGTTTGAGCGCGCCATCCAACACATAGACAACGCCAACAAACACGACCAGGCTGATAATGAGCAGGAACTCATTGCGCCAGACGTGCTTTCGTTCATGTACTGCCTTTGATTCAGTCATAAACTTTTCTCCTCTTTAGATGTTTGGAACATATTGGCTAATCTTACGGAATTGGGACTTATAAGTCAATAGGACATAAGCTTTTCCTATAGCTTGGCAACCAGCCCAAAGTCGGAGGGAAGAAGCGAGAACATGTGCGCGTCGGCAATGCTGTCTCCGGTCACCATACGGTTGAGCAGGATCCCCTCATCGTGTGCTCCGATCTTTTGGGCGACTCTTTTGCTGGATTCATTCCCGACTGCAACAACGATCTCAGTGCGGATCAGGTTTACCCTTTCAAATGCGAAATGCGCTGACAGTTTTGCGGCGCGTCCGGCTATGCCTTGACCGTGCCGTGACGAGCGCACCCAATATCCAAGATTGCAAAAATGATATACAGGGTGGATGTGACTTAGGCTGCACCCACCAAGCAATATGCCAGTCTGCGCATCAGTAATGGCGAAGGCATACATCGTCCCGCTTGACCAGTATGTGCGTGTAAGAGTAATGAAGTTAAGCGCAGTTTCGAGCGAATAGTTTTCATTCGCCCATGACATCCATGGTTTGAGTTCGGGCAGCGACTCATGCACAGCCGTATGCAGCTCAACCTCATCGCCGAATTCAAATGGGCGCAAGGTAACAATACTATCTGTCAGTTTTATGAATGGGAACATGCTCTCTCTATTTATTGTACTTATAGATGGTCCCGGTATCAAATCTATCAACGACTGTTAGCTCTGCAAAGAGCGTTTTTATGCGTTCTACTTTGTCTTTTCCATAAAGGGACTTGAAAGTTATGTTAAAGCCATAGGCCCCATTGAAGATAATAAGGTAGCCATTATTTCTAAATGCTATTTGCGCAGGGATCGAATCATCTTCGCCGTATGTAAGCGAACTTTCTATAAACGCAGGCGTTAGCGTGTCGAAAATCCCATAAGCGGGATGATTCGTCCACAGCAGGATCAAGTCCGGGTTATTCGAAATGATCGGAGTTTCATCCGGAAGGCTGCGAATCATTTCAATGATTGGGTCATTGTTCCAGTGATACCCAGTATTCGTATTTCCAAGTTTTAGTTTTGAATAGGTTGGTATATCGTTGATCATAAAAGCTGTTGTACTTATGGAAAACAAAAGCAGCCCAAACCCTGCGAGAGCGAATTGTGTAGTTCTTTTGGCACTACTCCACCACACAGAAACAGCCGCAGACAAATAAAAGAAGAAGGATGTAAATAAAGGCAGCAGCATCCTGTCATCTATATCCGGCTTTGGCAGGGTTAGGATAAAAATGATCAGAAGTAAAATCGAATAAACCAGCCCCGTCAAACCGAAAATAACAAAAACGCTAAATGACATGGCGGATTTAGCGTTTCGTTTGTAAGACATCAAGGTTGCCATTGTAATAATAGCAATGACAATAAGAACAATTAAATACTTTGTCATGAAACTTAAACCCGGAAGTCCTTCACTGAAAGGCAATGAACCCCAAATGACGTTCATAAAAGAAGAGTAAAACAATTTCAAATCCGCATAACTTTGCGCCCATGAAAAATTCCATACCCTCCCCCCGACTGAATGCTCATTACGAAAGTAGATCCATGCGAACCAAATCAATGAAGGTATCCCGGATAAGAAGGCAAAGGAAACGCTTTTCTTTATGCGGGCAGCTAATTCACCTTTATCGAATAAAAATAAATACATCAAAATAGTCACTGGGACGACTACGCCCACATACCTCGTTAATGGAACCAGTCCTGCCAATAGCGCAGAGCCAATTAAATACACCGAGGCGCCTTTTGCTAAATACTGCATAAAAATATAGATCGTCCAAATGAATATCACTAAAAACAGAGGTTCGCTCATCGCCGATGAGAAAACAGCAAACATTCTGGGAAAACTTGCAAAGACGATCATACTGGTGGCTGTTAGTGAAATTGACTTGCCGGATTTGTATAAGATGAGGCTCATCCCCAATAATGAGAAAAAAAACGACAAGATACTCAGCCAGCGCACATTAAAGACCAGGTTGGAGTTTATAAAGCCTGTGCCCGCTATAACGAGGGGATATAAAGGTGGATAATGTTTTAATGGAGAGAAACGTCCAGATGCTACAGGATAGCCCAGTCCATTTCCTAACAACAAATTCTTTGCGGATGAAATATAGGCCGTAGTATCACTCCACCCTCGTGGACCCTTGGTGGTTGCCATGTAAACCACATAACAGCCAATTATCCCGATCAAGATAATGATTGAATAATTTAAAATTTCACGCCACGGCTTTTTTAATGGTTTCATAATCTTTTTTATCCGCGTCAAAATCTTATGCAAGCATCTTTTGCATGATGAAATTTCCGGGAACTTCAATATAACCGAATTTGCGGTCAATGGCTATCATGGGCTGATTCATCGTGTTGTGATCGGTATGGACTATGCTTACCTTTAGCATATCCCGCGCATACCGGAGTGCCGTCACTTTTACAGCCTGTGCCAGTTTGCGTCCGCGGTAACGCCTGTCCACGCCGGTATGCAGATTATAGGCATGGTTTCCAAAACGGGAAATTGCGCTCATTGCAACCCAATCACCATTGGAAGAATCAATGACTACCTTCTGTCCACCGGGTTTATACCAATCCATTAGACATACTCTTTTTTGGAAATCCTCATATGAATCCCAGGTGTGTTCCCCGTTCCGACCGGGTACATCTGCATCTGTTGAGTCGTTCAAGGCATACAGTTTGTGTTGGGCTTCTTCCGTGTTCCCCAATTCTTCCATCGAAGTAAACCGGAAGCCTTCTCCCTTAAGTTTGGCAATGATCTCCTCATACGGCTGGTCGTTGAAAGTTTTCAGATTCAGTCTCATTGGAATGAAATGCCATCTTTCGTTGAAGCCCCGCTTTTCAGCGAATTCCCGGCTTTCTGAATTTGTATCTGAAATGCCGACTTGTAGTTTTTTAGCCTGAGACTCTTTAACCGACTTTTCTAAATCTTCATATAAGAGACTCCCCACTCCCTGTCTGCGTTTCTCCGGCGTAACGAACAAATCTATATTGCGTAATTCGATGCTGGTGCGGTAGACCCAATAAAACCCCAGCAACTTCCCTTCTTCATCCTCGGCTACTTTTGGGATGATCAAGTCCCGATGTTTTTCGTAATATTCCTTCAGTCCTTCTGCTGATAAGGCGTCATCTTCAAGAACAGCAAACCAGGCTGAGAGTTGACCAAAGTCCCGTTCAGGATCGGCAGGGCGTAGAGTAATGGTTTTCATAAATTGCCTTTATCCTTTCAATACAGGCGCAAGATCAACAAACTTGCTAATGGTCAGCTTGTTGATTTTTATCGGCGTTAAGATAATTGAGGGACAATGCTACAACTGCCGACCATGCCAATATTTTGAATTCACCGGCATTCAAAGCATCCTCTATCTCCCTTTGGCCAAGAAACAATAGTTCTTGATCTTCCAAGTCATCGCTGTTTGGTTCAGTCACCTTTTGCGCATTCAATGCCAAGAACAAATGCATGGTGGCTATGCCGCGGTTGGGATCCAAGATATGACTTCCCAAATTAACCCAATCTGACGCTTCATAACCCGTCTCCTCACGCAACTCCCTTTTTGCGGCGTTTATGGGTGTTTCGTTTGGTTCAAGCATACCGCCTACCGGGGCTAATGATGTTCCTTCTACAGCATATTTTGTCTGCCGAAAGCAGATAAATTTATTGTCTGT
The DNA here is from genome assembly GCA_016219545.1 of Chloroflexota bacterium. GTDB lineage: Bacteria > Chloroflexota > Anaerolineae > Anaerolineales > Villigracilaceae > Villigracilis. Next base: position 228,482 of record JACRMH010000041.1, on the reverse strand, counting down.
AGTTACCGCAAGAACAATGGAAGCACTTGGAATGATGAGCCATGCCCAATCTGGAATTATCTTCCCGTCCGGAAGTTTTACTACATGGCTTTCAACCGTTAAGAATTTACTGTGATCAAGAATAGTTTTTCTCGAAACGGTTTCCCAGGCTCGCAATTCTTTTTTAATCATTTTTCTCTCTTGGCAGTAGGCCTTTTTAATTATGTGCGGCAGACCAACTTTTATATCACCGACAACTCTTCATAAATCCCAAAGGTTTCCTTCATCACACCGACGATCTCGCCAAGTGTGGCATAGGCGTGGACACATTCCATAATGTAAGGCATGGTGTTCTCGGTGCCGTTGCAGGCAATGCGGAGCTTATCCAGTGTTTGACCCACGCGTCCGTTATCGCGCGTCTTGCGGACTTCGTTCAGGCGGTTGACCTGACGGTCATAGCCATTCGGGTCCATGCGCAGGATGGGAATGGTGAAAGGCTTGTCTTCAGCATAAGCATTGACGCCGACAATTTTGCGCGTGCCATTGTCAATTTCACGCTGATAACGATAAGCCGCGTCTGCGATCTCGCTTTGGAAGAATCCTTTTTCAATGGCAGGGATGACGCCGCCCAATTCTTCGATGCGACGGAAATAGTCATAAGCCTGCTTTTCGATTCGATCAGTCTGCGCTTCAACGAAGAAACTGCCGCCGAGCGGATCAATGGTATTTGTTACGCCTGATTCTTCGGCGATGATCTGTTGCGTGCGCAGGGCAATGGTCACTGAATGTTCGGAGGGCAAAGCCAATGCTTCATCCATGGAGTTGGTGTGCAGGCTTTGAGTCCCGCCGAGAACGGCGGCAAGAGCTTGTATCGCCACACGCACCACATTATTCTCGGGCTGCTGCGCGGTCAATGAAACTCCTGCTGTCTGAGTGTGAAAACGTAACAGCCATGAGCGCGGATTCTTGGCCTTGAATGTCTCGCGCATCTCGTGCGCCCAAATGCGGCGCGCGGCGCGGTACTTGGCGATCTCTTCAAAGAAATCATTATGCGCGTTGAAGAAGAAGGACAGGCGCGGCGCAAACCCGTCCACATCCATGCCGCGCGCAATGCCCCAGCGGACATATTCCAGTCCATCAGCCAGTGTGAAAGCCAATTCCTGCGCGGCGGTCGAGCCAGCCTCGCGGATATGATAGCCGCTGATCGAGATGGTGTTCCACTGCGGGACTTTCTGTGCGCCGAACTCCATCGTATCCACAACCAGACGCATGGACGGATTCGGAGGAAAGATGAATTCCTTCTGCGCGATAAATTCCTTAAGGATGTCGTTCTGGGTCGTGCCGCGCAATTGATCGAGACGCAGTCCCTTGTTTTCTGCGGCGGCAAGATACATGGCCCAAATAATCGAAGCAGGCGAGTTGATGGTCATGCTGGATGAGACTTTATCCAGCGGAATTCCATCCAACAAAATTTCCATATCTTTCAGGGAAGAGATCGCAACGCCACATTTGCCAAACTCTCCAAGCGCCTCGGGTTGGTCAGTATCGTAGCCCATTAAAGTGGCCAAATCGAAGGCAATGCTCAATCCTGTTTGACCCTGTTCCAGTAAGTATTTGAAGCGCTTGTTCGTTTCCTCGGCAGTGCCGAAGCCGGCGAACATTCTCATCGTCCACAATTTGCTGCGATGAAGAGTCGGGTGGACTCCGCGTGTGTAGGGGTATTCGCCGGGAAGTCCGAGGTCTGATCCGTAATCCAGCTCGGCGATATCCTGCGGGGTATAGAGTCTGTTTATGGATTCAGATGAGGTAGTGATAAAGTCATCTTTTCGTTCAGGCAGTTGCTTCAGAGCTTTTTGTAAAGAGGTTTTCTCCCACTGGTCAAGTGAGGCTTTTAGTTCATCAAGCTTTTTCTTATCATACATGGCGTTCTCCTTTGGTGAAGTGTACGAATTATACATGAGGCGTAGTCTGGTATACTACCAAAAATTATCCATAAGACCTGACAGGTCTGATGTTTCACTTCAAAGGTATCTTATGCCCCGTTTCGAAATTGACGTAGACCCATGTGACCATATTACAGTTGATGCCATTGGCAAACCGGGTCAGCGTGTTTTTTATCTCCAGGCCTATCAGGAAGAACGGACGATCACCGTGCTGGTCGAAAAAGCGCAAGTGCAGTCGCTTGCCATTGGCGTTGAACAATTCCTTTCACAGATCAGCCAGCAATATCCGGATATGGACGAAGCCTCGGGGGAATATTCCGAAGAACACATGCGCATCTTTCCGCCCGTAGACCCGCTCTTCCGCGCCGGTGAGATCGGACTCGCTTACGACAAAGACCGCGACCGGGTGGTGGTGTTCACCAAGGAATTACTGACCGAAGACCAGGACCCCGACTCCGCCGCGCAGATCCGCTTTTGGGCAAGCCGGACCCAGGTCCGAAAATTGGCGCGCTGGGGCGCAGACGTGGCCAGCCGCGGACGGGCTATCTGTTCTCAATGCGGGCAGCCCGAAGAACCCGAAGGGCATTTTTGTCCGAAGAAGAATGGACATTTGCATTAGTAGTCATGTAGTCGCTTAGTCACATAGTCGGTTAGTTATCAGTGAACAGTGATCGATCTTCTGTTAAAGTACATAACGCCCTTCAATTCGGTGAGTATGAGTTGAAGGGTCGCTTTATGCTTGGAAGTAATTACACATTCCTTGTGGATGTAAATTACGAGGGTAAAACTTATCAAGCCGTGTATAAGCCGAGCAAAGGTGAACAGCCGCTTTGGGATTTCCCCGATAACACATTGGCGTTGCGCGAAGTCGCCGCATATTTATTAAGCGAACAACTCGGCTTTCATTTTGTCCCCATCACCACACTGCGGGAGGATGGTCCGCACGGGCGCGGCTCACTTCAACAATACATCGAATACGATTTTGAATATCATTACTTCAATTTCACCGCCGAAGAAAAAAACCTTCTCAAACCCGTCATGCTCTTCGACCTGCTCATCAACAACGCCGACCGCAAGGGCAGTCATGTTTTTTTTGAAAACGAAACCCATAAACTTTATGTCATAGATCATGGCGTATGTTTTCATGAAGAGGACAAGCTCCGCACCGTGATATGGGATTTCGCGGGGCAGGAGATTCCAGACGAATTGCTCGCGCCTCTTTCCCAAGCTGACAGTTGGTCTGCCCTCCTTGAAGATTATCTGAACCCGGAAGAGATCGCCGCGCTCCAGCGCCGTGCCAGATCATTGCTCGCCTCACGCATTTTTCCGCAAGCCCCGCGTGACCGCCGCGCGTTTCCATATCCACCAATTTAAATTATGTCGTTGCGAGGGCGAATTTTCTCTTTGTCCGAAGCAACCTCCTGAAAATTTGGAGATTGCTTCGTTGGGAAGAACACCCTCCTCGCAACGACATAAACGATTAAGGAGAACCCATGCATTACAAACTCGCACTCATTGGCTTCGGAAATGTCGCCCGCGCTTTGGCGCGCTTGTTCATTCGCAAACATGACTTACTTAAGCAGCAAGGAATCACTTTCTCATTCACAGGCATATCTACAGGCTCGCATGGATTCGCTGTGAATCCCAATGGACTCGACATCCAGAAAGCATTGGAACTTGTTGAGAGTGGAAAAGACATTTCATCATTAAACAATTCCCAATTCCCTATTCCCGATTCCCTTGCCGTCATCCGCCATTCATCCGCCGATGTCATGTTCGAGAATTCCCCCGTCAACACACAGACAGGTCAACCCGCACTGGATCATATCCGCACAGCGCTGAATCTTGGAATGCACGCCATCACCGCCAACAAGGGACCCGTTGTGCATGGCTATCGTGAATTGACCGCGCTGGCTAAATCCAAAGGCAAATGTTTTGGATTCGAGTCTACAGTATTAGGTGGCGCACCAGTTTTCTCTGTTTATCGCGAAGCCTTCCCGCTGGCAGAGTTAACTTCGATCAAAGGCATCTTCAACGCCACAACCAATGTCATCTTAACGCTCATGGAAAACGGCGAAGCCTATGACGACGCAGTCAAGTATGCCCAATCCATTGGCTTGGCAGAGACTGATCCCACCAACGATGTAGATGGTTGGGATGCGGCCATCAAAGTCGCGGCATTGGTCACTGTGTTAATGGATACGCCTATGACTCCGCAGCAGGTGAATCCCACCGGCATTCGCGGCATCACGCCTGAGATGATCGCCAAAGCCAAAGCCGAAGGCAAACGCTATAAATTAGTCTGCTCCGCTGAAAAGGTTGGGGACAAAGTTGAAGCCAGTGTTGCACCCCAACTCGTGGACTCAACCTCTCCGTTATACGGCATGATGAACTCCAGCACAGGCGTCACTTTTAGAACCGATGTCATCCTCGATTACTCGATCACACTTTCAGAAAAGCCCGGCATGAAGGGTGGTCCCGTTGAGACCGCTTACGGTCTCTTCGCGGATTTTGTCAACGCTGTAAAGAAGTAAAATTAAAAAATCTTTGCCACAGAGATCACAGAGTCCACGGAGAAGACAGAGAAAAAATCTCTGCTCCCTCTGTGGACTCTGTGGCTAATCACAATCGCGAAAACAGAACATAAATTCTGTTATACTCGCGTCATCGTTTTGAGCAAAGGAAATTTACCATGGCAAAAACACACACCCGTTATGTCTGTCAGCAATGTGGAAGAGTCGCCGCTTCGTACATGGGCAAATGTCCGCAGTGAGGATCGTTCAGCAGTATGGTGGAGGAAGTCGTCCACGATGAACCTGTCAGCAAGGGAGCGGGGAATGTCCGCGGGCTGAGCGGCCGTTCGATTCCGCGCCCCATTGACGAGGTCGGGGGTGATGCGGAAGATCGAGTCCACCTGCCCATTGGCGAGTTCTCACGCGTCCTCGGCGGCGGCATTGTGCTTGGTTCCATCGTCCTGATTGGCGGCGACCCGGGTATTGGCAAATCCACGCTAATGCTGCAAATGGCAATGGAGATGGCGAATACGCAACGTGTGCTATATGTTTCGGGCGAAGAGTCTGAACGGCAGATCAAAATGCGCGCGGTGCGTTTGTTGAACGGGAAAAAAGATCTGCCGAAGAATCTTTTATTGGTAACGGAAACGAATCTCGAAGTGATCCTGAACCATGTCAGCGAACTCAAACCTGACCTATTGATCGTTGACTCAATCCAGACAGTTTATTTGTCTGAATTGGATTCGTCGGCGGGCTCGGTTTCGCAGGTGCGCGAGTGCGCGTCACAATTGCGCGAGTTAGCGAAGTCTTCCGGCGTATCCGTATTCTTGATCGGGCATGTCACAAAAGAAGGCAATATCGCTGGTCCGCGCGTATTGGAACATATCGTGGATACGGTGCTGTATTTGGAAGGCGATAGATTCCAGGCTTATCGTTTGCTGCGCTCGGTAAAGAATCGTTTCGGCGCGACTGCGGAAGTGGGCGTCTTTGAAATGCGCGAGGGCGGATTGGTTGAAGTGACGAATCCCTCCGAAGCATTTCTTGCGGAGCGGCTGGTCAACGCGGCGGGTTCGACCATTGCAGTCACCATGGAAGGTACGCGACCCATCCTCGTTGAAATTCAGGGACTCACTTCTCCGACTCAATTTGGAAATGCGCGCCGCACGCCTAATGGAATTGACTTCAACCGATTGTTATTGATCTCAGCAGTCTTGACCCGCCGTGTTGGGCTAAAACTTTCAGAGCAGGATGTCTTCGTCAACGTGGTGGGTGGTATTCAAATAGACGAACCCGCCGCCGACCTTGCGATTGCCGCCGCGATTGCATCTTCATGGAAGGATATACCTGTGCGCGCCGAAGCCGTGTTGATCGGCGAGATCGGCTTGGCGGGCGAGCTGCGGATGCCCGGTCAGATGATCGCGCGTTTGCGTGAAGCGCAAAAGTTGGGATTCAAAACCGCCATTGTGCCAAAAGCCATTCGTCAGGGTGAGGCATATCCAAAAGGAATTGAGATCATCGAAGTCAGGTCATTGGACCAGGCTCTGAATGCGGCCTTGAAAATGCCCGAAAGCCCAGCGGCAAAAGCAAGGAAAACGGCGTAGCCGAGCAACCAAACCGAAAAGCATCCGTATACATTCCCAGACAAAATTATCTGAGGAGATACACCATGTTTCGAAAATTATTCCTTTTTACAGCCATCCTCGCATTAGCCACCATGGCTTGCGGATTCAATCTACCCAAAGCGCCCACGCCCGGACCTGATGTTACAGAAAAAATATCGGTGGATACGCTTGACAGCGACAACGTAAATCTCAAACTTTCATTCGGCGCAGGTGAAATGACCCTGTCCCCCGGCGCGGAGAAACTTGTTGAAGGCACAGCTACTTACAATTATTCCGCGTTCAAACCGGTGGTCACCACAGAGGGAGGAGAAGTCCATCTCGGGCTGAGCGAAACGAACTTCAACGCATTTCCCTCAAACAAAAGCTTGAAAAACATTTGGAATCTTAAACTCGGCAATACCCCCACGGGTCTTACGATTGAATCCGGCGCATACAAAGGGACTTTTGAGCTCGGCGGACTTGCCCTGAACAATCTGTCCATCAGAGACGGCGCAGCGGAAGTGTCCCTTAACTTCTCTGAACCGAACCAGACCCAGATGGCTGTCTTCCACTACGAGACGGGCGCTTCCAACGTAAAGATGACCGGGCTCGCCAATGCCAACTTCGGCTTGCTGGAGTTTTCATCCGGCGCAGGCGATTACACCCTGGATTTTAGCGGCGATCTCAAACGCGATGCCTCGGTCACGATCTCCAGCGGATTAAGCAACATTATTATTGTTGTGCCCGAAGGAATGAACGCCGTTGTTACAGTAGATGGCGGAGCATCGAACATCAACGTGGGCTCAGGCTGGAGCCAAAACGGAAAAGTCTACACACAAAGCGGTGAGGGTCCCACACTGACATTCGTGATCAATATCGGCGCGGGAAATGTCACATTGACTAAATAGATTATCAAATAGTACGTCCCGCGTTATTGAATAACGCGGGACGCTTTTTATATTCAGACTCAATTTTGGTAAGAACTGCGGGGGATATTCGCGAGAGCATCTTGCGGTACAATTCCAGAATATCAAAGGAGAAGAGATATGAACAAGATAACACGCCTGTTTAACCTGTTGATCATAGCTGCCTTTTTTCTAAGCGCATGTAATCTGCCCACGGGAGGTCAGGGACAAAACGCCAGTGTCACGGCGGCGGCACAGACTGTAGAGGCACTGTTGAGCGCAACTCCAGTATCCGGTGTGGTTATACCAAGCAATACACCCATCCCTGCGCCTGCCACACTTACCCCCATTCCACAACCGGTCAACACAAATCCTCCGGCTGCCACAGCTACATCAAATTGTAACGTGGCTCAGTTCATCTCTGATCCAACCATTCCTGATGGAACCATCATGACACCCGGACAGACTTTTCTTAAGAAGTGGCGCATTAAAAATATTGGCTCATGCACTTGGACGGGTTTTTTGCTGGTCTTTGACAGCGGCGATTCAATGGGCGCACCCGCATCCAAACCAATCAGCGATGTTGGTCCCGGGCAGGAAATTGACCTCGAAGTTTCTCTCACTGCCCCGACTCCCGTCGGCAGTTATCGCGGATACTTCCGCATTACCACCAACGGCGGCGTACTTGTGCCCATTGTCAGCGGACACCAGGGCAGGACTTTCTATGTGGATATAAAAGTACAGCTTCCGGTAACCGTTGCACCTGCCTTTGCAGTAAGCAGCGCCTCGGTTACGAGTGGGGGAACGTGCGGAGCATTCACTGCTACTGCCAGTATCACCGCAAATGGCGGAGGATCTGTAACCTATCACTGGGTTCGCAGTGATGGCGCAATTGATGGAGCATCGCATCCCGCAATAGTTTTCACCTCAGCTGGTACACAGACTGTAAGTACAACATGGTCAACATCTAGCACGGGTACATATTGGATTGATATTTACATTGATACTCCCAATAACCAACAGTTTGGACGGGCAAACTTTACCTGTCCGTAGTTAATTCTGATACAAAGTGTTTACTCTCACCAACTTGAAAGAAGCCAGAGATTTCTGGCTTCTTTTTTATGGGAACTATCCTTAATCCATCTTCGTCTTTAATCTTCGGAAAACGATCATACGGAGAAATCAACCATGTTTACAAAAAAATCCCCAATTATCCTCTTTGTTGCGGTTATGACCATTGTCCAGCTTGCATGCAATGCTCAAGCGAATTCGTCAACGCCAGACCCTTTTGCCACATTAAATGGACTCTATACCGCCTCAGCCCAGACGCTGGAAGCGGCTGGCACACCAATCAGCCCGACACCCACCCCAGGGCTGCCTCTGCCAACCGCCACGTTAGTGGTATCTCCACCAACGATGACTCCCTTCGCAACAGTAGCAGCCCCAACGTCCAGATGTGATGCGGCACAATTTCTGGCCGATGTCACTTATCCGGATGGAAGTCTTGTTGCAAGGAAAAGTTCCTTTGTAAAAATCTGGCGCATCAAGAACATTGGCGCCTGCTCATGGACCACTTCCTATAGTCTGGTCTTTGTTGGTGGCGATCAAATGAGCGGACCGTCGGATGTAGGACTGGCCGGGAACGTCAACCCCGGGCAATACATTGAAATTCCGGTCACTTTTAAAGCGCCTAATGATGATGGGAAATTTCGCGGGTACTGGAAGTTGCGCAATGCTTCCGGGGTGTTGTTTGGCATTGGCGCACAGGCAGACTCCTCAGTTTGGGTGGACGTAAAAGTGAAGGGTGATAGCTATACAGCCTATGAGTTCGTTGCAAAATATTGCGATGCCAGTTGGAGAAACAAGAAAGAAGCCCTTCCCTGCCCGGGCACAGAGGGTGATGCGAGGGGATTCGTCCTCAAACTGGATGCGCCCGTTCTGGAAAACGATGCAACTGCAACCACACCAGGCTTGCTTACATTTCCTCAGGACAAGGAAAATGGCATCGTCCGCGGGGAATTTCCTGCCTTTAGCGTACAGGATGGGGATCATTTCCGTGCAACGGTGGGATGCCAGATCAAAGCAAAAAAATGCAATGTTATTTTTCGGCTCGATTACACGTTCAAAGGTGAGACCAAGACTTTGGAAAGCTGGCACGAAGTGTATGAAGGCAAGGTCTACCCGATTGACCTTGACCTAAGTGCCCTCGCTGGAAAATCCGTGAAGTTTATTCTCTTTGTAAGCGCAAACGGGTCAAATGACAAAGATTCTGCCGTCTGGCTCAACCCGCGAATCACCCGTCTGGGAAGCCCCCCTGCGACGCCTACCCCAACACCGACCAGTACCTCTGCACCATAGGGACTTTAAAATGGCGCTCTTAGGTGCGTTATAATCAAGTAAACATTTTCGGAGGTTATTAACATGAAATTTCGTAATTCACTATGGCTGGCAGGAACAATGATACTAGCCATCGTCATGAGTTCCTGTTCTTTAGGCGCTACACCCGCCCCGACACAAGATACAGGGGCGATTCAAACTCAAGCGGTCAGTATCGCACTAACCCAAGTTTCCATGCAGCAAACCCAGACTGCCATGGCTATCCCGCCAACCCCAATGCCAACCAATACACTTCTGCCGACCCCAACTCTGGGCGTACTTCCCACATTTGCACCAGTTGGTACAGTGTCACCTTTAAATACCGCACTGCCAGGTATGACCCCGCTTGGGGGTACACCTTTTGCGACGCTCGGGAGCGGCGCTCCAGCGGGCACTACAAAGAATGGCTGTAATGATGGCGCTTTTGAATATGACAACGGCGCAGCAGTAGTAGACTGGACTGTATTAAAACCTAAAACAGAATATACCCATGGCTGGTCGATCATCAACACGGGAACTTGCGATTGGGACGAAGGTTATTCTTTCTTCCTTATGAAGGATATCTCCAGCCCCCTGATTGATTGGAAACAAACGATCATTACACTCAAGGATCCAAGCGAATTTACCAAGCCAAAAAGTAGCCAGCTCTTTGTTCTACATTTTGTCACCCCTCGTGACCCCGGTAGATATGAAGCATTTTGGAAATTAAAGGACGACAAAGGCAATATATTTGGTCCGCAGGTTTGGATCAGATTTGAAATTAAATAAGAGAACACCATGAAAACAAAATTTCTTGTCATTGTAATAACAGTCATGTTGGTGCTCGCCGCTTGCGCGCCTGCCACGCCCATCCCGCCTACACCGGATGTAAATGCAATTCGCACCTCTGCGGCCAACACCGTTGTGGCAGAGTTTACTCTTACAGCGGCGGCTTTCACCCCTACGCCATTCCCTCCCACAGAAACACCTATACCGGAATCAGCGACCATAACCCCTACAGTTACCACATTAGCAGCTGATTCAACCCAGATCGCTCTCGGTACCCCCGGTGAACTTTGCGATAACATGTCCTTCGACACCGCTACAGTGGATGTCACCATTATAGATGGCACTGCCATGACTCCGGGACAGGAATTTGTAAAAACATGGAAGATCAAGAACACAGGCATTTGCGCCTGGGGCGACGGATACAAGTTGATCTTTTCCTACGGTGAGAAGATGAACGGTGTGGCAGTCCCCTTGGGAACTTTGGTCCAAGTTGGGCAGGAAGTGGAAGTCTCTGTGAATTTCAAAGCGCCCACCAAACTTGGCGAATATACCAGTGCCTGGCAAATGGCAAACGCCAAGGGCATTATATTTGGCAAGGCTGTCTTCGTGAAGATCATCGTCAAATAAAAAAGTGACAGCCGCACTTAAACAGGTCATAAAAAACAAAGCGCGCCAGCTAGGGTTCACCCTGGCTGGCGTTACTTCTTTTAATCCACCCCCGCATTATTCCATTTTTGAATCATGGCTGGGTAATGGTATGCACGGCGCAATGAATTACCTAGCCGAGGAACGGAGCCTTATCCGCCGCGCCGACCCGCAACAAATCCTTCCCAACTGTAAATCCATTATTGTTCTCGCCCTGCCATATACACCGATCCAACCTAGTCCTGCATTCCGCATCGCCTCCTATGCCCTTGGCGATGACTATCACGACATCATTCCGCCGCGTTTGAAATTGATCGTTGAATTTATCGAAGAACAGGTTGGGCATCCAGTTCCAAATCGCTATTACACAGATACAGGTCCGATCCTTGAACGCGATCTTGCACAACGCGCAGGCTTGGGTTGGATCGGCAAGAACACGCTATTAATAAACCCAAAGGTAGGCTCTACATTTTTTCTAGCAGAAATCCTGCTTGGCATTGAACTTGAACCCGACGAGCCATTTGTCACCGACCATTGCGGCACTTGCACGCGGTGTATCAACGCCTGCCCCACAGAATGCATTCTCCCCAACCGCACCATAGATGCGCGCCGTTGCATTTCCTATCTCACCATCGAACTCAAAGAGGATATTCCCGAAGAAATCCGTCCATTGATGAAGGATTGGATTTTTGGATGCGACATCTGTCAGCAAGCCTGCCCGTGGAATCGATTCTCCCTTCCAGCAGACTCTGCCTTTGAGCCGAAAATCCCGCTTCCTGTTCTGACCGATGACCTGCTTCTGACATCCGTTGAGTTTAATCAACGCTTCAAGAAGAGTCCCATCAAACGCGCCAAGCGGCGTGGATATTTGAGGAACCTCGCCGTTGCAATTGGAAATAACGGAAACGCAAAAGACATTCCCGTTTTGGAACAAGCTGCACGTGATGAGTCAATGGTAAGAGAACATGCTAAATGGGCAATACAAAAAGTAAAAGGTGAGAAGTGAAAAAACTTTTAATCGCAACAAACAACAAAGGCAAAGTCAAAGAACTTCAGGACTTATTAAAAGGGCTGGATTTAGAACTCCTTACACCAGCGGATATCAACTTGGATCTTGATGTGGAAGAAGACGGCACAACTTATGACGAGAACGCCGCCAAGAAAGCCATCGCCTTCGCCCAAGCCAGCGGACTTATCTCCCTCGCTGATGACTCTGGCCTCGAAGTGGATGCGTTTGATGGCGCACCCGGGTTATATTCCGCGCGCTACCATCCCAAGCCAGGCGCAAAAGATGCAGACCGCCGTGCTTATATGCTGGAGAATCTAAAAGACAAGCCGCGTCCGTGGACAGCGCATTTCCATGCAACGATTGCAATTTCAGCGCCGCAAAATGATATTCAAATCGTTGACGGCAATTGCTACGGCGAGATCATCCCCGAAGAACGCGGCGACAATGGCTTTGGGTATGATCCCATTTTTCTCTTTCCTGAATTAAATAAAACAATGGCAGAGTTGGGCATGGAAGAAAAAAACCGCCTTAGCCATCGGGCTAAAGCGGTGATGAATGCAATCCCTATTCTGAAGAAGATATTCGGGTTATGAACGGTCTGTCAATTTTGATCCTGCTTGTTGGACAGGGCCAGCTTCCCCGTCAGAAATGATGCGCTCTTTTTTCTTTCGTGTGCGCGGTGGAAGATCATCCAAAAAGTGCTTCAATAAGTCCGCAACCGTATCGGGTTGCTCAGCCATGACCAGATGACCTGCATTCTCTACAACATGAAGTTGCGAGCTGGCAATTTCATGTTGTAGAAATTCCGAATATTTTACGGGTGTCATTTTATCTTCTGCGCCGCAGACAATTATGGTGGGAATTTTTATTTGCTCCAGTTGACCTGTCACATCAAACTCATTGCACGCCAAAAAATCGCCCAGCAAAACGGGCGGACGCGCTTCCATTAATTGCTGCTTCGAAAGTTGCAGTAAATTCTGCGGAGCGTCCGCGCTGAAACAATTCACATTGATAATATCCACAGCAGATTCAAAAGTATTTGGGTTACCCGCCGTTTCCAAAATGGATGGTGCAACTCGCAGCTTTGCACCCGCACCAAGCAGCCCCAAACCGAGGATTTTCTTCGGATATTTCAATGCCATAGTAAGCGCAACTGCGCTTCCCATTGATATTCCTGCCACCACTGCCGCGCGGATATTTAATTCCTTCATAAAAGCGATCACATCATCGGCATAGGCATCAATGGAATGCCTACCCAGCCCCTCGGATTTTCCATGACCCGAAAGGTCGGGAGCATAGATCCTTTCATCAGCCATGCGGCGGATCTGCGGAGGCCAGGATAAATGATTACCGCCCGCGCCATGGATCAAGATCATGGGCGGGCGTTTTTTATTGGTAGTCTCTGCCTCATCGACAAAGTAGTAGTGTTCAGCGGCTAGCGGCATTTTTACTTCGAGCGTCCGTGGTGCAAACGGTCAGCGGCATCTTCGGTGAGCGGAATATAAACACGGACCTTTGTGCCTTTTCCCGGCGCCGAGTCGATTTGGAGCAGTCCATTCACGAGCTCAGAGCGTTCCCTTAAGTTAACCATGCCGAGACTGCTGTTCGCGCGTTTTTCGTAAGCCTGTGACATGGCCTTCACATCGAAGCCTACGCCGTTATCAATGACTTCCAAAAGGGCAATGCCGGCTTCCATTTGGCGTAAATTCACGTTGATCGTTTCTGCGGCGGCATGTTTGCGGGCATTATTCACCGCTTCTTCAATGATGTAAAAGATCACACCTTGTTTGCCCATTTCGAGTTGAGTGGCAACCCGCTCCTCAATATTGACCATCACTTTTTGGTTATAGGTCTCTTTCATTTTATCCGACATGGCTTGTACGGCGGCCGCCAGTCCCTGCGATTCAAGAATGAGCGGGCGCAGGGTGAACAGCATATGCCGGATCTCTTTGGTGGTGCGGTGGGCGAGTTCTTCCAGTTTGATAAGTTCATCAGTTGCGAGTTTGGTGTCCTTTGCCATCATGCGCCTCGCAATGTTAAGGCGCATCGCAATTGCCGCAACCGATTGAGTGGGTCCATCATGCAGGTCCCGCGCCAGTTTCTTGCGGGCTTCTTCATGGACTTCCACCATGCGTTCTTTTTCTTCAACAAGGTCCTGATATAACCGCGCGTTTTGAATGGCGATCACAGACTGCCTGCCGATAATATCCAGCAGATCGCAGCGATCTGTGTTGAAATAATTCGGGGTCGGATGAGCATACAGCAACACGCCATACACATTAAGTCCGCTGCGCAATGGGAAGCAATATCCGCTGGTACAGGTCCTGAGCGCCACAACCCGGCCAAGCTCAGGGTCATATCCAATATCTTTGAGGCTGATCGGCTCTCCATCGTCAAGCGCTTTTTTTAGAAGTCCTTCCGCGGCGTCAAAAGTAAGCCTCATATCCGCATTGGTTAACCTCCGCGCAAAACCGATGCGTAGTTTTCCACTGTTGAACAACATGACCATACTTACCAGCGGGTCGCTGATCAATTGCTCCGGGTCGGGGTTTAATGCGGTGGCGCTCATATCCAATGCTGTTTCGAGCACGCGCTTGTAACTCAACGTGGACGATATCGCCGAGGTCAATTCATAAATGGCGCGCATCCGTTCGGTCTGCATGGCGCGGTTCTTGTCTTCACTATCCAGGAACATCGAACGGTTCTGTCTGATGTTCAGAACCATACGCCTGCCAAGGAAACCAAAAACAAGACTCAGCGCAACCATTATCACTGAAACAAAGATCGAGAAATAAAGATTCCCAGCCTCTATGCCTGAATAAATTATCAGGGCGGAAAACAAAACAGACGAAAGCACTGCGCCGAAAAATTCAAAGAAGATCGAACTGGTTAAGATCGGTAATAAGCCCACCCAAAACGCGGGACCGAAAAGCCCCCCCTGTACCCAATAAAATATTCCCGCCAGTAAAAGATCCACCACGAAGCTGATGCGGCGGTGCTCACTCAAACGGATGCTCATACTGGCCAGCATGGTCATGACAAGATTCCATGCGATCATCAGCCCCAGCGGCCAGGATGTGGCGGGGTCCAATTTTTGTCCAAGCCCCAGCGACACGCTCAAGCCTATGAGCATGATCCATCTCAGGGAAATGGCAAACCAGTCTGCCATATAGGGAGTTTCAAATTTACGCATCATATTCCATACGCACCAAATAAGTCCCCAGTTTTTCTTTTAAGATCGCCTTTTGCTCTTCAGTAGAAGCGCTGCGGAAACGTCCGATCCTGCCTTTGTAGGATGACGCACCTTTCTGGCTTTCGGCGGCATCTGGACGATAACCCTCGATCACTTTTTTGACCTCGGGACTGCTTCTGTCTAATTTGAGGAATTCTGTCAGTTTGGTTATTTCATCATCGTAATTCATCAGCAAGTCTTCATAACGGGCGACCAGCACATTCTTTTCATTCATCCACTTTTCCCAAATGCGGACATGTTGCATTATAAAATTCATGCTCTTGCCAAAGTCTGATAAATGTGAAAAAGCGTTGGGATGTCCCTTCGCCAATGCCTGTTGACCAAAGTCATAAGCCGAGAACATGGCATCGCGCGGGTCACGATAAATGTATGTGATGCGAAGCAGTCCCAAAGTCGAGAGGAGGCGCGAGGTTCTTGTAGGTCCGGTGTGTGCTTTGATGACAAATGTATTTAACATGGCTGGAAGTGCCAGCATCCCAAGCCGTTTTATTGAAAGCACGCCGATGTTGCAATTTGCTTCGGTAAGGATATGTTCCAAACGATACCGTTTCCGAATGTCGCGCGCATCGGCACAACCTGTGGTTTTCATCAGATCGTTTATAAGATTATAGTGCCAGCCGGAGCCTGCCCGCGGCATCCCAACGGAAAGAACGATCATTAAGTCTCCTTATCAAGGGTAGGAACGGCATTCCAACCCGACAGCCCCACCAAGACACCCGGCACAAGCCAGATATTTGGCGTTGTAAGCGAATCTTGAGTGAAATTATAAAATGTGATCGCCAGCCACGCAAATACTCCAGCCACCAGCGCAAAACGTACCCATGTTTCCTTGCGGCGCAACAATCCAAGCATATCACCAAGGATGTGAAACTGAAATGCAAGGAAGAGAATAAAACCTATCAATCCTGTTTCTGCCAGCAGGCGGATATATAGATTTTTGGGGTTGGGATATAAACGGTTCGATGGGTCCAATTGTTTGGCGATCTCGGGGACCGTGGTCAACGACCAATCCGGCAGGTTTTGATACATATAAAAACCGCTCGCGCCGAGCCCAACACCTGTTAATGGATGGTCTTCAAATTCGGCAAAGGCGCTGGTCATATATGCGCCGCGCGCACCTGCTTCGATATTCACCATGTATTCACTCAGGCTGGCAGCATTAAAATCCAAAATGCGGCGGAAGATATCTTTCTGATTCAGAAAGACCAATGAGCCGGTCAATGATCCGGCAATTGCACCGATCAGGACAACACGGACCAGGATATCGAGCAGCTTGTTAAAGCCGTTCATGAACCAATTCCATATCGCGCGAAGGACACTGCGCCCGAAGAATAAAAAGGTTAATCCCATTACAGCGAGCGTGATCAACAAGCCGCCGCGCGAGTAGGTGGCTAAAAGCGTCAGCATGGACAATACCAATAGAACAGGTTCCAGCCATTTCAACCGTGTGACGCGGAAATTCGTCAGAACGGAAGCAAATAAAAACGGAATGAAGATCGTCGCAAATTGACCGGCAAGCCAGGCAGGTTCATAAGCCATGCCCGAAATGCGGTTCGTGCGGATCAGTTCGCGGACTGAAAATGCAAGCTGCCAGTGCGCCACCATTTCGCGGTCGAGCAGTTCGGTGTAATAGGTCACCGCCTGCAAACCACTCCACGCAATGTCGAGGCATAACCCCGCGAACAGCCAGCGGACCGTGAAGCGCAGGTCATCCTCGTTTTTGTTCATCCAAATTGCACTGATGAAAAATGCCAGCCCAATGGAGATGGTTATCAGAGCACGGATGGCACGCCCCGAATAGATTTGTCCGCGCAATGGGACCGGGTCGATCAACGCCCCGAGGCAGGTTACTGCCACGATAAACAGGATCAGCGCCCCGAGGGGGATGAGCGCATTTGCCCAGCCAAGTTTAACTTTACGGCGACGCCATTGAATCAACAACAACGGGATCAACAACGCCAATGGATACATAGCCAGTGGACGGACCAATGTGCCTTCGCCGAGAAACGGGAACCAGCGAAAACTTGTCACAGGTATAGTAAGCATGGTCGCGCCCCAAAGGATGCGGGAAAGATCAGCGGTGTTGAATGCAAAGCGCATTGAGTTTTTCATTGCTCTTTTTGCTTGGTAAATAATATTGCAAACACTGCCAGTGTGAGAAAACTGATAGAACCCGCCAGCAAATAAATGCCTAGCGAAATACTTCGTTCCACCGGCAGATCAGCGGACTGCGTCACATCAAGTTTTACGAATGGATCAACGTTTCCCAGGTCCACTTCCGACTGTGCTCTGATGAAAAAAGTGTCCGCCCACGCAGAAGCAATTGCCGAAGCCGTCTTTGCGGCAGGATCATCCGCATAAAAATGCCAGCCTGCTTCGGCAGGCTGACTCAGCATCAATTTTCCACCACGCAGATCTTCCACCGGAAGCGCAAATTCAGTGGAAATCTGATTCATCACATCATCCGACCATGCGATCTCTACCAGTTTACGCGCTTCACGTTCAAGATAATAGAATTGCTGACGGTCCGTCTCCTGCGGCCAGGATTGCTCCATATTAAAATCCACGTTGATCGTGGCGCGGGCGCGATACGGGGGAGGCGAAATAAAATAGAAAACCGAGCCGATCACAGCGCCAACCAGCGCACCTGAAACCCAAAAGCGCCACGCCTTGAGCAGGCGGATCAAATCATCGAGTGAAGGAGATGTAAAAATATAATTCATGTGAATTTCTCTTTTGGGTCAAATTACGCATTCCGTTTGATGCGCCATTTCCACAGCGGACCAATCATTTTCCTCAAGTAGTATTTTGCCACAATCATCGAAAAAAAACTACCGCCATCGCGATAATGGACACGGAGCATTTCCGGCCAACAGCGGTCATCAGATGCAACAGTTTTCCCTGAAGTGTGCAGGCGAAAATTCGCCCAGGTCTGTCCCTTCAAATATTTGATCGGCGCGTGGGCCGCGATGCGCGTCCACAGATCGTAATCCATTGCAAAATAAAAAGATGGGTCAAGCGGACCAAACTCCTTCCAGTACTTGGCGCGGAAGAACATGGTCTGCTGCGGGATGTGAACATAACCTTCACGCAGCCGCCGCAAGTCGGTTTGCGCCGCGCCGAACTTGCCGATCACATTTCCTGCTTCGTCTATAAAATTGCAGTCAGCATACACCATGGCAACATGCGGATTTTCAGTCAGAAATTTTACTGCTGCACTAATTGCGCCCGGATTATAGGTATCATCAGAATTCAACCATGCGAGGATGTCTCCACTGGCGCGATTGAATCCCTTGTTGATCGCATCGGTCTGACCCTTGTCCTGTTCGCTGACCCACCAGGCGAGTCTACCCTCATGTTTCTTGATAACATCTACACTGCCATCCGTTGAACCGCCGTCCACAATAATGTACTCGATGCGCGGATAATCCTGCCCAAGCACAGAGTTGATCGTGGCTTCAAGATAGCGTGCCTGATTGAAGGATGGGGTAATAATGGAGACGAGGGGGGGAGATTCAGTCATTGGTTATCAGTGAACAGTGATCAGAAGGCAAAGTTACCATTCGCTATCGGAGTAAAAGAGAGGAAACACATCTTCTGTCATCTTGCGGATGCGGGTGATCTCTTTGGGCGTTAATCGCTTTTTCCAGTTGCCCAGATTCGCGCGGCTATCGAGTTTTACTGAATGCGTCCTCTTCTTCGATAGCTCTGTCGGGTTTTCGGAACTGCTGGAATTGAGGATCGTATCACGGACCTTATCGGTAAAGTTCAGTCCAAGTGACTCGTACAGGGACGCGTAGCCTGCGACGGGATCGAGGGAAAGGTCCTCGTGGCGGACAATTTTGAAATCCGGGAACAGGCTTCGGGTCGCGTGAACCGAGTGATAGATCATCCGCCAGAGCAGGGCTGATTGTCCCACAATATCATCAGGTTGAATCTTTTCCATGTCCGCACGGTCTTTTTCAAGGTGGTCTCGCATGAGTAGGGGTTGTTCAAGCAGGTCACGAAAATCAAAGGACCAGTTCAGCCGTTTGAGACTGCTGGCAAACCCACCCGGATGACGAACCGTAATGACAACTTTGCAGTTCAGTTTTTGCGCGAACCACGGAGTGGAGAACACAGCAAACGGGTCTTTGATTAGTGCACGCTGACCGCGAAGTTTTCCATTGACGAAGATGCCAAGGTCGCGCCCCATGCGGAAAATATCTTTTCGTGAACGCAGGGATGCAAGCTCAGTAAAAAGATGATAACGATAATCTATCATTTCCTGAAATGCAGGTAAATATTTGCCCTCGTTTTCCGCATTGATGTAGGTATACCATTTTTTAATATCTGCGCCATACACGCCACTGCGATGCAAGACATTCAACGGTTCGCTGATGTATGCGGTCTGTGGATTGGACGCCAGCATTTTACCGACCCAGGTCGTTCCACTTCGGTGTGCACCTGTCACAAGGATGGGAGAGGAAATTTTCTGCATGATTACGGGACTTCCAAAGGGGCACTAATGCTATTCAGCCCATAATAATTTGCAGCGCAAATGTTAACCCAGTTATTTTTCTTGTACTCCAAAACGCCTTTCATGGAATCAAGTTGGACAACCACCAGGTCGGTTGCGCCTTCTGCCACTGCCTTACGAATTTCCGCATCCCGTTGATCCCAGGCTTCGGCGTGTGAACGATATTCAGGGACATCAGTTTTATAAATGTTGTATGCTGCCCGCAAAGGGTAAACGATGGCAAGTGTTGAGAACAAAGCCAAGGCCAGCCATTGAAATACGGGTCTGCTGTAAATTGAAAACTTGTCTCTTGGCAAATATCCAAGCAGGGCGCCTTCCAGCATAAAAGTGACAATCATAATCGTAGTGGCGAGGAATCGCATTCGTTCCACGGGGAAGCCCTGCCCAAAGACGCTTGGTGCAAAACCAGCCGCGATCAACAACCATGCTAAAAAGGGGATGGCGATCATGATGAGCAAAGTTGACCACCGTCTTTGGTTGGGCATTTTTGGCGCTTCATCTTGCGGGTAAAGCCAGACTACTAAAAGGAAGGTCAGTGTGGAGACAAAGAATGGAAGCGGCATGGTCTTCAAAGAATCGATGATGAAAAGATAGCCGTAGTAAAACGAATTCAGCAAGATGAGAGAAATATTCGGGCGCGTCTCGCGGATAGTATTTGTAGCGGCCGGAGAGAATGCCATCACCAATAATCCCAAAATGACTCCTGCCAAAGCCCAGGCAAACAGGACTATATGTTTTTGCTTATCAGGGGATTTTCCCCAATACCAGATCGCCAACATGACCAAAGGCAGGGCAGTGATCGTGGTCGTCGTTGGAGGCTCGGAAAACCCGGCAAAGATAAATGCGGCAAAGAATATGAATACGTTAACTAACAGGGAAGTCTTTCTCCGCCTAGTTTGTCTCAGTAAAAACGCAAAAAGAAAGCAACCGAACACCAGCGGGGCAAAATGAGTCATCATGGAGGAGCGCCAGTAAACGGTTTGAAAAAGATTCGGCGCCTGCAACAGGCTGAAGAAACCAAGCGTCGCGCCTATAAAAATATCCATTTGAAAAAACAGGTTTATTTTTAAATACTTTCGTATCTCATGGATACTCCAGCTCAACCCTACAACCCATAGTAAAACCATGGAGGTCATGGTGATCTGCATACTGTCCCTGCCAAGCAATTCGCTAAACCCTACGAACATGAGATTGGAATAGCGATTCGCAGCCCTCCAATCCCCGGCCTGATAGCGCTCGATGACTGCGCTAATCGGAGAGGACTTGTTCACACGAACAGCCTCGCAATAATCGTCAGCCAGATAACGAGAATAAGTACCGAGGTAGGAATAGACTCCAATAGCGGACAACATCGCAAGCGTACATAATCCAATGATGTACTTATAAATCGAGGACTGGTGTTTCTTTACATCAAATTGCATTTAAAAATCCTTATCAAGGGAAAGCTCAAATCTGAAACAAGCACAACAAGTTTACCAAACAATGTAAGGTTATCGACACTGGCTCTTTTGCTAGCCTAAATGTAAGAGGTAAAAAAATATCTCAATGGAGTAGAATCCATCCGATACTATTTGATGATTTTTCTGTGGAGACCTTCAATGCGAAAAAATATACTGCATATCCTTGTGATCTGCGCGATCTTGACCGCTTCATTCTCATCCGTGTTTGCTTCCGTTGCTCAGGCACAATCCACCCCAAACCCGGATTCGGTCAACATCCCCGGCACACATCAGGATGAACTGGGTTGTTCCGGCGAATGGCAGCCTGACTGCGCTAACACCCAATTGACCTATGAGCTCGAAGATGATGTCTGGCAGGGGACATTCGAGATACAACCAAATAATGACGGTGATAAAAAAGGTCCGCGCTACAAGGCGGCTCTTAATGGCGGCTGGGGAGAAAACTACGGACTCAATGCTTCAGGCGGCGGCGCGGACGTTCCCCTGCTGGTCTCTGCGCCGACTCAGGTCAAGTTTTACTACGATCACAAAACTCACTGGATCACCGATAGCTTCAACACGCCTATCGTAGTGGGGATGGGTGATTTCCAACAGCAATTGGGATGCACGAACAATGACGATGCGGGTTGTTTGCGTTCGTGGCTGGAAGACCCCGCCGGCAGCGGCGCGATGGGATTCGCCACGCGCGCACTCAAAGCCGGGACATATTCCGTTACCTTCACGTTAAACGAAGACCCGAATAACAAGATCGGCGAGACTCAGGAATTTACTGTCAAGAATGATGGCGATGAGATTTATTTTGGATATGACACCGTGAAAAAAGAAACCGTTATCAGCACAGAAGGCGCGCCGAAGGGCAGTCTCTCCAAACTGCGCGCACATTGGGTGAGCAGGGACACCATCCTTTGGAATGTGGTCGGCTCGCCGAAATATACTTACTCTTTATATTACTCTCCTGATGCCACCCTCGAACTCAGCGCGGACGGGATCCAGAACGGCACCGAGATCCCGTTGACCTATTCCAAGAGCGGCGCAAAAGCGGAGATCATTGACCGCTTCCCGCACCTTGGGGCGTATACCGCTCTGACAGTGGACGAAGCAAATTGGGGCGCAGAGTCCGAAGCGCTCAAAGGTCAAGTAGCTGTCCTCGTCCGCGATGGGAACAGCAAAGTCGTGGATGTGAGCGGCGTTCAAATTCCAGGCGTTTTGGACGACTTATATCAGTACGAAGGGTCATTGGGAGTCACATTCAAATCATCCAAGCCAACCTTGCGCGTCTGGGCGCCGACAGCGCAAGCGGTCACGTTAAATCTTTTTGACGCGGCTGACGCACCCTCCGCGAAAAAACTTCCCATGCAGTTGGACCCAGCCACAGGTGTATGGAGCATTAGCGGAGATAAAAATTGGAAAGGCAAATTCTATTTATACGAAGTCAAAGTATATGTGCCCTCCACAAGCAAGATAGAAACCAACCTCGTCACTGACCCTTACTCGTTCAGCCTTTCGATGAATAGCAAGCTCAGTCAGATCGTGGATTTGAACGATGCCGACCTCAAGCCACAGGGTTGGGATAAGATCAAAAAGCCGACTCTTGCCGCGCCCGAAGACATCGTCATTTACGAATTGCACATCCGTGACTTCAGCATCAGCGACCAAACCGTCCCTGAAAATTTGCGCGGAACTTATAAAGCCTTTACTGTCGCGGATTCAAATGGGATGAAACATCTCGCGGAGTTGGCTAAAGCTGGATTAACGCACATTCATTTACTTCCCGCCTTTGACATCGCCAGCGTGAACGAAGACAAGTCCACGTGGCAAAGTGTAGATGAAGCTCAACTTTCTGCTTATCCGCCCAACTCTGATCAACAATCCAAAGCGGTCAGCATCATCACCGGCACAGATGGATTCAACTGGGGCTATGATCCTTTACATTACACAACACCCGAAGGCAGTTACGCCACTGACCCAAATGGAACAACGCGCATTGTTGAATTCCGCGGTATGGTGCAGTCCCTCAATCAAAGCGGACTGCGCGTGGTGATGGATGTGGTTTACAACCATACCAACGCCAGCGGACAAAGCGACAACTCCGTGCTCGACCGAATCGTGCCCGGTTATTATCACCGCCTCAACCACGAAGGCGGCGTCGAGAAATCCACCTGCTGTGCGAATACCGCCACCGAACATGAAATGATGCGCAAGCTGATGGTTGATTCTGTGGTCACGTGGGCGACTGAATACAAAGTGGATGGCTTCCGCTTTGACCTAATGGGTCACCATATGCTGGCAGACATGAAAGCCGTGCGTGCCGCCCTCGATTCACTGACCCTCAAAAAGGATGGGGTGGACGGCAAGTCCATTTACATTTATGGTGAAGGCTGGGACTTTGGTGAAGTTGCCAATAACACACACGGCCAAAACGCCACCCAACTCAATATCGCCGGGACAGGTATCGGCGTGTTCAATGACCGCTTACGCGATGCGGTGCGCGGCGGCAATCCGTTTGACGATGTCCGCCTGCAAGGTTTCAGTACCGGTCTCGTCTTCGCTGACAATGCAAATGAAAAACGCACGCCCAAAGATCAGCTCGATAAACTCAACTCCTACAGCGATTGGATTCGGCTCGGGCTCGCGGGCAACCTTGCCGATTATGAGATCACGCGCGCCAACGGCGATCTTGTTCCCGGAAATTTGGTACTTTACGGCAAGGTCCCAGCCGGCTACACCGCCGACCCGCAGGAAAATATTGTCTATGCTTCGGCGCATGATAACCAAACTCTCTTCGATGCCATTCAAGTCAAAGCGCCCGCGGAGGCAACTCTCTCTGATCGCATCAGCATGAACAACCTTGCGCTCAGTATTGTCATGTTCAGTCAGGGCGTTCCATTTTTTCACGCCGGCGATGACATCCTGCGCTCGAAATCACTTAACCCCAATTCCTACAACTCCGGTGATTGGTACAACAAACTGGATTGGACTTACACATCGAACAACTGGGGCGTAGGACTTCCCATCGAAGGCACGGGACAATGGAGTATATACAAGCCGCTTCTTGCGGACCCGAAACTTGCTCCCACTCAAGCGGACATTGAATCAGCCTCGGCAGTTTTCCGCGAACTCCTCAGCATCCGCAAGAGTTCTCCGCTCTTCCGCCTGCAAACCGCGGACCGGATCAAGCAGTCGGTTTCATTCCTCAACACCGGCAAGGATCAGGTGCCCGGTCTAATCGTGATGCACCTGAATAATTCAAGCGGACTTGATGCAAACTATAGAGACATCATCGTGCTGTTCAACTCCCGCCCCGAAGCAGTGACATTTACCGATGCCTCGTTCAGCGGAATGAATTATGTCCTGCACCCCATTCAACAAAATTCTGCAGATGCCATTACAAAGACCGCATCCTTCACTGCCAATACATTCAACGTCCCGCCCCGAACTACGGCTGTTTTCGTCATCGAAGAAGCAAAGAATGAATCTACAAGCACAAATTTCGGGTTATCAGGCACGATGATTTTCACGATAATTGGCGCATTCGTTGTGATCGCAGGGGTGGCGTTCTTCTTGATGCGAAGAAAATCTTAATCGTTTCATTCAAGCAAAAACTCCGGGATGATCAAAATTCCGGAGTTTTGTTAGCAAACTGCTTGTTGAATTTAGGTCTGATTTGCCCTATACTCTTGTTATTCTTTTTACTGTTTTACTTTATTAATTGAGGAGTTCCTTATGAATGAGAATCCGGGTCTTATCCAAAAACAGAACGAACTTAAAGATCAAATGGCGGGCTATCGCTCCCTTCCTGAATATATTTTGGATGGACTCGGGTCCGTGCTTCAACATTTGTTCAACCCGTCCGCGGCCAAGGCACGGACAGCCTTGCTCCCACCAAACGCATCAGACCAACCGATCGAATCCTTTCCTTCCTTCTGGTTGAATGGTCTGATTATCGCCTTTATAACATTTTTGATCGGCTGGTTGGTTTCTATCGGTGTCGGTTACCAGCCGACTTCGGCTGAACTTAAACTCATGTCGTGGTCATCTTTTACCGGCGCGCTTGCCCTGGTCATCAACAAGGTTAATATCCGCACCTTTCTGGATACCTTTCGCCTATCCTGTGTGGATAAGATCCTGAGCGCATCAGATCTTGATGAGTTGGGAGGATGGCTGCGCAGCAACTTCAAATTGTGGCTGCCGCTCATTTCGGGACTGGTGGTTGGTCCTGTTCTTGGACAGATCCTTTACAACAGTTGGTTGATCAACCCCACAAATTTGGCAACCTTCCAAGTCGGCCCCTTCGTGACGATTGTTCTTTCCTCTATTCAAGCGGTATGGGTGGCTTTTTATCTTTATCCTTTTTACGTGGCGTTTCCATCCCGTTTGAACCGCTATCATTTCGACCTGTACACATCCAACCCGTCCAGCTCCGAAGTGATCGGGCAGCTATCCCGCCTGCTGACATTCATCCTTTACGCAACAATGGGATATATCGTCCAGTTGACCGCCGGGCTAACTTTCATTGGCGTACTAAAAGTATCCGATCCACTCCCCATTATTATCTTCTCCATTTTCGTCTGGGCGCCGACCGTCATTCTATATGTGGCAGGTCAATTCCATCTTTCCAACGTCATCACATTTGCCAAATGGAAAACATTGAACGAAGTACAGACCAAGATCGAGAACTTGTACAAATCCAAAGAGATTCCGGACAAGGAGATGCTCGAGAATCTTGAGAAGCTGATGAATTACCATGACCGCATCAAAAGTACGCCCAACTCAGCTTTGGATTTTCGAACCGGATTGAATTTTCTAAACTCCCTCTTATTCCCAATCTTCGCTTTTTTCCTCAAGGATGTACCATCATACGTCAAGGACTTGATGTCGCGCTGAAGAAACAAGTTTTACCGGGAGTCCAATATATAAAAGCGACCCCTGTCCAGCGGCGAGGCAAAAACAGGGGTCTGACTTAAACCGTCGGCAAAGACTGAGTAAGCTAAAGTCATTGTATCTTACTTTCAAGCATCTTCCATTCTTGCTTGTCTGCCAAGTTGTTGGTCGAAAGTTTCCAGACACGTGATTGGCTTTTCGGGGACTTGGACCCCGAAAGAGCATCAATGGGTTGTAAGATCATTTTCGACGAATTACTTAGAATTACTTACTCACCTTACGCACCCGACCGTGATTCCCTGAGCGATAGCGAAGGGTCTAGGAGACAATCGTAGAGGTTCTTCGCTCCGCTCAGAACGACACTGCGTCAGGTGAGTTACTTAAACATGATAGCATTATTTTCTACAAGTAGAGGTTAATCACAGTGAATACAAATAAAGGCTCTTTGAGCGGGATTCGTGTTTTGGATCTAAGCCGTGTACTGGCCGGACCGTACTGTACGATGGTTCTCGGTGACCTAGGCGCAGATGTCATCAAAGTGGAGCCACCCGAAGGTGACGAGACTCGCGGCTGGGGTCCGCCTTTTGCAGAGAGTGAGAGCGCATATTATTTATGCGTCAACCGCAACAAGCGCGGCCTGGTCATTAATTTAAAAACTGATGAAGGTAAAGAGATCCTGCGTGACCTTGCCATGCAAAGCGATGTACTGGTTGAAAACTTCCGTCCCGGCACGCTGAAAAAATTCGGGCTGGATTTTGAAACACTGCACAAGATAAATCCGAAATTGATCTATTGCTCGATCACCGGCTTCGGTCAGACCGGTTCCATGAGCGACAAGCCCGGATATGATTTTATGATCCAGGCTTTGGGCGGGTTGATGAGCATTACCGGCGAACCCGAAGGCGAGCCGATGAAAACCGGCGTGGCAGTTGTGGACTTGTTCGCCGGGCAGAATGCGATCATCGCCATTCTTGCCGCACTGCAAGCACGCACATTGACCGGGCGCGGACAACTCCTCGATATTTCACTATTCGATTCTCAATTGGGCTGGCTGGCGAATGTCGCCAGTAATTATTTGATCTCAGGCAATTTACCAAAACGGCACGGCAACGCGCACGCAAACATTGTCCCTTATCAAAGTTTTCAAGCCAGTGACGGATGGTTCGCCATTGCGGTCGGCAATGACCGTCAGTTTGTGAGGCTGTGTGAAATGCTTGGCAGACCCGATCTTGCGCTCAATGAAAAGTTTTCCACGAATTCAGTCCGCGTTCAAAACCGTGATGAATTGATCCCCATATTGAGATCCATTTTTATCACCCGCAAAGCAAACGAATGGCTGGCGGATTTGGAAAAGGCCGAGATCCCCTGCGGTCCCATCAATAATTTTGACCAGGTCTTTTCGATGCCCACTGTGAAAGAACGCGAAATGCTCATAAAAATGGATCATCCAATGATTGGAGAATTGCCATTAGTCGGCTCTCCGTTAAAGCTGAGCGATACCCCTGTTGAATACAGACTCCCACCCCCTTTGATGGGAGAGCATACACATGAAGTATTGAAGTCTCTTGGATATACTCAGGAACAAATCCAGAGTTTTATTTCCCGCAGCGCATCGAGTTGATGCACATTACTTTTGATACCGTGCTTCCCTTTGCTTCAAAATCTTCTCCCTCAGCATTCCCAATCCAAGCAAATTCAAAACAGCCGAGACAAGAATATTCATGCGCGCCAAAGCCGTGGGCGGATGAAGGAAAAGAGCGCGCATCCATGCGGATAATGCGGCGGCTGGTTGTCCGCCGTCCAGCAAGTAACGCGCATCCACACGGTGGGCCGCTGCGCGGGCACGGCGCTCCACTTTGACGAGGATCGGTGCAAGGTCTTTATCCTGTTTTACTTTTTCCAAAATGCGAAATGCATCACGCCCAAATTCGGCGGCCTTGGCGCGGTTCTTCGCTTCGGCATGATAACGCGCGGAGGCCCAGGTCTGCTCTGCGTGCAGGAGTTTTCCGCGTTGTGCAATTTGGATCCACAAGTAATGGTCGAGCATAAAGTGTAGATCGAGAGCGAGCTTAAGATCTTTCAAAGCGGAGCGGCGCATAAAGACAGCAGGCTGCCCGATGATCTGAAAGCAGAGCAGGTCTTCCAGAGTCAATTGTTTGTAATTCAAAGTGTTGAAAGTTTTTCCGTTTTCATCCACCGCGAGTATGTTCCCATACACAAGGGTGACATCAGGATTCTCGTCAAAAATTTTTACAGCGGATGAGACCGCACCCGCAAGGTAATAGTCATCTGAGTTCAGCCAGGCAATGACATCGCCAGTGGCGCGCGCAAATCCCTTATTGATCGCATCCGCCTGACCGCTATCTTTTTCTGAAACCCAGGTCAGTTTATTTTCATACTTCTTGATGATGTCCACGCTGTTATCGGTTGACACACCATCAATGACGATATATTCAATGGGCGCATAGTCCTGACCCAAAACAGACAATATTGTCTGCTCAAGATATGCAGCTTGGTTATAGGAGGGAGTAATGATGGAAACGAGAGTCATAGATTTAAATTATGTCGTTGCGAGCCGCGTTTTTTGCGGCGAGGCAGATTCGCAATCACATGTGGTTATTTTCGCAAATCATACAATACATATCCTTCGCCTTGCATTGCAATGGGATATGTATCGAGTATTTTTTTCAACGAGGGTTGTTTATCCAATTGGCCGAAGTCTGTCACCAAAAAATAATCGCTGCGGGATGTTAGTTTGTCAAAACTATTGGCAAAATCTTCCTTGCCATTACGCACCTCAGCCAGCTCGGTGACATAAGGCCACAACTTTATCTTGCGCCAGCTGTAAACCATCAGGCGAAAACCATAATCCTGTGTCAGACCGATCACATCCACATCCGCAGGGATCGCTTTGCCAAGCTGCTCCCAGAACAACGGTTCCTGCCGGATCTTTTCCGCGTCCAAAACGGAACGCGATATGAAGGACTGGAACCCGATCATGGACACGATTGCCACAACGAAAACCGAGACAAAGCCCGCGCGTCCCACCGCGCTTTGAACTGCCGCACTTTCAATGAGCGGACTCAGCGCCGCAGCCAACCCCAGCGCGATGATGGGGATCAATTGGATATGATAGTAAGTGTGTGAGAACATCTGGAATGGAAGGGTAAGTCCGTAAAGGACATATCCGATCCATAGGCTGATCAATAACCAGCGCAGGCGTGGAGTTGCAAGAAACACCCCAAGGATGCTGAGGAAGATTATTGTCAGCCCAAATAAGTTGCCAATGAACGAAAGCCACCTAGCGTAGAAATTTATGCTCGCAATGAGTTTGAAGAGTGACACGCTCCAACTGAAAAAATATTCAGTGGAACGTCCATGGTTTTGGAGAACGTAAAAGAAAAGAGCGGGCAGGATCATCAATAACGCCATTGCCCAGACCTGTTTCGATCTCCAAAAATCCTTTTTCAATGTAAACAATACCAGCGCGATGGCAGCACTGCCCGCAAAAAATGCAATGACGATTTTTACAAATACGGCAAAACCGAGGAAACTGCCTGCCAGAAGCGCCCATTTCCATGTTTCTTTTTTTGTGTCGCCGTCCGTGGCTTCAGACCAGCGGTAAAGAAAATAGACACCTAAAACAAATGCGGCTGTCATTAATGGGTCCGGCTGAAAGGAACGGCTTGCCTGCACAGAGAATGGAAGGAAAAGATAATAGACCAATCCGATCACCGCCGCCCACGGTGAGACCGCGCGCCGCATAAGGTCAAACAAGGCAACGCCCGCCACCAGCCAGAAGAGAGTCTCCCAAACACGGGCGGACGCGATGTTCTCTCCGCCCGTCAGAAAATATGTGTAAGCCACAAGTGATTCGATCACGGGTGGTTCATATTTTCCAACGCTTCCGGCAAAGGAAGACGCCAGCTCGCGTTGTTCGGTTGTAGCCGATGGAAGTCTTGAATAATATATGTCACGCGCCACGAGCAGATCGCGAAGTTGACGCGTGGAATGAAAATCCAATGGGGGATCGTTGACATTGCGCAAACGGAGGAGTCCGCCCAGGGCGAGGAGAATGATGAAGAGGACGAACCAGTTTGCAGGTCGGGTTTGAGGCGAGAATATTTTCATTGAGTCAGAAATTAGAAAAGGGAATTGTAGTCCACTTTGGGGAAGACGGTCAGCTTGCCGCCGACAGTCGCATCCAACACTTGGCGCCCCGCATCTTCATAAACTTTGCGCGCCATGCGATAGCCGATCTCCGAAGTATCCAGATCTGGCAATTGCCAGCGGAAGCCTTTGCCGAAATACGCGGGAGAAAAATGATTTGGGTCGTCACCGTTGGAGACGACTGTTTTATTGGCGTCGCCTTTCGATGTAAAGTTATGGTCCACGCCGATAAGGATGACCTGCTCGAAGCCCATATAGAATGCGAGTTGAAGCGCAACATTCGTGACCGTTGCGCCTTCCCAAATACGGCGAGTCATATCATGGGCAAATTGCGGACCGGTGTAGGTTGTGTAGAGAAAAGACAGGTCGGCGGGCAAACGTTGGAAATAGCGATTGGAATGCCATGCAATAAATTTTGGAATGGGCAGAGCGGCAATTTCCTCCGCGCATTGTTCAACGACCAGATCATTGATGGAAGCAAAGTAAGTGGTGGTAAAGCCAAGTTCGGGAAACAACAAATAGATGCGGTTCATGCCAAACGTAAATTCATTTTTTAGTTTGGATAGATCGGTGTTCTTGAGGCTCGGTCCGTTGCCGATGATGAAACAGCGTTTGCCGTGATGAATATCCTTGAATTCATAAATGCGCCCGCGGCTCTTTTTGCGCCAGGGATGCAGGTAGGCATCCGGCACTTGCGGCAACCTGCGAATCGCATCGTAGGTGTTCTTGACGGTTTGGAGAAGCGGGGAAGGAATGAGATTTGTTATCTTTTGTTTCATTGAGGGAGAAAATCCTTGCGGTAAACGATGAGTGGAATCAACGTGACAATATTCAGCATGACAAAAAGAAAATCAGCCAGCCCAAACTGGTCGAAGATGGACAGCATGATGTTAAGGGAGAGAACGATAACCGCGAACCAATATATTATCTTGACGCGCCTGTTGATATACAATCCGCAAATGAGCATGGCGATGGCATCACTAAACATCAATACAGCATAGACGATATATGCAACTTTCACATTTGGATCTCCGCTTATGCGCATGAAAGAACCTGCGGACAGAAAAACCAAAATAATGGCTGTAATAAAAAATAAATATCCTGTGTAAGGGATAAGTCGCTTCATAAGGAGGAAGTGTATTCTTCACGCAAGGGAAGCAGTGTCAATAGGATGACAAGGTCAATAATGAAGAAGATCAGGAATATGAGATCGGACAGATTTGAGAGGGCAAGCAGTGTGTTCAGGATCACAACAATCAGCACAAAATAATAAGTCCGCTTGGATTTTTTGCCAAATATGATCCCCCCGACGAACATCAGCGCCGCGATCAGGAAAAGAAAAATGGTGGCTATATCTGCCGAGGTTTTATTAAGGTTGACGATTGCCATGTCGTAATAAATATAAACGCCGTACATAAGCCAGAGGACTGCGCTGAAAAAGAGCAAGCCTCGTGCCGTATTTTTTCTAAACGTTATATTTTGTCTTGTCCGTCTTCTCATTATTCTGTGCTCAACCTGGCCGTTGCGCCGCCATCTACTACGAGAGCTTGTCCCGTCATAAAGGATGATTGCTCATTGTCTGCGAGAAAGTAAATGGCATGGGCGATCTCTTCGGGAGTGCCCACGCGCCCGATGACCGTTTTACGCGCCAGGTTATCAAGCCGTTCCTGCATATCGCCGTGACCGACATGCCCGCGGCCGAGTCCGGCACGCAGCATGGGCGTATCCACTGCGCCGGGCAGGATGGCATTGACGCGGATATTATCAGGCGCAAATTCAATGGCAAGAGCGCGGGTCAGCGCAAGCAGTCCGCCTTTGGAGGCGGCATACGCGGCAATGTTAGCAGATGTTTGAATGGCGTGGACGGAGGAGACATTCACTATTGCGCCGCCGTTCATCTTGAGAAGCGGATAAGCCAGCTTGACAAATAAAAACACCGAGCGCAGATTGGACGCCATGACAGAATCCCATTCTTCAACGGTCGTTTCCACGAGCGGTTTCGCCACCTGCACAGCGGCGTTATTAACCAGAGCATCCAAGGTGGGACGGAAATTCAGCACTTCCTGAAAGATCTGCTCAACCGAATCAGGGTGCGAAATATCGGCTTTGATAAAATGTCCGTTTTTTGGGAAACCCTCGCCAAAATCTGAACGGTCAACGCCGATCACGCACCAGCCTTTTTCTGAAAAGTGATGAACACAGCCACGGCCAATGCCGCCGCCAACGCCGGTAATGAGGATTGTTTTATTTGTTGACATAAATTATTCCCGTAGGGGCGGTGTATTCCCGCCCCAATGATTGGGCGACAAAATGTCGCCCCTACAAATTAATATTCCAACCCCAATCCTTCCACCAAATTCTTGATCGTGTTCCAATGGATACGTTCCCATGCGGTGGGACTGGAATTGGAATTATGCGGGGCGAGCATGACATTATCCATGTTCAACAACGGACTGTCCTTCGGCAACGGTTCGAATTCAAAGACATCCAAAGCCGCGCCTCCAATTTGACCTGAACGGAGTGCGGCGACAAGGGCTTCTTCATCCACGATGGGACCGCGCGCGGTGTTGATGAGGATTGCAGAGGATTTCATCTTTGCAAGAGTCTCTGCATTGACAAGGTGATGCGAGGTGGGGTTTAAGTCGCAATTCACAGAGACAAAATCAGAGTCAGCGAGTAGTGCGTCAAGAGTGGTCATGTGAATGCCTGACTCTGAAATGAAGACATGGTCAATTTCAACAATATCCGTACCAAGCACTTTCATGCCAAAGGCACGCGCGCGGCGGGTGACAGCTTTGCCAATATTGCCGATGCCAATAATTCCAAGAGTACATTCACTTAATGTTTTGCCGGGAATCTTTTCCCATTCGCCTCGCTTCATCGCGGCATCCATCCACGGACCTTTTCTGGCGAAGGCGAGCATGTAGCCGAGGATTGTATCGGAAACCGGGGTGGTGAAGGCATTTGGCGTCCGGCAGAGTCGCACATTGAAACGGGAGCAGGCCTCAGCGTCGATAGAATCGACTCCCGTCCCCCATTTGGAAATGACCTTAAGTCGGGGAGAACAAGCTTCGAGGACTCGCGCTGTGTAGCGGTCATCCCCACAAACTGCGCCATCGAATTGACCGGCATACTTGAGCAGGTCAGCTTCTTCCATGCGTTCCTGCACATCGGGGACGATCAGTTCAAGATCATGTTTCTCGAACACTGGTTTGAAGCGCTCCAAAAACGGGAGCATATAAGGGGCGGTAAGAAGGACTGTGTATTTCATTTAATTGTCTGGGTACTTACAAGGATACGGCACTTCGTTGAAATTATATAGTTTTGGCACAGGCGAAAAATAACTGGTGTCTTTGAGAATATCATAGTTCCCGCCGAAGTAGGTATCGAACACTAGGCGAAAAATATTAACAGGCGAGATCGTTGAATACAATTTATCTTTATGTTCCGGGAAATAAATTGCGGTGAGATTCCAGAAACGTTTGTTCGTAGGCTGCATCCACGGCCCATGATCGCCTTGAATGATGATGATCGGCGGCGTTTCGGAATCAGCCATGATCGTATCAATTGCTTCGAGCATATTCTTGTTCAAATACTGCAATTGATTCTCGTATCCCTTTTCGTACAAGTCAGGCGGATACTGGCGCTGGTCGTTCCAAAAATCCGGCGGATAGGTTGGGTTGCCATTCGGGTCAAATACAAAGGGCGGATGCGGTGAGATCACATGGATATAAGAGAACGTTGGCTGTTGAATCTTCGCAACATCGTCAATGCTGTTGAAGATAGATTTAAAACGGTCGCGGAAACCAACACCCAAAAGATAATCCGGGTCTACGAGTCCCAGTTCCTTTGCATAGCGAGCGGCGGTTGTGCGCAGGAACAAGCCCTCAAATTCATTCATGCCGGAAGAAATAGCGGGCGGGCGCATGAAGTAAGTCGCATCGTTTAGATTCAACCACTCAAAGCCTGTGTCAAAAGCCACGGTCTCATAACCCATGCTTTCAAAGTTGTAACGCACCGCGCTATGCTTAAGCGAATCCCATAACACACTGCGCCCAATTTTTTCAGGCACGAAGGCATCGTTCAACCCCTGCAAATATTCCATATTGAGCGACGAGCCGAGTGAAAGTTCTGTTCTCACATAATTGCTTTGACTGCACTTTGCCACAAAAAAGTCGCGCTTCTCCAACTCGTTAATGAACTCACTGTTATCGAATCCATACGCCTGTTGGAGCAGGTCGGCACGTCCATAAGAATCGAGCAGGAAGAAATACACATCCGGCGGATTTTCCGGCTTAACAAGATCCGACTCCACTGGGGCATTCTTCAACCCCAAAGCATGTGCGCCTCGCGGACCGTCCCCGAAGTTGGTCTGCTCCAAGGAAATGATCAGCAACGCGAGAGCGACCGTATTAAGAGTCGATGCCCAGGAAATAAATGTCAGCTTCGTGCGCGCTGTCCATAAAATTGCAAGCAGAAACAACACGATCCAGCCAACCGCCAGCCATGTAGTGTAGTTAGACTTGGGATATTCTTGGTCAATGGCAATATAAGCATGCCCGTATGTGAAGAACAATGTCAGTAATAGCGTGGTAAGAAGCGCTGCCTTATGTGCCTGTCTAAGAAACAACCGGGTAATAAGGAACAAAAGTCCGCCAAACGCAACAGACACCAACAACGGACGGACGACTGTGCTGACCGGGACTTGTCCCGCATTGGCGGATAGCAATGCCAGCACAGGATAGGCGCTGATGAGAATGGGATACCAGGGTTTGGAAAACCAGTTTACAACTACATTCTTTATATTTCTAATGTTCATTCTGTAATCTTCTCTTCATTAAAAAATCTGAAATTTCAAAATCCAATTCTTCGTCAATGTCCCAGGCTTCATCTTTGTTGATCTCGAACATGAAGGGACTATCCCCAATACGGTGATGTTTGCGGACGAGGTTTTCGCGGGTGAAAAGATACAGGCAGGAATTCTCTTCATAGATTGGCGGCAGGTCTTGCGTTTGGATCAACACAGCCGGGTCGTGATTGATGGCGCGCCCGTCCTTGAAATATAGCCGTGTTTGCAAGCGCGTCACGGAAAAGAGTGAGTCGTATTTGGGGAATTCAGCGAAGAAGGTTTTGATTCCACTGGAAATGGTTTCTGCTTTTAATAATGGATTCGTGCTGTGCGTTTGCAGATAAAAATCCGCGTTCACTTGCGCGGTGTCATGCAAAAGGATGTCGTTCATCGGCACATCATCGGCGCGGAGATGCTCGGGGCGCTGGATCAGCTTGACGGTCGGAAAGAAGCGGCGCACCCCGTCCATCACGGGTTCGGAGTCGGTATCCACCATCACGGTTTCGATCTCAGGGACTGCGAGAAGAGTCTCGATGATGTGATGAAAAAGGGGTTTGCCCGCAAGCGGACGATAGTTTTTGCCGGGCACACGCTGGCTGTGGTGGCGCATGGGGACAAGGGCGGCGAGTTTCATATCGGCTGATTATACCGAATTGCCGCTATAAAAAAAGTACCGGCTGAGGCCGGTACTTTTTGATCACATTCTGGTCTGCATTTTCATTTTATATTTTTTGACCGCGCGCCACCCCACGAGCATCTTTTCCTTTTCATCCCACAGCCGGAAGTATAGCGATTTCAAACTATCGCGAAAAGTGATCGGCTCGATCTGGAATATGGGATTCTCTTTGTGGCATTGTTCCAATTTGTAATTGGGAATCTTCGGGCTGAGGTGATGAATATGATGGAACCCAATATTGCCGGTAAACCATTGCAGGACTTTGGGAAGTTTGTAAAAAGAGCTTCCGTCCATGCCGGCTTTGAAGAATTCCCAATTCTTATGACGTTCCCAATAGGTGGGCTCGAAGTTATGTTGAACATAGAAGAGCCATACGCCCGCGCCGCAAGCCATCAGCAGAATTGGCAATTCAACCAGTATGTAAGCCTGCCAGCCGATGTGATAGATGGTCCAGCCGATAAAGGCAAGGAGAGCAATGTTCGTCCAAATGACACTATTTCTTTCGCGCTTGCCGGATTTCGAGCTCCAAAACCGGTGCGTAAACACAAAGACAAGCGTTGCACCGATGGTAAACAAAATGATCGGGCTTCGCATGATGCGGTAACCAAATTTTTTATACCAGGGAGAGGCGATATATTCTTCCACGGTCATGGTGTATACATCGCCAACACCGCGGCGGTCAAGGTCACCGGCAGTGGCGTGATGAATGGCGTGAGAATGCTTCCAGTCAAAATACGGAGTCCAGACTGCAGCGCCGAGTAACAATCCCAAACGGTCATTGGCAAGCGGAGTTTTGAAAAACGAACCGTGACAGCAATCATGGAAGATGATGAACATGCGCACCATGAATCCTGCCGCTGGGATCGTAAGCAAAAGCGTAAGCCAATATCCAACCTCAAGACTGCGATAGGCCAGATACCAAAGCACAAAAAACGGAATCACCGAATTGAAGACCTGCCATAAACTACGCCATGTTTCCGGATAGGCGTATTTGGATACAATGGACTGCCATTTAATTTTTCCGATACTCATATCAAACTCCTTGTTAAAGTTTTCCAAGTACAACTTACCAATAAATTTTCCGAGAGCGGGCATTTGCTCGTTTTTGCTCGTCTATATCATTATTTCACATATTTCTCTCTAAATCAAACTAGATATTTTCGGGAAACCTTTTGCGACAATTCCTGCAGGGACAATTCTGCCAATGAAGGGACAGTAATATCACCCGATACACCCATCTTAATGGTCAATGGATTTGGGACTGCCACTACAAAAATATCTGCGCGGCGGGATGCCAAGACGCCATTGGGAGAATCTTCAAAAACGACGGCCGCTTCTTTCTTAACGTTGAGTTGTTCCAGCGCCTTCAAATAAATATCAGGGTTGGGTTTTGTGCGGCCGGGCGGCACATCATCCTGGCAAATGATATGGTCAAAATGATCGAAGATGCCCAATCGTATTGCATGTGAATCCACCCATGAATGCGGAGAACTTGACCCAATGGCGACCTGCAAGCCGGCATCCTTTGCCTGTTCGATCATGCTGATCACTCCGGGCAGAATGGGATTGGCATGGATCATGGCATCCGCTTCTTTTCGGTAGCGAGCGCGTAACGAAGCAATGTCCAGCCGTCCCGAAGAAAGCTGCGTGAGATGTTCCGCCGCATCAAAGTTCGAGATGCCGTACCCACCGATAGTCTTCTCCCACTCGTCCACAGGTAATTCGAATCGATATTCCTTATAAATGGATTGCCACGCAAGAACTTCAGGGGTTTCGGTATCGAGGATCAATCCATCAAAATCAAAGATCAACGCTTTTAGATTATTCATCAATATCCATTCTACTGATGCGCGAAGGCTGCACGTTGACGCTCGCCGGAACAGCGCGCGCCAATTGTCCCTCTTGAATCAAACGCGCAAGGTGTTTCACCATCACTGCCTGACGCGGCGATGCCTGCGCGCCGAGATCTTCCAATACCGGCTCAAGCCAGGTCTGATACGAACGCACACATAAATAGACTTTGCGTCCGCGGCGGTCCGGCAGATTGGAAACGAGTGCGGCAATTTTTTCACTAACATTATTTTCATCGGGATGAATAAGGGGAGTCAAAACAATGCCATATATCCCCGCGGTGATACTCACATAGCACTTTAGATTCTCCGAACAGACGAATCCGATCATGCGTTTGGGCGCTGGCTCAACTGGATGAAGCAATGGCGGGACGATCTGATAATGCAGACTCTGCACTGCAGGCAGGTCCACAGAATTCATGCGCCTCCATACCTGACCTGGAATAGGTCCTGCTTTCCCGATCTGACTCACATCCCACATTTTTTGCCATGCATAGACGGAGAAGCCTGCGGTACGCAGTGCAGGAAAGATATGACTCGACTCGTCCACCTCAGCCATTACGTGAAAGGCATTCCATTCACCAGCTTGAATAACAAGATGTTCGAGCAAGGCCGGAAGTTCGGGATCGTCCAACCGCGAAGAAGGCGCAAGATATAGCAACTTCGCAAAAGTTTCCCCGTGTGAATGAATGACGCCGCCCATCAATGCTGCATTTCCACCGTTGGCAATGGCCGCATATAAATGCCGCGTCGGGTTCACATAAGCAAGCAGTCCCATCGCCCCAAGCGGATGCCCACGCGTGAGGGCACGCGCGCTGTCGAGAGTGATAACATCATTTCGATAACGTGCAATAATGGGGAGGTCTAAGAGATCAAGTGAACGGATGGACATGATTTGAAAAAAAGATCCTAAAGGTTTTGATGGTTAATCAAAACAACAATTGATTAAAGAAACCTTTAGGGTCTCGTTATTAACTTGCCAACGAAACAAAATATTCATGGAAACGTGTATCACTTGTCAATTCAGGATGAAAAGAGGTGGCGAGCAAGTGACCTTCCTGCGCCGCAACAATGCGACCATCATCCAACGCGGAAAGTATCTTCGCATTTCCATGCACAGATTCAATGATAGGGGCACGAATGAAAACTGCATGGTAGGGGTGTTCCGTGCCAGTGGCCTTCATCAACTCATCAATATCAAGATCGGTCTCGAACGAATCAACCTGACGACCAAAAG
Organism: Chloroflexota bacterium; assembly: GCA_016219545.1. Classification (GTDB taxonomy): domain Bacteria; phylum Chloroflexota; class Anaerolineae; order Anaerolineales; family Villigracilaceae; genus Villigracilis. The sequence goes on along the minus strand of JACRMH010000041.1, from coordinate 189,848 downwards.
CGTTACGTTGAACTTTGATGTCCATCAAAGCAAGTAAAGGCTGGTCACTACGGCTGATGTCTTTTGAAAGAAAGATGGCGCCTGCGCAGGTTCCCCAAATTGCGTGGTCTTTACCAAATCGCTTTAACGGTTCCATCAAATCATAAGCAACGGCAAGTTTGCCAATGGTAGTGGACTCACCGCCGGGGATAATCAACCCATTCAGCCCATCGAGATGTTTTGGTAAACGCACTTCGGCCGTGTCCACGCCGATCTTTTTGAGCATGGAAATATGTTCTGCAAAATCGCCCTGAAGGGCGAGTACTCCAATTTTCATATATAAACCATGGGCGGTGAACGATGGACGATACACCGTAAACGGTCAACGGTCCATCGTTCACGGTCAAAAATTACCAACCACGAACAGCCAGTCTTTCCGCTTCGGGCATTTGCGCGGCATTGCGTCCAACCATCGCCTCGCCCAGATTCTTGCTGACTTCAGCCAAAATGGATGCGTCTTGAAAATGCGTCACTGCTTTAACGATTGCGTTTGCGCGCTTGGCAGGATCACCGCTCTTGAAGATGCCGGAACCAACGAAGACACCATCCACGCCAAGCTGCATCATCAAAGCTGCATCAGCAGGGGTTGCAACTCCACCGGCCGCAAAATTCACAACGGGCATTCGTCCTGTTAATTTCACTTCCTTTACGAGTTCATACGGCGCGCCATTATTCTTGGCAAAGGTCATCAACTCTTCATCACCCATCGTTTGCAATTGGCGGATCGCGCCGATCACTGTCCGCGCATGACGGACTGCTTCAACTACATCACCTGTCCCGGCTTCACCTTTGGTGCGGATCATCGCCGCACCTTCACCAATTCGGCGCAGGGCTTCACCAATATTTCGGCATCCACAAACAAACGGCACTTTGAAGTTATGTTTCAAAATATGATGTTCTTCATCGGCAGGGGTAAGTACTTCCGACTCATCAATATAGTCAACGCCAATTGCTTCAAGGATTTGCGCTTCCACAAAATGTCCAATGCGGCACTTCGCCATCACGGGAATGCTGACTGCGTCAATGATCTTCAAGATCATATCGGGGTCAGACATGCGCGCCACACCACCATCCGCACGAATATCAGCAGGTACGCGCTCCAACGCCATCACAGCACATGCTCCAGCATCTTCAGCGATCTTGGCTTGCTCGGCATTCACCACATCCATGATGACACCGCCTTTTAACATTTGGGCTAAACCCTTCTTCTCGATCCATGTTCCAGTTTTTGATTCCATCTTATCGACTCCTTTAATGAATTGCGGTTGAATTCTACCATGCGGATAATCTTTAAATTGTAAGAGGACTCTAAACAAAAAACGCTTCCTGACTTATTCTGAAAATTGATTCTGACTAATAAGCAGAATCAATGCTGGAATATTTGTGGGGCACAGTCTATTGACAAAAAACCATTAAAGGATACAATTGTTACAATGATACAATTAGTACAATAAAAGGTGACCTATGGCAGAAAAACAACTTACCCTTAATTTAGACGTCCGCTCGGGTTTACCAATTTATACCCAGATCGTAAATCAAATCCAAAGCCAGTTGGTAAATGGCATACTCAAGCCCGGAGACCAATTGCCAACCGTCCGCGCACTGGCACAGGAGTTGAGAGTCAACTTTAATACAGTAGCACGTGCGTATCGTATACTGGATGAAGAAAGAATCATTTCCACTCAACAAGGACGTGGCACATATATCACAGAGATACCGCCGCCGGAAGTCAGCGCAAAGTTGAGATATGAATCACTAGCGGCACTCACACAACGATTCATCAACGAAGCTTACAGGCTGGGGTTCTCAGGACGTGAAGTCAGCCAAATGGTTAGAGACAATCTCAAGTCCATGAAAGATGCGGCTGTCAACGATAGTGAATAATCAAGAAACAGGAGAATGTACAATGAACGCAAAATTTCTTAAGTCAGCAATCGAAAAAAGTTTTACGAAGAAAGATGATCAGCACATTTCACCAATCGCTGGAGCATTGTTTGTCGTGTTTCTGATCATCTCAATCCTGGGAGCGATCATAGGAGATGGTCGTTATCCTGATGCAGTGATCGCCACTTGGGCAATTGGCTGGATGTTAATTGGAATGTACTTTTTGTTCTCAATGAAGGTCGCTTCGCAATGGGAGAAAGTTGTTGTACTAAGATTGGGGAAATTCACCGGGCTGAAAGGTCCGGGCTTGTTCTGGATCGTTCCTATCATTGACACTGCCGTGATGTGGATAGACCATCGTGTGGCCGTGACTTCGTTCTCAGCAGAAAAGACACTCACCAAAGATACCGTGCCTGTGGACGTGGACGCAGTTTTGTTTTGGGTCGTGTGGGATGCCGAAAAAGCGGCGCTTGAAGTAACCGATTACAACTCTGCGATCTCATGGGCAGCACAGACCGCTCTGCGCGAGATCATCGGTCAAATGACACTGGCAGATATTCTTGTTGGTCGCGGCAAGATGGATGCCGACCTGCAAAAGATCATTGACGAACGCACCACTCCCTGGGGAGTGACCGTACAGTCTGTTGAGATCCGCGATGTGATCATTCCACCAGACCTTGAGAACGCCATGTCCCGCCAGGCGCAGGCTGAACGCGAACGGCAATCCCACATGATCCTCGGTGAATCAGAACAGCAAATTGCCGCGTCATTCGCCGAAGCTTCCAAGGCTTATATCAACAACCCGACAGCCCTGCACCTGCGCGCTATGAACATGCTGTTTGAAGGCTTAAAGGAAAAGGGCGCGCTTGTCATCGTTCCGTCTTCCGCAGTAGATTCAATGAACCTTGGCGGAATGAGTGGGATGGTCTCATTGGCGCAGAATAATTTACCCAAGGAAAAATGACCGTTTCACATGAAACAGCATAAAAGGAGAATCAACATGACAACCAAGTCCACCCTCATCATAACCCTTACACTGATCGCCATTGCCTTCGTCGCCGGAGCTTTGTTATGGAATCAACTACCAGACCAAATGGCGTCCCACTGGAATGAGAACGATCAGGTGGACGGAACCATGCCAAAATTTTGGGGCGTATTCATGATGCCGCTCGTTACTTTGGGAATGCTGGTGTTGTTCCTGATTATCCCGAATATTGATCCGCTCAAGGCTAATATCGCGCAATTCCGCGGGACTTTCAACATCTTTATCGTGCTTATCATTGTATTCATGCTTTACGTCCACAAATTGACATTGGCGTGGAGTCTCGGATATCAGAACTTCAAAATGAGCACGGCCATGCTTCCTTTCATGGGTGTGCTATTCATAGGCATTGGATACTTGCTAAAGAAAGCCAAGCGCAATTTTTTCATTGGGATACGGACTCCCTGGACTCTATCCAGCGATACAGTTTGGGACAAAACGCATCAACTCGGCTCAGTGCTGTTCATGCTTTCAGGAGCACTTGCCATCGTTGGAGGATTCTTCGGCGGCATGACAGCCTTCTGGTTCATGTTCATTCCGTTGATCGGCTCCACCGTATTTCTTCTCGTTTATTCATACGCGCTGTATCGGAACGAAACCAAGGCATAAACATAATCAAAATGCGGGACCCGTTTGCATATAATGGGTCCCGTATTATGTTTCACATGAAACCAAGGAGAATAGAATGAGCGAAGAATTCAAACAATGGGAGTATCGCGTGCAGACCATTGGAGGCGTATTCGGCACGAAAGATGAAAACATCGAAGCAACATTGAATGATTGGGGTATTGAAGGCTGGGAGGTAACTCACGTTTACACTCCCGAAGGAAGCGGAAAAGTGACCCTCGTTGCAAAGCGTCCGCTAACACGCGAGGTAAGACGCTCGCGTTCAATGCCGCAACAAGCTTGATGATCAACGGAGAGTAATATGCTTGAAACTGCTTATGTTATTAGTTTTCTGGGGATGATCGTTTTACCGATCATTGTCGCAATATATCTTTCGCGGAAGTTCAATCTTTCGTGGAAGTTATTCCTTGCCGGTGGACTAACCTTCATCGCATCACAAGTGCTTCATATTCCGCTGGTATTGGCGTTGACATCCACTTTTCAATCCTGGGGTATTGTCGCTTACGCCATGGTGCTTGGATTACTGGCTGGCATCTTTGAAGAGACCGCGCGTTACATTCTTTTCAAGTTTATCCGTAAGGACAGTAAAACCTGGAACGAAGGCGTCTTCATCGGGCTTGGGCATGGCGGGACAGAAGCCATCATATTGGGTGTATTGACAGCGCTTACATTCATCAACATGCTGGCGTACCGCAACATTGACATGTCAACTGTCCCAAGTATTCCACCCGAGCAGATTGAACTGGCCAAACAACAAGTTGCGGCATATTGGTCAACACCGTTTTATCTGGCATTCCTTGGAATGATCGAACGCATCTTCGCGATCTGCTTGCATATCAGTTTATCTGTGATGGTGCTATACAGTATCGTCGGCAAAAAACCAATATGGTTCTGGATTGCGTTGCTATGGCATGCCATTGTGGATGCGAGTGCAGTTTATCTTAGTCAACAAATCAGTATGTTGTCAGTGGAAGGAATCATCGGCATATTCGCGATCATCAGTTTGGGAATTGTGTTCTGGATGAAACCCAAATTTTCAGAGTCAGCAAACGCCGAAGCGCAGAGTCTGCTCAACGAAACGGGAGCAGGCTCATAGGTCATAAAGAAGCGAAAACAATTTAGAACATTTGTTCCAATGTATAAATCAAAAAATCCGCCAGACTTTTTCTGTCTGGCGGATTTGCATTAACCTTCAACCTATGTCTTTCAACCCAAATGCATCGGCATGATGACGTGCAGGAAATTATCATCACCCACTGGTCGCACAACACCGGGCGCATTTGCGGCGGATGTTTCCAGTGCGACATTCGGAGTCTTGATGACCTCCAATGCCTCGCGCAGAAATTTCACATTGAATGCGATCAATACACTGCCACCATCTACCGTGGCTTCAACAATGGTTTCATTCTTGCCGGTTTCTTCTGACGTTGCAGAGATCTCAACTTCACTCGGCTGCATTTCACCGTTGGATTGTTTAATGTCAAAGCGCGCAACGTTCGAACCTTCGCGCGCAAAAATTTCGGCCTGCTTGCAAGCCTTAAGCAAGGACGCGGTGGAGACCAGGGTGCGTGATTTGTAATTACGCGGAATGATCTGCTGATAATCGGGGAATGTTCCATCGATCAATTGCGAAACCATTTCCACGTCTTTCACGCGGAATAAAACCTGTCCGCGATTTTTGGGAACAACCATATAAATGGATTCTTCGCCATCTGCTGCAACACGCGCCAATTCATTCAACGCACGGGCAGGTATGATCACATTCAATGGATGTGCTGAGGGGTTGGAAAGTACAGCCTTGCGAACAGAGAGACGGAAGCCGTCCGCCGCCGCCATGGTCAATTTCTCTTTTTCCACATGCAGTAACACACCCATCAACACCGGACGTGACTCGTCTGTCGAAGCGGCGAATGCCACCTGCTGGATCATCTCTTTAAAATCAGCGACATTCAATTGCATCGCGCCTTCCATTTCAGGAACAGGCAATGGCGGGAACTCCTGAGCATCAATACACTTGATGTCGTTGTTTGATGTACCGCCCTTAACATGCAGGCTTTGAGTTTTTACATCGAGGGTCAATTGAACTTGATCGCCGGGCAGAGTATTCACTAAATCGCCAAACGTGCGGGAAGGTACTGTCGTTGAACCTTCTTCATCAATACGCGCCGCGATCCAACAGGTAATACCCAATTCAAGGTTGGTGGCGGAAAGCCGCAAGCGACCTTCGTCGGTCGCGATCAAAATATTGGAAAGCACAGGGAGCGTACTACGCGGCGAAACCGCGCGGGACACAATACTCAATCCGCGTGCAAGGTTCTCTTGAAGAACAGTTACTTTCATAGGTTATCGCCCTCGGTGATTGAAAATTTTTCAAAAGTATATCATTAAAAATTTGTGACCAATGAGATGCCAAGCGTAAGCAGCATGAAGATCACTTGCAAAGCAAACAACGCAGCAAAAACATACGCAACAGTTGTCCAAACTGATGTGGTTCTTGTGGCGGATTGCGGGCGGAGTTCCTGCCCTTCTGCCAATGCGCGGACTGATTGAGCTGCCTGCCCGAAATCATTCATCCAGAAAATGCCCGCCGCATCATCCGGGATGATGAGCCTGCTTCCGTTAAATGAGTTCATCCATGCTTTGATATTTTCCGGCGCGTTCACAGCCAGCGACCCAGGCAAGACAACCGCGTTGACCTTCAAATCTGCAGAAACATTCTCGTTTGCATTCAACACGGTCACAGGAACTTTGGGCGCATGTTTCATGAAGGCGGTTTTTACTGCTTCGCCAAATTTTCCGTCACTGTTATCCAAAACCAATACGCCAAAATGTTCCTGTCTTGCTTCCAAAGCATCGGCGCGCGCAATGCCGTCTTTTCGCAAGGCTGAAAGATGGTACAACAACAAGACAACAAACAAAACCAAAATTTGTAAATTGTTGAGGATCGAGTTTACGAAATTGGGAGTATCACCGCCCAGCAAAGCATTGATCAAGGTAAATATCAAAGTGCCGGCGGACACCATCCCACCAATGACAGAGCCAAACAGCACGAGATATAAATATACCTTACGGACAATGGAACGCCGCGCATGGTCGCCAACATCGCCATCAGTCAAGGCATCCGCCTGCATGGGACGCCATGTCATTAACCAAAGGGGCAGACCCACCACAAGAGTCGCAAGCGCGCCTGTCAGTGACTGACGAAATCCATCGGCATTGAGGGCATCACTTCCAAGCCCAAGAGTAATCATGAAAGAAAGCAGGGAAGCCATGCCCACAAAGGCCGCGACCAAACCGATCAGGGAAAGAATGTAAAGATAGATTCGTTTCTTTCCAGCGCGGCGCGGCAATTGTTCATCAAAACTGAATTGTGTGGAAAGCCATTTCCCGTAGTACGCCCATATCACACCGAAGGGCAGCCCCAGTGAAATGGGTCCGCCAATTCTTTGGATAAATTCATTTCCAGTCATCGCCTCGCCGAATATGCGATTGAGGATCATGTAAAACAAATTTCCACCAGCCGATAACACAACGATGACCCCGCTCAATGAAAGCAGATAGAGAATGCCGAGGCGCAGCAAAGACTCCTTTTCATCGGGATCAGCCAAAGCGTCCTGCAAGATGCGCCAGGCGAAGAACCAGATCGGCGCACCGATCACGAGCAGGGCAGTCGCGTTGATAAATGTCTCGCGTCCCATGGATCCGATTACACCGGTCGGCATATAAAAAATAAATCGCAGGATTTGTTGCGCGCCAAAAATGATCATCAACAAACCGTAGAGAGTCCACACAAAGCGATAGATGCGGCGGATGTCTTTGAAGTTTTCGGTATCCGGCAGGGACGTCCACTCGGCACGCAGGATGTTCCAGAAATAGGCGGCAAGCAAAAGGTTAAGAATGATCGCGATCAAATTGTCGGGCCAGCTTTGAACGCCTCCCAACAGCGCACGCTCATAAGAGATATGCGCCACGCCAAGAAAAATGCGGTTGATCAGCGCAAGCAAATTTTGCACAACTGGAATGAGAGTCCCTAAGAGCGCCCCATATAAAAAGACTGCACGAAGGGTGGCGGTTTTCTCCTCCTCTTCATGGGCGGATGAGCGCTGCGCCCATATCCAGTGGATGAGAAAAATCGGCACGCCGACCAGGATCAACGAAAGCGCCTGGGCCAATGCCTGGGCGTTGTCGGTAATAAGGTTGGGATTCACAATCGAACGGATCAATCCGATCAATCCCCACAGCACCACTTCAAAGCTAATGAAAGCGACAGCGTAAAAATAGAGTCGTCGAATGGTTTTCATGTTGTTATCCTTTTGTAGCGCGACATTTATGTCGTTTATAGGCATTTGCGACATAAATGTCGCGGCACATCTGTTACGGCTTGAATGGTTCCTGATACCAGTCATAAGCCCAGAAGTTATAGGGCATATAAATGAGCTTCCAATCTCCGTTTTGATTGACAAGCTGAGCGCGGTCGGTATTGTTATAACCGCCCGAGAATGGGTCACTGGAAGAGTACACCAGAGTCAGATCCACATAGGCATCATTTCCATCCACTTGGGCTGTGCCAACATTGACACCGACATTATTCGGGCTGACATTCCCATTAAAAAAAGACTGTCGGAATTGATCGTAGGTGGGTTTGTGCTCTTTGTCCGCAAGATAAGTGTAGGCTTTGTTGTAATCCTTATTGGTGACAGCCAGAACATAATTGTAGGTCGCTGCGTAAGGGGATTTTTCGGTAAGGTATTCCTTCTTATCCTGCCGCGTAAAGAACAACGCAAGCGCGATCAAAATAAGCGCCCCAATTCCTATCAAAATACCGGTTAGAAAACGATCTTGTTTCATAAAAACACCTCCGTTTATGAATTGATTGTATAAGGTTAGAGATTAAATAGCAAGCAGGGATGCTGGCGCATTGGCCACAAAGTCGGCGCCTCATCTCCCACCGCCGATATCTCAGAAATATCTTCCATTCCCCGCTCTTCCACTCCGTCTCGATATGTCGTCAAGTCAATAAACCCTTTTTTGGTTTCCACCATTACTCCCTTTTTATCAGTGATGGTACTGGGGATACATAGTTGTTCAAACACTCTGGGAAAATAGATTTTGTAGCTTTTCGGTCCTACCACTAATTCCATAGATTTTTTTGCCATCTTTCCTACTTTTCCCCGCAGGAGCGCCCGCTCTATCCCGTCTTCCCCATACCCTCGCGAAACTGCCAATGCGTCTACTTTTTGTTCTATTTCTGGCATAAATACAGTTACGGGTTTGGCAAATTTCCCCGATGATACTACCGCTTCCTTAATCGGTAGCACTATCTCTTCCAACCCAAACGGCAAAGACACCTTGGTCACCAGTCCTCCCTCTCCCTGTTTACTTACCAACAGATATCCCAACCCAAACGCCACCACCAAACCTATCCCAACAGTCACCAACAGTCATTTTTTCATGACCTCATCATAGCAAAAACGCCTCGATCACTACAATCTACAAAACTGAAATTATTTTCGGGGTAAAACAGCCTTCGACTGCACTTTTAGAAATCTCGCCACCAAGCCAGGATCTCCCAAATCAGGCCGAAGCGCCCTACCCACCGAGGAAGACGGTATCTCCAACGAGCTCATTCGCTCAAAATAATCCCCACCAAACAGTGACATGAACAGATAGAGATTGTCTCTATAAATATGTTGGATATCATTTGTCACATCCTGCACAGATTTCATACCAGCAAAGGTCAGCAAATCAACGTGAACATCAGAGCCAAGTTGAAAATGTGTTCCTGCCCAAGACTGCATTTTGGCCATATTGTCAACAGTAAAATGCGTTCCTCCTGGAAAATCTTCCCCGTCCACCATTGGTGCAAGTTGATAATAGGCTCCTTTATACACAAAAGCCAACACTATTGGCGCTACATCTTCTGGTAAGGCCAGATTATCTGCCATGGCACTATCCCACAATCCATACCCACACAATATCCCATCGCCGGGAATGGACCCACTCACCTGCTCCATCGACACAAAGGCTGTCCCTAGTGACATCATGTCATTCATATATATACTTGTTTCTTTACCATAACTAATTCCCTGATCAAACTTCCCATTAGCAATAAAATAATCCAGGGCTTCTTTCGGCGTATAACCAGTTTGTTTTTCAAAATTCACAAACACTTCATTTTTTATAAGTTCGGTGTCCGCACAACTCGTGTATTTTTTCTCCACCTTCGTCCATTCCCCAGAGTCAGTACCATCAATTATAAAGCTACCGTTCGCATCCTTCCCCGAAATCTGATATTCTCCCTCCACGTCAGCAATAAAGACCTCATCATTTTGTCCAAATACCAATCCCAAGAAAAGTTGATCAATAGTTCCATTAGTAGTCAGTGACGCAAACCCAATCTCTCCTCTGCCAGTAGCGTCAAAGTTGACTACTCCCACGACTTCCTTGCCGTCAATTGCCGGCATTCGAATAGGCGTCTTCACCATGTCAGAGCCAGAAGTATAGTAGGCAAATCCATTGTCCACATGATCGAAGTTGTAAGCCACCATCGTCCCACCCACCTCTACATTTATCGGCTGTTGCAGGTATGGCAGATACACCAAATCAGTACTTTTATCTTCTCTCGACAATTCTGAACCATCGGCTGCAATTCTCGCCAAATTCAATTTACTCAACTCGCTTGTTACTACAGAACCTCCACCAGATTCAGCCGTGTGAGAAACCCAGTCACCAGTTCCACCTGCTCCTGGCTGACCTCCCGGCAAAATGAATGAAGGAGTGGGCGGCAGGTAGGAAGGCGCAGGGCTTGGCTCAACGACTGTCGGCTTGTCTGTCGGTTGAAGCGGGGTTTCGACAGGCTGGGCTGTACAAGCGGCAATAATGAAAAGACAAATCACACTCACAAATTTTCTTAATTCAATTAAAGACATATATCCTCCTTGAAACTGCTTTCCTTCCGATTGAACGGGTTTTTCGTTCGTCTCGGCTCCGCTAAGATTTCAGATTGTACCTTGAAATAAGGGGCTGTATTAAAGTCAAAAATTGGGTCACTTCGCGGCAAAGACCATGTCACCAAAGGCCTTTGGTATACTTCGTGCATCAAACTTTACAGGAGACCAAAATGACAGTATCTGCAACCCGCTGGGATCTAACAAACGTCTATCCTTCCCTCGAATCGAAAGAATTCAAGTCTGCCACCAGAAAATATAAGTCTATGCTGGATGAAATGGAAATATTTTTCAAGAAAGCCAGCAAAGCAGATTCCAAGACCGATCCCAAGAAACTCGGAAAATTACTCGGTGAATCTGTAGACCGCTTCAATGCGCTCTTTGAACTCTCCGGCACCATCGCCCCCTTTATCTATTCCTTCGTCACCACAGATTCGCGCAACAAAGACGCCATGCGCGCCCTCTCGGAATTCGAGCAAATGTCCGTGCAGGCAAGCGTCCTCAACACTAAATTTCAGGCATGGGTCGGCAAACTGGGCAAAGCTACAGTGAAGAAAGCTTCCAAGACAAACGACTCGGCGAAAGCTCACGGATTCACGCTCACCGAAAGTGTTGAACAATCCAAATATATGATGAGTGAAGCGGAAGAAATTCTCGCGGCGGAATTGACCCTCAGCGGAGGCAATGCCTTCGGCAAACTACAAGGGACGATCACCTCGCAGCTTTCCATCGACTTTGAGTTGGATGGAAAAACTGAGAAATTACCCATGCCCGCGCTGATCAACCTGCGCTCACATCCCGATGAAGCAACACGCCGCCGGGGATACGAAGCGGAGAATATTGCCTGGGAGGGAGTCAAAGAAACATTGGCCGCGTGCATGAATGGGGTCAAGGGTGAAACGCTGACCCTGAACAAGAAGCGCGGACGCGAAGACGCCATCCATTCATCCATTGATTTCGCCCGCATGGACCGCGCCACACTTAATGCCATGCTCGGCGCAATGAAAGATTCCTTCCCGATGTTCACGAAATATTTCAAACACAAAGCCAAATTGATCGGCAAGGAAAAACTCGCGTGGTGGGATGTCTCTGCCCCGATGGGCAAGACTGACACAGTATATACATTTGAAGAAGCGCGCGATTTTATCGTCAGCAACTTTAATAAATTCTCACCCGAACTTGGCGCTTTTGCAAAACGCGCTTTTGACAACAACTGGATCGATGCTGAACAGCGTGACGGAAAGCGCGGCGGAGCGTTCTGTATGGGCGTTGCCGGTGTGAAAGAGAGCCGCATCCTCAGCAACTTTGACGGCTCATTCGACCAGGTCAGCACGCTGGCACACGAGCTTGGGCACGCCTTTCACAATGAATGTGCCTATAAAGCTGGCAAGACCGAATTACAACAATCCACGCCAATGACATTGGCAGAAACTGCGTCCATTATGTGCGAGACCATTGTCACGGAGGCGGTGCTGTCACAGGTGACCGATCCGCAGGAAGAATTGGCAGTGTTGGAAGCGCAGATCAATAATGCCGCCGCAGTAGTTGTGGACATTTATTCGCGTTATCTTTTCGAGAAGGAAGTCTTTGAACGCCGCGAACAATCCGAGCTCTCCGCAGATGACTTGAACGACATCATGGAGCGCGCTCAAAAAGCCACCTATGGCGACGGATTGGACGAGCGTTATCTGCAAAAATTCATGTGGACCTGGAAGCCGCATTACTATAACAGCGGACTTTCCTTCTATAATTATCCCTATGCATTCGGTCTATTATTTGCAACAGGCTTGTATGCCATTTACGAAAAACGCGGCGCAGACTTCGTGCCTGATTACAAGAACCTGCTTGCCACCACAGGCGAAGACCGCGCCGCGGAACTTGCCGACCGCTTTGGCATCAACATCCGCACCAAGAAATTCTGGGCGGATAGTCTCACCATCATCGGTAAACGCATAGATCGCTATTGCGAGTTATAGTTTTAGGAAGGTCACGCTTTGAGGCGTGACCTTCTTTTCATTAACCTCACGTAGTAACGACTTTAGTCGTTTGGCAAAACTGCAAAAGCGATTGAAGCGCTACTACAAAATCATCTAATTTAACCTTATGACCATTCTATCTATTGACCACGTGCAACTTGCCATGCCAGCGGGCGAAGAAGATAAAGCCCGTGTATTTTTTATTGGATTGCTGGGCTTCCAAGAAATTCCCAAACCTGCCGAACTCGCAAAACGCGGCGGCGTTTGGTTTGAGTCAGGAAAGGTCCAATTGCATCTTGGAGTTGAGGCGGATTTCCGTCCCGCGCGAAAAGCACACCCCGCTTTTATAGTGGATGATCTAGATGCTTTGATTTCAAAAGTCCAGTCTGCGGGCTTTGAAACAGACGCAACACAGCCGCCGTTGGATGGATACAAACGCGCACATATTTTTGACCCATTTGGAAATCGGATCGAATTGATGCAAAAGATTAAATAAAAAAATCCCGAAGGCGAATAACCTTCGGGATTTTTTTCTATGAGAACGCCTGTATCCCTGTTTGCGCCCTGCCCAATATCAGCGCATGAATATCATTCGTGCCTTCATAGGTATTGACCGCTTCCAGATTCATCACATGCCGAATGACATGATACTCATCTGAAATGCCATTACCGCCGTGCATATCGCGTGAATTGCGGGCAACATCCAGAGCCTTGCCGCATGAATTGCGCTTGATCAGCGAGACCATCTCGGGCGTGGATCGGTCTTCATCCATTAATCGTCCAACCCGCAGGGCGCCTTGCAAACCCAAAGTGATCTCCGTCATCATATTTGCCAGTTTAAGTTGAATGATCTGATTCGCTGCGAGCGGACGCCCAAACTGCGGACGGTCCAAGGTGTATTGTCGCGCCGCTTGCCAGCAAAATTCAGCCGCACCTAACGCTCCCCATGCAATTCCATAGCGAGCTTTGTTCAAACAACCAAAAGGCCCCTTTAATCCAGAGACATTGGGCAATATAAATTCATCAGACACAAAGACTTCATCCATGACAATCTCGCCGGTGACACTGGCGCGCAGACTGAACTTACCTTCGATCTTCGGCGCGCTCAACCCCTTCATCCCTTTTTCGAGGATGAAGCCGCGAATCTCGCCATCTAATTTTGCCCAAACAATGAACACATCCGCGATGGGGGAATTCGTGATCCACATCTTATTGCCATGGACAATATAGCCGCCATCCACTTTTTTGGCGCGGGTTTCCATACTGCCCGGGTCGCTGCCATGATTGGGTTCGGTCAGCCCGAAACAACCGACCCATTCTCCTGTGGCAAGTTTGGGCAAATATTTTTTGCGTTGTTCTTCAGAACCATACGTGAAAATGGGATGCATCACCAGCGAACTTTGCACACTCATGGCGCTGCGATAGCCGCTATCCACGCGCTCCACTTCACGGGCGATCAGTCCATAGGAGACATAATTCAATTCGGAACCGCCGTATTCTTCCGGGAGTGTGGAACCTAACAATCCCATGCTACCCATTTCATTCATAATGTCACGGTCAAACGTTTCGTTTCGATTCGCTTCGAGGATGCGCGGCATTAACTTATCCTGACAATACTTACGCGCCGTATCGCGGATCATGCGTTCTTCATCGGTGAGCTGGTCATTGAATAGGAAGGGATCATCCCATTTGAAATTTTGCTTTGCCATGGATACCTCATTTTCGTTACAGGTTGAAGGTTGCAAGCTGAAGGTTTAGTGATTGTATCAAAATGTTCGAGGGTTGGATTCTCTTTGAAAAAACAGGGGCAATTCTCAGTTAAGAAAGAATCGCGCATCAAAAAGAGGACTCACCCGCAGGCAAGTCCTCTTCCAATTACTAATTACCAATTACTCTCTACGAATTTCCGGTCAACCAGCCGCGCAGGTGCATAGCCTGAACCACACGGTCAATCGCAACCATGTAAGCCGCATCGCGCATGTAGACTTTTTCCTTCTCACTGCGATCAACAACACTGTTGAATGCAGAGGTCATCTTCTCGTCGAGTCTTCCCAAAACCTCATCCTTCGACCAGTAGAAGTTCATATCGTTCTGAACCTGTTCAAAGTAGGAAGTGGTCACGCCGCCGGCGTTGCAAAGGAAGTCGGGGATGTCGAAGATGTTATTCTTCTTGAAGAATTCATCCGCCTCGGGTGTGCAGGGACCGTTCGCGCCTTCAGCAACGATCTTGATGCCTTTCGACATCTTGTTGACTGTATCCGCGGTGACCTGTCCTTCCATCGCGGCGGGGATCAACACATTGGCTTCTTTGGTGATCCAGGAATCGCCGTCTTCAACGGTGTAGCCGGCATCCTGAGCCTTCTTCTTGTCAATCGTGCCGTACTCATCCACGATGGTGAGCAGGAAGCGCGGGTCAACGCCGCCTTTCTTGCTGTAGGTGTAGGCCTTCTTATCATGGCGGTCATAGCAGGAAACGCAGGCAACTGTACCGCCGAGCATTTCCACAAAGCCGACTGAGGCATATTGTGACACATTGCCAAAGCCTTGAATAGCAGCCACAGAATTCTTGCCATCAATATTAAGGTGCTTCATCGCTTCGCGCACGGTATAGATCACGCCATAACCTGTGGCTTCTGTGCGACCCAATGAGCCGCCGCCGCCGAGGGGTTTGCCGGTGAACACGCCGGGTGTGTATTGACCAACGAGGCGGGAGTATTCATCCATCATCCAGCCCATCATTTGAGGAGTGGTACCAATATCGGGAGCGGGCACATCATTGCGTGGTCCAATGTTCTTCCACATGGCGCGTACCCAGCCGCGGCACATTTCTTCTTTCTCATTCACAGACAGCGTGGACGGATCCACAATGATTCCGCCTTTACCGCCGCCGAGGGGAATATCTGCAACTGCGCATTTCCAGGTCATCCATGTGGCGAGAGCGCGCACGGTGTCCATGGTCTCATTCGCCGCGAAGCGAATGCCGCCCTTGTTGGGTCCGCGTGCATCATTATGTTGAACACGGAAACCTTGAAAGACCTTGAGCGAACCGTCATCCAAACGCACGGGGATGCGGAAGGAAAATTCGCGCATGGGCCAGCGCAAAACTTCGGCAACGCCAGCATCCAATTTCAATTGCTTGGCGACACCGTCGAATTGCTTCTGTGCCATTTCAAAAGCATTTATTTGTCCTGACATGTTGTTCTCCTAAAAGAGTTTTGGAAAAAATATAAGCGGACATCCCCCAAACAGGGATGCCCGCTCTAAACACAAAGGTATTCAATAGGCTGGTTCATATCTTTTTTCACAAAAAGCACCTAAACTTTACACGATAATCATTTTGAAGTCAATATGACATAAATCAGCATATTTTTGATTACTAATGATGATTTTTGAGCGTTTTAATACTTCGGTTTACGCTTGCCTAAAAAGGCAGCCACACCCTCGCGATGTTCTGCGGTCTTTCCGGCTTCATCCTGTAGGATTCCCTCATAGTGGAGAGCCTCTTCAAGGTTGGGAAGGATGGCGTTATTGAAAGCTTTCTTCCCGGCGGCAAACGCTTCACGCGGACCTGAGGCAAGCTCGGCCGCAACCCGGTTGACCAGCGCCTCAAAGCCGAATCCACCTACTTGATTGACCATGCCCCATTGATGTGCCCGCCGCGCAAAGATGGGTTGATTGGAATAAAAATATTCCTGTGCTCTTCCCAAACCAATATATTTCGGCAGGAACAGGGATATGCCGGAATCAGGTGCGAGCGCAATGCCGCTAAAACCAACTACAAAATAAGCATTGGCTTTCGCGATCCGCAGGTCACAAGCCAGAGCTACACCAAAAGCCGCGCCTGCACACGGTCCATTGACTGCCGCCACAACAGGCTTTCCCATTTTTCTAATTTGCAAGATCAGGGGATTGTAGGTCTTCTCCAAATGTTCGCGATAGGATATTTTCTCGCCTTGCTTCATTTCGGAAATATCCTGTCCGGCGCTGAATACTTTGCCGCTGCCTGTTATCACTACACAACGTACCTGCGGGTCCTGCTCTGCGGCGGTGAGAGCGTTTATCAGTTCATTGACCATCTCAAAGTTAAAGGAATTTGCGCGCTCGGGGCGATTCAGTGTCAGTGTCGCTGTACCAGCCTGGGTCGAAGTAAGAAGCGTTGTCATGTATCCTCAATTAAGAAAAGTGACAGTCACCTTAAAGGTGACTGTCACTTGATGTTCTATTCGTCAGGATAATCATCCTGTTGATCGTCGTCGCCGGCGTCCGTTTCGTATTCAACGCCGTCACCATCGAGATATACCCACAGGAGCAGAACGTGTCCTTCGGGAGTTTCGACATTACGGGCGGCAAGAATGGGGGCGGTTTCCTCCAGACCGGTTTCATTGCGATAATGCAAATGAATGGTGGATTTATTATGCCAGGCGTTGTAGCAACGCTCCACAAGCGCGGGACCGTTGAAAGTGCGCAGGCGCGTAAGTGCGGGGACAGAGAGATTTGGGCTTTCGTTCAAACCCAATGCCCAGCCGTCATTGACTTGCTCAAAAACCGGCGGGGGACCTTCGATGATTGTGATTTTATCTTCCATAGTGTTACCTGTGTGCGGGAATATACCACAACTAGTGTCTGGATTCGTTTCAGAATCTTATTAGAGTTTTGAATGACTTTTCAGCATGTCATATAATAATGACATGTCTAAACTCACCCCCAAGATCATCCTCGAAGGCACACGCCTGACCTTCAAGACCGACATTGCTTTTGCTCTCAACGAACACCCGCGTGTAGTGGGTCCGCGCAAATACAAATACCATTCGCCCCTTATTTCGGGGGAATGGTGCGCCTTTACAAATTTTCCCTGGGGGCGCGGACTGATCAACTTCGAGCCGCAGGAGGAAGCCCTTGCAATGGAAACCTATGCAACCTGGGTCAAGCTTTTTGAATTACAAAAATATTACTCGTGGATCGTGGATCGCTTCCACTTATCCACACGGATGTATCAACTGAACACCTACAAAAAAGATTATGACTTCCGCTGGCTGGAAGAAAGGCTCCTTCCGTTAAATTTCCGTTTAGTGTTGTTGACTCGCTCACCCGAATCCTTTGAATCCGCGCGTGCAGAAAGACTCAAGGTCTCAGGCAATCCCTCTCAATACAATGATCTGAATCTTTTCATCGAAGAACAAGATTTGATCCGCAGGCTTGCACGCGAATCCATCCTGCCTATGCTGGAATTGGATGTTTCCGACAACGATATTTCATCTGCCACCGAGAAGATCGCGGATTGGATGGAATCCACCGGCGGGTTATATATGTCCTGATGCAGTTTGCAGGGTTGGGGAGTGCTTGCATTCAAGATGATGGATAGGTATACTAGACATTATGCAACCAGAGAAAATCGGACGCTACGAAATAAAGTCTGAATTGGGGCGAGGCGGGATGGCAACTGTCTACCGCGGCTACGACCCACGGTTCGACCGTGATATTGCAATCAAGGTCCTGCCGCAGGAACTTCTCCATTCGGATCCGCAATTTCGGCTGCGGTTCGAACGCGAAGCAAAGATCATCGCACAACTGGAACATCCATCCATCGTCCCGGTCTATGATGTGGGGGAGGAAAATGATCAGCTTTATTTTGTGATGCGCTATATGGGCGGGGGCTCGCTCTCCGAGCGCATCAAAAAAGGCGTCTTCAGTGTGGAAGAAGCGACACACATTCTCGAACAGATCGCTCCGGGCATGGACGAAGCTCATGCAAAGGGATTTATTCACCGCGACCTAAAACCTGGCAATATCCTATTCGACAATAAAGGGACTCCCCACATTGCCGATTTTGGTATTGCCAAGATCACGCAATCCGAATCGGGGAATGTTACAGGCAGTGGAATTATCGGTACCCCCGCCTACATGGCGCCCGAACAAGCCTCCGGGGAATCCATAGACAACCGCACCGACATTTACGCATTGGGCGTTCTTTATTTTGAAATGCTTACAGGCAGACAGCCCTATCAGGCAGATACGCCGATGGGAATTGCAATCAAACATGTAACGGACCCGGTCCCGCGTATTCTGGAAGCGAACTCGTCACTCCCAACATGGGTGGAGATGATCATTTCCACAGCTATGGCAAAAGATAAGAATGATCGTTTTTCATCCGCAGTTGAAATGACGGAAACGATCAAAGCGTTTATGCGCGGCGAAGAGCCGGATATCCAAAAGAATAAAACAACCATTAGTGGTACTCCTTTCAACAAAACTGTCACCCCCGCAAAGAAAAAGAGTTTTAATCCTTTGTTTGCGATTGTGCCTTTGTTATTAATTGGCGCTCTAGTTGCGGGTGGATTCTTTTTATTCAACATCCTTGGCAAGAATTCACCGTCCATTACCCCTACATCCATTCCAGTGGCCAGTCCAGTTGAAGCAACTTCTGCGCCGGTGCTCGTGGAATCCACAGCAACAGAAGCAGCATCCAACCCAACAGAAACGGTCACGATTGCGGCTCCGGTTGCTGTAACAGATACACCGTCTGTTTCGGCCCTGCCCATCATCGGCGGCGCGGACAAGATCGCATTTTTACACAACAATGACATCTGGCTTATGAACGTGGATGGGAGCGACCTTCAAACTATCACAAGTGACGGCGCCAAGAAATTCAACCTTGAATGGCTCCCAGACGGGAATTCTCTTCTTTACATTACCGGCAAGACCGTCAAGACGGTCAATATTGAAACAATGGTCGAAGAGAACATCACCAGTTTTACTTCTTCTGAATATTTTGAATCATTCCACGTCTCTCCCGACGGGCAGCAGGCAGCCATCAGTCTTTCGCGTGAACTCCATGTAGTGCCTTTCGATATCGAGAAATTAAAGAACGTTACAAAGAAGAGCGCACTGCTGGATATGAAAGGCTGCCTTTTCTTCAATGACCTTGGCGTGCTGGATGCGAGATGGTCAAATGACGGACAAAACCTTGCCATAAAATATCTCGCCCCTGACGGGAAGAATATCGCGGAAACCATCCGCGTCCTTGATATTCACAAGTGCAGTGATACCGCTCCCGTACGATTGGATGAATTCCCGCTGGGACGATTCCAATTTGCCAGTCCTTTGGTCAGCTATGATTGGGACGGCGACCTGCTCTTCTTCATGAACAGCAATAAACGCAACGGCGGCTTCGGAGAGATCGGTTTTTACAACACCTTCACACACAAAGGACAAACAAAACTCGCCCCCATTGATGGCACCAATTGCTGTTACCGCGACCTCACCTTTAGTCCTGACGGGGCTTATGTTCTATTTGCCTTTCAGGATATCCGTCTCACCACCAATGCGATCTTTTTGTATTACATCCCCGTCGATTCTTTAACCACCGGCGGCACCATCAAACCGATTCCATTGCCGGATGGTTTCTTTATCCAGCGTGACGAAGCGCCCATGCCGGCGATACGCCCCGCACAAAAATAGCTATAATTTTTTGAGAATGTCTTTTACCAGCGAAGGTCCGCGATAGATCAACCCGGTATAGACCTGCACCAGCGCCGCCCCCATGTCGAGGCGGCGTTTTGCATCTTCCGGATTCATAATGCCGCCGGCGCTTACAACCGGGATGACTCCATTCACGCTCTTAATGGTTTGATGAAGGACCGCTTCGCTCATAACTGTTAGCGGACTTCCGCTCAACCCGCCTGATTCTCCCTTTAGGCTTGATCTCAATCCCTCGCGCGACAGAGTTGTATTCGTAACAATAATCCCATCCATCCTCGAGTTGATAATAGACTCGATCGCATCATCCAATTCTGAAACGGACAGGTCGGGTGCAAGTTTCACGAGGATGGGAATTCGCTTCTCATGTTTCTTCTGTTCAATCAAACGCTGTTGATGTAAATGAGTCAGCAGGCTTTCCAGCGCGGCGCGTCCCTGCAACTCGCGCAGTCCCACCGTGTTCGGCGAACTGACGTTGATGGTCAGGTAATCGGCGTAGCCTGCGAAATTTTGCAGTAACTCCAAATAATCCAGCACGGCTTCTTCGTTGGAGGTTTCCTTGTTCTTGCCGAGATTGATCCCCAGAATGGCACCGTCTTTTTTTATGGACGTGATCTTTTTCTTTTTATTGCGCGGCTGGATCCCATAAACATTCTCGAACAACCCTGAACGCAAAGACGGATTCAATTTGAGCTGCATGAACTCGGAACCCTTGCTTGGAAAGCCCATGCGGTTGATGACGGCCTCATCTTCCAAAAGGCGGAAAATGCGCGGGGACGGATTCCCAGCCTGAGGTCGGGGCGTGACCGTGCCGATCTCGATGTGACCGAATCCCAAAGCGGCGAGTCCACGAATGGCGATGCCGTCCTTGTCATATCCGGCGGCGAGTCCAACCGGATTTTTGAAATCCAGCCCGAACACATGGACAGGTTTTGAGGGCGCTTTGAATTGCTGTGTAACAAGCCAGCGCAAAGGCGCGGAGTTGCCCGTGATGCGCAATGCGTGAAGCGTAAGCGCATGGGCACGTTCGGGGTCAAGACGAAAAAGGGTTGGGCGGATGGTTTTATACATTGGCGTGATGTATGATTATTTTTCTTTTTTACTCTGCTTCAACATTTCCATGGTTTTGAGAATGCGAGATCGGCGCGTCTCATCTCTTTTGGCTTCATTGATCCACGTTACATATTCACGTTGATGAGTGTAAGCCAGTTTGTCAAAATATGCTTTTGCTTCTTTTTCTGTTTTGAATATTTTTCGTAACTCCGTAGGGATTTCCACCACGCGCGGCTCCACATCTGCTTCGACTGTTATTTTTACTTCATCGCCGAATGTCTTCCCGATCTTCTCGCGGATGCCCTTGAGAATCAGCAGCATGTGACATTCGCTACCCATGCGCACCAATGTGCCGCGATAAGGAACGCCCTCGATCATAGCTTTGACCTTGGGGCGCTTCGAGCCAAATTCCTTTTCCACGTCGAAAGGGATTTCCACGAAAGCGCCGCCTCCGCCTGCGTTTTGGATTGGAGCCGTGAATGTGTGTTTATTTTTCATTATTTTATTTCCCAATAGATCGTGGTTTCGCCGGGGGCATAAGGGACCTCTATCGAGACATTCCCGTGTTCATCATCGTTAATCTTTCCCGGCTCACTGACCGACTTGGTTGCAAGCGCGCCTTTCAGCCAAAGCAGGTAAATGGTTCCGCATGAATTTCCGAGGTTGATATCAAACCAGCCGTTATCGGATTCCTGGGCAAAGTCATCACCATTAAAAGTATTTCCTGCCACCTCTCCGGGGACATTAAACGTGACACTAATCTTTTCATTCAGAACTTCTTCCTGGGGATCGCGCGTCCCGTTTGAATTCAGGTCCGTCCACACCAGGACTTTTACGCGGGATAACTGGTCACTTGGGTTGGCGGGCCAAAAACCGAATTCAGCCTTTTCCGCGCTGGTCATATCCCGAAAAAGCGGAGTGGTGGAATCATATCCGCAGGGAGGCACCACGCTGACATCGAAAAGATGTGTGTAACTGACTGAAATATCCGCCTGCCCGTTTTGATCTGTAAGTTGGACTTTTCGGAACATGTTCCCGTGTATGTTCCACCTTGCTATAACCAAAGTATTTGGCAAAGGCTTATAAGTCTCTGGCAATATCCCCTTCCCGCTCTCGTCAACAAATGTTGTGATGTCCACACTCACATCCTTGGTAGACACTGAACCCGGTATACAGGCAAGAATGACTACCAAAGTGCAGAAAAAGAACGCTATTTTCTTGTTATTGTTCATTCTTCCTCTTTGAAACCAATGACTTCAGTGGTCTCTTTCAATTCAGCATTCTCAAAAAGCTTTATATAAAAATCCTGCCGGGATAATCCGGAGCTGTCGCGGAGTTCGATTAATTCTTTCCTTGTTATCTTTTCAGGGATTGCCGGGATGGTGAATTCCTGCAAAACGGACACGCCGCTGACTCCTGATATCGCATCTTCGATCCGCCTTTTATGTCCTGCCGAAAGCGGACTGGGTATTTCGTTGAAAGCAAACCATTCCACAGCAATGGTCTCGCCTGCCTGACATTTGATCTCGCCGCCAATGGGTCTGGCGGTAAATAATATGGCATGAACTGGCGGCATATTGCTCAGGCGGGAGTAGACACCCACCAATCTCTCCAATTCAACATCCAAGCCTGTCTCTTCTTTTGTCTCGCGGACCGCGGCGTGGGCAATGCTCTCGCCATCTTCCACCCCGCCGCTGGGCAATATCCATGTTTCAAGATCATCCCGCTGAGTTAATAGGATTTTGCCATCGCGAATCACTGCAACATTAACTGCCAGTCCTGCCATGATTTATCCTTCTATTTTATATTCAAAACCTTTTTTTGCTATTACTGCCTCATAAATTTTATCTATATCTTGGCTAATTTTTTCACTGGCAACAATGATATATCTTTGCAATGTGTTTTTTAATTTTGCTTTATTGGTAAAAATGTTGTAATCATTTAATCTTGGAGAGTCAAATACGATTTCGTTCATCGGTCTTCCCCATTGACAATCGCCGCCTAGAATCCAAAAATTATGTTTTTGGTGTTCTATTGTCTTGAATCTAACTCCAGCCCTTAATAAAAAAATTCCTATATGTTCTCGATTTCTCTCTCCACGTGGAAAATTTATAAAGTAATAGTACTCAACATACGCACCTTTATCACGCTTTAAAACCCCTCGTCGTTTTTTAAATCCTAAAGGCCGCAAATGGGTTAAATGAAAATCACTTAGAAAATCTTTAAACCAAACTTCGATCTTAGAATGATCTGGGTCTATTAAACTTCCAAGACAATAAAAATATATTCTCTTTAATGAACTAAACATATTTCAATTTTTCAAAAACCTTCTGGTCTCTTCGATCTTTTCCTTCTCTACTTTTCCTGTTTCTTCCCAGTAATCCAGCAATTGAGTAATGGTCAATACAGCGTGCATGGAGTAGCCTGCCTGTTCCAGTGATTCTTTCGCACCAGATTGACGGTCTACTAATACGACAATATCTTTTACAACCAAGCCAACTGCTGTTAATTTTTCAATGGCTTCAAATTTGCTTCCGCCTGTGGTGGCGAGATCATCAATGACAAGGGCAGTCTCGCCTGCGTGGTATTCGCCTTCGATCTCGGCCTTTGTGCCGTAGGTCTTCACTTCCTTGCGCGGATAGATCATTGGATAATCGCCTTGCAAGGAAACTGCGGTGGCGATGGGAATGGCAGCATATGGCAGCCCTGCAAGGCGGTCAAAATTCAAATTGTGGATCAGCGGGATGTAGGCTTCACCGATCTGAGCAAGCAACCTTGGAAACGAGATGATGCGGCGCAGGTCAATGTAGATGGGAGAACTGAGTCCTGACTTCAATGTAAATTCGCCGAATTTGATACAGCCTGCATTGAGGAGTCCGTCAGCAAGGGCGGCTTGAGATGGATTGAGTTTTGTCATTGGAAATTCCTTTTTTATTTTTTCATACCCATTTTTATGTTGATAATCTCATCGCGAAATTCGGCGGCGGCTTTGGCGGGGTTGGATGCACGGGAAATTCCACGCGAAATGGGGATCAACATTCCCTTGCCGTCTTTGCGCAAGCCTGCTTTCATGGCGGCTTCCAGTTCACCGCCCTGCGCGCCAACACCCGGGGAGAGAAACCACAGATCAGGCGCGGCAGCGCGGACTCGTTTCAATGCGTCAATGTGCGTTGCGCCAACGACGAGTCCGATATTGTTTTTTGTGTTCCATGTCTGCGCGAGTTTGGCGACGTGTTCATAAAGAAAGATGGAAGAAGAAAGAAGATCATCCGTCTTTCCTCTTTCTTCTTTCATGATTTTTAAGTCCTGCAAATCGCCACTGCCCGGGTTGCTGGTTTTGCACAACAAGAAAACCCCTTTTTCATGATCCTTTATAAACGGGTCAATCGAATCTTTTCCAAGATATGGATTCAAGGTGATGCAGTGCGCGCCTAAATTTTCAAATGCGGATTGGGCGTATGCGTCGGCTGTGGAGGCAATGTCACCGCGCTTCGCATCCAGGATGACGGGGACGAGCGAACCTAATCGTTTTGATTCGTCGCTGACGGCTTCGATGACCTGCTTGAGAACCGTCCATCCCTCCGCGCCGAATATCTCGAAGAACGCGGCATTCGGTTTGAATGCCGCAGCGTAGGGAGCTGTCTGCTTGACGAGAGTCAGGCAAAAGTCGAGGGCTGATGCGGCTGTGGGTTCTTTAAGATCGGGGATGTGTGGGTCGAGTCCAACACATAGAAGGGAGGAGCAATCGTCGACTCGTCTTTCCAAAAAAGAGAAAAAAGTTTCCATGGATGATCCTTTTAAAGTAAGACCCTAAAGGTTTTGAAATCTTTAGGGTCTGTATGTTTTTATTTTACAAAAGTATCCCACTTGCTCACATTCTGGGGGATGAGCATTTCACCCAGCCACCCGAGATGATCCCAATAAAATGCGCTCCAAATATTTACGCCATAGCCGCGGCATTCCGCGAAGAGGAAATCTATGGGGAGGGTATCCGGCAGGTCACAGGTGGCGGGACCCAGTGCTCCGCCGCCGGGCATGGATGGGGCAGTTCCTTCGCGCGTGTTGGGAAGGTTGGGGGTCGGGACGCAATCTGTAAGCCATTCGCCGAAGACAAAGCCACCCTCATCGGGCAGGCGGCAGGTGGACTGATCTTCAACTTTGACGATGGTGTATGTATAAGAGTCCATGACTAGTCCGCTGCTATTGATCAGGCGTACGGTATCGCCTCCGTCTCCAAGCAGGATGTTGGTGGTGAGCCCGTAGAAGACTTTGCGCTCACCGGGTTTTAGCGTCATACTGGGTATCCTGTATGGATCAGAACCGAGGTTGGCCTCGTCATCCAGTATCCAACCATTGATATTTATATCCACAAGCCCGATATTTTTAATTTCAATGAACTCATCGAAGACATCCACCCTGCCATCTTGATTCCAATCGAAGCCGGGGCGCGAGAGAAATTCATTGATGATGGGACGCCCTGTCAGGCGATAGGACGGAGTGGGTGTCTGAAATGGGATAGGAGTTCCAAAGCTGGCAGAGCCGTCCCCTACGGAATTCAATCTTCTTGGCGTTCCGTAAATAAACCCGCCTTTTGCATCCAGACCATTCTTAGGGTTGCCAATGTTCGTTGCCCAGGTTCTATCAGTTTCTGCGGTGACTCCCTGCCGCTCCATTGACCCGCGAGTTGATGAAAAAACACCTTTAGGCCACGGGTTGGTGGCATTGGTGGAACCTTCCTTGTTGGCAGTATCAATAAAGTTTGAAGAGTTGTCACGCAGGGTAAGGAACTCCCCGCCTGAGGAAAGCGCTCCGGTATAAATTTGGTCGGCCGTTATATCCTTAACAGTGTCATTGTCATCTCTTTCGAGAAGGAAATATTCCTTAGGTTTGATCACACCAGCCAATGTAATGTTGATGGAATTTGAGGCGGATCTTAAAGTCCAGCCGGAAATATCAATGGAAGCAGTGCTAGGGTTATAAAGTTCGATCCATTGATCGTCATGGCTTGCCGCCGTACCTGCCCATGCAATTTCATTGATAACAATGGACCTGTAGGAAGTGATTGAAGCGCTGGCATCGTCGTCTTCAGTGGTTGAACCGTTTCCAGGGCGTGAGTCAGGGTCGGTTGAATCAGACTTCCAAACTTCCGCCCAGTTTGTTTTTATTCCGTTAGCGGCCACTTTTGCAGTGATGTTCAAGGTCTTGCTGCGACCGGGTCCACTGCCATCCAATGCGCCAACAACCCATATCCCTGTATTGCTGGTGTAAGCCGTAGTGCGGTCGTTGGATACATAGGTGAGACCTGACGGCAAAACATCTTTCACTTGTACATTTGTTGTTCCGCCGGCGCCGGCATTGGTTACAGTGATCGAAAAGATTACAGAATCGCCTATATCCGGGTTGGGGTTGTTCACAGATTGAGACAAGCTCAAGTCTGCAGCTGGGGCGCTGGCATCATCATCTTCTGTACGGGAATTATTGTCGGGGACAGAGTCGGGATCCACCTGGTCGGATTTGGAGATTTCAACCCAGTTCACTGAAAGTGTTCCAACGATATTGGTAGTGATCGTCAGCGAAGCATTCGCTCCATCCGCCAATGAACCAACATTCCAGATGCCGGAGTTTTGGTCATATGTTCCTTGGGTGCTGCCATATGAGGAAAAAGTATAAGCGGAAGTTAATGCAGGCAGGGAAGTTTTTACATTTATACCTGTTGCATTGTCCGGTCCGGAATTGCTGACTCTGATCGTAAATATGGCGGTTGTCGCAGAAAGGTCAACACTTTCTGTGAGGCTCAAATCTGAAACGAGGACATCTTCGCTGTCTTCGTCATCTTCGCCACGGGCTCCATTCGCGGGAGTAGAGTCGGGGTCATATTGATCGGAGTTCCATACTTCTGCAAAGTTATTGGTGGAAGTTCCGCTCGCAGATGCTTTCACCGTGATCTTCAATGTCTTGCTTGCGCCAGCGTTGGCAAGATTGCCCACAGTCCAAATCCCTGTAATGTTGGAATAACTGGTTCCAGAGGGAGCAGAGACTGAAACATAGGATAATCCCGAAGGCAGCAGATCCTTTACATCCACGCCTGTTGCATTATCAGGTCCGTTATTCGTGACCGTTATGGTAAGGATCGCATTGCCTGCTGTGGTCGAGGGAGCATATGCACTCTGAGTGAGGCTTAGATCTGCTTCGCCTGAAAGAGGGTCATTTATAGATACAGTGGCAACGCTTGAAAGGAATTCGTCTGACGTTACTGTGGCTGAATATGGGGGCGGTGTACTTGTGATCACTTTTGCAGTGATGTTTATTGTGACACTGGTATTCTTGTTCAGGTTTCCTATGGACCAGATCCCTGAACTGCCGTTATATGTAGTACCTGTTGTGCTGGAATAGGATATGTAATTCAATCCTGTTGGTAATTTAGCATCCACGCTTACATTTGTTGCATTAGAGAGGCTTGAGGCTGGATTTTCGACCACAATTGTGAAGATAACATTCGTCCCCACAGCTGGGTTTGAATTATTGACACTATTCGAAATGTTCAAAGCCGTTGCATCAGGTGTAGTTGCCTTGACCAAAGCGAAGTCATCTTCTGTTGTAATTCCATTGTCAGGCGTTGAATTAGGATCAAATTGATCCACTGTCCATATTTCAGCGCGGTTCGTTTTTACACCTGCCGCTGTGATTTGCGCAGAAAACTTGAACGTTGCAGATGCAGTACTTGCAAGTGTTCCTATATTCCAGACCCCTGAGCCGGGATCGTATGTTGTGCCACTACTTGGGAGATAGGCAGGGCTTGTTAGCCCAGTGGTCGGGACTACATCAATGACGGAAACATGGGTGGCGTCATAATTTCCATGATTGGTTACTGTGACAGTGAACTCGATAGTTGATCCTACAGTTGGGGCAGAGTTGTTCACCACCATACTCAAGGAGAGATCTATTTGTGAGTTGTGCGGCGTTCCATTAATTGGGTTATTACTTGCATCCAGTCCATTGCGTATCACACCATCATTCGATTTCCATGCAGTAGAAGTTCCATCAGCGAAGATAGCAGGCATAACTCTTTCCATACTGTAATAGTCGGGGCTCTCTGAACCTTGATACCAACAACTACTACATCCTGCATTTGCAGTATCAATGATGAAATTTGTTGAGTCAGCAAGAGATAAAACTTCGGAAGTATTACTAAAGTTACTTCCTCCATACACATAATCGGCGGTAATATCTTTTATTGCCGATTCAGACCTCTCCAACAGAAAATATCCATTGGCAGGGATAAATTTTCCGCTCGGTATCGTGATTGTGCCGGGATTTCCGTCCGCAACCAGTATCTTCCAATTACTCAGATCGATCCTAGCATTCGTTGTATTGTATAGCTCGAGCCACTCATCGGAAGCATTAGACTTTGTGCCACTCCATGCGACTTCACTAATGACCACATCCAAAGATGAGATTGCACTCTTCGGCGCCGCATTCACAGGCGCGGAAACGCCCGCCAGCAAAACCGTCAGCATGGCGAATAAGAGAATGAGGCGGGATAAACTCTTCCAGTTTTTCATGGGAATAATAAAGTGTGGATCCTGCGCGGCACGTGGATCAGGTCAACGGTTGGAGCGAAGCGCAATTTCCACGTCGAAGATTATACGCCACCCTGCGTTCGATTGTCTATGAAATTAGCTAGCGCGGTTCGACCACGATTTTGATGGCTGTACGAACCTTATCTTCAATTTGTATTTCTACAAACTCCGGAATACAGACAATGTTAATCTCATCGGTCTTGAGGTATCCGGTGGCGAGCACCAAGGCCTTGAGTGCCTGGTTGACTGCGCCTGCTCCGATGGCTTGCACTTCTGCCCGTTTATGTTCGCGAATAACACCCGCGATTGCCCCGGCGACTGCAGAGGTACGGGAGTTGGCTGAAACTTTGATAATATCCATGACAACCTCCCACGGTTGATAAGAAGGGAACGGACTTACTTCTTGAATTGTACAGGATACCCTTAAGAGATTCAAGTATGTATATATATTTATATGGAATCGTAATAGTAGTAGGGGGTGTGGATAGTGTGGACAAAATGACTTAATAACCACCTGTGGGAGACTCGATCCCGCATCCCCCAAACCTTGGGATGGTTTGTGTTTCCGGTCATTCTCTTCCTGTGGGGATAGTTTGGATAACTTATCCACATAAAAAAGGTTTTCAAGTGGATTTTTGGGACACTTCTTTATTTTGACTGACTCGATTATTCCCCCCCATATATGGGGGTATTCTTTTCCTGATAATAAGACCATTTTTGGAACAATTGTGCATATTGTCCACAGGCGAGGGGAGTTCTCCACAGTTTAGCCTTACTTATCCACAGATTGGGCGGGTTGACCTGGAATTTGTCTAAACGAGCACCCCTAAATGTGGGCGGTATCTTTCGCGTTTCGGATAGTGACCAGGAACTTACCCTCTGACATTCCTGCCAAACCCCTTTTCAACCAAAATCTTCCCATCTTCAAAGGCAGTCACTCCGCGCAAGACAACTTTGCATACTTTTCCTTTGACCTTCCAGCCTTCAAAAGGAGTCCAGTTACAGCGTGTGAATTGATCCACCGCTTTTATTTCGTATACTGAATTTTCATCCACT
Source organism: Chloroflexota bacterium (assembly GCA_016219545.1). Taxonomy (GTDB): domain Bacteria; phylum Chloroflexota; class Anaerolineae; order Anaerolineales; family Villigracilaceae; genus Villigracilis. The sequence goes on along the minus strand of JACRMH010000041.1, from coordinate 160,168 downwards.
TCGACCCACGTCTCTGGTTGATCGGGCAGGTTGAATATTTTTTTAGGGTTGGTGTACATTTTTTCAATAAGATCGGAAATCGTGAGGCGGGATTCGGATACAGCATTTAAGAGTAAGGGCAAAGCAGTTTCCAACCCGGGGAATCCGGGCGGCGGATTGTCTGAATCTTTTTCTTCAATGGTGTGCGGCGCGTGGTCTGTGGCAAAGCAATCAATGACATTCAAATTTGTCCACAGGGCATCCACATCCTCTTTGGTCGCCAAACGCGGGCGGACTTCATCCCTGCCTGCGTTTCCATGTGAGATATCAGGAATATCATCCTTTGTTAGAAATAAATGATGCGGACATACTTCACAGGTCACCTTAATGCCGTGTTCCTTGGCAGCTTTGATGACCAGAACTTCCTCTTTTAATGAGATATGCGCAATGTGGACAGGACGGTCATAGATCGCGGCAAAAAGAATCGCGGCAGCCATGCTTCGGCTTTCAGAATGTGCCACGATGGGATAGTTCTTTGGGTATTTTTCAAAGTGCGCCTGCCAAAGCGACATATCATCGAGACGCAATTCGCCAAAGGTGGAGTCGAGATACATTTTGAGACCGGCTGCCTTGTCTGCTATGGATGCAGCTTTATCCGCATTGTTCGGGCCTGCACCGACGAATTGTGCATAGTCACAGCGCGCTTTCTTGCTGGCGGCGGTAAGCGCAAGGTCAAGTGTTTCTGAATCAAAGATGGGAGGCTTGGTATTGGGCATGGTCAGCACGATGGTGAATCCGCCTGCCAGTGCGGCGGACGTGCCCGAGTCAAAATCTTCTTTATGAGTCGCGCCAGGTTCGCGCAAGTGGACGTGGGGGTCTATTAAGCCGGGGAGTTTGAGCATTGGGGAAGGTTGCAGGTTGAAAGTTGAAGGTTGACAGGTTGTGTTGGCAGGTTGTTGCCAGATGGGATACATGATACTACAATGAAAACGCTGAAAGGAAAGTTTTATGGATGAGTTAAATCTTCCCCGTGATTTCATCAAAAATGTTCACAATGCCTTCGATGAAGAAGGTGTGCAATTTATTGCGAACCTTCCAAAGTTGATTGAGGAAGCCCGCCAGCGCTGGGAGCTTTCTGATATTCGACCCGTTCCGAACCTGTCGTATAACTTTGTTGCTTTTGCAAAACGAGGGGAGGAAGAAATCATGCTTAAGATCGGTGTTCCCGATCCTGAATTAGTCAGCGAAATGACGGCGCTGAAATTATTCAAAGGGGACGGTTCATGTCGCTTGTTGGATTGTGACGAAAACCGCGGCTTTTTATTGCTGGAGAGACTCAACCCCGGAACCATGCTTTCAGAGTTGGCAGACGACGATCAGCGCACCCATATTGCCATGGATGTTATGCAAAAGACAATATTAAGTAGGGGCGAGGTCACCTCTCCCCTACTTAATAAATTCATAAAATTAACTACATGGTTCGATGCATTGAAGAAAATCCGCCCACTATTCAATGGTGGGACGGGACCGTTTCCGAAAAAAATCCTGGAACACGTTGAATCATTTTTATCTGACGCATGGGACGATCATGCTCAGTCCCCGCATTTGTTGCACGGCGATTTTCACCATTTCAATATTCTATTATCAGAGCGTGGCTGGCTGGTCATTGACCCGAAGGGAGTCATCGGCCCTGCGGGGTACGAGATAGGTCCGCTCATGATCAATCCGTGGAACAGCATTTCGGATAGAAGCAGTTTCAAGGCGCAGACAGAGAGGCGGGTTAGCATTATTTCAGAGAGATTGGGCTGGGAGCGTGAATTCATCATCAACTGGGCAACGGCTCACGCAGTCCTCTCCTCATGGTGGGATTTGCAGCCGGATGGGACAGGCGGTGAATACTCGCTCAGGTGCGCGGAAATATTTTCGGAGATTAAATAACAACAGCCGCCTCCTTTAAGGAGGCGGCTGTGTTTCATGAAAAAAATTACATTCCGATGAAGCTTAGGATAGCGTAGGCAAGGGCTAAAATGCCGTAAATTGGAACGTACATGGGAAGCGCAACAAAGGCGCCAAGTCCGAACCAAAGGAAGAATAACCACATGCACCAACCAGAAATTGTCTTAGGCATATTCATCTTCATTTTACACTCTCCTTAAAAGTAGAACTGTTGGTTGGTCTAACGACCAGCCTATATTAGACAACCCCGTGCCGATTCGAGGGTTACGAAATTGTAAATTGGGCCAAAATGGTACAATTAAAAAATGTCCACCATTTCCATCCCCGCAGAATTCACTTTAAAGCGCAAGAATACTTATAACCATACCAGCGCCGTCAAATGGATCGTTTCGCATGTGCGTCCGTATTTGTGGATCGTTGTCATGCTGATCGCTGGCGCGATCGGGAATGCGGCGCTGGCGGCCTATGTGCCCGTATTGACCGGAAATGCCTTCAATGCAATGGTTAAACTTCCGCCGGATACTTCGGTGTTGATTCCGCTCGCCCTTACCATTGGAGTATCACAGATCATTCGCGGTGTGCTTCAACTGGGACGTAACTTCGGCGCGGAACTTCTCGCTCAATTCCTGGAACGTGATATTCGCGATGAGCTGTATCTTTCATTGCTTGGCAAGAGCATGACCTTCCATAACTTGCAACCGGTTGGCGACACAATGGCGCGTGCCACGAACGATGTACGCGAAGTGAACTTCATGTTCAACCCGGGCGTGAACCTGGTGGTCGGCTCGTTCATGTTCATTGTGATGTTGTTCTTCGCCGCGCCGCGCTATCATCCATCCCTGCTCATTACCCCCATCATTTTTACGATCATTTATTTTGTTGCATTGGCGCGCTATCTCAAAACACTCTCACCCATCACCGACGAAGTCCGTGCGACCTTCGGCGATATGAACACGCATCTCTCCGAATCACTGGATGGCGTTGAAGTGATGAAGGGTGCAGCGCAGGAAGGCGCGGAGGTGGAACGTTTTGTATCCAATGCGCGGCGCGTGCGGAACGCCTTTGTGAGTCAGGGTGATCTTGAAGGACGTTACATCGCCATGCTGTTGCTGGGCACTGCCTACGCAGGCGGACTCGTCCACGCGCTATTGCTTTTCCGCGCAGGGACGATTGACCTTGGCGCAGTGATCGCATATTTCGGACTTCTAACTCTGCTGGGATTCCCAACCTTCACATCCACCTGGGCCTACTCACAAATTTCTTCGGGACTTTCCAGTGCGCGCCGAATTTTGGAACTCATCAACAGCGAGACCCGCCTCGATCAAAACGCATCAGGACTGACCTCGAACATGCGCGGCGAAGTTGAGTTTCGCGGCGTCTCGTTTAGCTATCCCTCCGGCGAGTCAGTGATCCAGAATGTTTCGTTCAAAATCCAGCAGGGACAAACTGTCGCCATTGTCGGTCAGACCGGCGCGGGGAAGACCTCGCTGGCAAAACTCATCAACCGCACTTATGACACTACATCAGGTCAGGTGTTGATAGACGGTGTGGATGTGCGCGACTGGAATCTGGCGGCCCTGCGTTCGCAGATATCCATCATCGAGCAGGATATCTTTTTGTTCTCACGTTCCTTAAGCAACAACATCTCTTTTGGCAAACCTGATGCAACTAAAGAAGAGATCATTGCTGCGGCATCCGCTTCACAGGCGCATGAATTCATCCTCGAATTTGACCAGCAATATGAAACAGTCGTTGGCGAACGCGGAGTCACTCTCTCCGGCGGGCAACGTCAGCGCATTGCACTTTCGCGCGCCTTTCTCACCGACCCGCGCATCCTTGTGCTGGACGATTCCACTTCCGCAATTGACTCTGCGACCGAAGATAAGATCCAGCGCGCCATCTCCAACGCCGCACGCGGACGCACCACTTTCATCATCACACACCGCCTCTCACAGATCCGCTGGGCGGACTTGATCATTGTCATGCGCAAAGGTCGCATCGCCGCCATTGGCAAGCATGATGACTTGATGAAAACATCGGAAGCATATTCGAGAATTTTTAGGGAATAGCCATGTCGTTGCGAGAAGCGACAGCGACGAAGCAACCTCCAATTAATAGGAGATTGCTTCGTCGGGCTGAAGCCCTCCTCGCAACGACATAAGATATGAGGAATTATGGGTTTCTTTGCAGGCTTAGACGACGAAAAGTATGACCGTAAATATACAGACCGTGAACTCACGGGCCGTATCATCAACTTTTTCCGCACACAGATTACGCGGCTTGTGTATTCATCCATTACCATTATTGTGCTGGCTTTCATCGGCGCGGCGTTGCCTGTCGTTGTCAGCCGCATGGTGGATCTGCTTGGCGAGCGTCCCACACTGCAAGCCATAGCACTAGTGGGAGTGGCACTCATGGGAGTTGGAGTCGGTCTGTGGGGATTGAACTGGCTGAGGCGGAGTCTGATCGTGCGCGCAGTTGGAGACGTGGTCCTAGACCTGCGTACGCGTGCCTTCCGCGCCGCTGCCGATCACGATCTCTCTTTCTACGATCAATTCTCCTCGGGCAGGATCGTCTCGCGCATCACGTCGGATACGAATGATTTTGGTCAACTCATTGTGATCGTTACGGATGTCGTATCACAAATGATGCAGGCCTTGATTCTTGGCGTGGTCCTCTTCCGCACCGAGTGGCGTTTAACATTATTGTTGATGGTATTCATGCCGGTTATTTTTGGGGTTGCCTCGGGTTTCCGCGCCATGGCACGCCTTGTTACCAAACGAGGCATGAAAGCCATGGCCGATGTGAACGCCGCCATCAAGGAAACCATCAGCGGGATTTCCATTGCCAAAAATTTTCGTCAGGAAGAAAGCATTTTCAAATCCTTCGACGAATCAAACCAGCAGTCATATCGCGTCAACATTCGGCGCGGATTTGTATTGTCGCTTGTCTTCCCAACTCTCAATGCACTTTCGGGCATTTTTGTCGGCATACTGATCTATGCCGGCGGCATGAGCGCGAAACAGGGGTTGGTCAGTATTGGCGCGTGGTATCTTTTCATCATGAGTCTCGACCAATTCTTCTTCCCCATTTTGAACCTCACCGCTTTTTGGGCGCAGATCCAAGGCGGGTTGTCGGCGGCGGAACGCGTCTTTGCATTGATAGATGCTGACCCGAATGTTGTCCAGATAGAAAAACAGGATGTGCCGCGACTGAAGGGCGAAATTAAATTTGAGAATTTCGATTTTAGATATACAGACAATGAACCGATCCTGACGAACTTCAACCTGCTCGTACGGCCCGGAGAGACTCTTGCTTTAGTAGGGCACACCGGCGCAGGCAAGTCTTCCATAGCGAAGTTGATCGCTCGTTTTTACGAATTTCAAAGTGGACGGTTGTTAATAGATGGGCGTGACATCCGCACCTTTGACCTCGGCCAATATCGCCGTCAACTGGGGGTCGTCTCGCAAGTCCCGTTCTTATTTTCAGGGACAGTGGTGGATAATATCCGCTATGCCGCGCCGGGAGTTCCTGAAGAGGAAATGCTAAAACTCGCTAAAAAAATTGGCGATGGTGAATGGCTTGAAACCCTGCCCGATGGATTGAACACTGAAGTTGGTGAACGCGGGAATAGACTCTCGATGGGTCAGCGTCAACTCGTGGCGTTGATGCGCGTGCTGGTACAGAATCCCGCCATCTTTATTTTGGATGAAGCCACTGCCAGTATTGACCCTTTCACTGAATGGCAAATTCAACAGGCGTTGAATCTCATTTTGAAGAACACAACCAGCATCCTCATCGCGCACCGCCTCTCAACGGTCAAAGCTGCAGACCGGATCGTGGTCATGAAAAAGGGAACCATCATCGAGCAAGGTACGCACGATGGATTATTAACTCAGGGCGGACATTATGCCGAGTTGTATAATACTTATTTCAGGCACCAGAGTTTGTCTTATATCGAGCAAGTGAAAGAAATGGTTGGGAAGTAAAAACAGGGCGCAAAAAAAAAGAGACGGTCTCTTTATGACGACCGTCTCCTTTTATATCCAGCTAATTTCTTATTGAGAATTTTCTTCGCCAAAAACAATGACCATGATATGTTGGTTCAGGAATTTTGGGGTTGAAGAATCAGCCGAGGCGATCTGCCCCAAGGTGTACCCGCCTGCTATTGGGACTTTGGTTCCCAGAATATCCTGTATGGCATTTATTTCTGCGCCGGGCTGTGCTTTGAGAAGCATTTGCCATCCAATATCCACGAGCACAAGGGCAAAGGCGGGTTTCACATCACCGAGTTGTAATAAGGCTTGTTGAGTGGCTTGTCTTGCGGCGCGTTCGCAAGCGGCGCGGCTTCCAACCAATAAGTAAGCATCGATCCCTTCGCGGATGGTGGCATTCATGCGGAAACTTCCGTCAGCTTCCACGCGGATCGGAGCGCGGACTGTCAACTCTTCACCCTGCTCAATGCCAAGCGGATATAAACGCGCAAGGTAATTCAAGGGCGGGAATGCCCAGTCGCGGGCCGGGTAACCAAAAAGACCGGCGTATGTTTCAGAAGCGGGGCGGCCGTCCAGGGTCCGCAGCCAGAAACCGCGTGAACGGGTAATGCGGAATTGCCTTCCAACCGCGTCCCAGCCGTGGTCGTACCCGATCCCTATTTTTAAATTTCCACGCAGAAAAGCCGCAACCAACCCGCCTGTGCCACTTTGACTGCCGGCCATTTGATAATTATTTCCGGTATGCAAGTCTCCGCTGGAAAGCCCGCCGACGGTAGTCATGCCCGAAGTGATGCCTCCGCAGAATTGTTCAGCATCGCCGTTAAATCCATCAGCAAAGAACAACAAGGATTGCTGTTCCACTCTCGCCGCGGCGTGTTGTTCAACCTTCGCGGCCGTTTCTCTTCCTGACTGTGCATAGCCGGGAAGCCACATGGTATCGGCATTAAAGTCGCCAGAGAGGAGGGCCACGACTACAGAATGTGGATGCAGCCCCTCCTGAGTCAGACCGGCAAGGGAACTTAATCCGATCAAGGGTACATCGCCTAACAGACTGCTGATGCCGTTGAAAACATCACGTGCCTGGTATTGGTGCGATGAGATCACCATTGCCAGCTTTGGTGTATTTGCACCCATGCCGTTCAAGGCGTGATGGGCGGCCTGTAAACCAGCCTCACGTCCATCAAGCGCCTGCGCGGAACCTACTGATGAAATCATTGTCATAATGGACTCACGACTCTTCCGCAACCGGAATAGTGAAGTGGAAAGTGGTTCCCTTGCGGAATTCGCTTTCGAACCAGATGCGTCCGCCCTGCATTTCAACCAGACTCTTTGTGATGTTCAATCCGAGACCAGTGCCGGGCGCTTCACGCGCTTTCGGGTCGTCTGATCGGAAAAACTTTTGGAATAACTTTTGCTGATCTTCAGGACTCATACCGATCCCGTTATCCTTGACCCACAAATGGATCACACGCGCAGCGCCTTCCGGGTTCCATTGATTGGCTGTATCCTCCGCACCTATTTGCAGGATCCCGCCTTCAGGCGTGTATTTATAAGCATTGCTGACAAGGTTGGTTAACACCTGACTGACGCGGATCCGGTCAGACCACATAGGCGGAAGTTTCTCAGGCAGCACAACTTCAAGGGTCTGCTTCCTTTCATCCACCTGGCGTTTGATGGAACGCACAACTTCATCCAACAAAGCCGCCACATCGGTGGCTTTATATTCAAGGCGCAATCGCCCAGCCTCGATCTTGGAATTATCGTTAAGGTCTGAAACCAAAGTGGACATGCGCTCGACGTTGGACTTGATCGTGTGAAGGAAACTGGTCTGCATATCGTTGATCGCGCCGACCGCGCCGCCTGCCAGCAATTCTGTATAGCCTTTGATTGAGGTCATTGGGTTTTTCAACTCATGCGCCACGAATGAAACGAAGTCGCTCTTGGCAATGTTGGCGCGCTGCACTTCGCCATACAACTGTGCATTGGAAATGGCAATGGCGGCATGATCTGTAAGACGGGTCAGAAAGTCAATATCCACCTGCGAGTCACTGGCACTTTCCAAATATAGCAAACCGATCACTGCCGTTTCGCGGCGAATGGGGATGGTCATCTGTGTGTGTGTGGAGGGGATCAATTTTTCATCGGAAGACACAACAGCCACTTGTTGCGGTTGACCGGTCTCCACAGCCGCAAGCATGGATGCTATTTCCATTTTCAAAGTCTGGTCAGGCAGGTTTTCCACTTGTTCATCAAAGCCCTGCTGTGACATTACGCGCAGGTTGGCGCCGTCCAACATGCCGATCAAGCCCGCTTCCGCGCCGGACTGACGCAAAGCCCAGTCCAATGTGATGCGCATAGCGCGATCCATTTCAAGGCTGGCATTCAATTCACGGTCAATGCGCTGCATGATGGAAAGTTCTTCCACGCGGGCCGCAAGTTTCTGATCTGTCAGCTCATAGAGCCGTGCGTTTTCAATGGCGACAGCACCCTGTCCTGCAAAGGCTGTCAGCAAAGCCTGGTCATCTTGAACGAAGGGCAGACCGTCACGGCGGTTGATGACTTCGATGACTCCGGTGACATGGTCCTTTGATAACAAAGGCACAGCCAAAAGTGAACGACTGGAAAACCCTGTTTGTTGGTCCACACCTTTGAAGCGCGCTGTTGAAGCCTGCTCTTCGTTTTCGATCACGGGGGCTCGTGTTTGTACAGCGCGGCCGACAATGCCTGTCCCGGCGGGTAAGCGTTGACCGATCAAGTTGGATGCGACCGGACCTGAAGTTACTTTAAAGACAAGTTCATTCGTCTGTTCATCCACAAGGAATAAACTGCCGGCTTCGCAATTCAAAATGCCGACCGCGTTCTCAAGAATATTCTGCAGAAGAGGTCCGAGTTCAAGGGTGGATGTCAACTGCCGCGTGATCTCATTCAAGATCGAAAGCTGGCGCTCGCGTTGCTGAGTCTCTTCGAGCAATCGCGCCTTGACGATGGCGCCGGCGGTTTGATCTGCAATGGCTTGCAGAAGTTCGAGTTGGGTCCGCGTATAAATCGTGCCGCCATCGCGGTTGCCAATACTAAGCGCGCCGATCGTTTCAGCACCTGCATTCAGCGGCACGCCCATCCATGCGAAGGCGTTTTCCATGACCGGGGTGAGGTTGCGGGCCTGACACTCATGCAGGTAATCTGTTGTCATGAGCGGACGACCTTTGCGGATCACATCGGGACTGAGGCCTGTGTTTGCCGAAAATGGCTGATTCTCACGTTCGGGGATTCTGTCGCTGTTCTCAACGCAGAAGCCGTAATAGAAATAATCACTGACCTTGTTGTACAGCGTAATGTGGAAATGTGAAATGGGAATGATCTGTTCTGTTTGGGCATAGATCAACTCAAGCACATCGTCAAAAGTTAAGGTGACGTTCACACCCTGCGATACGCGGGTCAGCGCTTTCATTTCATGGACCTGACGTTCAAGCCGGGCGATGGTTTGCACGCGCTCAATGGCGACAGAGGATTGGTCACAGATATTCTCAAGGAATCTTAGGTCACGCGGCGTGTAGGGTTGGCCGGATAATCGCGTACCCAGAGCCAGCCAGCCATTTTCACGTTCCTTGCTGGGTAAAGCCACGAACAGGCGCGCGCCAAGCAATGCAATGCGTGATTGTTCAGGTTGTAAAGAAGATGGTAGTGCAGATACGCCATCCAGATACAGCGGTAAATGTTCCTTTTCAAAATAGCGCGCAAATGGACTCGCAGATGCGAATCGGATGTCGCTGGTTGGTCGGCGGTCTACATCGGACAGGGCGGAGAATTGATCGTCGAGTGAGTCATATGTATAGATGTGGATCCTGCTCGGGGTCAGGGTGGAAGCGATCTGTTCGCGCAGGATCATGCCGATGGTGTTGAGGTCCAACGCGGTGGCAAGTTTATGGGAGAAGTCTTCCAATTGTTCTGTAAAGGCGCGTTCACCGCGAAAGAAGATGGTATCTACCATGCTTTGTGACCGGGCGCGGAGAGGTTCCAGCACCAGGGCAAGCACGAAAACAAATCCGCCTACCAGATATGCATTGTTGGCAGGCAGATTAGTGTTCAAGAGCAGGCTGAGTCCGCTGACGATCAGGGCGTATCCGCCAACTACGAATAAGGTGAGCAGAAAATATGCAAATCCGCGCCGGACGAGATCATCGGTCCGCAGGAATTTAAAGCGCATGATGTTGTAGCCGATCACGGCTGGAAAGATGATTATGGGTAAAAAGAGGTAGGGTGAAAAATTAAGTCTGAAAATTCCGCCAAATATAAGCCAAATAATGAGGAAGCCGAAGGATGCTAACGCGCCGATTAATGTGGCACGGGACTGTACTTTTACCACCGGGGATTGGGAGTAGATGGCGTAATATGAATGTGTACTGAGGAAGAAAATAATACCCGCTGCCATGAACATATATATAGATCGCCAGTAACCAATATAGGCAATTGGATCATTTACATTGAAAAGTTTTGGCATGGTGATAAGCGCCATGATGACACCGACACCAAGACCGACCCAACGTAGATATGGGCGATCAATGACCCAACGCGGACTCTGCGGGAATGTAAGCGCAAGAGCTATCATGGCTCCGCCAGCGATGCCGCAGCTGAGAGTCCAAATGGTTGTGAATTGATGTGTAGTGGAGATGTTAAAGAATGCGCCGGTGGCAATGGCGATGGATGATGCAAAAAGTGAAAAGGCGCGCCCGGCCGGTTCGTTGCGGCGCAATCCAAAGATCCACAAACTAAAGATCAGAAAGATCAAACTGATCACGAACGGGACGACAAGATAAAGGACGATGCTGTTGGATGGGAAGGTTTGCAGGGTGACATTCAGGTCGCGCGTTTCCCCGTTGACGAATTTTACTGTGAGCGGGATCGTTTCTCCCGGATAAAAATTCCCCACGATCACATTGCGGACGTCCCTTTCATTCTGCACCGGCACATGGTTCACGGCTTTGAGTTGATCGCCGCTGGAAACGAGGGCGTTGAATTCCCAGGCGCTCCCTTTTTGAGTCGGACCTGTATCCACAAATACAAGGGTGTGCTCGTAAAAAGAACCGATAAATGGTTCCCTGATCCAGCCGATTGCGAGATAAAGACATGCAAAAAAGACAATAACCGCCACTATCTGATACACCAACACGATCCCAGTGAGAACATTGTTTAGCAGTTTATTGGAGGATGCCGTTTCTTGAAGCATGTCGGGTTTCATGTTCAAATTTTACTCTACAACATCCGTTAAGGACTATGCTACTTTCATAACAAAGCGGAAAGGTGGAGCAAAAAACAGGCTGATGGATTTTTCCACCAGCCTGTTTTTTTATTTCACAAAACGAACACGAACTTTACTGCTTACGGAGCATCGTAACGTACGATGGTTGGGTTCGGCAGGGTGACGCCTGCAGCAGTGGTGCTGTAAGCAACGCTACCCAAATATCTTACGCCCGAGGTAAGTCCGCTGAAGGTCAGGTCGATAAGATCAACGGCTCCAGGTACTACGGAAGAAGGAGCGCTGATGCTCATATTGCCAGCGACGGCGGTCTCCAGGAACCAAAGGTGTAGAGCGAAAGAAGAGGATGGATCGGCTGTCCCGTAACCATCTACATAAAATCTGTAGGTACCAGCAGCACTATTCGTCAAATTGACTTCTTCGTCTGAGTTGCCGTTGCCGCTTGAACCTACCAACACACAACCCGGATTACAGAAGTAAACACGCAAGTCAAGGTCAGAGCCAGGTGTGGTATCCACATCAAACAGGGAGGCACGCATATAAGTCAGAGCGGGAATGCCTGAAACCTGGTATCCGACTGAAAAGCCAGTGCTGACTGAGTTGTTAAGAACCAAAGGTTCAATCAAACCGCGAGGTGTGGCGGTGAAGTCACCGGTGTAACCGAAGGTCACATCATAGTCGCCATTAACTTCGGTAGGAACACCCATTGCTACAGGCTTGAGCAGAACAGGAATGCGGACAACATGTTGTCCCTTACTGCCGCGCCAGAAAATGTAACCGCCGACATAAGTATTCAGCGCAGCGCCATTCGTGGTAAACGTGACCGATAAGGTTGTGCTCTGACCCTTGTTTAGAATGAACGAGGGTTGAGCCGGTGTTACTGTGATGCCATCCAAGCCGATATATGAGAAGGAGTATGTCTCACGGCCGGAAACGTTGGTTACCGTTCGGGTGACAGTTTGCTCACCAGCCATTGCACCGATGGAAATGGACGGTACGTTCATATCGCTTGGATCAAGCGAGTAACCTAAAGATTCAACAAAGGGACAAGATTCGAAGCTGATGCCAGTAGTGCCGCACAGGAAGGCGTTCCAATCCCACCAATCCGAATTAAAGACCAAACCCGGGTCAGTTGCTCTGTTGGGGCGGACGTGTCCGGCACCCTGAGAGAAGATCACTGAGGAATCAGTGGCTGGACCATCCAACACATTACCGCTAGTGGTCATCAATGCAGACTTGATCATCATGGGAGACCAGGAGGGGAACTTATCTATCATCAAGGCTGCCAAACCAGCTACGTGCGGTGAAGACATGGAGGTGCCGCTGTAGAGATCAAATTCGCGACCATCCGCAGCTGAATCTGGCGATACCGACGCCAAAATATCCTGTCCGGGTGCCATCAGGTCAGGCTTGAGCAAATCTCCGGCACCGGCCTGGAGTGGTCCGCGTGATGAGAAGGAAGCGGTGAACGGAGCTGGGGCCGCAAAGGTGAGTGTGGGTTTGTTGATCGTTGCGATAGCACCGGGAGTGGCAGCGAAAGCTTTGACTGCTGCGCGGTCTGTGTTCTGCAGGTGGACTGTGGGAACCGAGTGAATATCCGCAACTATTGAATTCGGGGTAACATTCACGAGGAGCATGCCCACGCCGCCGGCTTCAAAAACAGCCAGACTCTTATCTACACGGTCGCTTGTACCGCGGTCACAAACCACGATCTTGCCGGCCACTTTGGCGGGATCAAGCACTGCATGACCGATCCATGCTGTTGAGAAACATAAAGCAAGTTCTGTCGGGTCCGCACCTGCAAGTCCAGCATCCATTGAATCGATCAACGGGGCGGTTACAGCGGCAGGATTCACAGGTAGGAAGGAGGCGCCTGTGTATGTTGTGCCACCTAAATCAGCGGTACCGAAAACCTCACGGTTATGTGTGCCAGCCGCAACTGTGGAAATCCACGGGCTGGGGTGGGCAACCGTGCTGGCGGTGGGACCGCTGTTGCCAGCAGAAGCGGCAACAAATATGCCGCGATCTGCCGCAAACATGAACATGGATTCAACGGGATCCAGGAAATTAGTCCTCGAACCGCTGATGGAATAGTTGATCACATCCACGCCATCGAAAATAGCTTGATCGATTGCATCCATCAGGTCTGTGGTGTAACCGCTGCCGGTTCCGTCTGCTAAAGTCCACAGGGCTTTGTAAGCCACGATTCGAGCGCGCGGGGCAATACCACTGACGGTCTTTGCAAGACCCATGGCAGGTCCAGTTACGACAACGCCATTGTTTCCACCGCTGGTGGAGGCTGTGTGTGTGCCGTGTCCATTGGCATCGCGTGCAGAGTTGTATTCCCACGGTAAAGTGGCTGTAACCCCTGCATCGCCGCCAAAGCCTGCGTTGTAATAGTAAGCGCCGATCAATTTATTGTTGCAGGGCACGTCCAATTCGCAAGTCAAACCGGTATAACCGGCTAACGGCTTGTAAACAAGCTTATCTTTCAAACCAGTGCCATCTGTCCATTGTTTCTTAAGATTCTGGTGATCGGAGAAGCTCATGCTCTCAGGCCAAATGCCGGTATCAATGATACCGATCACAATACCTTCGCCAGCTTTTCCTACACCGCCCAGCTGCTTCCAAAGCCCTCTCGGATCAGTAAGACCAAGGAAGGTTGGGGTTGATGAAGTATCAGCAGATCGAAGTTCATCTGGTGTGACGCGCAAAACGCCTTCAGCCTTAACAAGTTTATTGGCCTGTTCCACGGTCATTCGGGCGGAAAACCCGTTGAAGCCGTAGCTATAGTCAACAACCTTTTCGCCGCCGACTTTGTTCACGACAGCATCATGCTGAACTTGAAGGTAATCAACATATTTCTGAACGTCCGCATCATTGCGGTCTATCTTTTCCCCTGAATTAAGTTTAGTGGCAGAAAATCCCTGAACATCGCCTTCATAGGATACAACGGGAGCCTGTTTCATTTGAACGATGTAAAGTCCGTTCGGGCTTGCAGGGACTACATCAATCGCAACTGTGCCCATCTCTGTAACAGTGATCCCAGTTTGGGCAGAGACAGGACCGACTGCTGAGAAAGCCACTGCCATTACGAGCAAAAGCGAAAACATATTGAAAAATTTACGATACATTTTGGATATCTCCTCTATAGATTTTTGAAATGTACAAGCAATGATCAGAAAAGTTCAATATCTGTAACCGAACCACCTCCTTCTCAATGAGACGAAATTCATTTCGATGATATGTCAATATTCAAATGAAATTACCAACATACAATCTTGTCAACTCGCTTGCAACAATCACTATTCCCCTATATTAAAAATAAATGAGACACGCGCACATTATCTACCCACTCCGTAAAATGTTCAAGGAATTTACTCTGATTCGTGAAAGAATGCACAAATAAGCAGTTTTTTCACTTTTCCAACATGTGTATAATCCAAGGAATGTCAAAACGACTTGCCCTCATGTTTGTAATCGTTACTTTAATGACCGCGTCTGTATACTACTATATGACACGCAAACGCGGCTCCGAGCGCACTCAGCAAACTTTTGCTTTTTTACGTGACCCTGCCTCCCGCCCTGATTTGATGATAAAAGCCGGCACGCAATGCGACTCTGCCCCATTCATATTCCCTTCTGACGGCATGGTCGGCTTTATTTGGGACGATTCTTTTCGACCCGGTCACCGTCACCAGGGAATTGATATTTTCTCAGGGACAGATATTGGTGTCACGCCTGTGGTTGCCACATACCCAGGTTACCTTACGCGCCAGTCAGATTGGAAATCCACTCTCATTATCCGTGTGCCAGATGATCCGTTGCAAGTTGGTCGCCAGATCTGGGTCTATTACACACATATGGCAGATCCCCAGGGAAATTCTTTTATCTCGCCTGACTTTCCTGCTGGAACCTCGGAGATATATGTAGAGGCCGGCAGGTTCCTTGGCTATCAAGGAGATTATTCCGGCGACCCAAATAACCCGGTTGGTGTTCATTTGCACATATCCATCGTGAAAGATGACGGATTTGGAAAATTCACGAACGAACTCGAAATTGAAAACACGTATGACCCGTCGCCATATTTTGGGCTGCTCCTGAATGCCAATGAAAACACAGATACGATCCCTGTTTGCAATTGATGCTTCACTGTTCTTGAAAAAAAAGAAGTCAAGTTTTATCCCTATTGGAGGCAAAATGAAAGAGTTGACGGAGTATCGTATTAAGATTGTAGCAAGGCTGGGCGAAGCCGCTCGTGAATTCCGTTCCGCCTGTGAGTCATTTAATGACCCCTATGCAAAAGTAGACGGTGACTGGAATCTACATCAGATCGCATCGCACACACGCGATACGCAGGAACTGGTTTATGGCGCGCGCATCCATCGGACATTGAATGAAGAGAACCCCGAATTTAAGAACTTTGATGCAGATGCATGGATGACGGAACATTACAACAAAGAAGAACCATTCGCGGGAATTTTGGATGAATTCTCTTCCAACGTGGCAGACCTTTGCAAAATATTGAGCAGTATGCCGCGTGAGGCATGGTCGCGTATGAGCCGTCACGAAACTATGGGGGGCGAGTTATCCTTGCAGTTATGGGTGGAGCGCAGCCTGGCACATATTGAAGAACATTTAAAGGCAGTGAAAAAAGCATAAATAAGCGATTTTTGCCCTTATTCGGCGTTTTCCTGAGGTAAAATAGAACCATGAAAAAGCAAAGAATTATCCTTGTGGACGATCACGAAGTAGTGCGCCTCGGTTTGAAATCATTGCTTGAGAGACATCCACAATTCGATGTGGTGGGGGAAGCAAGTTCGGCGCGTGAAGCATTGGAGCAGGTCGCTTCGCTCAAACCGGATGTGGTTGTAATGGACATTCGCCTGCCTGGTACTTCCGGCATTGAGGCCTGCGAGCAGATCGTCAATGACCACCCCAACACAAAGGTCATTATGCTGACTTCGTATGCCGAAGATGAAATGTTATTCTCCGCCATTCGCGCTGGCGCATCGGGCTACATCCTCAAGCAGATCGGAAGCGATGACCTTGTCAAAGCCATTGAGTCTGTCGGGCGCGGCGAGGCCTTGCTGGACCCGGCCGTCACCCAGCGCGTATTCCAGGAAGTGCGCCGAGCAGTGAAGGAAGAAGAGGCTTCAGCTTTTTCCCACTTGAGCCAGCAGGAAAAGCACGTTCTGTTACTAGTCTCTGAAGGCAAGACCAACCGCGAGATCGCCAAGAATTTATTTTTAGGTGAAGGCACGGTCCGCAATTATGTTTCAAGCATCCTCTCCAAGTTGAGCGTGAACAATCGCGCAGAAGCGGCCGCTTACGCAGTGGAACATAGTTTAAGAGAATATATCTCAACATAGTTTTTTTGGATTACACTATCGCTTGTCTCATAAAAGTTAATTTTTTTGTTGAAAATTGCGGGTAAATATTGCAACTTTTGTTTAGTAAATTATGCGATACTATGTAAAGAGACACAACGACACTGGAAATGATCCCGGTGAAAGAGTGTCTCTTTTTTTTATTCATACCTCCTAAAAGGAAAAAACAATGACCCGTGATGAAGCCCTGACCCTTGTGCGTGAATTTGTAAAAAATGAAGGATTGGTACGTCACATGTTGTGTGTGGAAGCTGCGATGCGCTTCTATGCTGAGAAATACCACGAAGATGTAGAGTTGTGGGGTTTGATCGGACTGCTCCATGACTTTGATTGGGAGATACACCCAACGTTGGAAGAACATCCTCAGGCGGGTTCAGTCATTCTTCGTGAGCGCGGCGTGAGCGAAGAGATCATTCAAGACATCCTCAGCCATGCCGATCACTGCGGTGTGCCGCGTGACACCATCCGCCGCAAGTCGCTGTCCGCGTGCGATGAAGTGACCGGATTAATTACAGCCGTTGCTCTCGTGCGCCCGTCCCGTTCCTTATATGATCTCGAAGCCAGTTCCGTTAAAAAGAAATGGAAAGATAAGGCTTTCGCCGCCGGCACAGACCGGGCTGAAATGGAAAATGCCGCGAAAGAACTCGGCGTGGAACTTTGGGAACATGTAGGCAATGTCATTCTCGCCATGCGCAAGATCGCGCCGGAGTTGGGGCTGGTGGGAAATATTCAACAATAATTAATTGGAGATTTGTGAAACGCTTTAGCTTAATTCTGCTCTTGATTTTTTTTCTCATCCCGGCATGTGGACTTCCCGCATCTGACTCGCCGAAAACTGATTCAGCGATACTGGCATCTACCACCTTTTTAGCGGACATCACCCGCAACGTGGCCGGTGCCCGTTTGATGGTCGATTCCTTGTTGCCCGTAGGACTTGACCCGCACAGTTATCAGCCGTCGCCGCAGGATGTGGGCAAGATCGAGAAAAGCAAGTTGCTCATTACCAATGGCTTGGGATACGAGCAGTTCCTTAAGCCTTTACTGGACAATGCCGGAGCGGAGAAAACTGTCATTGAGGCATCAGCAGGAATCAGCGTGGAACAAGATGCGGCGCAGGGCATTGATCCGCACATGTGGCTTGATCCGAATCTGGTCATCCTCTATGTTGAAAATATCCGCAAGGCATTGACGGATTATGACCCCGCAGGCGCGGAAGTTTATCAAACTAATGCGGAAGCATATGTTGCGCAATTAAAGGAACTCGATGGCTGGATAAAGGCTCAAGTGGAGCAGATCCCGGCAGATAAAAGATTGCTTGTGACCAATCATGAAGCATTTGGTTATTTTGCAAAACGTTATGGCTTTGAGGTGGTCGGCTCTGTCATCCCAAGTTTTAGCAGTAACGCCGCGCCTTCTGCGCAGCAAATGGCAGGGTTGATAGACGAGATTAAAAGACTCAATGCGCCCGCCATCTTTTTGGATACAGCCGATAACAATACACTCGCCCAACAGATCGCGGATGAAACCGGAGTGACGGTGATAGCTGACCTGCATTTGGAATCATTGACCGACGGCGCGCCTGCCGCAACCTATATTGACATGATGAAATATAATGTTTCGAGAATTGTGGAAGCGTTGAAATAATGTACCCTCATAGTAATCACCAAACAGATAAGCCTATTCTCGATGTGCGAAGTGTGTCCGTTCGTTACAACGGACGTGTCGCGCTTGACGATGTCACTTTCCATTTACATGTCGGTGAGCGCATTGCCGTGGTGGGACCGAACGGTGCAGGTAAAAGCACTTTGTTCAAAGTCGTCTCCGGTGTCTTACAGTCTCAAAGTGGCGAAGTGACCATTTCCGGTTCACAGCCGACTGTTCATAGCTGCATTGCTTACATTCCACAACGCAGTCAAGTGGACTGGAATTTCCCCGTCAGCGTAGCGGATGTGGTCATGATGGGACGTTCAGCAAAATTGGGTCCGCTGAATTGGCCTAAGAAGCGTGATTGGGATTTTGTGAATCATGCGCTTGAAACCGTGGAGATCGGCAACCTCTCAAAGCGGCAGATCAGCCAGCTCTCCGGCGGACAGCAGCAGCGTATGTTCATCGCACGCGCTCTGGCTCAAGAAGCAGAATTGATGTTGATGGATGAGCCGTTGACCGGACTCGATACGCCCGCGCAGGAAGGTCTGCTGGATCTATTGGATACCTTACGCGAACAAAAAGTCACTGTGATGGTTGCGACGCATGACCTTGAACAAGCCGCAAAACATTTTGACCGTATCATGTTGTTGAATAAAAAGATCGTGGCGTTTGGTGATCCTCAAAGCGTATTGCATTCAGATAATTTATTATCCGCTTATGGAGGACGTTTTCGCATAATAGTGGATGGGCATGAAGATTTATTGACCCTGGATGATTCCTGTTGTGATGAAGGGGAACACGACCATGTCCATTAATTGGCTGGTGGAACCTCTCCAATATGAATTCATGCAGCGCGGAATGATCGCCGCTGTTTTAGTGGGGATCGTTTGCGCGATTGTTGGAACTTATGTTGTCCTTCGCGGCATGGCATTTTTTGGTGATGCTCTCGCTCACACCATTTTGCCCGGGATCGCCATCGGTTATCTTATTACCGGCGGCGCGCGTGATACTTTATTCTGGTGGGCGCTGGGGACTGCTGTCATTGCTGCGCTGGGAATTGGCGCGATCAGTAAGCAGGCTGAAATAAAAGAAGACACCGCCATCGGCATTATTTTCGCCGGGATGTTCGCGCTCGGCATCGCGCTTATCTCCACTGTTCAAAGTTATGCAGTGGATTTGACTCACTTTTTATTCGGCGACGTGTTGGGCGTATCTGCTCAAAGTTTATGGCTGATCATCATCTTCGGTGCGATTGTCCTGCTGACGATTGCTGCCTTCTACAAGGAATTCCTGACCCTTTCATTTGACCCCATCCTCGCGGCGACGCTTCGCCTGCCCGTAAATTTGCTCAACAACGTTTTGCTGTGTCTCATCGCTGTGACAGTGGCGGTCTCCCTGCAAACTGTCGGCGTGGCCTTGATGGTGGCCATGCTCGTCACGCCCGCCGCGACAGCGTATCTGCTCACGAAGCGGCTGCCGGTGATGATGGCGCTGTCTGCTTTGTTTGCTGCATTGTCAGGCGTGATCGGTCTGTATCTTTCCTATTATTGGAGCATCGCCTCCGGTGCATCCATTGTATTGACCGCGACAATGTTTTTTGTGATCGCGTTCTTGTGGAAAAGAATTAGATCGAGATAAATTTTGTTACATCGTATCGCGTAATTTGATAAACAGAAAATTGGATTCCCCCTCGCGATTTCCAATAAAGAATTTCCTTAATTTTGAGACACGCGATAGAATACAGCCCATGCAAAACAAAACCGCATCTTCACTTCTCGCTTTTTTACTTCTTACTTTTCTATCTTCCTGCACTCCACTTGTTGATATTCCCACGCCCATTGACTCTCCAACCCTAACGCAGACTTCTGAGTCCGCGATCATAGCGTCACCGACAACGGCACTCGAGCCAACTCCAACAGCAACAACTGTCCCTGCGATGGCGCGCGCAAAATATACATTGAACACGGTCATGGATTATGACGCGCACACCGTCACAGTGGATGAAATGATCCAGTACCCGAACCATACCAACGGTCAGCTTGATGCGCTTGTTCTGGCCGTCGAACCAAATTTGTGGGACGGCAGTTTCAATCTATCCTCCATTTCCATTAATGGCTCTCCAATCACGACTTATTCCATTGACGGACAGAAATTGTCCATCACGTTGGCGTCTGCTTTTCAGCCCGAAACTGTATTGACCATTAATATTCAATATAAATTATCCCTTCCTTTTGCGGCACAGCAAGACCCCAGCATTTCGCGTCCGCGCATTTATGGATATACCGAGCGTCAGTTGAACCTCACGAACTGGTATCCATTCGTTGTGCCGAATATCAATGGCGAATGGGTCTTGCATGACCCATGGTATTACGGCGAGCATCTGGTGTATGACGCGGCCGATTATGAAGTGAATCTCAAATTTGCAGACCCGAATAAAGCGGTCGCCATAGCCGCAAGTGGGGCGGCAGAACAACAGGCAGACTCCACCCGTTACACCATCACCGCCGCGCGGACCTTTGCCATATCCGCCAGCCGCGATTTCCATGTTGCAACGACGCAGGTTGGCAATGTGACTGTTTCAAGTTATTACTTTGATTTCAACCAAGAGCCGGGACAGGCCGCACTAAAAGCCAGCGCAGAGGCCATTCAGGTTTACAACCAGCGCTTCGGGCCATACCCGCACCAGACTCTTTCCATTGTCATGGGTGACTTCAACGATGGCATGGAATATTCCGGCTTCTTCTTCCTCCCTCGTGACTTTTATGGTTTGTATGACGGAACCCCTGCAAACTATCTGACCTTTGTGGCGGTGCACGAAACCTCTCATCAATGGTGGTTCGAGCAGGTTGGCAATGACCAGGCCTTGCATCCATGGATCGATGAATCTCTTTCCACTTACTCTGAACGGATCTATTACGAAACCCTTTATCCTGACCTTGTCAGTTGGTGGTGGACTTATCGAATTGATTTTTTTCAGCCTGAAGGTTTTGCCGATATTCCAGTTTATGATGGTCAGGGGTTTCGCATTTATACCAATGCCGTCTATTTCAAAGGCGCACACTTCCTCGATGAACTGCGCGCGCGCATTGGCGACGAAGCTTTCTTTGCCTTCCTTCAAGATTATCTCGCACAGGAAAACGGCAAGATTGCCACGTCCGCCGACTTCTTCCGCGTTTTGCGCGAACATACCAGCGCAGATATTTCCGACCTCATCACAAAATATTTCAAGAACTCATATTAGATGAAAAAACGTTCCCGCGTTACTTTTTACTTTTTACTTTTTACTTTTCTTTCCGCCTGCGCCTCTCCCGCTCCTACAGAGCGGGTTTTTCCGCAATTCATTCTGGTCACGCAAGACCCGAACGCTGCACCAACGCCCACACCGTTTCAACCTTCGGGATCAATGACAGACATCCCGACATTAACGCCCGTACCGCCGACTGAGACGTTTACCCCGCTTCCTCCCACGCTGACACCTGTCTCAGCGACATTTACAGCGCCGCCCCCCGGGACATCCCCGCGCTCAAATTACATCCTTTATGCCACACTGGACTTCACTGCCCACACCCTCGGCGTGGATGAGACGATCCGCTATTACAACAACACGGGAACCGCGTTATCTGACCTTGTATTATCTGTTCAGCCGAATTTATACAGCAATGTTTTTGTTTTAAATTCGATATCACAAGACGGCGCTGCGTTGACGACATTTTCACTTGACGGTCAACGCCTGACCTTGAGCCTGTCTCAGCCGCTTCAAGCTGGTTCGTCCACC
Source organism: Chloroflexota bacterium (assembly GCA_016219545.1). Classification (GTDB taxonomy): domain Bacteria; phylum Chloroflexota; class Anaerolineae; order Anaerolineales; family Villigracilaceae; genus Villigracilis. The sequence continues at coordinate 138,172 of JACRMH010000041.1, read as the reverse complement.
ACATTGACTCTTAACTTCAACCTCAACCTTCCTGCCAAAACGTCAGATGGTTTGTTCGGCTATGATTTCAACCAGGTCAACCTTGTGGACTGGTATCCATTCGTTGTGCCTTATATCAATGGCTGGGTCCTGCACGATCCGTCCTATTTCGGCGAACATCTTGTATATGACTCTTCCGACTTCGAGTTGAATATAAAAACCGCTTCGGATGTGGTCATTGCGGTGGGGGCGCCTTCAGAGCAAAACGGTGAATGGACCCGCTACCGACTCTACGGCGCGCGCACTTTGGCGCTGTCCGCGAGTAATGAATTTCTCGTGTCTGAGACAACTTCCGGATCGGTTGTGATCCGCTCATATTATTTCGATGGGTACAAGGCCGCAGGCGAGGGGATCATGTCAACGGCGGCGGATGCTGTCGCTACGTATTCGTCAAGTTATGCGCCTTATCCATATCAAAATCTGGCGTTGGTGCAGACGGACATCCATGACGGGCAGGAGGAAGACGGGTTGGTTTTCCTCGCCACTGAGTTTTACGGACAATACGGCGGCGGGACGAGGAATAACCTGACCACCATCGGGGTGCATGAGATCGCGCATCAGTGGTGGTTTGGATTGGTGGGAAGCGATCAGGCACTCGAACCGTGGCTTGATGAAGCGCTTTCTGTTTACAGCGAACGCATCTTTTATGAAGATAACGACCCGGCAAATGTCTCGTGGTGGTGGCAGTTCCGCGTGGACTTCTTCAAGCCGTCGGGCTATGTAGATATGCCGATCTACAATGCGGGCTCGCAGCGTCAATATGTAAATGCGGTCTATTTGAACGGTGCTCACTTTATTGATGATGTGCGCGTGAGAATGGGGTATGGGAATTTTTCAAAATTCTTGAAAGCATACGCAACCCGTTATGCACACGGACACGCCACCTCTGCGGACTTTTTCGCACTTTTGCGCGAGACCGTGAATGTGGACATCAGCGACTTGCTCTCTGAATATTTTTCGGGTACATATTAACGGGTGACGCAACATAATGGAAATTAACAAATAAATTCTGTAACTGCGTAGTTGGCGTTCTCTAACGCCAACAGGCGCGTAAGAGAACGCGCCCTACTCGTATTTGGCAGGTAAATGCAGGGGGAGTCAGAGCGTCATAGTAAAGCAAGGAGACCTTATGGTCGAGTGGTCGCGCTGTCCGATTGTTGATCGGTCATCCACTTGACTACAAGATCAACAGACCAAATAACCACTCGACTAAGAGACAATGCGACCAACCACCTTCATCAACGTTGCCATGACGGCAGACGGAAAGATAGATACCTTTGAACGCAAAGGGTCTGCTATATCATCCAAACGCGATAAAGCACGCGTGGATGAATTGCGCGCTGGCGTTGACGCGGTCATCGTCGGGGGGAGGACTTTGCTTGATGAGAGTCCCAAACTGACGGTTAAGAGCGAAGCGCTGCGTGAGGGTAGGGTCAAGCGCGGGTTGTCGCCGAATCCCATTAAAGTAGGAATCGTGTCCAGCGCAGATCTTCATCCAGATTCTGATTTTCTAAATACGGGACCGGCGCCTATCGTAATATTTACAACAAATCAAACGTCTAAGGAACAGATCGATTTTTTGCGCGGGCGGGATGTGGATGTATTCGTTCACGAATCGGAACGCGTAAACCTTTCACTGGCTCTTGAAAAACTCTATGAACTTGGCGCGCGCCGCGTGATGATCGAAGGCGGCGGCACGATCAACTTTGAGTTCCTGCGGCAGGGGCTGGTGGATGAATTAATGATCTACATCGCGCCGCTGATCTTTGGCGGCGAACATGCGCCCACACTCGCGGCCGGCCTTGGGCTCGCACGGAGTGAAGCCATTGCGTTGAGGCTGGAAAATGTTGAAACGCATGATGATGGCGGAATATTGTTACACTATAAATTGAATGTCGCGTTGAAAACGTGACCTACGGAGAAGTTATGACTACATTTACACACGAAGAAATTGAACACTTGATCGAAGAAGATTGCTGTCACGAATGTGAAGGTTACGGCAAGGATAAAGTTTGCGTGCATATCGAGGCGATTGCGGAACTGCCTTCACGCTTCGGTGATTTTCATATCGTTGGATTTTCAAATAATCAGGATGACAAGGAGCACGTTGCCATCATCAAGGGCGAAGTGCTGGGTGCGGAAGATGTGCCTGTGCGTTTGCATTCCGAATGTTTAACCGGTGACGTGATCGGTTCCCTGCGTTGTGATTGCCGCGATCAACTCGAAGCGGCTTTGAAGAAGATTGGCGAAATGGAGAATGGCATTGTGTTGTATCTTCGCCAGGAAGGCCGCGGCATTGGGCTGACCAATAAGATCCGCGCATACAGTTTGCAGGATCAAGGCTTGGATACTGTCGAAGCGAATCTCGCGCTTGGCTTCCGGGATGATGAACGCGATTATGCTGTCGCTGCGCACATGCTTCACTCGCTCAAAGTGCAGTCCATTAAACTGATGACCAACAACCCGAAGAAGATCGCCGAACTTGAACGATATGGTGTGAAGGTCAGCGAGCGCGTACCGCACGTTCTGCCCACCAACGAACACAATATTTTTTATCTCCAAACCAAGGCGGCCAAATCCGGTCACATGATCGATTTTCACGGCAAGCCGCATTTGGTGGAGCAAAGCGATCACACCCTTGTTGAAGGCATGTCCGACTTGACCGAGTCGCAAACGAAAGCATTGTATGACTAGGACTGTCGTTGTCACCGGCGCGACCGGCGTGTTGGGAAATCTTGTTGCGAAGACCTTTGTAGGGCGCGGACATAATATTGCACTTCTTGACCGCGATCAGAATAAATTGGATTCCCTCATCCGTGACCTGGACCTGCCCAAGGAGAGACTCTACACCCAGTTCATTGACCTGCTCAATGCGCAGGCGGTTCATGACTCAGCCGAAGCTGTTCTTTCCAAATTTGGCAGTGTCCACGCCTTGATCCATCTCGTCGGCGGCTGGACGGGTGGCAAGACCATCCCTGAATCCAATGCAAGTGATTTTGAATCCATGCTCAATCAACACGCATGGACGACATTCCATTTGCTCCAGGCATTTGCGCCGCACATCGCTGCGACCAAGTGGGGGCGAGTCATGATTGTGTCCATGCCGGTCACAGTGAAACCTTCCGCGAAGATGGCTTTGTATGCGGCCGCAAAATCCGCGCAGGAAAGTTTGGTGTTGACCTTAGCTGAAGAGTATAAAGATAGCGGATTGACTGCGAATGTCATTCAAGTCAAATCCATTGATACGAAAAATGAAGGCAGGGGAACTTCGCCCGCAGAAATTGTCTCTGCGATGGAATATCTGTTTTCAGATGAAGCAAGTAAAGTGAATGGGGCAAGAATTCCATTATATTAATAGACTAAAGATAGGAAGACTTTCAGCCCTTCAATCCATACATCCGTAGAGCTATTCTACGGATGTATAATTATTATTATGCCTCGCTATCGTGTTTTCATCGTTATTAGCATTTTGGCATTCGGGGTCATATTCTCCTCTTCGGTTTTTGTAGGGGCTTCTGCATCTTCTCAGGCAATCACTCTCTCCCAAGTTACACCGACTTTTGACATATCCCGGCTGAATCAACCGCCGACAGTTATTCCACCTGCGCAGGCTGACAACGGCGCTCAAGTCTATTGGGGAATGTGTATGCCTTGCCATGGCGATCACGGACAGGGATTGACGGAGGAGTGGCGCGACTCTTTTCCTCCTGACAAGCGCGACTGCTGGCAATCGGGTTGTCACGGAAGCGATCATCCGAAAAATAGTTTTGAGATTCCAACGACAGGCGCACCTGCTCTTTCAGGTGCGGGGGCGTTATCCCGTTTTTCCAATTCCTTTGAGTTAAATCATCATATTCAACAAAACATGCCGCTCTTTCCAACAGGCTCATTGACTTCCGAAGAAGCTTGGTCATTGACGGCGTATATCCTGCGAATGAACGACAGGCAGCCTAATGGATTCACGCTGAGTGAAGTCAACGGTTCGGCTATTCCCGTCCATCAGAAAGTAAAATCTCCCCAAAGCACCATCCCAGGTTTGCTGACCCTGATCGGTATTTTGATTCTCACTGCAATCGGCTTGGAACTTCAACCCAAGTTCGATCATACGAAACCAAATTTTTTCCATCATTTGCATCCGCCGAGTATTCCGGCGAAGCAATCCCGCTTCCGTTATACATTGGGCGCAGGCGGGATGGCGGTTTTTCTTTCGGTTATCCTGCTTGTCACGGGTTTATTGGAGATGTATTACTACATCCCTACATCGGACCAGGCCGCTATTTCTGTAGAGACTATCGTCTCTCTTGTCCCTTTGGGGAATCTGATCCGTAACCTGCATTACTGGTCGGCGCAATTCCTGGTGATCGTGATGACCATCCATCTATTGCGCGTTGCGCTGACCGGGGCTTATGCTCCACCGCGCCGCTTCAACCATGTACTTGGGTTGGGATTGCTGGTTTTTACCCTTCTACTCGATTTCACCGGCTACGTCCTGCGCTGGGATGAAGGCATCCGCTGGGCATTGGTGGTTGGCGCAAATTTGATCAAGACCATTCCATGGATCGGTGCTGGTTTGTATCAGTTTGTGATCGGTGGAAGTGAACCAGGCAATGCTACATTGACGCGTTTCTACACATGGCATATTTTTGGGCTGACGCTTGGGGAGGCAATCCTGATCGTATGGCATATTTTTCGCGTACGTCGTGACGGCGGGATCTCTGTTCCACCGCCGGTTGAACGCATCGAGAAGGATCGCATCACACGCTTTGAATTATTGAAACGCGAAGTGCTGGTGATGATCATCGTCGGCATTATTTTATTGCTTTTTTCCATGATCGTCCCCGCGCCGATCAAACAGCCTATTTCAGATACCACTGCGCTGACGGGAAATTCACGCGCGCCATGGTTCTTCTTATGGGTTCAGCAATTGCTCAAATTTGGAGACCCTTTCCTGTTAGGTATTTTGACTCCTGTGCTGGTGGTTATCGCGTTGGGGGTGATGCCCTATCTTTTACCCAACGCAAATTGCGCTGAGTTGGGCCGCTGGTTTCCGCGTGGAAACCGGATCGCGCAGATACTTACAGTTCTCCTCTTCCTTGTCATTCTTGTTCTGACATTTTTGGGAGCGATCTCTCAGTAGAAAAGAAATGAATAAAACGACTCGTTTATCACGCCGTGACTTCATAAAGTTATCCACGAATGTCTTGTTCGGTTTGAGCGGATTGCTCGGGTTGAGCGGTCTGATACGCTACTTTAGCTATCTTCCCGCCACTGAAACTCCAACCGAATTTGACCTCGGAGATGTCGCCAGTTATCCAATTGGTTCGCGCACGGTCAGGAGCGACATTCCCGCAGTGATCTACAACAGGCAGGGGGAGATCCTGGCATACAGCCTGGTCTGTACTCACCTGGGTTGCACAATAGAAAATAATGACAATGGATTCGCCTGTCCATGTCATGGGTCGCAGTTTGATAGGGATGGAGTTGTTTTGGAAGGCCCTGCGCAAAAGCCACTGAAGCGGCTGCGCGTGGAGGTTCTTGAAAATAATATGCTGCGTCTGTACACAGGATGAATAGGAAAATGAAAGCAATACTAAAAAGGGTCGGGATCGCGTTGGGCGTTGTGATCGGTCTGCCCGTTTTTGTTCTATTGGTTTTGTATGGCATGGGTCAGGCGCGGTTAAGCAAAACATACGAGATCTCCGCAGAAATTGTCACCATCCCTAACGACGCAGAGTCCCTGCTCGAAGGCAAACGCATCTTCCAGTATCGTGGATGCGAAGCATGTCATGGTGAAAAATTACAGGGGTTGATCTATTTGGATAATCCCGCTATTGGTCGAGTCATCACCCCAAATCTCACCACAGGTCAGGGCGGGATTGGTGCGCAGCGCACGGACGAAGATTTGGTTCGCGCGATCAAACATGGAATACGCACCGACGGGACTCCGTTATTATTTATGCCGTCCACAGAATTTTATTTCCTGAGCGGCACAGACCTGGGAAAGGTACTGGCTTATATTCGCAGTATCCCGCCTGTGGATAATGAGACGCCGCCAAGTAGTCTGTCTTTCACCGGCTTTGTGGTGATGAATATTGTCAAAGATATTACCTTCATCCCAGCTGAACTCATTCCACATAACGATTCGCCTCCCATTGCGCCTGTACGTGGAGTCACAGCCCAATACGGTGAGTACCTTTCCATGTCATGTAAAGTTTGTCACGGGCTGACGCTTTCAGGCGGGAAGATACCGGGCTTTCCCGCAGAGTGGAGTGCCGCGCCAAACCTGACATCCGGCAAAGGGGGGCGTTTACCTCAATGGGGAGAAGCGGGCTTTATGGAGATTATTCGCAATGGGGAAAAACATGGCAGGCGAATCAATTCCAGTTACATGCCGTGGAAATCCTATCGTCACATGACCGACGATGAACTGCGTGCAGTTTACATGTATTTAATGTCTCTGCCGCCCAGGGACTTTGGCCGCAGGTAATCATTTTCCGTTATACTCGCGCGATGCAAAGTCAATTTGTCGCCACAAATCATATCAACCTGCACGTAATGACCGACGGACCTGAAAACGGGACGCCGGTCGTTTTATTGCACGGGTTTCCCGAATTCCATTATGGCTGGAGGAGTCAGATTCCGGCTTTAGCGGAAGCGGGCTTTAGAGTCATTATCCCGGATCAGCGCGGATACAACCTGTCCGACAAGCCGAAGGGTGTATCTGCTTATGATGTGGATATTCTTGCCAAAGACATTATCGGATTGTTCGATCATTTTGGGATCCAAAAAGTAAAACTCGTCGGCCACGATTGGGGCGCTGTTGTAGCATGGACGGTTGCCATCAATCACCCGGAGCGCTTGGAAAAGTTGATGATCATGAACGTCCCGCATCCAGATGTGATGACGGATTTTATTTTGCACAATACCGTCCAACGCAAAAGATCCTGGTATGTATATTTTTTCCAGATCCCGTTCTTTGTGGAATGGATGTTGGGAAAAAATAATTATGAATATCTGGCGCGCATGTTGGTTCAATCGGGGCGTAAAAATACCTTCAGTGAAAGCGATGTGATGGAATACATAAAAGCCTGGTCGCAAAAAGGCGCATTGACCGGAATGGTTAATTGGTATCGTGCGGCAATGCGTCGCGGGTTGCGTTCTGCCTTTGGTAGAAAATTACCGGCACGGCGGGTGCATGTCCCCGTGATGATGTTGTGGGGGATACGCGATATGGCGCTGAGTCATGAAATGGCGCAGCCGTCCATTGACTTGTGCGATTCGGGTGAGTTGACCTTCTTTAATAGAGCCACGCATTGGGTTCAGCATGATGCGCCCAAAGAAGTGAATCGAAAATTGATCGAGTTTATGAGATAACCTATGCCAATTGCCGCCCTCATCCTTCTTTTCTTTTCCGCATCCATGCATGCCTTGTGGAATTTTTTACTCAAGAGTTCGGAACAAAAATATATCGCGATGGGTTGGCAGGTGATCCTCAGTGGATTATTTTCAACTGTGCTGATATTCTTCACCGGGTTGCCGCCGCGCTCTATGTGGTTCTTTGCGGTCCTGAGCATGGTCTTGGAAGCGATCTATTTTATTTTGTTGTGCATCGCCTACAGTGACCATGACTTCTCGCTCGTCTATCCCATCGCACGCGGATCAGCTCCAGCTTTGCTGGTGTTATGGTCGGCGATATTTTTACGTGAAGAATTAACCTTTGGCGGATATGTCGGACTTGCCATGATCACCGGCGGGATCATCTTGATCGGCGCGACCACGCTGTTACAGAACAAAGGCGAAAAGCCGCACCTACGCGGAATCCTCACTGCGCTTTCAGTGGCTTTGGTCATTTCCATTTATACATTCATTGACGGTACAGCCGTCAAGCATGGACCGGCCATGCCGTACGGATTATCCATGTTCGTGATGGTCCCGTTTGTGACCACACCTTATCTTGCGCGCCGTTATGGATGGAGTTCGTTCGTGGATGTGTGGAAGCAGAACCGCGGATATTTATTGCTCGGTGGTGTGTTGGGATTGGTGGCTTACATGCTGGCGCTGTTCGCTTATACTTTTGCGCCGCTGAGTTATTCCGGCGCGATCCGTGAAGTCAGCGCGGTGATCGGGGCCTTCCTCGGCTGGCGATTCTTGAAAGAGGAAATGGGCGGCGTCCGCGTGGTGGGTTCCATAATCGTGTTTGCAGGTGTGATGGTGATCGCGATATTCGGGTAATAGTTATGTCGTTGCGAGGAGCGATAGCGACGGAGCAATCTCCTTGTTAGTTGGAGGTTGCTTCGTCGGGAAAAGCATCCTCCTCGCAACGACATAGAAAAAAAGGACAAAAAAATGGCAGACCAGATTTTCCCAGAACCAACGGCAGGTGTTTTTATTTTCAACACGGCAGGCGAGCTGCTTCTGCTGAAGAGTCATAAATTTCCGGGCAAGTATATTGTCCCCGGCGGACATATTGAGTTGGGGGAGCGCATCGAAGAGGCGGCTATCCGCGAGGCGAAGGAAGAGACCGGGTTGGATGTCTACGACTTGAAATTCATCAACTTTCAGGAGTTCGTTTATGACCCGTCGTTTTGGCAGAAACGTCACTTCATCTTCTTTGATTACGCCTGCAAAACGGACTCTCTCTCAGTGACGCTGAATGATGAAGCGGAGGAGCATATCTGGGTCACGCTGGAAGCGGCTCTTCAACTTCCGCTTGATTCTTATACACGGACTTCCCTTGAAAAGATCATCGAGGGAAATTTGTCATAAAATCAGGGTGATTAAAATGGTTGCAGTCCCGCTAAAAAGTGAGTAAGATAAGGAAACGATGACATTGATTTTGGCACACGACCTTTTAGGCATATTTATGCCTTAAGTTGTCAGCAAGCCTGATGGGTACACACATACCTGTCAGGCTTTTTTTATCAAATATTAAGGAGTGTAAATGAAGACACCGTGGGAGTATCGCTACGCACATCGCACGCAAAAAATGGGAAGCTCAGTGATCCGTGAGTTGTTGAAATTCACTGAAAAGCCCGACATTATTTCTTTTGCGGGAGGTCTGCCTGCGCCGGAAGTTTTCCCGTTGAAGGAATTTCAAGCGGCTTGCAATATAGTTTTGGAAACACAGGGAGCGCAGGCCCTGCAATACAGCACCACTGAAGGATACCTGCCTTTACGCGAGATGATCGCGCGTCACAATTCACGTTTTAGCGTGCATGTGACTGCCGATAACATTATGATCACATCCGGGTCACAGCAGGCTTTGGATTTTATCGGACGGTTGTTCATTAATCGCGGCGATTATGTGGTGGTGGAATCGCCAACGTATTTGGGCGCGTTACAGGCCTGGAATGCCTATGGCGCGCAATATATTTCGGTGCCGGTGGACGAGCACGGCATGATCGTGGATCAATTGGAGGAAGCCCTGCGTTTTGGCCCCAAGTTCATATATGTGCTGCCGAATTTTCAAAACCCATCAGGCTGCACGCTCAGCCTCGAGCGCCGCATGCAATTAGTGGAGCTTGCAGATAAATACGGCGTGCCGATCATCGAGGATGATCCCTATGGACAGCTTCGTTATGAAGGCGAACACATCCCGTCGGTTGCGACTCTCGACAGCCGCTACCGCAATGAAGACTGCAATGATGAATATACCGGCAACGTTATTTACTTGAGCACGTTCTCAAAACTGCTCGCACCGGGACTGCGCCTGGCATGGGTCATTGCTCCGCCGCAGGTGATCCGCAAACTGGTGATGACCAAACAAGCCGCTGACCTGCATACGTCATCCTTCAACCAGCACGTGGCCTATGAAGTTGCCAAAAACGGCTTCCTTGATGAACATGTTAAAGTGATCCGCGCCACATACAAGGAAAGACGCGATACCATGCTTGAAATGATGGAGGAAGTGTTTCCGTCTGAAGTAAGCTGGACAAAACCGCAGGGCGGCATGTTCCTGTGGGGCATGATGCCGGAAAACGTGGATGCGGCTGACGTATTGAAAGTAGCCATCGAACGAAAGGTGGCCTTCGTACCGGGAGCTGCCTTCCATGCGAATGGCGGCGGGGCCAACACCATGCGCATTAATTTTTCCTATTCCAGACCGGAGACGATTCGCGAAGGAATTTCCCGCCTGGGCGTGACGTTGAAAGAAGCCTTGAAGAACGGGAAGCATTGAGAAAGTGAAAAGTAAAAAGTAAAAAGTGAGAAGTAAAAAGATGACTTGCTCAAAAGTAAGTCATCTTTTTTTATTACCTACCGTCCACTGTCAACGGTCTATGTCTACTCTTCCACATAAGGCACATATTCCGCGCGGGCGATGCCTTGTTTGATGGCGGTCTCTGCCACGGCACGCGCCACAGCACGATGTACCTTTTTATCGAGCGGACTTGGCACCAATTCACCATGCGGAGTCATTTCAGCGATGACGTGCGCGGCCGCCAATAGCATCTCATGTGTGATGCGCGGCGCATTCGCATCCACTGCGCCGCGGAAGATGCCGGGGAATCCCAAAACATTGTTCACTGATTTCCCGTCCGCTGCAAAAGCCGCACCATGTTCCAGTGCAACATCCGGGTCAATTTCAGGGTTCGGATTCGACAGCGCCAGAATGATCTGTCCCTTGCGGACCATTTCCGGTTTGATCAGATTCGGCGCGCCCGTAGTCGCCACCACGATGTCGCATTTTTCCATGATCTCTTTTAAGTTGGATTTCCTGCCCCCGGCTTTTTCAAACCTATCTAAAGCATCTTGACTCAAGTCCGCGCCATAGACTGCGTTCCCGGTCAGGCGCATCATCATCTGACCGATGGCGTGGCCGGCCGCTCCAAGCCCGATCTGCCCGATGACAGCGTGGTTCAAATCTGTGCCGGTCTCACGAGCCGCGTTAAGTAGTGCCGCAGTGCAGACCACCGCTGTGCCATGCTGGTCATCATGTAAAACGGGAATATCAAGCATGGCTTGTAATCTTTCTTCGATCTCGAAACAGCGCGGCGCGGATATATCCTCAAGCTGAATGGCCGAGAAGGTTGGGGAAATGGCCGCAATCGCGGCGATGATCTCATCTGTATTTTTTGTGTTCAATAAAATGGGGATGCCCGATAAACCGACAAGGGTTTCCATAAGCATAGCCTTGCCTTCCATGACAGGCATGGCCGCCACCGGGCCAATGTCCCCAAGTCCAAGCACCGCTGTCCCATCGGTCACGATTGCAACCATGTGGCTGATGCTGGTATACAAGCGCGCCTGTGACGGGTCCTTGGCGATCCGAAGACAGACTTCCGCAACGCCGGGGGTGTACACACGCCGAAGAGTGGTCAGTGAATCAATTGGGTAACGCGAGCGGATGGCAATCTTGCCTTTCTGGTGAAGCTCCAATACCTCGTCGCGTACTTCAAGCACGCGTGTGCCTTCATTGTTATGAATTGCCTCGACAATTGCATTCAGACTCTCTTGATCGTCGGCGTTGATCGTGATGTCACGCACCACATTTTGCGATGTCTCTGTGACGAGCACGATACTGCCGGTGCTTCCGCCTGCTTCGGCGATGGCTGTCAATAGTTTGGCTAATATGCCTTTTTTCTGTGAGTTGCGGACTCGTACTGTGCGGATGATCTTTCGTTCCCAGGCCATGTGTAGCTCCTTTTTGATTTCCTTTTATAACTACAAAATATCCACTTCCATTTTAACGCGATTACCGCGAATTCGTTTATGAATTCGCGGTATTGATGGCTGACGTAATTTGGTTATTTCTTTAACTTGTTTGACCCAATACTCAATCCCGAAGGGATGATATGGCTTTTGTAAAGAACATGACACCCCTTACAACGCCAATATTTTACAAAGCTATAGTCATTCCACTCCTTCGGAGTTATTTCAGGGTCTCATCATTTAACAATTCACGTAATGCGTCAAAGGACTTGATGGTCGCGCAATCTTCGTCGGGGAAGATATTGGTCGGGTCGTAGAGAACAGGCGTCAGCCCGGCGCGACGCGCACCGATAATATCCGCAAAATAATTGTCGCCGACATACATGGTCTCGTCTGCCGATGTGCCGGAAAGTTCCAGGGCGCGCTTAAAGATGACCCCGTCCGGCTTGTAGGAATTAACTTCTCCGCCCGCCAGTGAGAATTTCAAGTAACCGTCAATTTTGATCTTCTTCAATTCTTCGGGATATGGTTTCTCGCGATTCGATACCACGCCGAGGATGTAATTCGATGATCGTAAAGACTCCAAAAGTGTGTAGGCATCTTCCGGCACATGGACTTCCGGCTTATGGAATTCATCCATGTAGGCTGAAACCTTCGGGGCAATTTCGGCGGCTTGTGTTGGATGAGCGCCAAGCGCCACCAGAAGCCGTTTTGCGAAATTTACCCAAAAGCCTTTTTGATCTGCCTTGAATGTTTCTGAATCTTTGTGGATTTCAAGCGAACTGGCAAAATAAAAATGTTCCCAATGCTGGGCACGGACGCTGTCTTCTTCCGAAATTTGCAGGCCGAGGCTTCTGGCGTATTCCATAAAAACATCCCCGCCTGAGGGGATGTGATGACGAAGCGTGCCGTCGAGGTCGAACAATACTGCTTTGATCTTCTTCACTATCGGGCTATCCTCCAATTTCACTCATAATACGATTCAATGGGATGACACCGTCCGCGAGGCCGTGTCCCCAGGGTTTTTCCCAAACGCCGTCAAGCAGGAGTCGGCGTAATTCTTCTTCGGTGGCGCCGGCGCGCATGGGCGTGAGCAGGTCCACTTCTTTTTCGCGCAAAAGGCACAGGCGCAATTTTCCATCGGATGTGAGGCGGGCGCGTGTACAGGCCGAGCAGAATGGATGGGTGACCGAGGATATGAAACCGACGTCACCTTTCGCACCCGGGATGTGGAAGACCTGCGCTTCGCCATCCAGCTTTCCGCCGTTGGCGCTTTCCAACTGACCGAATTCGGATTCGATGGTCTCTTGAATTTGCTTCATCGTGATGACCTGATTGATCTGCAGGTCGGTTGCGCCGGCGAAGGGCATCATTTCGATGAAGCGCATCTGCCAGGGATGTTCAATGGTAAGAGCGGCAAGGTCAACAACATCTTCTTCGTTATAACCTTTGACGACTACTGCGTTAAGTTTTATAGGAGTCAGCCCGGCGTTTTCTGCGGCGAGAATGCCTTCCCAAACTTCTTCGAGTTTGCCCCAGCGGGTGAGGCGTTTGAACTTGGCCGGGTCGAGCGTATCTATGCTGACGTTGACTCGTTGAAGTCCGGCGTCTGCCAAGGGTTGAGCCAGCTTCTTTAACAGGAGCCCGTTCGTCGTCATGGAGACCGAGCGGATGCCTTCGGTGGCGGAGATACCGCGCACGATGTCCACGATATTGGCGCGGACTGTCGGCTCGCCTCCAGTCAAACGGATCTTGTCGAAGCCGAGGCTGGCAAAAAGGCGCGTAAAGGCGAGGATCTCATCGTCCTGCATCAGGTCTGCATTGGGACGGAAGGTCATGTCCTCGGGCATACAATAAATGCAGCGCAGATTGCAGTGATCGGTGAGGCTGATACGCAAATAATGAATGTTTCTTCCAAAACGGTCTATAGCCATAGGTTTTGTGGATTATAACAACAATATAAGAGCTCGATTGGGGCAATTGACGGTGGGTGGTACCCGTGCTATCATCGCCACTTATCTTTTATTTTTTTATCACAAGGAGTTATTATGAGTTACGAATTTATTGTTCGAATTATCGGAATGCTCGTCTTATCCATTACGGGTGGTTACTGGGGATACAATCTTTCAAGACCTATTCCAGAAGAGACCGTCGGTTACGTACTGGGGCTGGGACTGCTCGGCGCTTTGAGCGGACTATTGTTCACGCCTTATGTCACCACCCGCCCGGCGCGCGCCATGCGTTCAATGCTTGGGCGCATGTCGGCTGAGAGCCTGTTTGCCGGGTTGACGGGACTGATCGTGGGGCTGATGATCGCGGCGTTATTGGCTTTTCCGCTTTCACTTCTGCCCAACCCCTTCGGCGAGGTATTGCCTTTCGTCGGTGTTCTGATCTTTTCCTACTTGAGCATCTCGCTTTTCGAGATGCGTCAGGGCGATATTATGGGACTGCTCAGCGCCCTGAGCGGGAAGACCGAAGGCGGGGGGTCATCATCTTGGACAAACCTCAACCGCAACATCTTACTGGATACAAGTGTCATTATTGACGGGCGTGTGGCGGATATCGCCAAGACCGGCTTCCTGCCCGGCACGCTTCTCATTCCACGCTTTGTGCTGAACGAGCTTCAATATATAGCGGATTCCCCGGACGGTATGCGCCGTCAGCGCGGACGCCGCGGCATGGAAGTGTTGGCCGAACTGCAAAAGCTCCCGAACATTCTCGTCCGCATTTCCGATATCAACGTGGAAGGCGTGCGCGAAGTGGACGATAAACTCGTCGTTTTGGGCAAGCAGCTTAAGAGTCCCGTATTGACCAACGACTACAACCTCAACCGCATCGCCGAACTGCAAGGCGTGACCGTGCTCAACATCAATGAACTGGCCAACGCGGTCAAGTCTGTTGTATTGCCGGGCGAAGCGTTGCGCATTAACATCATGCAGGAAGGCAAGGAACACAGCCAGGGTGTGGGCTATATGGAAGACGGCACGATGGTAGTGGTGGAGAACGGCAAGGACTACATCGGCGAGTACATGGATGTGAACATCACCAAGGTTTTGCAGACCGCCGCCGGCCGTATGATCTTTGGCCGCGTGGATGAAGAGGCGTTGGCGAAGAAGAAGAAATAGTCTTGTAGTTTCATAGTCAGGTAGTCAAGTAGTCCACTACCCGACCATCCGACCATCGACCACTCGACTATCCAACCACCCGACCACGAGACTAAACGCCCATGCTAAAAATCTACAACACCCTCACCCGCAAGACAGAAGAATTCCAGACCCTCGAACCGAACCTCGTCAAAATGTATGTGTGCGGTGTGACGGTTTATAACGATGCGCATGTCGGGCACGCCATGTCGGCGCTGGTCTTTGACATCATCCGCCGCTACCTTGAATATCGCGGATACACCGTCAAGCACGTCATGAACTACACCGATGTGGACGACAAGATCATCAACCGCGCCAAACAACTCGGCGAAGATCCGCTGAAACTTTCACAGCGCTACATCGAAGATTACACCAACGACCTCAAGAGCTTGAACATCCTGCCGGCCACATCCTATCCGCAGGTCAGCAAGACCATGCCGCTCATCATCGAGTTCATTCATGGGCTGATCCGAAAGGAACATGCCTACCCCGCATCCAATGGCGATGTGTATTTCAGCGTCACCAGTGACGATGATTACGGGCGACTCTCCGGCCGCAAACTCGATGACATGCAAGCCGGCTCGCGCATCGAAGTGGATGAAGCGAAAGATCATCCGATGGATTTTGCCTTGTGGAAATCCGCGAAGGAAGGCGAGATCTCATGGGACAGTCCCTGGGGCAAAGGCCGCCCGGGCTGGCACATCGAATGCTCGGCCATGAACCTGGCTGAACTTGGCGAACAAATCGACATCCACGGCGGCGGCAATGATCTGATCTTCCCGCACCATGAGAACGAGATCGCGCAAAGCGAATGCTACACCGGCAAGGAATTCTCACGCTATTGGGTCCATAACGGCATGTTGCAACTTGGCGGCGAGAAGATGTCCAAGTCGCTGGGCAACATTGTCAGCATCAAGGAATTTTTATCCAAGCGTGAAGCGGACGTGATGCGGATGCTCGTCTTGAACGGGACCTATCGCGCGCCCCTGCTTTTCAATGACGACACCTTGGACGCCGCGCAAAAAAATGTCGAGCGACTCAAGTCCGCCCTGCGGCCTGCTTCTGTCTCCGCAAAAGGACTCAGCCCTGAAGCAGTCTCCGCTCTCGCGCCTGCCAGCGAATCCGCCAAATCAAATTTCACCGAAGCCATGGACAATGACTTCAATACAGCAGGCGCCATCGCCGCATTATTCGAACTCAGCAAGATCATCAATAACGCGCGTGACGGCGGCGCGACAGACGAACAACTCAAATTCGCCCAAGGCATCTTCCGCGAACTCGCAAATGTGCTCGGACTCAAACTCGAAGAGAAGCAAGGCTCAAGCGAGCAGGAAACGCAGGTCAATGCTTTGATCGCGGAACGCAATGAAGCGCGCAAACAAAAACAGTGGGCGCGTTCCGACCAGATCCGCGACCAACTAAAAGAGATGGGAGTGACCATCGAAGACAGCAAGGATGGCACGACTTGGCGGTATTCGTAAGTTGGGGAATGAGTAACGAGTAAAAAGTGATAAGTAAAAAGGACTTCCGGGGCTTTGGCTTCGGAAGTCCTTTTTGATTCTGCACAGGCAGTGTTTTTTGACAGCCCAATTAATTAAAAAGTTAGCAATCCTTTAGATGAAAACTCAGGCTAACAGGAAACATCAAGCGCAAGATTGATAAATTCCTCTTTTGTATCCACCATCACAGACTTCCTCCGATACATTGTCACAGGGAGGCGCGTTGCGGGTCTGTAATATACATCGAGCATGCTATTTTCAGAATGGACAACAATAACGCATCTGACAGAGGCTGAAGGAACGGAAAAGATCAATCCAATAATGTGCCCTATATCAAGCGCGTTAGATTCGTTTATAAAGATCGTATTCGGACGTTCAAGATTCACAAGATCATATAACGTATTATCATTTGTGTATGAGAAATTGGTCACGCTCAATTGGGGGTGGAGGGACAGTATATTGGTAACGCCCTCGTCCAGCAATGAACCATTTCCCAAAATAAATATCCTGGCAGGCGATGAATGCGAATACGACATAAAACAACTCCATGGAACGGCCTGCTAAAACAGACGGCTTCGATCCAATTGTGGCGGGCACAGATATATACATTAGTCGCTAATCAGCCTAAAAAGTCGCGGGGTGGGGATGGGAAATTGGGAATTGGTACATGGGTTATAAAAACTTCCGAGGCGTTGGCTTCGGAAGTTTTGTAAATCATACTAAACCAGTTTCCAGTAAAAAGATTTTGCCTCTATCAGTTATATGATAGTAAATCTCTTCAAACCTTACATTGCCTTTTTTTGCAAACCCTATCGACTCTAATAACTCACAATCCTTCTTGGCACGTAGAGGATTAATTCCTGTTGCTTGCGCCAAAACATCAACTAAAACCTGACCATCCATACTTCTGGGTACATATGTCAAAGCTATTAAGATATTAATAGCTCCTACGGGCATGTTGTTTTCTTTTGCTACTTTTTCAACAAGTGATACTGACTGCTTGATATCATGCTTAAGACTAGCTTCTTTCTTATGTACCTTCTTATCTCTCGGAATTGAGAACTTTCCAGCGGAGTGCCAATCTGTTCCTTTCAAATCCACAGAACATCCTGCAGTTTCTAGTCTTGAAGCCAATTCTTGCCTAGCTTGTACGGAATTTGTGAGGTGAATAATATGACGTCCTGCAATATCGCTGAATGGACGGATTGATCCGATTTGAATCAAAATTGTTCTTTCTGGATATTTTCCAAACGCCATTCCGGCTTCAAAAAGTACGTTTGGTCTAGCTTGTGAAGTTAAATGCTTCTCGTAATCAGGATCATGTTCATTTTGAAATTCATCTTTTAATTTGGCTTCATCATCCCCTGTAAACAAAACAACTATTGCTTGAGCCTGTTCCATTGCCTTGTCCAATACATCGCCAATATATGGAGCGCCTTTTCCAGTCATAGCAATTGCTTTTGTCCATTCAATAGGATTTAATCCGATTGCCCGTAAAAGATCGAATATAGAGCGCCGCAAGGACTCGTTGCGTCCATGAACAACAAAAACATTTCGTTTTGTGTCATTACTATTCTGTTCAGAACTGTTAGACATTGACATCTCCATCTTTTTAGACACTTCGACTTGGTTCTCATTGGCAGGTTGGGTGAAATGTCCTAAAATTTCATTGCTTAGTTTTTCTAATTGTTCAAATCGCTTTTCCATTTCTTTATCTTTATCAAGGGTAAATTCGCCTATATACCAATCTTCGGGTGTAGCTACCCACATACGAACTATTTCAGTCGAATCACTCCATTCAATAATTTCAATTCCACCCCAATAGACTTTACCTATTTTGTCATCAAGCATATAACGGTCAAGCGCTACATCACGTTTCCAAAGTTGAAGGTGATACCGTATTTTTGTTTCATCAAGGCATATTTTTTCAATAATAAAAAACTGCTGTCCCAAAGCATGTCGTATAAATGTTTCAACATCATGTGAAGATGCAAGTAATTTTTTATTGTTTAGAATATGAAATGGATAAGGCATGGTTATATCTCTGATCGAAAGGCCGCCCAATTCGGCTTGACATTGCCAATTATTTGTTTTGTATGAGGTATATCATTACTTGTTGAAATTATAGCCATATTTATATTCTAACTATGTTTGAGTAAATAGACATCCCCAATTTATTTATCAAGTAAAATCAACCTCATCATGAAAGAACTCATCTATTCCCGCAATGCAGTCTATGAAACCCTGAGCGCAAAGCGCAGGCAGATATTCTCGATCGAGATCGCCGAAGGGGTTCAGGAAAAAGGCAAGATCACCGAGATCATCAAACTGGCGCAGCAGCAGAAAATTAAAATCAGCCGCGTGCCGCGTCCCAAGTTGGACAAGGTGCATCAGAACAATCAGGGCATCGTGGCCGAGGTCAGTGGATACCCGTACTCGGATGTGCTCGACATCCTCGAACATGCCAATGGCGAACTGCCTTTCATCCTCCTGCTTGATTCTTTGCAAGACCCCCAGAACTTCGGCACACTCATCCGCACGGCGGAAGCGCTTGGCGTGCATGGCGTGGTCATCCCGTCTGCGCGCACGGTAGATGTGACTCCGGCTGTGGTCAATGCTTCTTCGGGCGCGAGCGAGCACATGCTCATCGCGCAGGCGAACCTGTCCCAGACGATTGACGCGCTCAAAGACAATGACATCTGGATCGTCGGGCTGGATCAAGCCGGAGCGGAGATAGAGGCGGGGTCTCGTCATCTCAAAGGTGCGCTCGGTCTCGTCGTCGGTTCTGAGGGCGAAGGCTTGCACGATCTCGTCCGCAAAAAATGTGACGTTGTTTTGAAACTTCCCATGAAGGGCAAAATCGAATCATTGAACGCGGCCGTTGCGGGGTCGGTGGCGTTGTATCTTGCATATTTGAATCGTTCGTAGGGGCGCAATATATTGCGCCCCTATCGGAGAAACCATGCCTCAAGCAACCTATCATTTTCCAAAAGGATTTTTATGGGGGACGGCGACGGCTTCACATCAGGTGGAAGGCGGCAACACAAATAATAATTGGTGGAAGTGGGAACAGGACGGTCATACCGACGGGACATCTGGTCTGGCCGCCGATTGGTGGGGCGGCCGCTGGCGGGAGGACTTCGACCGCGCCGCCGAGACCGGGCAGAACGCGCATCGTTTTTCGGTGGAGTGGAGCCGCATCCAACCGACGCCCGATACCTGGGATGAAGAAGCCATCGAAAAATATCGCGCCATGCTGCGCGGACTCAAAGAACGCAACATGACCGCACTGGTCAGCCTGCATCATTTCAGCGATCCGCTTTGGGTCAGTGAACGCGGCGGCTGGGAGAACGAAGACATCGTGCCGTTTTTCGATAAATACGTTCGCAAAATTGTAGATGCGTTGAAGGAATACGTCTCGCTCTGGTGCACAATCAACGAACCAAATGTGTATGTAATGAGCGGCTATGTTGCGGGGGCGTTCCCGCCCGGAAAAAAAGATTTTAAATTATCCATGCGCGTGCTGGGCAACATGGTTCGCGGACATGTCGCCGCGTATCGCGCCATCCATGAATTGCAACCCGAAGCGCGCGTAGGTTATGCTTTGCATTATCGCCCGATGGTCCCGCGCACGAACTGGTCACCATTGGATAGACTCATGCGCAACATCCGCTATAACGGACTCAACATGGGATTTCCGTCCGCAATTTCAACAGGCGTGATGAAAACTCCACTTGGCAATCAGAACATCCCCGAAGCCAAAGGCACTCAGGATTATTTTGGACTCAATTATTATTCCGTGGACACGGTCTGGTTTGACATCACCAAGCCTGATGAATTGTTCTCGAACAGCGGCTATCCCAAAGATGCTGATATGAGCGCCAACAAATTCATCGCGAACATCCCCGAAGGGATTTTCACTTCCATCAAATGGGCTGAGCGCTTGTATCCGCATACGCCCATCATTATCACCGAGAACGGCGTGGAAGATTCAGACGACCACATGCGTCCGCGTTATATGGTTCAGCATCTTCATCAGATCTGGCGCGCGGTCAACTTCAATTGGCCGGTGAAGGGCTACTTCCACTGGTCACTCGTGGACAACTTTGAATGGGAGCGCGGCTGGACTCAGCGCTTCGGTCTCTGGGGGCTTGATCTCGATACGCAAAAACGGATCCGCCGCCCTTCTGTTGACCTGTATGCTGAGATCTGCAAAGAGAATGGCATCTCCTCCGAAATGGTGCAGAAGTATTGTCCCGAAGTGTTTGATAAGATTTTTCCATCATAACCCTCGCCATAATAAATGTCGCTGCGAGGCGCTCTTGATTTTGCCGAAGCAGTCTCCTAATAAAGTGAGATTGCTTCGTCGCAAAGGAGCAAGAGCGCTCCTCGCAACGACATCAATTTATGATGCGAATGAAAGAGAACAAAATGAAACTACGAATATCCCTTTTAGCCTTATCTGCAATCTTAGTCGCGGCGCATTTTCTGCGATATGGAGATTTAATCTTCATGTTACTTTCTCTGACCGCGCCCTTTCTTTTGCTCATCAAGAAGCGCTGGAGTCTGATAACCGTTCAGTCAATGACCGTCATTGCCGCGATCATTTGGCTGTTTGCGCTGAATGACATCATCCAGCAGCGAATTTATGAAGGACGCTCCTGGACAGCCTCGGCGGTCATCCTCGGCGTGGTGGCCGGATATACACTTCTGACCGGCTGGCTGCTGGAAAGTCCGCTTGTGAAGGAGAAGTATCCGTAGTTTCTATGTAGCGCGACATTTATGTTGCCTGACAAAAAATTGTTGACACTCATTTCCTTTGCGGTATAATACCGTCCGCGAATAAAGCCATACCGTTATAAAACGGCCCCGTAGCTCAATGGCAGAGCAGTTGCCTCTTAAGCAATTTGTTGACGGTTCGAGCCCGCCCGGGGTCACACAAAAAAAACAGCCTGCATCATCAGGCTGTTTTTTATATCTTTTGTGCTACAGATTTTGAGGATTTGGTTTTAAAAATCTGTGAAATCTGTGAAATCCGTGGCTGCCCTTTTTATTTCTGCAACAAACTCAACCCCCACACGATCAGCGGAGCGACAGCTAGCGCAGGCAGGAAATTTCCCACGCGCATCTTCTTGATTTCCAGCAAATTATTGAAGGCCACGCCCATCAAGATCACGCCGCCGGTGGCTGTCATTTCGGCCATCATGGGGTCGGTGACAATGGCATTGAGTTGATGTGCCAAAAGGCTGACTCCGCCTTGATATACAAGAATGATAATGGAAGAGAACAGCACCCCTACGCCCAAAGTGGATGCGAATGCAATGGACGCAAATCCATCCAATGTGGATTTCACGGCCAGCAATTTGTAGTCGCCGGTCAAGCCGTCTTGGATGGAACCGAGGATGGCGATGGGACCGATGCAATACAGCAGGGAGGAAACCATAAAGCCGCGTACAAACCTTGAACTGGCGCCAGTCTCCGCGTCACGGGAGAAGCGCTTTTCAAGAGTCTGCCCGAAGGATTGCAGCCAGTCTTCGATCCCGATCCATTCACCGAGCATGGCGCCGATGATCAACGCGCCCAGCACGATCAATTGATTCTCGCTTTTGAAGAACATCTGCAAGCCCATGGCCGCAGTGAAGAGTCCCATGCCCGCGATGACCGTGTTCTTAAATCGTTCAGGAATGCGTGAGCCAAAAAGTAAGCCGATCGTCCCGCCGATGAGAATGGCGGCGACATTGATAAATGTACCTGTCATGTTGATCCTTTAATTGAATTTTTTTCGCTCATCAGGGGCTAAACCCCTGATAGTCCAATAACGGCTTGCGTTAGCCGCTGGTGGGTAGAACGAGACAACGCCATTTTACCGGAACCAAGCTCAAGCCACGAAAAGTGCCTGAAAACGCGCAGACTCCCACCAGTCGGGTGCATACTGTGTTGGGCAGTGTTTCATAAAGCAGCCTTGCCGAAGAGATTAATCTGAACCTATAACGCATATATAAAGCTTTTTTGTCGAACGTTCAACGATTATGAACTCGTGAAAAACCGTAAGAACCCACCAAAATTCATGGCGATATTTTTCGTCTTCACGAAGAATACTAAGCTCATAGTAGTCAGCAAACTCTTTTGGAAGTTTATTGAGCAACCACCGTGTTTCAGCTTGCCTGGCAATATCAATCTCATCAGCTTTTGAAACAAGCTCACACCTTGAATGGATGAGCTCATCCGTTTTCCCAGAAAATTGTTCAAGAGTAATTTGCTTAAAACTATCTGGACGAAGCTTCATAATTTCAAATGGACCATGGATATCAGATGGCTTTTCTAATGCCTTCGCAGTTTGGAAGGATCGATGATATAGCTTGTGGCTTAGTAGGGTCTTGAACAGTACTTCGCTGTTGTAATCTTGTTCTTCAAGATTACTTATTAAATAGGTCTCGACCTCTAGCCAACTGTAGCTACATAGAAGTGTCGAATACTCACCGAGCCTTATGAAATCATATTCTTGACCCATGCTCTTAATTCCTGTCTCAATGTTATCAGCCGCCCAACTATGGTTTTGCCAGTGAAGTCTTCTTTCCCGCGTTCCGATTCTCAAGAAGCTCAAGCACAAAACATAAAGAGGATAGACGATTCAAATAACGCTGTAAATCCGGGTTGACGATGTGTTCTTCATCGAAGAGACTCACCACACAGCGTTCCGCCCTGCGGATGATGGCTCTCGCCATCGAAAGTGCAGCGCCGCCGAGAGTATCTCCGGGCAGGATGAATTCCCTCGGCATTTCAACGTTTGCGCTTAATGCATCAGTTTGCTTCGCCAGCCAGTCTACACGCGCCTCATTAATAAAATGAAACCTTGGTGCGTTCTCTGGCGTGGCGGCCACTTCGGCCATTAACTTGTAAAGGTCACGCTGGGCTTCGAGCAAAATTGGCGCCACTTCTTTTGCACTGCATTGCGCGCGCGCCAACCCGAGCGCAGCCGAGGCTTCATCCAATGCGCCAATGGCTTCGATACGCGAGTGATATTTTGCCACCCGGCCTTCGCCGAGCAAGCCTGTCGTGCCGTCATCGCCTGTTGCGGTGTAAAAAGTCATGCGCGCATTATAACCACTTAATCCACCCCTCGCTTATAATCCCGCGCATGTTAATTCCCATTCACGAAGAAATGACCCGCGAAGCTTTGGGCGCACATTTTAGTCCGCGTGCGCTCGAGATCATCATTGCCGCCAACCTCAAACAGGATGCGCTCAGCGGGCAGATCGGTCACGATGAATTTCATTTCGATAACAATGCCATTGATAAGGGGCTTCGTTACATCAATGAGCAGCGCGGATTTGTTCTTGCTTCTTTGATGGGTACAGGCGCGCTGTTTGCCTGGGTGGCATTTGGCAGATTGACTCATACCGCACAGGATTTCTACTCCCATACCAATTACATCTCTTTGTGGCTTGACCAACACAAGGGCACGCCTCTTTCAGCGCCCGAAGTTGATCCTGTTCAAAAGAGTTTGATCCACAGCCCAAGCCTGCACTCCGGCAAATTGTATTTCCCGATGGACTGGTTCTACTTCATCCCGTTCATGCGCAAGATCGCGCTAAAACTTTCACCTGATGATTCCCACGCCAAAATGAATCTGGATTCGCCCAAACAAGATCCGCGCTTTGAGTATGCGCGCGCGGCCGCGGTCAAAAGGACTCAATACGAATTGGAATTACTGAAGAAGATGCTCCCCCCTGAGATGTTCGCAAAATTTACAGACTTGGGTGGATAACAGTAGGGGCGACCCATTGGGTCGCCCCTTATTATTTTATCCGGTCATCTTGAGCGCGATCATTGTGATATCGTCTGCGATCCGTTGATTTTCACCGAAATCACTCAGGCTTTGCCGCACGGTCTGGATCATGTTCGAGGGGGAGAGATGCGCATTTTGGCGAACCAGTTCACCCAGTCGGTTCTGACCGAATTGTTCCCGCTGCAAATTGAAAGACTCAGTAATGCCGTCTGTGTACAACAACAGCACATCACCTTCCGAGAGAGTTGCCGAGGCGATGTGCGGATGAAATTCCTCGATCAGCCCAATGGCGGGGACGGTGGGCATCAGCCGGCTTGTCTCGCCGCTGCGTTTGCAATAAATGATCGGCGGGTTGTGACCCGCATTGACATAGTTCAGGACGCCCGTGGCAGGGTCGAAGCGCGCCAGAAAGACAGTGACGAATGTAGTGAAGTTAATGTTGTGGATGTAGAAGCGGTTGATGCGCTGCATGATCTCGGCGGGCGAGTCGGTATCGGGAGCCATCGTGCGCAGGGCGGTTTGCAGGCTCGACATCAGCATCCCGGCCGAAACGCCGTGCCCGCTTACATCGGCAATGACCAAACCCTGAGTCCCATCGCGGAATTGGAAGAAGTCAAAGGAATCTCCGCCGATGATGTCGGAGGGGCGACTGAACGCGGCAAGTTCCACCCCCGCGAGGCTGGGCATCCGTTGCGGCAGGAGTGCGCGCTGGACGATCTGGGACATTTCCAGTTCAGCCTCCAGTCGCCGCATTTCAGCCTCGGAGTAATGGTCGAGGCAGACGGAGGCGGTGTAATCCATTTCAAGCAGTGAAGAGTCAACATATCCCTGACAGATCTCGCAAAACCCAAGGGTCTTGTTGTCTATTTTCCCAAGACTCGTTTCAATGACATGCAGGTGCTCCGCCACATTCTGCTGCTCATCGCACAGACAGACCTGCTTCTCTTCGGGCGGCGCTGATTCAAGGAAGTCCTTCAGGTTCTGGCGTGTTGCCGCCAATCCTTTCTGAATGCGCGGATAAAGATCGAGTGCCATGACATTCTCCTATTTCTGGTTGACTAAATAAAAATAGAACAAATGTTTAGATTGTTTTAGCTGGCAGATTCTTACCAAACTCAATTGTCACGAGTCGTCTTCCCCCATCCTTTCATACACTTCATTAATCTTATTTTCTCGATGGTGTTCTTTTTGTTTCGCGGCATATTCCTTGACTGTTTCCAATGACCGCTCGCCAATACTTAACGCGCCATAACCTTCCTGCCATTTGAATTTCCCGTCGCTTCCATCCATGTGATTGATCGCATACGAACTCGCTCCTTTAAGCTGACGGACACAATCTGCCACGGCAAGTTTTGGTGGAATGGAAGCGATAACGTGGGCGTGATCTTCAGTATTACCCGCTGCATGGATTTTCATTCCCAATTCTTTTGCTTTGTTGTATAGCACGCCATAAAATATCTTTTCGCACTCAACTGTGATGCTTGGCTCGCGTTCAAAGGTTGCCCAGATGAGATGATAGTGAAGTCGCCAGTAGGTCATGACAGAGTTCCTTTCATACAATAGGTTTTGATTTGCGGTGATGCGATGGAATGTTACGACGAAATATGATTCGGCGGGATAAATCCCTGCCTCAGTTCATGGAAGTCCGCTGAAGCGGACTCGCGCAATTAGCCCGAAGGGCTTTCACGCACTGAGTAGGTGGCTTCAGCCCCGCTCACCCCCTTTCAACACACCCTCCTCATCGCACATGACCAATTCATCAAACAACCTCAATACGGACTTGACCGCTTCGCGCCCGCATGTGGGGCAATCTCCGGCGCGGCCTAGAAGATTATTCGCTGCCTTCGTATTTGAATGAAACCTTGACCTTGGCGCGGTATGCCGTAATTTTTCCATCGTCGATGACCATGTCCAGTTCGACGACTTCAGCGACCCGCAACTCGCGCAGAGATTTGGCGGCACGCTCTACCGCAACCGTCGCGGCTTTCTCCCATGATTCACTGCTGGTTCCGACTAATTCGATAACTTTGTAGACGCTGTCTGCCATGGTTGATCTCCTTTGGTCATTTGATTGTTTCTGTAAACAATATACAACCTTTGCCGGCACTGCGCAACTGCTTTTACTCCACGCCCTCCACCAAATCACCATCTATCCAAATGTACCACTTCATCCAACGACATTCGCCCACCTTTCGTTGGCGGTGCGGATAATTTCTCTTCTTCCAACGCATACCCAAAGGACAGCGCCACCCGCAAATGCCATTCAGCGGGGAAGCCTAAAATTCCGCGCGCTTTTTCTGCCTCATAAATAGACGCGGGACAAGAACCGACTCCCAATTCCCATGCGGCTAATTGCATAAATGCCGCGGACTGACCCGCATCAAAAAGGATCTGGAATTTTTGGGTTGGGTCAGGTGTGAGGATGGCGACGCACAAAGCCGCGCCGGCGATATGCCCCGCCCACTCGCCGCACTGTGACAGCGCCTTCAAAATGGTTTTATCCCGTATCGCAATGAATTGCCACGCCTGAGTATTTTTCGAGGACTGCGACCTGCGCCCCGCATTCAAGATGGCTTTGACAACATCATCAGGCAGCGGCTTGTCTTGGAACTTTCTCACCGCGCGCTTTAATCGAATCGCATCAGATACGTTCATTTTTGCCTCTTTTCATCTCTTTCATAACCACGAAGGGTCACTAAGGTACACAAAGGATTTTTAGCTTTTTCCCTCACCGCACTGGCGTACGGCGCAAGTGTTGTGACCCTTGGTTCCTTTGTGGTAAAGGTCTTCCTGCCAGAAAGGGGAGAGTTTCAATTATATATCCTCCTGTCTCTTGACACTCCCAGAAGGGGAAGATTATCAATTGGCATTCCACGTCCTTTCCTTGATAATGAAAGTGGTAAAGAAGACACCCGTAGCGCGACATAAATGTCGCGGCACAAATCACAGGAGAGTTACATGACCATAGCTACATCCACCCTTTTGGGCGAATATACCTACGAAAAACATTCCGTAGAGCGCGGATATGCCAATCGCACGCTTTACATTAACTTAACCGATAATATCTTCCGCGAGAAACCCGTCACACAGCAGATGAAGGACATCTTCACCGGCGGGCGCGGATTTGCTCTCAAACTCCTCTGGGATGCGGTCACTCCCGAAACAAAATGGAATGACCCGCAGAATGAACTCGTCATTGCCAATGGACCTATTTGCGGCATCACGGCTTATCCGGGCAGCGGCAAATCCACGGTGGTGACTCTCAGTCCGCTGACGGATAATGTTATTGACAGCAATGTGGGCGGATATTTTGCGCCGTTCTTAAAATTCTCCGGCTTCGATGCAATCGAGATTCAGGGCAAGGCGGCTGAGGATGTGGTCATTTTTATTGACGGGGATACTGGCAAAGTGACGATTGAGTCCGATCCGCTTGATGTGCTGGATTCGCATGAGATTGGCAACCAGCTCACAGCGCGGTACGGAGGCGACGACAAAGGTCGGCGCGGGATCTCGGTGCTGTCGGCCGGTCAGGCCGCGGAGCATATCCGCTATGCGTTGATCAATTCCACCTGGTACGATGTGCGCCGCAGGGAGGCGCGTTTCAAGCAGGCGGGGCGCGGCGGCGCGGGGCGCGTCTTCCGCGATAAGAAGATCAAGGCCATCGTGGTGCGTTACACCGACATGGGCGGCGATAAAAATGGCGTGGCGGATATGGCGCTTATCCGCAAGGCGGGTCAGCGCATTAACAAGGAAATTGCGGATTTAGATGATAAGCAGAATCAAATGCGCAAGATCGGCACGGCCAACATCGTGGAAGTGATGGATCATTTTGACCTTTTGCCGACGCATAATTACCGCTACGGTTCGCATCCTGACACGCATTTGATTGATTCGAAAGTCTGGAAGGAATCCTTCACTCAGGGACTGCCCGATGGCTGCTGGCTGGGATGCACCATGAGCTGTTCGCATGGCGTGGATCACTTCCCGCTCAAAACCGGACCTTATGCCGGGGATTGCGTTCTGGTGGATGGTCCCGAGTATGAAGGCGCTGCCGGGCTGGGTTCGAATATCGGCAATTTCGATCCGCAAAAAGTTTTGGAACTTAACTTCTATTGCGACACGTACGGCGTGGACAGCATCTCGTTCGCCAACTGCGTCGCCTTTGCGATGGAATGTTATGAAGAAGGTTACATCACCAAAGCGCAAACCGGCGGACTTGAATTGAACTTTGGCAACGGTTCCGCCGCTCTGGAACTCCTGCATCAAATGGCGCGCGGTGACGGTTTTGGCGTGATCGTTGGTCAGGGCATTCGCTACATGAAGGAATTGTTTGTAAGTGAATACGGGGCCGACCCGATATTCCTGCATGATATTGGCATGGAAATTAAGGGAATGGAAATTTCGGAATACCTCACCAAGGAGTCGCTCGCACAGCAGGGTGGCTATGGCATGGCGACCAAAGGTCCACAGCATGATGAAGCCTGGTTGATCTTCATGGATCAGGTGCAGAATCTTTTGCCGTCGTTCAAGGACAAGGCCGAAGCGTTGCATTACTTCCCCATGTGGCGCACTTGGTTCAGCCTGCATGGACTTTGCAAACTTCCGTGGAATGATATTTCTCCCGAAAATAATAAACAGACCAAAGAGCCTGCCAAAGTGGAAGAGCATGTTGAAAATTACACGTGGATCCATCAAGGCGTCACCGGCAAGCCGACCCGGATCGAAGATTTGCTAAATCAATCGGAGCGCGTTTACAACTTCCAAAAAGTCTTTGCATTACGAATGGGACGTGTCGGCCGCCAGCATGACTTCCCGCCCTATCGTGCCATGGGACCAGTCACCGTGGCGGAATATGAATCGCGACAGGACCGCTATGATGAACAGCTCAAACGTCTGATTGAAGTTGAGCCCGAAGGCATAACCACTGAAGAAAAGATGAAACATTTACGCAAATATCGTGAAAACCAGTATGAGCAATTAATGGATGCTGTCTATCAACGCCGCGGCTGGGATGCGAATAGCATTCCCACGCCAGAGAAATTGCATGAACTTGGCATTGATACGCCCGAAGTACTTGCAGTCGTTGAACAGGCGAAGAAGAAAATTTAACTTCCAAAACCTGTCAGGTCTAATTAAGCATCAAACCACTGAGTCGCGGAGACACAGAGAAAAAACTCTGTACCTCAATGTCTCAGTGGTTTTTTATCAGCCGTTAACAAAGGCATTCTGTCCATGTTGTATAATAACCACATGACACGCAGAACCGTCATATCCCGAATCCGCAAACACCGTGACCAGTTGACCAAATTGGGCGTAAAGTCACTGTCAATTTTCGGGTCGGTTGCGCGCGGCGAGGAACGACCCGACAGTGACGTGGATATTCTGGTCGAGTTCAAAGGCCGCGCCACCTTCAACCGTTTCATGGATACGAAATTTTATCTTGAAGAAGTTCTTGGCTGTAAGGTGGACTTGGTAACGCCGCAGGCGATCAAACCGCGTATTAAAGAAAATGTAACGAGAGACCTGATCCATGTCGCGTGATGAGTCGTTGTATCTTGCGGATATTGTCGAGTGTTGCGAGAAAGTCTTGAAGTTTACCAAGGGGATGGCTTACAAAGACTTTGTACACGATGACCTTCACTTTGATGCGGTGCTGAGAAATTTGGAAATCATCGGCGAGGCCGTTAAACACATCCCTGAAGAAATACGAAAAGCATATCCGCATATTACATGGCGCAAGATCGCAGGCTTTCGAGACATCGTTGCTCATAATTATTTTGGTGTCAGTGATGAGATCGTTTGGGACATCGTTGAAAATATCATTCCGGCATTGCTTGACCAAATGAAAATAATTTTGGGTGAGGAATAATGCAAACCTTCAAATCATATCTTGCCTCTATCATCGCCCTCATCATCATCGGCTGGGGCGGACTTGCGGCGCTCTTATATTTTTCCCTGCCCTTTGTTTGGGCGCGCTGGGGATTTTTTGTCCTCGGCATCATTGCGCTCACCGGCACGTCAATGCCATTTGTATATTTTTTCAACCAGCGTTTTCCCAGCGACCCGCCGGCCGAGTCCAATGCCATTGTGCGGCAATCCATTTGGGTGGGCGTATTTTTTGCAACACTAGCATGGCTTCAACTCGGACGCCTCGTCACGCTTTACGTGATCCTCGGTCTCGCGGGCGGTTTGATCGCCGTTGAATACTTCATTCGATTGCGCGAAAAAGCCAACTGGAAAAAGCCAACCATCCCCGATGACAACCCTTCGTGAGCTTCCCTCTGTTGGACAATTATTACGCACACAAACTGCCGCAGAACTGATCGCGCGATATGGACGGCCGTTGACCTTGACCGCCATCCGTTTCACATTGGACGAAACCCGCGCGCGCTTCAAACTTGACCCTCAACCTGCCCTGCCTTCAATTGACATGATCCTCGCCCAGGCAGACTCCACCCTCTCCGCGTGGACAAAGCCGACTCTTGTCCCGGTCATCAACGCCACGGGAGTCATCCTGCACACCAATCTGGGACGCGCCCCATTAAGCGAAGCCACCATCCATGCCATGGATATTGTCTCACGCGGATATTCCAACCTTGAATATGATCTTGAAAAAGGCGTGCGCGGTTCGCGCTTACTTCATGCTGAATCCGTTTTACAAAAGTTGACCGGCGCCGAGTCTGCGCTGGTGGTGAATAATAATGCCTCCGCTGTTTTGCTGGTCTTATCTGCATTGGCAAATAAAAAAAGAGTCATCATCTCTCGCTCGCAACTTGTGGAGATCGGCGGCGGCTTTCGCGTGCCGGATGTGATGAAACAATCCGGCGCAAAGCTGGTGGAAGTGGGCACCACCAACAAAGTCCGTTTATCCGATTATCAATCCGCTGCCGAAGATCCCACAGCGCTCATCATGCACGTACACCCGTCCAACTTTAAGGTGATCGGATTCACTGAAGAACCCGAATTAAACGAACTTGTTGACGTGGCGCATAAAGCCGATCTCATTCTTGTAGATGACCTCGGCTCCGGCGCACTGCTCGACACAGCCAAATATGGAATTGCACATGAACCAACAGTTCAAGAGTCACTTGCCGCTGGCGCAGATATTGTCTGCTTTTCAGGGGATAAATTGCTGGGCGGTCCGCAGGCGGGGATCATTGTCGGCAAAAAGACATTGCTCGATAAGATCAAGAGACATCCGTTGGCGCGTGCCGTGCGTGCCGACAAAGTTTGTCTCGCCGGAATCACCGCTACGTTGTTACATTACCTCAAAGACGACGCGGAGCGGGAAATCCCGATCTGGAAGATGATGTCACTCACGCCGAAGCAGGTCAAAGGTCGCGCCGAAGCGTGGAAGGATCAATTAGGTCAGGGCAATGTTGTGGAGGGTGAATCCACTGTGGGAGGAGGAAGTCTCCCAGGCGAGTCTTCTAAAACATATTTATTATCGCTGGAAGTCAAATCGCCGGATAAGTTCTTGAAGAAATTACGCCAGCAGCATCCGCCCATCATCGCACGTACCGAAGCTGACAAAATCCTGCTCGACCCGCGTACCGTTTTGCCGGAACAGGAAGGTGCTTTGCTGGTTGGGTTGAAGAATGCTTTATAAAATTACCGTCACACCTGCACTTGCGTGCGGTGCAAGTGTTGCGAGCGGGTGGAACGAGCGAAGCAATCTCTCATTATTTAATAGGAGATTACTTCGTCGCACACCTGCCCTGGCGGGCGGTGCCAGGGAAATACGCTCCTCGCAATGACATCATATCAATGGAGACATTATGAAATCAGATTTAGATGCAATCATGAAAACCAAAAACATGGACGCGCTCATTGTGTTTGGCAACGCCGAGCATAACCCGCCGATGAGATATTTAACAGGCGGCGGGCATGTCAGCCATGCCACGCTGATCAAGAAACAGGGCGAAGAGGCCATCTTCTTTTTCGGCGATATGGAACGAGATGAAGCCGGAAAGAGTGGATTGAAATTAATCCCCTACAGCACTTATGATTTTGATGCCCTGAATAAAAAAGCGAACAAGGATGCTTTGCTGGCAAATGCCTTGCGCTGCGAGTTGATGCTCAAAGATGCCGGCGTCACTTCGGGGCGAGTGGGCGTATATGGGACTTACGATCTCAGCGCAACATTTGGACTGCTTTCGCACCTGCAGAAATTGATGCCCGCTGTTGAATTTGTCGGTGAGGCGCGTGAGGATTCGATCTTCATGCGCGCGATGGAAACCAAGGATGAATCCGAAGTGGCGCGCATCCGCAAGGTTGGAAAGATCACCACGGCAGTTGTGGCAAAAGTCAGAGACTTCCTAACTTCGCGCGATGTGAATGCCGATGAGGTTTTGCTGAACGAAGATGGTTCCTTGCTGACCATTGGAGACGTCCACTCGAAGATCCATTTATGGGTCTCGGAGCTTGGCGCAGAACTTCCTTCGGGCTTTATCTTTTCCATCGGACATGACGCCGGCGTGCCACATTCCGCGGGCAACCCCAAGGACCTGATGAAACTCGGTCAGACGATCGTGTTCGATATTTATCCCGCCGAACCCGGCGGCGGATATTACTATGATTTCACACGCACCTGGAGTTTGGGATATGCCACTCCCGAAGCGTTGGAACTTTATGGTCAGGTAAAAGAGATATTCGACAAGTTGAACGATAACTTTGATTTGAACGCACCATTCCGAAACTATCAACAAATGGTTTGTGAGTACTACGAATCAAAGGGACATCAGACTCCGCTTCATACTAAAGCGCCCGTCGAAGGGTATGTGCATGGATTGGGTCACGGCGTGGGACTCAACATCCACGAGAGACCGTTCAGCAGTTTGATCCTTGGTGACGAACATCGCCTCGCACCGGGAGTGGTCATTACCTCCGAGCCGGGACTGTATTATCCCGAAAAGGGAATGGGCTTCCGTATCGAGGATACGCTCTGGGTGCGTCCCGATGGCAAGATGGAAACCCTCGCCGAGTATCCATACGATTTTGTTTTGCCAATGAAGAAGTGGAAATCGTAGCGCGACATTAATGTCGCGGCACTTTACAGGAATAGAAATTGATCCATCTGAAATCCATCTCCGTGCGTGAATGGAATGAAAAGGACTCTGAAAACTTTCCATTCACGCTGGAGATCGTCAAGTCGCTCAAGGGGATCGAATTCAACTCGCCGATCACATTCTTTGTCGGCGAGAATGGATCGGGCAAATCCACTGTCATGGAATCCATTGCCTGCGCAATCGGTTCGATCACGGTGGGCAGTGAAAGCGTCAAGACCGATAAAACGCTGGCAGGGGTGCGTAAACTCTCGCAGTACTTCCGTCTTTCATGGACAAAACGCACACATAAAGGATTCTTCCTGCGCGCCGAGGATTTTTTCGGCTATGCCAAAGCCATGCGGCAAACGCAGGAAGAATTGAGCCATGATCTGGACGCGGTTGACGATGAATATAAGGGGCGTTCCAAATTCGCCGCTGACCTGGCGCGGCTTCCGTATAGAAATGAACTACATGCCATCAAAAGAAGATACGGCGAGGGCATTGACCAGCGTTCCCACGGCGAAAGTTTCATGACCTTGTTCCAATCCCGCTTTGTGCCGGGCGGACTGTATCTTTTGGATGAACCCGAAGCCGCCCTTTCGCCCACGCGTCAACTGGCATTCCTCTCCGTGTTGAAACAAATGCTGGAACAGGAGTCCCAATTCATCATCGCCACACATTCGCCAATCATTTTGGCTTTCCCCGAAGCCGACATTGTCAGTTTTGAAAACGGCGAGATGAAACGGGTACAATATGAAGACCTTGAACACGTAAAACTCACAAAAGATTTTCTGAATAGTCCCAATTCGTTTTTGAGACATTTATAATTTTCACCGCTAACCATCAACTGATAACTGCTTACTGTTCACTGATAACTGATAACTATGACCGACCTCAAATCCGCCCGTATCCTCGCAATCGAATCCTCCTGTGATGAGACCGCCTGCGCCATCCTTGAAAATGGACGCGCTTTGCTTTCATCCGTTGTCGCCTCGCAAATGGAAATCCACGCGCGTTATGGCGGCGTCTTTCCAGAAGTGGCATCGCGCCAGCATGTGCTGAGCATCACGCCGGTCGTGGAGCAGGCGCTCGCGCAGGCGCATCTCACCCTCAAAGATATTGACGCGCTTGCCATCACGCAGGGACCCGGTCTCGCGGGTTCGCTCGTCGTGGGTATGAACATGGCCAAAGGTCTCGCGCTTGGCACAGGTCTGCCGCTGGTGGGCGTGAATCATTTGGAAGGACATCTTTATTCGGCATGGGTTTACAACTCCGATGACATCATCCCGCCCGAGCCGCAATTCCCCTTGATGGTGCTCCTCGTTTCAGGCGGACATTCCGAACTGAATCTCATGACCGATCATTTGACTTATAAAAGGCTCGGTTCAACCCTCGACGATGCGGCTGGTGAGGCCTTCGACAAAGTTGCCCGCCTGTTGGAGCTCGGTTACCCGGGCGGACCCGCCATCCAAAAAGCGGCCGAAGAAGGCAACCCAACTCGCTTCAACTTCCCGCGTGCCTGGCTCGAAGGGACTTATGATTTTTCGTTCAGCGGATTAAAGACAGCCGTGTTATATGAAGTGCGTGACTTAAAAAAGAAGAGTCACACCCTTCCCGTCGCAGACTTGGCCGCGTCTTTCCAAAAGGCGGTCATTGACGTGCTCTTCAAGAAGACCATGAATGCCGCGCGCGAATTCGGTGCAAAAGAAATTTTGGTCGCAGGTGGAGTCTCCGCCAACCGGCCCTTACGCCAAACCTTCAAAGCTCAAACGGAATTTCCTGTTCATATTCCCCCGTTGGCTTTATGCACCGACAACGCCGCCATGATCGCATCCGCAGGATACTTCCGCTTTGCGTTGGGGCACACCTCGCAAATGGACATGGACGTCCTGCCGACCTGGCCGTTATCGTAACATCCCCAGTTTGAACGTTGGCAGGTCGAAACGTTTGAACGTTCCAACCTGCCAACCTGTAAACGTTAAGCCTTTCCCAACACCATCGCCAACAACGCCATTCTCACATACAGACCATATTCCATCTGACGGAAATACGCGGCACGCGGATCATCGTCAAAGTCCGGGCTGATCTCGCCCACGCGCGGCAGCGGATGCATCACGGCCATATCCTTCTTCGCGGCTTTCATGATTTCGGGGTCGATCACATATGCGCCTTTTACTTTTTCATAATCAGCGGGGTCTTCAAATCTTTCCTTCTGCACGCGGGTCACATACAACACATCGGTTTCAGGTAATACTTTTTCAAGCGATGAATACTCGGTCTGCGGAACTTTCTTTGCCGCCACTTCATCCATCACTTCCTTGGGCATCTTCAAAATATCCGGCGAGACATAATTCAACTTGATATTGCTGAACTGCGAAAGCAGGCGCGCCAGCGAGTGAACGGTTCGACCATATTTCAGGTCACCGAGCATGGTCACGGTCAGGTTATCGAGCCGACCTAATTCTTCCATGATCGTGAACGTATCCAGCAAAGCCTGAGTCGGATGTTCGCCCACGCCGTCGCCTGCATTGATGACCGGTTTCTTCGCTGCCTTGGCTGCAATCGCCGCCGAACCCGTCTCCGGGTGGCGCAGGACGATCACGTCCGCATAACATTCGAGGGTACGGATGGTATCTGGCAAACTCTCGCCCTTCGACACCGACGAATATTTTACCTCGCTGATCGGGATGACCGAGCCGCCGAGTCTTTCCATCGCCGCCGTGAACGAGGACGAGGTTCTGGTGGACGGTTCATAAAAAAGGTTCGCCAGAATTTTTCCTTTAAGCAAGTCAAAGGTCCCGACGCGCTCGACCATGCCGCGCATCTCATGCGCCACGCCGAACACATACTCCAGATCGCCGCGGCTGAACTGCTTGACGGACAGAATGTCCTTGCCGTACCACTGGGCATTTTTATTTTCGCCGAAAGGCAGGTGGGGGGATGATGATTGAGTTGGCATTTGTTTAGTCTCCTTTGGTTTTTGTACCGCGACATTTATGTCGCTATTATGGCAGGCGACATAAATGTCGCGGTACGTATACATTTGTTGATCGGGACCTCTGCCTGCATGTTGACATCGAATCCCATTTAATCACATGGTTCACACTATATCATTTTCCTGTTCGACTCTTGCAGCGAGTAGGGTTGATCGCTGTTTCATGGAGTAGTTTCAAATTCTAAGGTATTCAAGATTTGTTCATATACCCAAAGATTTGAATAACCAATTTCATCTGACTCGCAATCGAAAAAGGGTTGCTCATAAAAATCAATTTCTAAAATAAACCCATTGTTAGGTAAATATGTTGTAATACCCCATCGGGGACGCGTCTTATTGGTGTAATATATTTGAAAAGCATATAAATCGTTTTTTGTATATGCTTCTGATTTTTCAAGATTCCAGTTTTCTGACATTTCGATAATGACTGTATTAATAACATCTTCGAATTCTGTGTCAGTTTCCATAATTTTAATGTTGATAATCCCTACTGATATTGAATATTGAACATCTTTAGGGTCTTTATTTACAGTTAATCCGCAAAACACCTCGCCATCATAGCCATCTCGAAAGCCTTTATCAAATACCGCCGGATACGAAAATTTAACACCATATTTTGGTATATGATAAATACTCCATCCACCTGAAATTGGTTCTAAGCTAGGTGTGGGCGAAATTGTAGGTGTTATAGTCGAAGTTGGGCTCAAAGGATGTGTTGGAGAGGGTGTGCTTGTGTTGGTGGCTGTTGCGGTATTGGTTACTGTCGGCGTTGCCGTGCTGAATAATCCGCCAAGGTTATTGTCCTTTGCAAGCCATCCTAATGCAACGAGTAGGAATAGAACAAGCGAAATTGTCACAACAACCTTAGCTTTCATCAATACTCCTGCAATCGTGATTCCCTGAGCGTGAGCGACACTTGCGCCGCGCGCCAGTGCGGTGAGGGTCTCGAAGATAATCTCAGAGGTTCTTCGCTTACGCTCAGAACGACATGATGCCAATTTATAAAACTTCCGAAGCCTTTAGACTTCGGAAGTTTTGACTATAATCCTGCGGATTGTAGTTCATCCAACCCATTCTCTTTTGCGATCTCATCGAGGATCACATCAACATCGTCAATGAAATGGTCGAGTCCATCCACACGTTCAGCGAATTCTGCGCCGAGCAGACCCAACTCACTGGCCGCGGTTTGCCAGAAATTCAAATGGTCGCCCTCCAATACCTCCGCGGACAAGGTCCACGTGTGGAAGAGCGGCCACAGCGCGGATAATGGGATCGCGCCATCGAGCATAAAGTTGATGGCCTTTTCGTAATAATTCATTCGCGCGGCATGGATGCGGATATCTACATTTGGATTTTCGCTGGCAAGTTTGAAGGCGTACTTCCAATCGGGAACCCAGCTTTTTATTTTGTCAGCATGGATATGCTTGGCATCGATCAATCCGAAGGCTGTTGCCGTCAACTCGGATTTGCCGGCGGCCTCGGCGCGGGCGGGGAATTCAAGCAATAACCTGCGTTCTTGAATGGGCGGTCCGCTTAATTCCGCAACGGCATTGATCACATGATAGAGCGACTTCATGTATTTTCTTATTTCTTTTGGTCCCACGGAATCTACTTCGGTCAAGTCCGTCCAGATCTGGCGGCCGTGGGAGAGCAGTTTGCGGCAGCGCTGTAACATGAGCGGCGGCTGTTCAAAGTCAAAGCCGGCGCGCAGACTGGCCTGCACGAAGTCGAAAAATTTCTCGCGTTCATACAACAATATGGGATCGTACATTTCGTAGCCGAGCCACGGGTCACTGCGCAACTCGCGCGGCGACTTGAAATCATCTTTTGCACGGCGGCTGATGTCGAGGTGAAAGTCAGGAGTGAGTTTCACGAACTCGCGTGCCTGCTTCGGCTGAGTCTTATACACAAAGACAATGTCAATATCGGCTGTGCCGCCGAGCATGGGGTCAACATTAAGCAGCGAGCCGGTGAGGTATGCGGCAATAATATCGGGGTCGTTATAAGCCCGCTCCTGGGCGGTCTCTTTGGCAATGCGGAGAAGTGATTCACGTGTGACGCGCATGGGTTATCCTTTTTTCGTCATTGCGAGCCGCGCTCTTGTTCTTTGCGGCGAAGCAATTTCAGTGAGTGCGTGAGATTGCTTCGGGCGGAAACGCATCGCCCTCGCAACACTTGCACCGCACTGCGTTTGGTGCAGTGCAGGTGTGACGGAATCAATCATCAGCTAGAGCAAACTCGCTTGAAACGGGACCAGCCCCAAAGTCTCGCGGATGCGGCTCTCGATCCGCTTGAGATGTTCTGGGTTGTGGATAATGTCCAGTTCATTTGAGTCAATTTTTAAAACAGGCGTATGGTCATATGGCTTTGAAAAGAAATCATCATACGCATGATTCAATTCGTCAATATAAGCGCGTTCCATTTGGCGTTCATAAGGGCGGTCGCGGAATGCGATGCGGCTCATGAGAGTGTCGGTGCTGGCTTGCAGATATACCAGCAGGTTTGGTTTTGGAATTTTTTCGCCGAGCGCTTCATGTACCCTGTGATACATATTCAGTTCATCGCCCTTCAAGTTGATGCCCGCAAAGAGTGCGTCTTTCGCGAAAGTGTAATCGGCGATCAGGTTTTTATTATCTGCCAATATTTTTGGCACATTATTATTTTGTTGATGATAGCGGCTGAGTAAAAAGAATATCTGGGTCTGGAATGCATAGCGTGCGCGGTCTGCATAAAAATCGGAGAGGAATGGATTTTCCTCGAATATTTCAAGCAGGACTTCCGCTTCAAATGTGTTTTGCAGAAGGCGCGCAAGTGTGGTCTTGCCGACGCCGATCACCCCTTCGATGGCTATGTACATGAACGAATGCTCCCTAAATGAGTTGATGCAAGGATACCATAAATTAAAGGATGAAGGCTGGGGGATGAAGATTGTATAATGGGATGATGTCTACGATTTGTATTGTTCCGTATGTGGAAGGGACTGGCGGCATGGCTTCCTTTCGATTGAAATTCGAGCAGGGACTTCGCGCGCGCGGTGTGGATGTGACGCACGATCTTTCTGCCAGATCGGATGCGGTGCTGGTCATTGCCGGGACCCGCAACCTGCTCCCGTTACGAAGAGCCCGTCAGCGCGGACAGCGGATCGTGCAGCGCCTCGACGGCATCAACTGGGTTCAGCGTGTGCGCTGGACGGGCCCGCGCTATCATATCCGCGCGGAGTATGGCAATGCCATGCTGGCGTTGATCCGCGCACGCTTTGCAGACCGGGTCATTTATCAAAGTCAGTTCATCCGCAAATGGTGGGAGGATTGGTATGGAGCGGCAAAAGTGCCAGCCTCTGTCATCATTAACGGTGTTGACTTGCAAACTTACACTCCCGACGGACCGCACGACCGTCCCACAGATCGTTTCCGCTTGATGTTGTTGGAAGGTAGTTTGGCGGGCGGGTTGAATTCAGGTCTGTTCCATGCCGTTGCATTGGCTGAAAAACTTTCAGAAAAATTTCCCATGGAAGTGGTGGTAGCCGGCAAAGTGGATGATGCCACGCAAAAGAGAATAACCACAGAGTTCACAGAGAAAAAGCGAAAAACGAATTCTGTGTCCTCCGTGGCAAACCTTTCTATAAAATTTCTCGGCACCGTTCCGCGTGAACAAATTCCGGACTTGGCACGCTCCAGTCACATGATGTATTGCGCGGAAGTGAATCCGCCCTGCCCGAATTCCGTCATTGAAGCGTTGGCCT
Source organism: Chloroflexota bacterium (assembly GCA_016219545.1). Taxonomy (GTDB): domain Bacteria; phylum Chloroflexota; class Anaerolineae; order Anaerolineales; family Villigracilaceae; genus Villigracilis. Next base: position 98,269 of record JACRMH010000041.1, on the reverse strand, counting down.
GCGGATTGCCTGTCATCGGCTTCGATAGCGGCGCTCTCAAAGAGTTGGTGACGGATGATGCCGGATGCATCGTCCCTTATGGCGGGAATCCCTGGAAATTGGAAAGGCCTGATATTGCCACGCTGGCCGAATCAGCGGCGGATGTGTTGACGAAACAGAGTCAATTCCGGGCGGCGGCGCGGAAGCGGGCCGAGTCCGCTTTTGGGTTGGATCAAATGGTCGAGTCGTATCTCAAAGTTTTGTTGGACAGTGGTCAAAAGGATATTGAATGAACTTTCGCCGACATTCTTACGATTTTCTCTGGCTGAGTCTCGCCCTGCTGATCCTGTTGAGTCTTGCCCTGCTCCTACCGCTTTCACCGCAGGATTATTGGTGGTATCTGCGGCTTGGGCAGGATGTGGCTCGCACAGGTTCAGTCCCAGCAATTGATACATATAGTTTCACTCAAACAGGTTCACCGTTTTTTTATCAATCGTGGCTGGCGGCTGTGATATTTTGGAAGACCTATCAGTCAGGCGGGTTGATGCTGACCTTTTTTCTGCGCGCCGTCATTATCGCCATTACATACATTTTGCTTTGGAGTTTGGTGAGGAGTGCTGGGGTGGGTCCGCGATTAGCGAGTTTATTGGTTTTACTGGCGGCATTGGCGGGGAGCAGTAACTGGTCGTTTCGTCCGCAATTATTTATATACCCGATCTTTGTTTTGGTTTTATACATTCTCTCGAAATGGACTCAAGGCAAAAACCGCGGCTTGTGGTTAATGCCGATCTTATCCATGTTATGGGTGAATTTACATGGATCATTTCCATTGTTGTTTATTCTTGGAGCAGCGGCATTTATATTTGGCAAAGGCGATAAAAAACAACTGGCTTATGCGCTTGGCGTTTCTTTGTTCGCTGTCTTCATTAATCCACATGGCATCCATGTTTTAGGATATGTAAAAAATATGTTGAACGCGCCATCCAACCAGTTGTTTAGCGTGGAATGGATGCCGATGGTCAACAGTGGCTGGCAGGCGAATTTATTTTTCGCGTGGCTGCTGATCTTCGCTCCACTCGCTGCTTTTTCATCGCGCAAGTTGACTCTGCTCGAATGGGTCAATTTCCTGTTTTTCGGGTGGCTTGCACTCCTCGGAGTCCGCTATGTGATCTGGTTCATCTTTATCATGGTGACCCTTACAGCTAGCCTGGTCGCCGAATGGGATGCGCGTATTCTGGAGAGTCCCGTAAAAAATGAAAAGCCCGCGCTCAATATTCTTACGGCTTGTGTTTTGCTCCTGATCCCATTTGCACTCCTGCCGGGCGTCCGCGGTTCATGGTGGCCCGATGCGCCGCGCGCTTATGACGGTGCAAACCCGATCCAGGCAGCCGGATGGTTGTCCGCGCACCCTGAGATCAAAGGCCCATTGTGGAGTGATTATGGCTTTTCAAGTTATCTCATCTTTGCCTTGCCATCCCGCCCGGTGTGGATCGATACGCGCTTTGAACTCTATCCGCCCCAACAATGGGAGGAATATTTGTCCATCGCAAACGCAGCTCCGCAATGGGAGAGCCTTCTCGACCGGGAAAACATTCAACTGGTCATGTTATCCACCATCGGTCAACCGTCCTTGATCTCTACGATGAGAGACTCAACTCAATGGTGCGAAGATTATTATGATGAAGACGCCGTCATTTTCAGCAGGGCAACAGGTCAATGTCCATGAGTCATTATTCAGATTGTCTCGCCTTACAACAGCGCGTGCTTCCGAGTTATCGCGTCCCATTCTTTGACCTGCTCGCGCAGTCATGCGAGGGTATGAGTCTCTTTGCCGGAATGCCGCAGCCCGCCGAAATGATCGCAAGCGGCAAACCTCAAATTGCGAAATACCGCGAAGCAAAAAATATCCATTTATTCGGCGGCGCATTTTATCTCTGTTATCAACGCGGATTAATCAACTGGCTCAACGAGTGGAACCCCGATGCCCTGATCGTGGAAGCGAACCCGCGCTATTTATCCACACCTTCTGCGGTCAAGTGGATGCACCAACGCGGACGGAGAGTCATTGGCTGGGGATTGGGTTCGCCGCATCTTTCGGGACCGTTGGCCGGGTTCCGTCAAAGGGGCAGACTCTCATTCCTGAGTCAATTTGACGCGCTCATTGCATACAGTCAACGCGGCGCGGAGGAATATGCGTCCCTCGGCTTTCCGCGCGAAAAAATATTCGTGGCGCATAATTCGGTTTCACCAAAGCCAATACAAACTCTTGACCGTAGTCCGCGGACGGTAGACCGTGCGACCATTTTATTTGTTGGAAGATTACAAGCTCGAAAGAAACTTGATTCTTTGTTACGTGCCTGCGCTGAATTAAAAACTAATCCGCGTTTGATCATTGTCGGTGACGGACCGGAGCGCGCCGCCTTGGAGTCGCTTGCCAAAGATGTGTACCCGGCCGCAGAGTTTGTCGGGGAAAAACATGGGGCTGAGTCCAAACCTTATTTCGCACAAGCAGACTTATTTGTCCTGCCCGGAACTGGCGGACTGGCTGTTCAGGAAGCGATGAGTCATGGTCTGCCTGTCATCGTGGCCAAAGGCGACGGCACACAGGATGACCTTGTCCGCGAGGGGAATGGCTGGCAGATCGAGCCTGATGATTTCAATGCTTTGGTCCGCGCAATGAAAAACGCGCTGTCTGACACAGCGCGTTTAAGAAAGATGGGGGAGGAATCTTTTCGAATTGTCTCAGAAGAGATCAACATCGAAAAAATGGTGGATGTGTTCGTGACCGCCTTGAATGCTTAAGGCAGTTGTACAAGACTGCCATTCACATAGCCCTTCTCGCCGGTTGCGGCCTGCACATATAACCATTTGCTATTATCGCCGATCTTGGGTTGGGCAGTTTTAGAATCTTCCAACACGGCAAATTGTGCATGTGTTTTTGCCACTAATAAAACCTTTGAATTGCTGGAAGCGGCTTCATAAATTTTCACACCTGCTCTTCCAACAACCGGCTTGGCGAGGACGACCATTGGATTCGCAGGCGGCGTGGTTGTGGCGGGAGGCGGAGTGGTTGCCGGCGGCGGAGTCGGCACGGGGTTGGCTAATGGAATTCTTTCCAGATACCAGGCGGCGCAGAAACCTTCGTTATTTTGGCCGTCGCGTACGCGTACCCATTGATTGACCGCGCCGATTTTTGAAGCGCCGTCCGCTTCGATGAGAGTTAATACATCTCCTGCCGATACTCGACCGATAATATTGCTTGTACTGGAAGTATCTATGCTGGAGCGGATATTCAAGCCAGCAGTCGCTTCGGCCTTGACCCGGGCGGTGGTGGTGCTGGTTGGAACAGGGACAGGCACCGGCGGAGTCTGAGGCGGAGTCGTCGGCGCAGATGATCCCGGGATGGCGGTCCCTCCGCTGGCTGTGTAACATTCGTAGATGATGACATGCATGATCGAACGCTGGATCGGGTTGCCCTGACTATAGCGCGGTAGCAGATATGTTTTTTTGGTGACGTCGGTTTGATAAGGCCATGGGTCGAGCATGAGATAGTCATTGCCTTCTTTTGCATATAAGACAACCCAGTGGGTGAGTAGCCCGGCGGCGGGGGTGCTATCCACCATCACGATGACGGGTTGACCGGCAGCGATGGAGGCATCTATCAGTCCGAGCGGCGCATCTTCATTGAGACAGGTGATATTGCTTTTGACGGCGATCTGGGGGAAGATCTGGGTCACGCCGCTCCAGCGAATGCCGGCGCTGACAAAGCCGTTGACGTTCTTTAATTTTTGATTGAGGGTTTGAGGAGTTTCCACATAACCATGTCCGCTGACCAGCATGGCTGTGCTCGTTAACGCGCAGCCGATGTAACCAATTGTGTCGGCGGGGTCGCCAAAGCCGAGGATGTCCTGCTTCCATTTTGGGTCTTGCTGGGAATAGTAGACGGGCTGGAATGTCATGGCTTATTTTCTCCTATTGATAAAGTGGAACGACCATGCGATTATACACTTGAGCGTATTGCATTCTCATTTCCTTTCCATGCTTTGATGTAAAATTGAATCATGCCAAAGCAAAAGTATTATGTTGTATGGAAGGGACGCAAGACAGGTATTTTCACTTCATGGACGGAATGTGAAAAACATGTGAAAGGCGTTGCCGATGCGCAGTTCAAGGCCTTCGAAAGTGAAGCCGAGGCCAATGCGGCCTTCCTTTCCAAATATGAACAATTCAAAGGCAAGGTTTCATCGCATGGCAAATGGAAAACGGCCAGCATTCAACCTGTCCTGCCATCCATTTGCGTGGATGCAGCTTGCAGCGGCTCGCCCGGCAAAGTGGAATATCGCGGCGTGAACACAGATACAGGCGAGGAAATTTTCCGTGTGGGACCCTATGTTCATGGGACGAATAATGTCGGTGAATTTCTGGCCATTGTCCATGTGCTGACTTGGGAGGAAAAGCATAATTCGCATGTCACCATTTATTCCGATTCTGAAAATGCGATCTCATGGGTCACCACAGGGATATGCAAAACCAAACTTGAGCACACGCCAAAGAATGCCGTACTCTTTGCCCTCATCCACAGTGCGGAGAATTGGCTGGCTGAGAATGAATTGCCTGAAGATAAGATCTTGAAATGGGATACAAAACTATGGGGCGAGAATCCGGCGGATTTTGGAAGGAAGTAATTGGTATATAATCCAAGCTCAGAGAATTGATTGGAGTCAAAATGGCATTAGATACTTTTGAGAAGTTACTTAAACAAGCCGACCTTTTATCTCCCAGTGAACAGCTTTTATTGGCCATTCGTCTGGTCGAGCGCGCGCGCCATTCCGACAAGGCAATGATGGGAAAAGACCTGCTCGATTCCGGATTGGTTGGGATATGGGCAAAAAGGAAGGATATCAAAGATAGTGTTGCGTATGCGCGCAAACTTCGTACGCAAGCGCAAACGCGCGGGCGTGGATTATGATCCTGCTTGACACTGACGTGATGGTGGATATATTACGCGGGTATGAGCCGGCAAAAATATGGCTGGAGAGCGCTCAGGAAATTGGCGTGCCCGGACTTGTGGTCATGGAGTTGATACAGGGATGCCAGAATGCTAAAGAACAAAGGCAATTGGAAAGATCATTATCAAATTACCGGCTTTATTGGCCGAGCGAAGAAGATAATAATCGCGCGCTCACCAGTTTTTCAGCACACCATCTGAGTGATAATATTGGTCTGCTGGATGCTTTGATCGCGGAAACCGCTATTGGCGTTCATGCGCAACTTGCTACTTTCAATGTTAAACATTATCGTGTGTTACGGGGGCTGAAAACTGTGCAGCCGTATGAAAAATAAAACTGGTCTCAAAATGAAAACAGCCTTATTACTAATTGACATCCAAAAAGATTATTTTCCCGGCGGCAAAATGGAGCTGGTCAACCCGCTGGAGGCCGCAAAGAAAGCCTACATGATTCTTCAATGCTTCCGCGAGCATGGCGGACATCACGTCCATATTCAGCATATCGCCCTGAAACCTGACGCGACCTTTTTTGTGAAAGGCACCGAAGGCTCGGATATTCATGATGCAGTCGCGCACTTTGAAGGAGAGCCGATCGTTTATAAGCATTATCCCAACTCGTTCCGTGAGACGAATCTGCTTGAGTTGTTGAAGGGCTGGGGCATCGAGCGGGTGGTCATCACCGGCATGATGACTCACATGTGCGTGGATGCCACCGCCCGCGCCGCCGCAGACTTCGGCTTTCAAGTTTGGGTTGCCGAAGATGCCTGCGCCACGCGCGACCTGAAATATGGCGAGACTGTCATTTCCGCAGAACATGTCCACAAGGCATTTCTTGCTGCGCTGAAATCCTACGGACAGGTCATGTCATCCGAGCAGATCATTGCACAATTGGCGTCAGAGCAGGTGAGCTGATAAACAGGGACACGGCGTCTTAGAGTTTGTGTAAATTTGCGGGGGCAACTTGGGTTCATCCCTTCTAATCTAATTATTATGTATTTTGACTAGACAACTGTTGACTAGTCAACTTCGTTGATGTACAATCGCCCCACTTTCGAGAGGCTTTCTCATGTCCATCTACCGAATTATCGTCTGTTTCACCCACCTTGATCCGCGCTCGGCACATTATCTTTTGGACGCGCGGGCCTTGGGATTCAATAATTTGCAGAGGATAGAGTGTCAAGACTTGTACTTTGTCGAGGGTCAACTGTCGCAGGAAGATTTGCAGCAGTTGACCCTCAAACTTTTAAGCGACTCCGTGACTCAATCTGCTCTTTGGGTGGAACTTCCTGCGCCTCATCCCGACCTCGGGACTGATTCTGTCACCGTGGAAGTTTCCCTGCGCCCCGGAGTGACCGACCCCGTCGCCCATGAGATCGTCCGCGCGGCGCATGAGATCGGTATTGACGGAGTCCATCGGGCGGCTACGGGGCTAAGGTTTCAGCTTGAAGGTTTGAATGCTGACGAAATAAAACAACTTGCAAAACAACTTCTGGCGAACAACGTCATTCAACATTGGAAGGTTGGCAACATCGAACCGTCATTTCCTGAAGAACTTGAATCGAGCGGGGCGATTGAAACCATCTCCATCCGCGGACTCAACGATGATGAATTATTCCTCCTCTCCAAAGACCGCCGCGCTGCGCTGGACCTTGCCGAAATGAAGGCAATCCAAAGTTATTGTATTAAAGAAGATCGTGACCTCACCGATATTGAATTTGAAACCATCGCGCAAACGTGGAGTGAGCATTGCGGGCATAAAACGTTCAAGGCAAAAGTGACGATTGACGGTGGACAACAGACCGTGGCTTCAAACGGTCAACCGTCCACTGTCGACAGTCTGATAAAAACTTATCTCAAATCCGCCACCGACAAAATCAACGCCCCGTGGGTCTTGTCCGCTTTTGTGGATAATGCCGGCATCGTTGACTTTGATGATGACTTTGAAGTCTCATTCAAAGTGGAGACTCACAACCATCCGTCCGCCATCGAACCCTTTGGCGGCGCGAATACCGGAGTAGGCGGAGTCATCCGCGACGTGCTGGGCGTCTCTGCCAAGCCGATTGCGAACACGGATGTTTTATGTTTTGGAAATCAAAACATTTCATTCGATCAACTGCCTGAAGGTGTGCTGCATCCAAAACGGATCATGAGCGGTGTGGTGGCAGGCGTGCAGGATTATGGCAATAAGATCGGCATTCCCACGGTCAACGGCGCGATCCTTTTTGATGAAGGCTACACAGCCAACCCGTTAGTCTTTTGCGGATGCGTAGGCATCGCTCCAAAAGGAAAACATAAAAAGAATCCACAGCGTGGGGACAGGGTCATTGTCCTCGGCGGGCGCACAGGGCGCGATGGCTTGCGCGGCGCGACCTTCTCGTCTATGACGATGGATGCCCAAACTGGTGAAGTAGCGGGCGCGTCCGTTCAGATCGGCGACCCGATCACAGAAAAAGGATTGATAGATGTCATCGTCCGCGCGCGTGATATGGGGCTTTACACAGACATCACCGATTGCGGCGCCGGCGGGTTATCGTCTGCGGTTGGTGAAATGGCATCGAAGGTCGGCGCGGATGTTGACCTTCGAAATGTCCGGCTCAAATATCCGGGTCTTGCCCCGTGGGAGATATGGCTCTCTGAAGCGCAGGAGCGCATGACGCTCGCGGTATCGTCGGAGAATCTTTCTGCGTTGCAGGAATTGTGCAATACCTTCGATACTGAATTAACAGATATAGGTTCATTCACAGGCGAGCATCGTTTGGTAGTTCGATATGATGGAAAGATCGTTCTTGACCTTGATAATGAATTCTTGCATGAGGGCATTCCGCAGAGGCAATTGAGTGCGGTCATCAGTGAACAGTTGTCAGTTGTCAGTGAACAGTTGTCGGCTAACGTTGATGCGGAAAAGGTTTTATTGAAATTGCTTGCCCATCCCAACATCGCCAGCAAGTCATCTGTGATCCGAATTTACGACCATGAGATCCAGGGCGGGACGGTGGTCAAGCCGTTGACGGGAATCCAGGCCGACGCGCCGTCTGACGCAACGGTCATAAAACCTCAAGGCACGCGCGGCATGAAGGGGATCGTTCTGTCGAACGGGATCAATCCCGAATACGGAAAGCGCGACGCCTATCGCATGGCGCTAGCGGTAATTGACGAAGCGATCCGCAATGCGGTGGCGGTTGGCGCTGACCCTGAGCGGATCGCCATTCTCGACAATTTCTGCTGGGGTGACCCCAAGCGGCCGGAGACGATGGGCACGCTGGTCGAAGCCGCGCACGGCTGTCACGATGGGGCAATGTTGTTTGGCGCACCATTTATCAGCGGAAAAGATTCGCTTAATAACGAATACATGGGCGCAGACGGACAACGTCATTCCATTCCGCCGACGCTTTTGATCTCAGCCCTGGGGATGATGGATGATGTGACGAAAGCCGTGACGATGGACTTGAAGGAAGCCGGAAACGAAATTTATGTGATTGGAAATTTTCAACCTGTCTTTGGCGGATCGCATTTTGGGCTGGTCATGGGGGAAGTGAATGAAAGCATTCCTGTTCTGCATCAGAGTACGCCAAAAGTTTATAAGGCATTGCATCAGGCGATTACCGAAGGTTTGGTCCGCTCTGTACATGATATTTCCGAAGGCGGGCTGGCGGTTGCAGCCGCAGAGATGTGCATCGGCGGCAGGCTGGGGATGAAGATCGAATCCAATTTGTGGGATGATGTCGTCAGGGTTTTATTCGGCGAAAGCACAGGTTCGTTATTGGTCGAAGTTTCCCCTGCAAATAAAGAAAAATTCCTGAACACTTTCAAAGGCTTGCCTTCATATTGGCTGGGCAAAACCACACAAGAGACATCGTTGACAGCGCTCTTCCACGGATTCAAAGCATTGGATGTCACAGTTTCCCAACTTGTCGAAGCATGGAATACCCCTTTATGAAACCAAAGGCTCTGATCTTACAAGCACGCGGCACGAACCGCGACCACGATGTTGCCGAGGCATTAACTCTTGCTGGCGCGGAACCGCATCCCGTTCCATTGAGCGAATTGCGTGCAGGTAAGGCGCGATTCGATGATTATCAAATGCTGGTTGTTGCGGGCGGGTTTTCCTATGCGGATGCTCTTGGAGCGGGCAAGTTGCTGGCGCTTGACTTGAATTCCTACTTCAGCGAGGAGATCGCAGCGTTTGTCGACTCTGGAAAACCTGTGATCGGGATCTGTAATGGATTTCAAGCATTGGTGAAATCAGGGATATTGCCGGGCGGAGAAAAGAAAGATGAAAGAAGAAAGAATGAATCCGAAGTGACGTTGACGTTTAATGCACATGGTCACTTCGAGTGTAGGTGGGTGACACTCAAGCCAAAGTCGAAAAAATGTATTTGGACGGATGGACTGACTGAATTGATCGAATGCCCAATCGCGCATGGAGAAGGCAACTTTCAAACGTCTGAACTCTTTCCTCTTTCTTCTTTTGTTGATAACGATCAAGTCGCTATCACGTATGTCCATTCGGATGGTTCACCTGCGAATGGCGAATATCCATTCAACCCAAACGGTTCACTTCTTGATATCGCCGGCATCTGCAACCTGCAAGGCAATGTGCTCGGATTGATGCCACACCCTGAAAATCATATCCATTCATATCAGCATCCGAACTGGACAGGCGGTGTGAATGGTTGCAGCGGATTGGCTTTGTTTCAAAACGGCGTCAAATATGCAAGCAATTTATAAAACGGAGAACTCATGATCTCAAAAGATGAACTAGTCAAACTTTTATCTCAGGCATTGAACAAAACCGATCTGCCTTTGGCAGGCAAGACTTCGGGCAAAGTGCGTGACTGGTACGATCTTCCGAATGGTGAAAGACTCATTGTCACGACTGATCGCCTCTCTGCTTTTGACATTATCCTCGCGCGAGTCCCATATAAGGGACAGGTGCTCAATCAATTGTCCGCGTGGTGGTTTGAGCAGACCAAAGACTTGATTCCCAATCACATGGTTTCTGTGCCTGACCCGAATGTTTCTATCGTAAAAGTGGCGGAGCCCATTCTGGTGGAAGTCATCGTGCGCGGATATATCACCGGCATTACATCCACTGCATTGTGGTATCGCTATTCGCTGGGTGAGCGCGAGATCTATGGCTACACCTTTCCGGATGGATTGCAGAAGAATGCCGAGTTGCCCGAACCGATCATCACACCCACAACCAAAGGCGGCGCGACTGGTCACGATGAAAGACTCACTTGCGCGGAGGTTGTTGAAAAAGGATTGCTCGATTCAAAGACGTGGGAACAAGTGCAAGCGGCGGCTCTGGCAATTTTCAAACGCGGACAGGAAGTTGCACGCAGAGCGGGTTTGATCCTTGTAGATACAAAGTATGAATTCGGGATTGCAAAAGATGGCAGTGTGGTCTTGATAGACGAAGTCCATACCCCCGACTCATCGCGCTTTTGGAAGGCGGATTCTTATGCAGAGCGTTTTGCGGCAGGTGAAGACCCTGAAAACTTTGACAAGGAGTTTGTCCGGTTGGAATATGCCAAGAAAGGTTATCGCGGCGATGGTGAAATTCCAACTGTGCCTGCTGAATTATGGGCGGCGGCGAGCGAACGCTATATTACGATCTATGAATTATTGACAGGTAATAAGTTCGAAGCCGGCGCGTATCCTGTCGAGCCGCGACTTGTTGAAAACTTGAAGGAGGCAGGCATTTTATGAAACCCCTTGTCGTTATTCTCATGGGTTCCAAAGCGGATTTGGATCACTGTAAAAAAATATCCGAAGCGTGCAAGCAATATGGATTGGAAACTGTTTTACGAATTGCTTCTGCACATAAGACTGCCGAACATGCCTTAAAGATTTTGCGCGAATATGAAGCTGATCCGCGCCCGAAGGTGTATATCACTGTGGCGGGACGAAGCAACGCGTTGAGTGGATTTACCGATGGTGCGGTGAGCGCGCCAGTTATTGCTTGTCCGCCTGTGAGCGAGGCGTTTGGCGGCGCGGACATTTATTCGTCGCTGAGAATGCCTTCGGGGATCGCTCCTGCGGTTGTGTTGGAACCTGTCAACGCGGCGTTGTTGGCGGCAAAAATCATCGGGTTGATGGATGAGTCGGTGCGGGAGCAGGTCAAGGCGAGTCAGAAGCGCGCGGCTGAAAGAATCATAGAGGATGATGCGAGTGTCCAGTAAACAGTTGTCAATCATCAGCGATCAGTTATCAGACGATCATCCAAAAGAAGAGTGCGGCGTGATCGGTGTGTTCGCGCCGAATGAAGATGTGGCACGCATGGCTTTCTTCGGGTTGTTTGCGTTGCAGCATCGCGGACAGGAAGCGGCGGGCATCGCGGTGGCGGATGGACACAGCATGTCGATCCATAAAGGGGTTGGGTTGGTGTCGCATGTTTTTACACAGCCGGTGATGGAAAAATTAAGCGGACATTATGCAATAGGTCACACGCGCTATTCAACAACGGGATCATCGTCTGAACGGAATGCCCAGCCTTTTATGATCGAAACCATGCATGGACCTTTGGCATTGGCGCATAACGGAAATTTGGTCAACTCGGCTGAGTTGCGTGATGAGTTGATGCAGAAAGGTGTGGGGCTTTCATCGTCGTCGGATACTGAAGTGATGACGATGATGCTGGCACGCAATGGTGGCGCGACGTGGGAGGAGCGGATTAAGCACGCGATGCAGAAATGGATCGGCGCTTATTCGTTGGTGATCTTAACTCGTGACAGTGTTTATGCGGTGCGCGACCCATGGGGGTTTCGTCCGCTGTGCATTGGGCTGCTGCCGAGCGGCGGTCATGCAGTTGCATCGGAAACTGGCGCGCTTCAAACGCTTGGCTGCGAAGCCATCCGCGATGTAAAGCCGGGCGAGATCGTTGAACTTTCAAACCATGCGTTGAAGGTGACGCAGGCGCTTCCGCCGACTGAGCCTTCTGCGATGTGTGTGTTCGAACATATCTATTTTGCGCGTCCCGACCAAGTGTGGGATGGGATCGGTGTTCATAAGGTGAGACAGAGGTTGGGGGAGGAGTTGGCGAGGGAGTTTTTCAACGGATCGCTTCGCGGAACGGATGAACGGATGGCGGATGTGGTGATTCCTGTGCCTGATTCTTCCATTCCAGCGGCGATCGGGTTTTCGCATGTGAGCGGGATTCCGTATAACGATGGGTTTATCAAGAACCGCTATGTGGGGCGGACCTTCATCGAACCGACAGATTCTCTCCGCAAGCGTGGTGTGGCTTTGAAGTTCAATGTCATCAATGAAAATGTGCGCGATAAACGTGTGGTGATGATCGATGACAGTATCGTGCGCGGCAATACAACGGGACCGTTGATCAAGTTGCTGCGGAACGCAGGCGCGAAGGAAGTGCATGTGGCGATCACTTGTCCGCCGATCGCACATCCATGTTTTATGGGCGTGGACATGGGAAAGTATGATGATCTGATCGCTCACAAAAGAACTGTAAATGAGATCGCTGAATTTGTGGGAGCGGATAGTTTGTATTATTTATCGCTCGATGGAATGATGCGCGCTGTTGGTCGAGAGGACGGATTTTGTCAGGCGTGTTTTACGGGGCAGTACCCAATTCAAGTTAATGTTGATACTGTAAAAACTGGTTTTGAGCGAAGCCTTAAGTAGGAAAACTATGAATGTATTGATCATTGGTTCGGGCGGGCGTGAACATGCGATGGCGTGGAAGGTGGCTCAGTCAGCGCGCTTGCGTAAACTTTATATTGCGCCCGGCAACGCAGGGACAATGTCTTGCGGCGAAAATGTTTTGCTGGATGTAAATCGTCATTCGGATGTGATTCGCTTCTGCAAAGAAAAACAAATTGATCTTGTGTTGGTCGGACCTGAAACGCCTCTCGCGGACGGGTTGGCGGATTCGCTTTCAAAGAGTGGAATCCGCTGTTTTGGGCCGAGTCAGGCCGCGGCGCAGATAGAAGCGTCCAAAGTCTTTGCGAAGGATTTTATGGCGCGGCATCATATCCCAACGGCGCGCTATGCCGTGTTCAATAAATTATCCGATGCGCTTGAGCATGTTGAAAAAATAAATTATCCAGTGGTTATCAAGGCTTCCGGCTTGGCGGCGGGGAAGGGGGTGATTCTACCGAACACACTTGAAGAAACGAAATCAACTCTTGAGCAAATATTTGTAAACGGAGTTTTTGGCGAGGCTGGCAATGAAGTGGTGATCGAAGAACGTCTAAGCGGACAAGAGGTTTCGTTGATGGCGTTCACGGATGGCAAGAGTGTCATTCCCATGTTGCCCGCGCAGGATCATAAACGTTTGCTGGATAGTGATTTGGGTCCCAACACGGGAGGTATGGGTGCTTATGCCCCTGCTCCAATTCTTACTGTTGACTTAATGAATGAAGCCATTGAATTAGTTTTGAGACCTGCTGTCGATGGATTGCGGAGTGAGGGGATTCCATTTGTGGGCGTGTTGTATGCAGGCTTGATGCTGACTCAAAACGGCATCCGCACTTTGGAGTTTAACTGCCGCTTCGGTGACCCGGAGACTCAAGCAGTTCTTCCATTACTTGAAACAGACTTGCTTGATATTGCTGAGGCTTGCATAGACGGTACGCTGAGTGATTTGACCATTCAATGGAAAGATGGCGCAGCGGTCTGTGTAGTGTTGGCGAGTAAAGGGTATCCTGAAAAAGTGGAAAGTGGAAAACTCGTGAAGTTTTATTCTCTTCCGGCAAATGCAATTTGTTTCCATGCAGGGACGAAATTTGAGAATGGGGAAGTTCTTACTTCAGGCGGGCGTGTATTTGGATTAACAGCCTGGGCGGACGGAATTCAATCTGCTGTTGAGCAAGTATATGAAAATATTTGTAAAGTCTCATTTGAGGGGATGCTATATCGTAAGGATATTGCTCAGCGTGCCTTGAAGCAGTTTTCATATGCAGATTCAGGAGTCTCCATCACCGAAGGCAATCGCGCAGTTGACTTAATGAAGGGCGCAGTCAAATCCACATATACTCCATCCGTTCTCGCAGGCATCGGCTCTTTTGGCGGACTATATGATGCCTCTGTTCTAAAAGCATTTGATAATCCAGTCTTGGTTGCATCAACAGATGGTGTTGGCACAAAAGTAAAACTCGCCGCCTCTGTAAATCGCTATCGCGGAGTTGGACATGACATCGTCAATCACTGCATCAACGATATTCTCGTGCAAGGTGCGCGTCCGCTGTTCTTTATGGATTATTTCGCCACAGCCAAGCTGACCCCCGAAGTGACAGCGGAAGTTGTCACTGGCATTGCCGAGGCTTGCAAAGAAGCGGGCATGGCATTGCTCGGCGGTGAGACCGCTGAAATGCCCGGCGTTTATCAGCCAAATGAGTTTGATGTCGCCGGAACAATTGTCGGCGCGGTTGAGCGTGATAACATTCTGCCTCGCAAAGATCTAAAAGAAGGTGATGTTCTGATTGGACTAACTTCATCCGGTCCGCATACGAACGGTTATTCCCTCATCCGAAAAATTTTCGCCGATACTCCGCTTGATACAGTTTTTCCTGAACTCGGCGGCTCGCTGGCTGATTCTTTGCTCGCCCCGCATCGTTCCTATTTACCTCTTTTGTATCCCCACCTTTCCCGCGTCAAAGCGCTTGCGCATTTAACAGGCGGAGGATTCATCGAGAACATTCCGCGCATTCTGCCGGATGACCTTGATGCAGTCATTCACCTCACCTCGTGGACGCCTCCTCCGCTCTGGAAGTTGATCCAGCAAAAAGGAAATATCGCCACCGACGAAATGTACCGCGTCTTCAACATGGGTATTGGCATGGTGATGGTGGTTGATAAAACAAAGGTTGACGAAATCCAAAACCGAATCCCCGAGCCAACCTTTATCATCGGCGAACTTGTCAAAGGCGAAAAGAAAGTTCGCCTAACTGCCTAATCCGTTTTCATCCGTTCGCGAAGCGATCCGTTGGAAAATATCCGTTGAAAGGAATTACACATGCCCTCTTCTCTCCCTCTCCGCTATGGAACCAATCCCCAGCAGGCGCCAGCCCGTGTTTTCATGAAATCCGATGTGGACTTGCCCATTACTATTCTCAACGGCGCGCCGGGTTACATCAATTTACTGGATGCGTTGAACTCATGGCAGCTTGTCCGCGAATTGAAAGCCGCGACAAATTTGCCAGCCGCAGCCTCATTCAAACATGTCAGCCCATCAGGAGCAGCCGTTGCGACTCCGTTATCTGACATCCTCAAGAAAATTTATTTCGTGGATGACCTCGAACTTTCTCCGCTCGCCGTTGCATATGCCCGCGCGCGCGGCGTGGACAGAATGTCTTCGTTCGGCGATTTCATTGCGTTATCTGATACAGTGGATGCGTCCACAGCAAAACTCATCAGCCGCGAAGTCTCCGATGGTGTCATCGCTCCTGCTTATGACGCTGACGCGCTTGAAATTCTCAAGATGAAAAAGCAGGGCAAATATGCCGTCGTTCAAATTGACCCGACTTATGAACCATCTGTGTTGGAAACTCGCGAAGTGTTCGGTGTCACGTTTGAACAACGTCATCATGATCGTTTGGTCACGCCGTCTGATTTCGCCAACATTGTCACGCAGAAAAGAGATCTGTCCGAAAGCGCAGTCCGCGATATGTTGATCGCGTGGATCACGCTCAAGTACACTCAATCCAATTCAGTGTGCTTTATATTCGATGGACAGGTTATCGGTGTTGGTGCGGGGCAGCAATCGCGTGTGCATTGCGTCCGCCTCGCGGGAGCCAAAGCAGATTTGTGGCGACTGCGCCAACATCCACATGTTCTTGCGCTACCCTTCATTCCCAACATCAAACGCCCCGACCGTGACAATGCCATTGATCAATTCCTGCAACCCGATGTAACGGACGCAGAAAAAGCCAACTGGAAAAACATCTTCTCAGAAACGCCGCGCCAACTCACAGCCGAGGAAAGACGCGCATGGCTGGATGGTATGTCCGGTGTGACTCTCGGTTCCGATGCCTTCTTCCCCTTCCGCGACTCCATTGACCGCGCAGCGAAGAGCGGCGCGAAATATGTCCTTCAACCCGGCGGTTCCAACCGTGACGAAGATGTGATCGCCGCCTGCGACGAATACGGCATCACCATGACCTTCTCCGGCGTGCGCCTCTTCCATCACTAAACATGGTCTCTCGTCTTGTTGTTCTCATCTCCGGTAACGGATCCAACCTGCAAGCCATCCTTGATGCCTGTGTATCTGGTGAATTGAATGCGAGGGTTGTATGTGTCATCAGCAACAAAGCAGATGCTCATGGACTCACCCGCGCCAAGAATGCGAACATTGAATCAGTTTATTTCGCCAAACTCGAAAACGAATCCCGCCGTGATTATGACCAGCGACTATCCGACTATGTGACAACCAAACAACCCGACTACATCATCCTCGCCGGCTGGATGCGGATTCTTTCCTCCGCCTTTCTTTCAGCTTTCCCAAACCGCGTCATCAACCTGCATCCCGCATTACCGAATACTTTCCCCGGCACACAAGCCATTGAACGTGCTTATGAAGCATATCAACGCGAAGAAATAGAACACACAGGCGTCATGGTTCATCTCGTCCCCGACGAAGGCGTGGACAGTGGTCCGGTCCTCGCCTCAGAGATTGTTCCCATATATGCAGAAGACACATTAGATTTACTCGAAATCCGCATTCATCAAACCGAACACAAACTACTAATAACCACTCTCAAGGAACTCACTACAAAAATATAATCACTCACATTCCTTAAATTCGTTTTAACATCCGTTTATCCGTTCGCCGAAGGCGATCCGTTGCAATATCCGTTCATCCGTTAAATAATCCGTTGGAAAGGAATTTATCTCATGCCCACAGCTATTCTCTCTGTTCACAACAAATCCGGTCTCATTGACTTCGCCAAAGGACTCGCCTCCCTCGGCTGGACTTTGCTCGCCTCAGGCGGCACCGCCAAATTGTTGCGCGACAATAACATATCTGTCACCGAGGTTGCCGAATACACAAAATCCCCTGAAATCCTCGGCGGACGAGTCAAGACTCTGCACCCCGCTGTTCACGGCGGACTGCTGGCACGTCCCACCGAAGAAGACCACCAGCAATTGCTCAACCTCGGCTGGGATTATATTGACCTCGTTGCTGTCAATCTCTATCCATTTGAGGAAACCATCGCCAAACCAACTGTCACTTACGCGGACGCTATCGAAAACATTGACATCGGCGGCGTGACTCTCATCCGCGCCGCAGCAAAGAATCACGAGCGCGTCACACTGGTTTGCGATCCTTCCGATTACAACTCCATTCTCAATGAACTCCGTGCAGGCGGAATTTCTGCAAAGACGCGTGAAAGACTGGCCATCAAAGGCTTCGCTTCCACCGCGCATTATGACTCGTCCATTCACGACTACTTGATGAAACAAGCTGAATAATTACCATACACTGTAGGGGCGACCCGCCCAGTGAGAGCAAGATATCTTGCAGAATTTGAAGGGTCGCCCCTGCCTTTTTATATATAAGGAGAAAAAAACTTATGAACGAAGAATTATTCAAATCATTTGACTCACTCACCTTTGACGACGTCCTCATTGTCCCCGGCTATACCGAAGTGTTGCCGAATCAAACCGATGTCCGTGTGCAATTGACGCCGCAGATCCAACTCAACATCCCGATCCTCTCTGCCGCAATGGACACTGTCACCGAGGCGCGGTTGGCGATTGGATTGGCGCGTGAGGGCGGGATCGGCATCATCCACCGCAACATGCCGCCTGAGGCGCAAGCCGCTGAAGTGGAAAAGGTCAAGCGTTCGCAGTCCGGCATGATCGTCGAGCCGATCAGTTTATCTCCCGATGCGCCACTGAGCCGCGCCGAAGAGATCATGTCCACGTATCACATCAGCGGTGTGCCGATCACGGATGTGACCGGAAAGATCATTGGCATCCTCACCAATCGCGACATCCGTTTTGTGGAAGCAGAAGATTACAACCTGCCCGTGAATCGATTTATGACGAAGGAAGA
Source organism: Chloroflexota bacterium (assembly GCA_016219545.1). Lineage (GTDB taxonomy): Bacteria > Chloroflexota > Anaerolineae > Anaerolineales > Villigracilaceae > Villigracilis. The sequence goes on along the minus strand of JACRMH010000041.1, from coordinate 80,261 downwards.
TAAGCTGGTCACTGCGCGCGTGGGCGTTTCTGCAAAGGAAGCAAAAGAAATATTGCAAAAATATCGCATCGAAAAACTTCCACTTGTGGATGAGAACGGAATGTTGAAAGGTTTGCTCACCGTCAAAGATATTCAAAAGGCGCGGGACTATCCCAATGCATCAACAGATTCACAAGGAAGATTATTAGTCGGTGCGGCAGTTGGTGTTGGCGCAGACCTTGAAACGCGCGTTGATCTCATGATGAAAGCAGGCGTGGATGTCATCGCGATTGACACGGCGCACGGACATTCCATCGGCGTGCTGGAAGCCGTCCGGAGAATCAAAAGCGCGTGGAAAGACCTGCCTGTGATCGCGGGGAATGTAGTCACTGCTGAAGGGACGGAAGCTCTCATTAAGTCGGGAGCAGATGCGGTTAAAGTCGGAGTCGGCGCGGGCTCCATTTGCACCACGCGAGTCATCTCCGGCGCGGGCATGCCCCAAGTCTCCGCCATCTTTGAATGTGCGCGTGTCGCGAGAAAACATGGCGTCACCATCATTGCGGATGGCGGTATAAAATTCAGCGGCGATATTGTCAAAGCCATTGTCGCCGGTGCGGATGCGGTCATGCTCGGAAGTATGCTGGCCGGTTTAGATGAAGCGCCCGGCGAAGTGATGTTATATGAAGGACGCCGCTTCAAGGAATATCGCGGTATGGGCAGCCTTGGCGCGTTGAAGGGTTACGGAAAAGACCGTTACGGCACGGGTCAAAGCGGCAGCGGTAAGCTTGTGCCTGAAGGCATCGAGGGACGCGTGCCGTATAAAGGGCTGCTTGGTGAATATGTTTATCAGCTCGTGGGCGGCTTGCGTTCCGGCATGGGGTATGCAGGCGCGGCGTCGCTGGACGATCTTCGCACCAAGACCCGCCTCACGCGCATCACAAACGCCGGTCTCATTGAAAGTCATCCGCATGATGTTATTATTACGAAGGAAGCGCCGAACTATCAGCTCAGTAATCGCTAACACACGGAGTACCACTACTTGAAACCTCTTCACGCTCTTTCTTCATTGGATGGACGCTACACAGATTTAACCGAGCCGCTGCGGGATTATTTTTCCGAGTTTGCTTTTCTGCGCGACCGGGTTCGTATCGAGCTGGACTATTTGCCTGCTCTTTCCAAGATCGGTTTGATCCGCCCTTTGAGTGACTCTGAAACCCGCCTGCTCAATGAAGTCATACCCAATTTCAACGACTCAGATGCGGAGTCCATTCAAGCCTTCGAGCGTGAGACTCGCCATGACGTGAAAGCCATTGAATATTTTCTGCGTGAAAAAATTCCTGCCGAATTATTTCCGTGGATTCATTTCGGTCTGACATCCGAAGATGTAAATAATATTGCGCAAGTCATTGCACTAAGGGACTCTCGTGATGCTGTTCTTTTACCAACGATAGAGTCTTTGATTGATACGCTAAAAGACTTCGCCATCCGTTATCGCTCCCTGCCCATGCTCGCGCGGACTCATGGTCAGCCCGCAGTGCCGACTACATTAGGCAAAGAATTTGCCGTGTATCTGGCGCGATTGAAAGAAGCGCACAAACTCATCAAGGAACATATCTTTGAAGCCAAGCTGACCGGCGCGGTGGGAAACTTCAACGCTCTGCAGGCTGCCGTCCCCAATGTTAATTGGATCGCTTTCAGCCAGGATTTCATTTCGCAATACAACCTAAAACCAAATTTACTCACCAATCAGATCTTGCCATACGATAATTGGGTGCGGTATTTTGACGCTGTCCGCTTGTTGAATTCCATTTTGATAGATTTCTCCCAGGATATGTGGCGCTACATCAGCGACGGTTATCTGAAACAAGCCGTTGTCGCTGGGGAAGTTGGTTCTTCCACCATGCCGCAAAAAGTTAACCCAATTGACTTTGAAAATGCGGAAGGAAATCTCGGTATTGCCAATGCCATGTTCGTGCATTACGCCCAAAAATTAACTGTCTCCCGTCTGCAGCGTGACCTGTCTGATTCAACAGTTCGCCGCACTTTCGGCACAGCGTTGGGACATACATTGCTCGCATGGAAAAATTTATTACGCGGACTGAGTCGCATCGCGGCAGATGAAGATAAACTCAAAGTAGAACTCGAAGCGCATTGGGAAGTTGTCAGCGAGGGAGCACAGACCATCCTGCGTGCAGTGGGCAAAAGCGACGCATACGAGTCACTCAAACAGCAGACAAGAGGCCGCGTCTTGACAGAAGCAGATTACAGGTCATGGGTTGAAGCGGTTGAAGTGGACAATGAAACCCGCAGCCGCTTGCAGAGTCTCTCGCCGGAATCCTATATCGGGTTGGCCATCCAATTGACTGACCGAGTCATTGAATAAAAATATCCAAAAAATCAAGCCTGATAGACTATAGAATGAGTCCTTTGCTTTGAAAAGTAGCAGATGAGATTTTTAATTTCTGCAACTTTTTCGCGCACCCGCCTGTATTATCCTTAAGCGATGAATGCACTTACAGACCGCGATCTGATCCTGCGTGCCCGTGGCGGGAATGCCGAGGCGATCGGCGAACTCACCACACGTTACCAGACGAGTGTCTTCAACGTCTGTTATCGCATGACGCATGAACGCCGCGAAGCGGAAGACCTTGCACAGGAGACTTTTTTGCGCGTGTATTCCCGTCTTGACTTGTTCGATCTTGAGCGCGACTTTGGTCCGTGGGTGCGGCGTGTGGCGGCGAACATTTGCCTGAATTATTTCGAGACGCAAAAGCCCACAGTGGAGATCGATGACGAGCGCCTCGCGGATGAGAATAATCAGCCCGAGGCTGCGTATGAAACCCGCGAACGAAGCGAGCTTATCCGCAAAGCCATCGCCGCTCTTCCGGCAAATTATCGCGTAGTCGTGGAACTTCGTCATTTTCAGGAACTATCCTATGACGAGATTGCTGTGGAGTTGAACATTCCGGTCAGCGACGTGAAGAGTCACCTTTTTCGAGCCCGCAAAATTCTGGCGGAGAAACTGAAATGAATCATCTAACCGACGAACTCTTGAACGAATACCTCGATAATGAAATTACGGATCGTGCCACGGTCGAAAATCACCTCGCCTCATGCGCGGACTGCACTGCGCGGCTCTCCGCGCTTGAATCCTTATTTGCCGAGCTGGAGTCTCTGCCCGAAGTTGCCTTGTCGTGCCCGCTCGCTTCTCCACTCATAAGGACGTATACCCTGCCGCGCTGGCTCACGTTGACCGCTGTGCTGCAATCTGCAATTGCACTGGCTGGAGTCATAATCGCTGCGCCGTTTGTGATTAATCTTTTACCTGCCATTGAACCGTCGTCACTTTTGACTTTTATTTCGGAAATCCAGTCCCAATGGACAGCCGCGCTCGATATGCTTTCACAGATGCATATGCCGGTCATGCCTGAAATTCACATTGCCGAATTCTCCAGCCTGATGATCGCGCTTGCGGGCGTATCCATCCTCTGGCTGCTGGGAAACGGTGTACTGCTAAAAAATCAATTGAAATAATTGGAGACCACCCATGGATAACGTTCTTCGCTTGTTCTTTGTAACCCTTCTGTTGACCATTACCCTCTCTGCATATTTTCTTGTGATCGGAGCACTGTTCACAGAGCGTGTGCTCAAAACAAAAAACATCATTCAGCAAATGCCGTGGCGTTCGTTTGGGTTGGGGATGGTAAATTTTCTTTTCTTCGGTGTGATCGCGCTGGTGTTGTTGTCTGTATCTCAAAATGCAGTCGCATTCGTGAGAGGCATTCTAACGATCCCTGCATTTGCCATCCTTATTTTTCTCGCGATCCTTTTGAGCATTGGGTTAACCGGCATGGTTCAATCTCTGGGAGAAAAGATATTCCCGGATATGGCAGCATGGAAAAGAAACCTATGGAGCACTGTCATCTTGTGCTTTGCGTGCGCGCTTCCGCTTTTCGGTTGGTTTCTGCTGCTGCCTTATGTCGGCTTTGTCGGTATTGGCGCGGCCATTCTGGGATTCTTCCAACGCAATACCTAAACCTCTTTCTTCTTTTATCTTTCCAAAAAGGCGCGCTCATCCCGCGTCTTTTTCTTTAACCTGAGTTAACTTCATAAACCGCAACTTTTTCATATCCCCTCCTGTATTCCCTATATCAAATAAACAAAAGGAAATTAACATGGCTGATATTTCTGCGATCTTCTTTATTCTGCTCATCATCTCGGTTGCATTTCCGAGCATGTTGACTCTTTGGTGGTTGTTGTTCCCGCCCCTTGTTGCGCGCGCCCAGGTACGCGTGGAAAAGACTCTCGGAGGAACGTTCTGGATGGGGCTTGGGGTCATGATCGCGTTGGCGATCCCAATTGTGATCCTGCTTGTGCTTCCATTCGGTCCCGCCAAATTCCTCGGTTGGGTATTGCTGGCGGCTTCGTTTGCGGTTTCCTCGATTGGCTCGGCGGGAATTTCCTCGCATCTGAGCGAACAAATGAAACGGGCGGGCAGTGTGTTCAGTCCGCTGGCAGGATTCATCCGCGGCGCGGTCATTCTCGAACTGACGTCATTCCTGCCCGTCATTGGGTGGTTCTTTCTTTTGCCGATTGCGGTCATCATTTCCTTTGGCGCGGCGAGTTTTGCCCTGTTGAATTGGATGCCGCGCGAGAAGACTCAGTCCACGCCGAATGAGACAGCACCTTCCCATGCATAAATTTTCGATGTCACGATCATTCCTTCCCGTTTTGCTGATCCTCATCGTTAGCATGGCCTGCGGCCAAAGTATGTCGCCCTACCCAGACCCAACCTACACTCCCGAACCCTCGGTCTTCGAGAGCGGACGCACCGCTTATGGATTTTTCCCCACTCCATCAGAAGTTTCTTTGAATAGCGTCTTCGCCATGTACAAAGATATGGGACAACACGCCGATGTGACTCTGGTTCAGGAAAATATTCCGTGGTTGGATTTTGTATCCAGCGCGGACTCCAAATCAAAAAAGATCGAAGACATGATAAACGCGCAGACCCTTGCGCGGGCGAATAATCTTGAATCGATCTATGTGATTGATCCGCTCAATGGATTGAACCGGCGCGAGTTTTCCGGCCTGCCCACTGACTGGAGCAACGCGAATTTTTCCACCCCCGAAGTTCGCAGCGCATATAAGAACTTCACACTGAGAGTCCTGCGCGAGTTCAAACCGCAATATCTGGGACTCGCTTCCGAGATCAACTCGTACGCTGAGGCATACCCCGAAGACTTTCCGAATTTTCTCAGCCTCTATCGCGAAACATACGCCGCTGTCAAAGCAGAATCGCCTGAGACAAAGGTATTCGTCACTTTTCAATGGGAGCAGTTAAATAGTGTTGTCCCCATTGAAGGCCAAGGCGCACCTTATGAGACCAAATGGGAATATATCGAAGTCTTTGAGCCGCAGCTTGATCTGTGGGTGATTTCGTCTTATCCGTTCATCGCGTTCCGCACCGGCAGCGAGATTCCCGCGGACTATTACACTCCTCTGCTCACACGCACCAACAAGCCGCTGGCCGTTGCCGAAGGTGGATTTATCTCACGACAGACTGAAAACCTTCCCGGCACTCCTCAAGATCAGGTGGATTATCTCAACGCGATCCACACCCAGATTGGTGAGCGACTCGACTTTTGGATCTATCTGCTGTTCAGCGATTTGAACATCGACTCGTATGCAAAATATTTCGACCAGCAAGGCACAAGCAAAGACGACATCAACACTCTGGGATTCTTTGTCAATGTGGGCTTGCGCGAAAAAGATGGCACGCCAAAACCCGCCCTGCAGGTGTGGGATTCGTTCCGTGCGAATCCATAAATTACCGACCAACTATTTACTATGACTCTTTCCCGACGCGACTTTCTTAAACTTGGAGCACTTGTCACTGCCAGCGCGGCGCTATCCTCGTGTGCGCCCGTGTATCGCAGACTGGCAGGCGACCTTCCCACTACTGCGTGGACTCCGCTCGGCGAGCGTGATTTCCTTGCGCTTCAAAGACTCACCTTCGGTCCGCGTGTGGAGGAGCGTGCGCGTTTTGCCGGGATCGGTTTGCAGGCATGGATCGAAGAACAGCTTGATTTTAAAACGATCAATGATTTCGATTGCGAGCTTCAACTCACCCCGTTCAAGACTCTCAAGATGGCGGCAAATGAGATCGAAGGCATCAGCAACCAACTGTTTGAAAATTATGACCGCGAAAAAGCGCCGGACGAATTACGCCGCGCCACGCTCGTGCGTCAACTTTACAGCAAGCGTCAACTCTATGAAGTGATGACGGAATTCTGGAGCGACCATTTCAACATCTACATTGATAAGGGCAACTGCTTTTACCTCAAGACCGTTGACGACCGCGAAGTGATCCGCAAGAATGCGCTCGGCTCATTCCGTGACCTGGTATGGGCTTCCGCGCATTCACCCGCCATGATGACCTATCTCGACAATCAGGCGAATCAAAAGGGCGCGCCCAATGAAAATTATGCGCGCGAGTTAATGGAATTGCACACCCTCGGCGTGGACGGCGGCTACAGCCAGCAGGATGTAATGGAACTGGCGCGCTGTCTAACGGGCTGGAACGTCAAGGAACATTTCTGGCTCGGTGATTTTGTCTTCAAGGAAAACCTGCACGACACGGGCACAAAAAATATTTTGGGCATGACAATTCCTAATAACGGGATCAAAGAAGCGGAGCAGGTGATCGAAACACTGGTGACTCATCCCAGCGCGGCGCGATTCGTTGCGACAAAACTTGCGCGCCGATTCATCGCGGATCAACCTCCCGTTGAGTTGGTCGAAAAAGCCTCGAAGGTTTTTCTCACCTCAAAAGGCGATATCAAATCCGTGCTGCGAATTATTTTGTTGGATGGACTGCCCCTCGCACAGCCAAAATACAAACGTCCCGCAAACTTTGTCCTCTCTGCCATGAGGATGTTGAACGTGGAAACCGATGCCGCTGGTGTTCAAGATTATCTCCTTCGCATGGGACAACTCTACTTCAACTGGACCACGCCCGATGGTTATCCTGACCGCAGCGAAGCGTGGCAGGGAAATCTCATGCCGCGCTGGCAGTTCGCATTCGCATTGATCCGCAATGAGATCGGTGGCACGAAACATAATCTCAAATCTTTGTTGGATGTCGCATCAACGGGAATTTTACAAGACGATGTTGATTCGATCTCATCTTTATTATTGGGCGCTTCAATGTCGAACACTGTGCGCGATGAATTGATCAAATCGATCCGATCTGCCGGAGCGAATGAAGAAGAAACTTTGCAGGTCATCGCCGCAAGCCTGATCGCTTCGCCCGCGTTTCAATGGAGATAACGTCTCTGTCATTGCGAGGGCGATGTTCTTTCGCCTGAAGCAATCTCCAAGCCAATAAACAGATTGCTTCGTCAGGCTAAAGCCCTCCTCGCAATGACGAAAAACTTTAGGAGTCATTATGCTCACACAAACAACCTGGATGCCCCGTCTTTCATTTGCTCCCACGAACACTGCCCAACGCGGAGACACTTTAGTGGTCATCTTTTTACGCGGCGCAGCGGATGTGCTCAACATGGTTGTGCCGCACGGCGAGGACGCCTATTATCAACTGCGCCCGTCACTCGGCATTCCGCGCCCGGATGACACAAGCGCAAAAAAGGATGAACGCGCAATTGACCTCGACGGATTCTTTGGATTTCATCCATCCATGCAAACGTTGACTAATGCCTGGCAAAGCGAACAGCTTGCCATTATCCACGCCTGCGGTGCGCCGGACGAGTCGCGCAGTCACTTCAAAGCGATGGAACTGATGGAGCGCGGTGTGGACGATGAGCGCGGTCCTGCTTCGGGTTGGATCGGTCGTCATCTCGCGGCATTGAATACCGGTAATGTGTCGCCGCTCCGCGCTGTAGGTATGGGGACTCGCCCGCAGAAGAGTCTCGCCGGATCAGTGCCCGTCTCGGTGCTAAGGTCCATCGCGGATTTTCATCTAGGCGGAGATATGCGCGCGTTGAAGCAAATGCAAAGCGCGTTGAGCAGTGTTTATCAAAATGACGTGCTTGGGCAGGATACGCTTGCGATCATGAACACGCTTGAAAAGCTCGACCCGCAGACTTATCTCGCGGTGCGTGACGCGAAATATCCCGACTCTGAATTTGGGCTTGCGCTCAAACAAACTGCCATGCTCATCCAAGCGGATGTGGGACTCGAAGTCTCGGCCATTGATCTCGGCGGCTGGGATACACATTTCGCTCAGGGTGTGACCAGCGGCTTGATGCCCGGCCTAATGAAAGACCTCGCCGAAGGTCTCGCCGCTTTTCATGCAGATATGTTCGACCACATGAACAAGATCACCACAGTCACCATGTCTGAGTTTGGGCGGCGCTGTTCTGAAAATGGAAGCTTGGGGACAGATCACGGTCACGGCAGTATGATGATGGTATTGGGTGGGAATGTGAATGGCGGCAAGGTCCACGGAGCATGGCCCGGCTTGCGGGAAGGTCAATTGATCGGCCCCGGCGACCTCGCCGTCACAACCGATTATCGCGATGTGCTTTCCGAAATATTAATGAAGCGCTTGAATAACCCCACAGTGGAGCAGGTCTTTCCAGGTTACAAACCAACCGTCAGGAAAATTATTAAATAGTCCCCTTGCTAATTTACTTATAAGAATTTTTATGGTGCGTTTTTTTTGATACTTATCTCAAAAATGTCGTCCTGAGCGTAGCGACACTTGCGCCGCGCGCCAGTGCGGTGAGGATCTCTACGCTAAAAACACGAGACTCTTCGGTCGCGACACCTGCCCTGGCGGGCGGTGCCAGGGAGAACGCTCCCTCAGAGCGACACAGTATTTTCAGATGATTTGTAGATACAGCTATGAAAGCAATCGGTTTTGCGAAGCGACCGCGATGGCCCCGGCACGCGAATCAACCCCCAGCTTATTGTAGATGCTCGCAAGGTGCGCTTTCACTGTCCGCTCGGTGATCTTGAGTTTCAATGCAATTTCCTTGCTGCGCTCGCCGTGTGCAACAGCATTCAATACTTCGCGCTCCCGTTCGGTCAGGTCAAAAGTTGCGGATGCTGTAAATGACTTTTCACCCACCTTGGAAAGCAACCGCGCAAGGACTTCGGGTTGAAAAAGAGTCTCGCCGCGCGCGGCGGCGCGGATGGCGCTGAATAATGTTTGCCTGTCCGTATCTTTGAGAAGATAGCCTTTCGCGCCAGCGCTCAAGCCGCCCAGCATCAGGTCATCTTCGTTGAAGGTTGTCAAAATTACTACGGCGATTTGCGGTTGTTCAACTTGCAAATGTTCAATGGCGGTCAAGCCGTCCATGCCGGGCATACGCAGATCCATCAACACCACGTTGGGTTTTAGTTCAACACAACGCTGAATTGCCTCTGCGCCGTCAGACGCCTCGCCGACCAGTTCAAGACCATCTTCCGTTTCAAGGATCAAACGCAAACCCTGGCGGACGATCAAATGGTCATCGGCGATCACAATGCGGATTGGGGGATTCATGTTACCTATTCTACTTTGACTCGATGGGAAGAGTCAGCGTCAGATGAGTTCCTTTCCCCGCTTCACTGCGGACCTCGAGCCTGCCTCTGTTTAATCGGGCACGTTCCTGCATCCCAAGCAGACCGTAATGCCCCGATGCGATGGCATTGGGATCAAAGCCAATTCCGTCATCTTTAACATCGACAGTGATCTCATTTTCATTTGCAGTGACACTGACCGATGAAGAAGCCGCTTTAGCATGGCGTGCAATATTGTTAAGTGACTCTGCCACAGCGCGGATAACTGTCTCTCGGACTGAGTCCGCTATCGGCTGGGAAAGAGCGAGGTGGAAATTGCATGGGATGCCGGTGGCTTCGGTGAAGCGGAAAATTTCAAGGCGTAGAGAATCTTCCAATTCTCCAGACTCATGACGCAGGTCACTGATGGCCTTGCGGGCATCGCCTAAAACTGAACGGGCGGTTTCCATGGATTGCTGGATAATTTCCTGCGCGCGTTCCGGATGCTTGTTACTGAGATGCGCGTCGGCGGCCTCGAGTTGCAGGACCAAACCTGCGAGACCCTGTGAGAGTGTATCGTGGAGTTCGCGCGCCATTCGCTGGCGTTCATTGGCTATGGTGAGATCTTCAACCTTGGCAACATATTCACTGAGTTCATCGGCGAGAGCTTGTGCGCGTTCGCGCGCTTCGGCCTGACGGGTATACAACGTAACATACAGGCTGACGAAAATAATGGTCGGGATGCTGGCGAGCAGCCAGAAAAAGGCACTCCCGGTATCGGCGAATAAGCCAAAGTTGGATACTGATAGCGCCATATAAAAAAGAACAGTGAGCGCCGCCCAGCGGGTGATCCCCAGAATGCCGATGCATTCACCGATCAGGGCCATGTAAAGTGCAAAGATCATACCGATGTTGCCCGACATTTGGATGATGACAAATGCCAGCAGGCCCTGCCCGATGATGTAGGCTGCCTTGCGGACGGGCGTTTGAATAAGGCGGATCACTATCCAATGCAGGGTGATGTGGGCTGTGAGCAAAATGGTGAAGAGGGCAGCAGGCCAGAATTTCTGCAAAGCGGGGTTTTCGATGAGAGATACCACATACATGCCGACCATGATGAGGGTCATGAACACAAAAAAGAGACGGTAATCCTGCTCGACTTTGACGCGGTTGGAGGTTTTGGTTTGCATGGTGATCTCATTTTATCGCAAGCAGGCGTGCAGGGACATTGTACGAAAGGACAGTGTCCTTAATGTGCGAAAGCGCAATGGTGCTGCTTAAGTGGTGCGCGTATACTTGGGATAATCAAAACCGACCCCACCTGCGCTAAAGCGCACCCTCCTCATTTTGGGAGGGAAGAGATAAAAAAGGAATCAATTATGTCCAAGGCAATCGAAGTTAATAACCTCAAAAAATCATTTGGTGAATTACAAGCCGTACAAGGCGTGAGCTTTTCCGCCGAAGCTGGAGAAGTGTTGAGTCTGCTCGGGCCGAATGGTGCGGGAAAAAGCACAACCATTTCGATGCTCTCCGGGTTGCTTACCCCCAGCGAAGGTGACGCGTCCATTATGGGGCATTCCATCAGCCGCGAACCGCTTCTCGCAAAAGCTGCATTAGGTGTCGTGCCGCAGGATATTGCCTTGTACCCCGATCTCTCCGCCCGTGAGAATTTGGATTTCTGGGGAAAGATGTACGGCTTGCGCGGCGGCGCGTTAAAGATCCGCGTGGATGAAGTTCTGGAGATCATTGGCTTAAGCGACAGGCAGAAAGATAAAGTCAGTACATTCTCCGGCGGCATGAAGCGACGAGTCAACATCGGCGCGGCCTTGTTACATAAACCTAAAGTGATCATCATGGACGAGCCGACCGTCGGCATTGACCCGCAATCCCGCCGCCACATTTTGGAGAACGTCAAACAACTCAACGCACAGGGCATGACCGTCCTTTACACAACACATTACATGGAAGAAGCCGCGGAACTTTCGAATCATATCGCCATTATGGACATGGGCAAGGTGATCGCTTACGGCACGCACGATGAACTGATCAGGATGGTCGGTGAGCAAACGCGTATCGAAGTCACGCTCAATATGGAAGCTGAAAAGGTGTTGTCATCATGGCGCTCTACCGAAGGCGTTTCCAAAATCGATTCGCTGGATGGAAAAGTCACTGCATTGGTGGATGACTCGAACCGTGTCCTGCCGCGTTTGTTTGAGGCTGCATCAAAGCATGGCGTGCGTATCACGTCCGTGGATATTCAGGAGCCTAATCTTGAAACAGTGTTCCTGCATCTCACGGGACGGGCATTGAGGGATTAATTTGTAGGGGCGGGGTCTCCCCGCTCAGGGCGAGAGGACCTCGCCCCTACGGAGACATAAAATGAAAATATTCGATATCGCCTTCAAGGACCTCATCCGTTCCACGCGCAGTTTGTTTCTGATCGGCATGGCGTTCGCCGCGCCGTTATTGCTCACCGCGTTGATCTATTTTGCTTTCGGAAGTATAGCCAGCGGAGACATGAGTATGGCCGACATCAAAGTGGGCGTGGTCAACGCGGATGTGTTACCTGCGAATAGCCCGCTTGATGTGTCGCTGGGTGAAAATATTCGCAGCATGTTCTTCGATGACAGTGTGAGATCATGGATCACTGCCAGCGACTATGCAGACGAAGCTGCGGCGCACGGCGCAGTGGATGCGCAGGAGATCGGCGTGGCAGTCATCATCCCTGCCACTTTTACGAAAGATTATCTCGCCGGGAAAACAGATACCTCCATCACCATCTTGCAAGACCCCACATTGACAATCGGTCCAACGGTAGTGCGCGATATGGTCGCTTCGTTATTGGATGGAGTTGCCGGCGGCGGGATCACGATCAAGGTTGTCAGTGAACGCATGACGGTCAACGGTAAAACCCTTGAACCTGCGGGTATCCCATCGCTTATCCAGCGATACATAAATTGGTACACCGATTTTCAACGCGCCCTGTTCCATTCATTGGAGAATGCGGCGCTGGTGGTGACATCGCCCGCGCCAGGTGGCGAGTTGAGCAATGATATTCAAGCCATGATGGGATTGGTCATGGCGGGGCAGTTGATCTTCTTCTCGTTCTATACGGGCGCGTATGCGATGATGTCCATTTTGCAGGAATCAGAAGAAGGCACACTGGAGCGTATGTTCACCACACCGACAGACCGTACAACAATATTGGCGGGAAAGTTCCTTGCCGTGTTTATCACCGTTATCCTTCAAGGCGCAGTGTTGCTGATCGCGGGTCATTACTTGTTCAAGATCAATTGGGGTGAGCCAGGTTCCCTCGCCCTCAGTCTGTTGGGGCAGATGTTTGCCTCGGTGGGCTTGGCGGTTCTGCTCGTGTCGTTCATCAAGACCAGCAAACAGGCGGGTCCCGTTTTCGGCGGCGGTTTGACCATGCTCGGCATGCTCAGCGGTTTGTTCACGGCCAATATGAATATTGATATTTTCAACACCATGGGAAATTTCACGCCGCAGGGTTGGGTGCTTAAAGCCTGGAGACTTTCGCTGGCAGGGCAACCCGTCAGCGAATTGATCGTGCCGTTCGTTGTGCTTTTTGCAATGGGCATTGTGATGTTCGTCATCGGCGCGAGAATGTTCGGGAAAAGATTTGCCTAACATCGTAGGGGCGAGGTCTTCTCGCCCCAGGGCGGGAGAACCCCGCCCCTACGTATGGAGATAAAAAATGAGAATTCTAGATATTGCTCTCAAAGACCTTTCACAAATATTCCGCGATAAACGTATCTTGTTGTTCCTTGTTGCCATGCCCATCGTCTTCACGCTCTTCATGGGCTTTGCCTATAAGAGCGGCAAAAATAATGATGCGGCAAAAGATAATCGTATTCCGCTCGGGTGGGTGAACAACGACGCTAATGGATTGGTGTCGCGCCAATTATTTGAGATGCTCTCGGACTCCGATTCCCTCAGGCTTGTTGAGCTTACACCTAATGCGGTGGATGAATCTGTGCGCAAGGGCGAAGTGGCCGGGGCATTGATCGTCCCGTTGGGATACAGCGAGCAACTGTCGGCTGGGCGCGAAGCGCAATTGACTCTCGTCGCGGATCTGAATTCAGCGCAGGGCCAATCCATATTTCAATCGTTGCGGACTCCTGTCACTCAGTTGATGAGTGCAGTGGAAATCGCGCGACTGAGTGCAGAGACACTTGGCAAACCGAACGACGCCTCAGAACTTAACGAGACGTTTGCTTCTGCTTCCCAGTCCTGGTCTGCATCTGACAGTGCTTCGCTTGTCAAAGTGGAGCTGGCGGTGAAGGATAATTTTCTTGGCGATTGGTATGGCGACAATCCGTACAACCAGGCATCGCCGGGAATTTTGGTGCAGTTCGCGATCATGAGTCTGGTGACCTCGGGACAAATTCTGGTGCAGGAACGCAAGTCGCGCACGCTTCAACGCATGATGTCCACTTCGTTACGTCCGTGGGAGATCATCGCGGGGCATACATTGGCGATGTTTGGCGTGGTGTTTTTCCAGATCGCGTTGCTGGTGGTATTTGGACAGTTGGTTGTAGGCGTGGATTACATGAATGCCCCGCTCGGCACATTACTGATCTCTGTAGCGCTTTCATTGTGGGTTGCGGCTATGGGATTGCTGATCGGCACATTGGTCAAGGACGATTCGCAGGTTGTGTTGTTTGCGCTGTTGGCGATGTTCATCCTTTCGGCCTTGGGCGGCACATGGTTTCCGCTGGAAGTCAGCAGCGGCGCGTTCGCAACGATCGGTAAACTCATGCCATCGGCGTGGGCGATGAATGGCTATCAAAACATCCTCATCCGCGGGCTGGGATTGGAATCGGTGTGGCTTCCCACCTTGGCATTACTGGCCTACGCACTTGGGTTCTTTGTACTGGCGGTGTGGAGATTTAGAAAGATGGATGTGTAAAGCGATGATTAAGAATGAATAGGTGGATACATGAAGACCGTTGGAAGTCTGTTTGGTTTTTCATTCACCAAACCGATAGCCGTACCCGCGCTCATTATGAATGTATTGTGGGTTTTCCGGATCCACTTCCACTTTTTGGCGCAGATGCCAGATGTAACGACGCACAAAGCCAACCTCGTTGGCGTATTGCGGACCCCAAACCTGCCGGGCCAGTTCTTCACTGGATAAGGCTTCTCCCTGACGGCGCATAAGTGCCAGAAGCAGATTAAATTCTGTAGGCGTTAAACTGATCGTATCACCGCCGCGAGTAACTCGCCGCGAAGGAATATCCACTTCAAGAACACCTGAAGTGAGATGCTCACTGCTGGGCGCACCGCCTTTGCGCGCCAGGACAGCTTTGACCCGTGCCGCTAATTGGGCAAAAGAGAAAGGCTTGGTAACGTAATCATCTGCGCCAATTGAAAATCCGCGCAGGATGTTGGATTCGTCATCGCGGGCGGTGAGCATGATGACAGGAGTATCGCTCATTTCGCGGATGCGCTTGAGCGTTTCCCAACCATCCATTTGAGGCATGGTCACATCCAGGATGATCAAATCCGGCTTGCGTTCGAACATTTCGCGCAGACCAGCGCGCCCATTATCAGCGCAGCGTGTGGCATACCCCTGCCCTCTGAGAAACTCGCAGAGCAGGCTGCTTAAACTTTGGTCGTCATCAACCATTAAGATATCAGGCATCGTCGCCTTCATTTGGTTCGTCGGATGTAACGGGCATTGCTATGGAGAAGGAAGAGCCCGATGCGTTAGATTCAAGCCAATGCGGGGAATGAAGTATCAGTGCGCCCCCCTGAGCTTCGGTCAGTTTTTTTGCAAAGTACAAACCTAATCCCCAGCCGGGCGGAGCGCTTTCGCCTTTGTGTCCGCGTTGGAATTGCTCAAAGATCTTTTTTTGCATTTCAGGGGCGATCCCCTCTCCATGATCTGCAACTTCGACACTGATATCGCTGGCATTGACATGCACATTGATCTCAATTGGCGCTTCGGGTGGAGAGTATTTGTCAGCGTTGCGCAACAGGTTGCGGATGATCTGTTCATAATAAATTTCATCGGCCCAGATGGGCGGAATTTCAGAGGGTAAATTCCATTTAATTTCGCGATGGCTTCCCAGGACTACTTCCACAGAGCGGTAAAGGATCGGAGCAACAGCAACAGGCCCAAGGTTAAGCGTGAGGCGTCCCGCATCTAGGCGGGAAATATCCAGGATGGTTTGCACAAACTGAGTGAGGCGGGCGCTTTCATCCATCATGGCTTCAAGTGTATGGCGTGATGCAGGTGAAAGACTGTCGGCTGATTGCAGCGCAACTTCAAGACCGCCGTTGATGGCAGTGAGAGGCGCACGTAACTCATGGCTTACGAGCGAGACAAATTCGGATTTCATTTCATCCAGTTTTTGAAGTTCGTGATTGGCTTTATCCAATTCTGTATTGCGCTGTTCAAGCGCGGCAGTGCGTTCGGTCACTTTTGCTTCCAGGTCGAGATTCAAAATATGGATTTCAGCGATGGCTTGTTTCTCAGCCTTGAAAAGTTTGCGCATCCAGGCAATGATAAAACCAATGATGATCGGACCCATTAAGCCAAAGATGATCGTTTCGCCGGTAAAGGCCAGGTCAAAGCGCAGCCCATCTTCAAGACTGTGTTCCACAAGTTCAAAGATAAAGGCTGTGGTGGCCAAAAAGATTGGAACACTCCATTGCAGGACTTCCAAGTCAAAAAAACGGTCTTTGTACCGATTTGGTTTCATTTAATAAATTATAGCTCTTTTGTTAAGTCCTATTCAAATAGGGACACAATTGAGACAAAGCAAGACAGTTCTTGGACGCACATGGGTGGTATCTTAGGCAAAGATTAATATTTACGGCTGTACTTAATATATTAATTCAATATTTCACAAGGAGAATGTAATATGAACAAACGTGTTTTATCTCTTTTCGTTATTGTTTTAGGCCTCATGCTGGTAGTAGCAGCCTGCGGAGGAAAAGCAACCGAAGCTCCTGTACAGACCGAAGCCCCGGTCGTTGTAACCGAAGCTCCCGTTGTTGCAACTGAGGCACCTGTTACTTTAAGCGGCGACCCCATTCGCGGCGGACTGCTCTATGATGAATGGACAAAAGTCCTCGGCGTGGATGCTCCCGAAGGCGACCAGGCGTTGTGGGCAACTCAAACCACCAATACCCGCAGCGGCGCTGCTACATGGCGCTGTAAGGAATGCCATGGCTGGGATTATCTCGGCAAAGACGGCGCATACGGTGGCGGCTCACATGCCACTGGTTTTGTGGGTGTTATTCAGGTCGCTGGAACCGATCCGAATGAAATTTTGGCTGCTCTTAAGACTGGCGACCATGATTTCTCTGCTTACATGGACGATCAGGCTTTGACCGATATTGCCCTCTTCCTCAGCGAAAACATGCTCGACTCCGCTGCATTCATCACGGACAAAGCTGCTGTCGGCGGCGATGCGGCCACTGGCGAAACGATCTATACCGAAAACTGCACTGACTGTCACGGCCCCGAAGGTCTTGTGCTTAACTTCGCTGATGATTCTGGTCCAGAATATTACGGCACTATTGCAACTGACAATCCCTGGGAATTCGTCCACAAGGCCCGCTTCGGACAGCCCGGCGTTGCTGACATGCCTGCGCTTGTTGACCTCGGTATGACCGATCAGGAATACATTGACCTGCTGGCTTATGCCCAGACCCTGCCCACATCCAGCCCTGTCGCCGAAGGCGGACGCCTTTATGACAATTGGATCGCAGCCACCGGTGCAGATGACATGACCACAGACCAACCTTTGTGGGCAACTCAAACCACCAACACCCGCACTGGCAATGACACCTGGCGCTGCAAGGAATGTCACGGTTGGGATTTCAAGGGTGTGGAAGGCCGTTATGGTTCAGGCTCACATCTCACTGGTTTCCCGGGCGTTATTTCCTCCGCTGGCAAGACTCCTGAAGAGCTGTTGACCGCGATGAAGACCGGCGACCACGACTTCTCCTCCTACTTGAACGATGACCAGTTAAATGCTTTGGTCGCCTTCATTCAACAAGTTGAAGATATGGCTCCTTACATCAACGATGACAAGACTGTCAACGGCGATGCAGAAAACGGTAAAGTTCTCTATGAAAGCAACTGTCAGGCCTGCCATGCCGAAGACGGCAAAGCGCTGGACTTCGATGATGGCGAAGGTTTCGAATTTGTTGGAACCGTTGCTGCTGACAACCCATGGGAAGTCTTGAATAAACTTCAGAACGGTCAACCCGGTGAAGCGATGACCGCAGGACGTCACATGGACTGGACTCTCCAGGATCTGCTCGACATCCTCGCTTACATTCAAACACTGCCCGTCGAATAATCTTCACTGATTTACAAACTTCCAGGGGACGTGTGTTCCCTGGAAGTTCTTATTTTAGGAGAGCGCCAATGAAACGAAAGAACTGGCTCATTCATTATTTGCAATTATTAGGGACCGCGAGTATCGCCCTCTTTATTTTTCTCGCAATTTCATCTTCAACCGATTCGGTTAAGGCCTTGCCGGAATATTCACATCGCACCAACGAAGCCTGCGCAGTGTGTCACGTCAACCCTGGCGGCGGCGGACCGCGTACTTTGCGCGGCGCATTGTGGGCGGCGCGGGGCAAGGCGGATGAAGTACCCGTTCTGCCCGGTGTGTTGATTGCTCCCGGTCTGGATGATGGAGCGGAACTCTATGAGATCGCCTGTGCAACCTGTCATGGAATGTATGGCGAAGGCTTATTTGGACGTGAAATTGCAAACACCGGTCTGTCTGATAACAAAATCCGCTCCAATATTTTGCGCGGACGATTGAACAGCGGCATGCCCTCCTTTGAAGGCATGTTCACAGAAGCGCAACTTAAAGCATTGGTTGATTACACCGTCTCACTCGCAAACGGCACAGCTGAAATTCCCCCGTTGACGTACCCACTTGGATCACCTGAATTCAAATGTGCTGCGCAATCCGCTTCTGTTTTCTGCGGAGGTAACTAATGACGAAACCACTTTCACGGCGTGATTTTCTAAAAGTAGGCGGCGTGGCGGCGGGTTCGGCGGCGGCATTGGGCGCGTTGAAAAACGTAATGTCTGCCAAGGCAGACGCTGTAATTAAAACAGCCGCTGAAGAAAAAGTCGTTGCATCAACCTGCCATTTGTGTTCGGCTGGATGCGGAATTTTAGTCCGCGTGGCGGATGGCAAAGCTGTCAAACTCGAAGGCAATCCGATGCACCCTGTCAATCAGGGAGCGCTTTGCCCAAAGGGACAGGCTGCTCCCGAACTCTTGTACAACCCTGACAGATTAACCTCCCCAATGAAACGCGATCGCGCTACGGGACAGTTGACTCAGATTCAATGGGCAGAAGCCATCCAACTGACAGCAGACAAACTGAACGCCTTGCGCGAGGCGGGTCATCCCGAGCAGGCAGTTCTTATGCACGGTGACACCCGCGGACAGATGCGCTCCTTCCTGACTCGTTTCATGGAAGCGGTTGGTTCGCCCAATGTTGTCTCACATGAGAGTTTGAATATAGCCGCCGCGAAATTAGGCATGTATCTCACTCAAGGCATTTACGGCTTGCCCGCTTATGATCTTGAAAACGCAAATTATGTCATTTCCTTCGGTGCAAATCTTTTGGAAGCGGGACCCAATCCGCAGCGCACGATCTCTGGCTACACCTTCCTGCGGCGCGGACGTGCGACACGCGGCAAGGTGGTTGTGGTTGACCCGCGCCAGAGCATTACTGCCTCGAAAGCCGATGAGTGGATTCCGATCATACCTGGCACCGATGCGGCGCTGGCGCTTGGCATGGCGAACGTCATTATCAAGTCTGGTTTGGTGGATGCGGACTTTGTGAAGAATTATTGTTTCGGCTTCGATAACTTTGCTTCGGACGGGGAACGCAAAGGCTTTCGTGATTTTGTTTTGGAAAATTATGATCCCATTCGCGTTGAGCAGATGACGGGCATCCCGTCCACGACGATTGCGCGGCTGGCGGGTGAGTTCGCAGGCAATGGCCCTGCGATTGCGATCATGCCCGGCAAGGGCGGCTTGCTCAACGGCGGATTTAGCGGTGTGTATACGGCAATGGCTGTCCACATGCTGAATGCGTTGGTGGGAAGTATCGAGTCAACGGGCGGTGTGATGACCCAGCGTTACATGCCCTGCGTAGATTATCCAAGACTCCCTTCTGATTCGGTTGCAGCAAAAGGAATGAAAACTATCCGCATAGATGGCGCAGGCAGTAAATTCCCGCTTGGACGTAATTCCTATCAATCGGTTGCCGATCAAATTTTG
This sequence comes from Chloroflexota bacterium, assembly GCA_016219545.1. Classification (GTDB taxonomy): domain Bacteria; phylum Chloroflexota; class Anaerolineae; order Anaerolineales; family Villigracilaceae; genus Villigracilis. The sequence continues at coordinate 60,482 of JACRMH010000041.1, read as the reverse complement.
GAAGGCGCATCTGTTGAAGCGTTATTCCTGTATGACGCCAATCCCGCTTTTGAAACTCCTGGTGGCAAACGCTTTGCAGACGCTTTCAAGAAGGTACCGTTCGTAGTTTCGTTCTCTTCCTTCATGGATGAAAGCGCAGAACTGGCAGACTTGATCCTGCCCGAACCGACTTTTCTTGAACGCTGGGGTGATGATCATATCGAAGGTTTGGGCTATCCGGGCATTTCACTTTATCAACCTGTCATTGAGCCGTTGTATGACACAATGAACACGGGCGACTTTTTCTTGAAAGTTGCCGAGGCGATGGGCGGGACAGTTGCCAAAGCCTTCGCGTGGAAATCCTATGAAGAAGTTTTGCAATTCCGTCTGAAAGACATCGGCGCGGACTGGGAACTGCTCAAGGAATTGGGCGTGTGGTTCAACCCAGGTTATCGTTTTGCTAAACGCGGCAGTCAGCATTGGATCGAGAACGTGGTCGGTGCAGAACGTTTGAATGCGCCGCGCGATGGTTACTTTGATCTATACAGCCGCGAGCTAAATTGCTTCCTCGGCGAGATGAAGAAAGATGAACTTGCCAAACTTGGCATTTCACAATCTGGTGATGGCGCAATTCTTCCTCATTATGAACCAACTGTATTCCAAGGCGACGAAGCGCAATATCCTTTCATGCTGAATATCATCACGTTGATGAGTTTGGGACCGCGCAGTGATGCCGCCAATATGCCATCCTTGCAGGAGATCAGCGGCATGACCGTGCGCGAGACGTGGGACTCGTGGCTGGAGATGAATCCAGAATCCGCGCGGAAGTTGGGGTTGGTGGAAAATGATCGGGTGAAAATCGAAAGCCCATTTGGCGCAATCAGCAGCAAAGTTAAGTTGGTGGCGGGTCTTCATCCAGATGTTGTGAATATGCCGCTTAATCAAGGTCACACTGCGGTGGGACGATATGCCAAGGGACGCGGCGTCAATGGGCTTGAGATATTAAATCCCGCTTCTGAGCCGTTGACTGGGCTGGCTGCTTGTACAAATACGAGGGCCAACGTAAGCAAGTAAACATGTAAATAGGTAGACACGTCTTTGTCTGCTTCGTTACTTGTATACCTGTCTACTCACCCAAGGAGAACAACATGACTGATTGGTGCATGGTAATTGATCTTGAAAAATGTGTGGCATGCCAGGGGTGCAGTATTGCCTGCCGCATGGAAAATAATACGCCCGTAGTTAGCCCGGAGGAAGCGAAGAACGGACGCGCGATCCGCTGGAACGATGTGTTCCCGCTGCCCGTTCACTTCGGACCTGACCAGGGCGAATATCCGAATGTGAAAATGCATTACTCCACGCGCCCGTGTATGCACTGCAAGAATGCGCCGTGCGTAAAAGTTTGCCCCGTGCAAGCCACGTTTGTTGACGAAGAAGGCATTGTGCGCCAAAACTATGACCGCTGTATCGGCTGTCGATTTTGCACAGTGGCATGCCCGTATGGTGTGCGTTACTTCAATTGGTCTGAGCCGCAATGGGAAGAGACGCTGGCTGAATATCGCAACCCCGATCAGTTGAGTGTGAACGGCTCACTCGAAGGTCCTGCGGTGCGCCCTGTAGGCGTAGTGGAAAAATGCACCTACTGCGTTCATCGTTTGGAGAAAGCCCGCGCGCGCGCTGCCGCTGAAGGACGCGAATTTCGCGCTGATGAATATGTGCCCGCCTGCGTGCAGACCTGCACAGGCAAGGCACGCTTCTTTGGCGACCTTGATGATCCCGATAGCACCGTCTCGCAATTATCGAAGAGTTTGCGTGCCACGCATTTGCTTGAAGACTCAGGCGCGCACCCCAAGACTCTATATTTGGCGGAGGGATAACCATGCAGCAGACTCTCACCCTGCACGACCGCGACGAGTTAATTACGCCGCTCTATAAATTTGATCGCAAATTTTGGATGGTGGTGGCGTTTCTAGTCGCCATCATCACGCCTGGCATGCTGCTGTATGTACGTCAGTTGGTATTGGGGCTTGGCGTCACCGATCTCAATCGTCCCGTTTTTTGGGGCGCATATCTGGTCAACTTTATTTTTCTGATCGGCATCAGCATGGCTGGCACAGTCATCTCGGCTGTCTTGCAATTGCTCAAAGTCAACTGGCGACGCCCGATCACACGCATTGCCGAGTCATTGACCGTCTTTGGTTTAATGACCGCTGGCTTGCAGATCGTCATGGATATGGGACGCCCTGACCGCCTCGTCAACACCCTGCTTTATGGACGCCTGCAAGCGCCTCTGATGTGGGACATCGCCTCGCTCACGCTCTACCTGTTGACTGCTGTCTTCGCCCTGTACCTTCAGCTAATCCCAGACATTGCTTTGCTGCGTGATACCGCTCCCACCGCCGCTCCCGAATGGCGCAAAAAACTTTACTCCATTCTGTCCCTCGGCTGGACAGGCGCAAAAGAGCAATGGCGGCGGCTTGAAAAAGCTATCACAGTGGTTTCGGTCTTCATCATCCCGATCGGTATTTCACTTCACACCGTTACCTCGTGGCTATTCTCCACCACCGTGCAGCCTGGTTGGAAATCCACCATCCTTGGTCCGTACTTTGTGGTTGGCGCTATCTTCTCTGGCATTGGCTTGCTCTTCATCGCCGTCTCACTTGCGGCGCTATCTTCTCTGGCATTGGCTTGCTCTTCATCGCCGTCTCACTTGCCCGTGAATATAATAAACACCTCAAAGAATACATCACTGAAACTTTTTACACCAATCTGGGCTGGATCTTCATCGTGATGAGCGCGGTCTGGATTTACTTCACGCTCAACGAAACGCTGGTTGTTGTCACCGAACAGGAAACGCTTGAATTCCCTGTCATGGCTTCCAAATTATTCGGGCAATTCGCGCCCGCGTTCTGGGGCATGAATATCCTGATGATCGCCGCCACATGGATTTTGGTCGCGCCGAAATTTGTTTCGGATAAGCCGACACGTAATCCGCTGTTGCAAACTGTCACAGGACTGATTGCAACAGTAATAAGCGTGATTCTCTTCTTCGTCTTGTGGCTGAATCTGCCCGCACTTTCCGATCCCGCCATTCAAACAGGATTGCTGCTCGCTTTCATCCTGTTCTTCCTCTTTGCTCTTCTCGGTGTAACCAAATGGATGAAGACTCGCCTCATCACTTCGACAGTCATCGCGAGCGCCTTTGTCCTCTTTGGCATGTGGCTTGAGCGCTGGAATATCCTCATGCCCACACTGACCCATGCCCGCCTGATGCCATACACCACCTACACTCCCACCATCACCGAAATTGCTGTCACCGTCTCAACTTTTGGAATACTGACCTTGATGTTCGTGGTCTTCTACAAATTTTTCCCGTCCATTTCCATTTGGGAAGTGGAAGAGGGTCGCGCACTTGAACAAGGTTCTGGAGACTAAGATGAACTTTCCGCTTGAACAACCCCTCTTTCAATTTTTCTACTGGCTGGTTAACACCGCTGGCGTTGGCTCGGCTGTCGTTGGTCTGCTGGTCGGAACTGCCGTCACAACCTTTGCATTGACTCTGCGCTGGATCGCGTCTGCTAAAAGTGCCGAGCAGGAATCGTATTCGTATCCGCCAAAGCACTAAATGAGCATTCTCCTTTTTCAAGTTTGAGCATCTTGGAGAGGATATTTGAAACGAGGTGAGGTTGTGTTCTTGCACATCCTCACTTCGTTTTTTAGACTGTCGCGTTCTGGCGCAGGAGATGTCTATAGGCGGCAATATTGAGTAGTAAAATTGCCTGTAAATTCCATGCGCAGATGGTTAACTTTTCACCGCGATCTTGGGCTTCAACTTCTTGCGTTTTACCTGTTCCTGATCATCCCTTTCCTGGTAACGCTATTAATATTTGACCGCCTGGTGGGGGAAAGGATTCGTGGCGATGTGGAAGCCAATGATATTGCATTGGCGCGCGCCATCGCCCTCGAAACAGATATCGCAATTGATACTTCATTGAAGACCGTGGAGGAACTTTCCTCCTATACCAGCGTTGTCAACGTGGATGAAGAGAAAATGGGGGAGCTTTTTTCAATCGTCTTAGGCACACGTCCTGATGTAAATTTAGTTTATCGTTTGGACGCGGATGGGGTCATGTTGTATCACTATCCTGTTGGACCCAGTTCAACAGTGGGGACCGATTTTTCATTCCGTAGTTATTATCAAAACGCGTTGACTTCCAATATCCCATTAATTTCCGAGGGACGCATTTCTCCCACCACCAATCAAGCCGTTGCGACAGCGGTCATGCCCATCCGTTCATCCAGCGGAAAATTTCTTGGGCTGGTTGGCACGAATATTAAATTGGAGAGCCTGAGCAGCACACTATCCGCAATAGTTTCGGAACATGAAGCTGATGAAGGGTTTGAAGTTCTTATCCTCGATGCGAGCGGACAGGTTATCGCGCATCCCGATTCCGCATTTTTACTAAAGCCTGCCAATGAAATCATGCCGGACGTTTATACACAGGCGCTGGCGGGCAGGAGCGGTTCCATCGTGGAAACCGACCTCAACAATGAAGAACGTTTATATACATACGCTTCCATTCCCAGTGTGGATTGGGGTGTGATCATCAGCCGTCCCACCGCGAATGCGTTCGCGACTCGGTTGATCCTGCAGCGCATCACGCAGGTGGCGATGGCAACTTTTATTTTGATCGGGCTTGCATTTTGGGGAATTCTTTCATGGCGTGTCATTAATCCAATTGAAAAATTGGCGCTTATTTCCGAAGCCATTGGATTAAATCAGGAACTTGAACAACGCCAGCGTACGCTGATAGAGAAAATGTCACACCGCGGCGATCAAATAGGTAACCTGATCCGCAGCATTTTACGGATGGAAAATTCCATTGGCGAGCGGATGAAGGAACATGCCACTTTATTGGAGACCAGTACTGCCGTCGTTTCGTCTCTGGACTTAAGCGTAGTGCTGGATCGTATTCTGGAGTTGGTCGGTCGCCTGATGAATGTACAGAGGATCGCCATCATCGCGCTGGATCAAGGCCATGGCGAATTCCGCATCCGCGCCAGCCGTGGACTCTCTCAGGGATTCACCGAGCAACTATCCATCCAACCCAATGAGCCGAGTTCGGTGAGTATGCGCGCGCTGCGTGTGCGTGAGCCGATCCAGGTCAGTGACACGGAAGAAGACCCATCCTATAAACCCCAAAGAGCACGCTCACGCGCGGAGGGCTATCGCGCAGTGCTGGCTGTGCCGCTCAATACGCAACATGCGCCGCCGACCTGCCTGCTGGTCTTTCACACGACCCCGCATGAATTCACGAACAATGAAATTCAACTGCTGTCGAGTTTTGCGAATCAAGCCACCATGGCAATCGAGAACGCGATCCTATTCGAGCGCAGTGATGCAAGATTACAGGAACAAACGCGCCGCCTTGAAGCGCTGGTGCAGTCCATGGAAGACGGACTGATCTTGAGCGACTTGAAAGGCGTGATCATTTACGCGAATCGAAGGGTGGCTGAATTCTCCAAACTCTCGAATGAGGATATGGCCAACATTCAAGTGGAACGTGTGATCAGCCGCATCTTGAGTCATTCCATTGAAGATATAGCCAGGGATGAAGAGACCAAAAATATCCTTGAAGGTTCAAAACATAAATCGGAAATTGCGCTGATGGTGGCAGGGCGTCCATTGCATCTTCGCTTTGAGACATTTGATGTGACCGATGCAAAAGACATGCCCATTGGACGCGGTATTATTCTGCACGATATTACAGCAGACCGTGATCTGGACCGCATGAAGTCCAATCTCATCTCAACCGTCTCGCACGAGTTGCGTACGCCGCTGGCCGCGATCAAAGGATATGCATCCACCTTGCTGGCGGAAGATGTGGAATGGGACAGCAAATCGCAGAGGGAATTTTTGTCCATCATTTCAAATGAGACCGACCGCCTGACGAGTTTAGTAAACAATCTTTTGGACCTGTCACGGATTGAAGCGGGGTCATTGAAATTATCCCTGGAGAAGTGCAATATTGAGGAGACCATCCTGCGCGGGGCGAGGCAGTGGCGTCTCGAAAGCGGGAACAGCTTCGAGGTCCAAATTGAAGCGGATCTGCCGTCACTCTATGCCGATGTGCCGCGACTCGAAACGATCATCCGAAACTTGATCGAGAACTCGGTCAAATATGCGGGTGAACAGGCCTTCATTCAAGTGAAGGTCAACAGGCAAAATGATGCGATCGTTTTTCGCGTAATGGATGACGGACCTGGGATCCCGCCTGAAAAAAGCGAGCGCATCTTTGAAAGGTTCTATCGGTTGGATGACAGCCTCGCACGTGTAACGAGCGGAGCGGGTTTGGGGCTGGCGATCTGTCAGGGACTTGTGCGCGCGCATAAGGGCGAAATCTGGGTTGAGCCGATCAATGTGGGTGCGTGTATTGCGTTTACGATTCCGCTGAATTTATACACAGCGGGAGGCGGACCGTCATGAATGATCCCGTTGTATTGATCGTGGATGATGAAAAATCACTGCGCGATTTTGTGAGGCGCAACCTGGAGGCGCGTCATTACAAAGCACTGACCGCTTCAAATGGGTTGGAGGCGATGGCGATTTTTAATAATGAAAAAGTTGACCTCGTGATCCTGGACCTGATGATGCCGCATCTGGATGGACTGGAGACGACGCGCCGCATCCGCGAGACATCCAAAACGCCGATCATAATTTTGACCGCGTTGGGGGAGGAGGCGGATAAGGTGCAGGCCTTCGACATGGGCGCGGACGATTATTTGACCAAGCCATTCGGCGTGGGCGAATTAATGGGGCGCATCAAAGCTGTGCTGCGGCGCGCGCGCTGGCTGGAGCCTTCATCGAATGAGGAACAATTGGTGCGCGGCGATATCCGTGTGGATATGGAGCGGCATCTTGTGATGGTAAAAGATTCGCCTGTGGAATTAACGCCGACTGAATTCAATCTGCTGGTGTATCTGCTGAAACATGCGGGCAGGGTCTTGTCGCACCGTGTCATCCTTCAAAATGTGTGGGGCTTGGAATACGGCAACGAGGCGGAATATCTGCGCGTGTACATTGGCCGCTTGCGCCAAAAGATAGAAGCGGATGCGCTCAACCCGCGTCACTTATTCACGGAGCATGGGATGGGCTATCGGTTCGAGGGGTAAAAATATATAACTCGTCATTGCGGGCCCGATAGGGCGAAGCAATCCCCGTACAGTGAAGGAGATTGCTTCGTCGGGAAGAGTACCCTCCTCGCAAAGACGGATACCCAATGGGAATTATTTATAAATTATTTATATCTATCCACCCGTTTTTTATTCGATATTTCCCCTTTTTTCCTATAATCTATTCATACGCGGACGCAATTTTGTGATTCGCAGTTCATTCTTTCATGCCACTAAGGAGGCTTGTTCGAAAATGAAACGCACACTCTTCAATCTCTTTGCCCTATTGATCGTGCTTAGTCTTGCACTGACTGCCTGCGGCGGAAAAGCCACACCCGCGCCGACCGAAGCGCCCGTTGTTGTTCCAGCTACTGAAGCACCCGTGCCTGCCACTGAAGCACCTGTTGTCGTCGTGGAAAAAACCATCACCATTGGTTTCACCGCTTCACAAACTGGAGCACAGGAAGTCTCTTCCAAGCGTCAGGTTAATGGTTTCAACTTGTGGATGAATCAAGTGAACGAAGCGGGTGGACTCACTTTGAGCGACGGCACTGTCGTCAAATTTGCTGCACAAAGCTATGACGATGAATCCACAAAAGAACGTGTGCAGGAACTCTACACACGTCTCATCACAGAAGACAACGCCGACTTTTTGATCAGCCCCTACTCCTCCGGTCTTACCGCCGCTGCTGCAGTCATTGCGGAACAGAACGGCAAGTTGATGATCACCACCGGTGCGGCTGATGACGACACCTACAAGCAAGGCTACACCGGCGTGTTCCAGCTTTACACACCCGGCTCGTTGTATTTCACCAGCACTGTGGATATGCTCAAGACCCTCGACCCCGCTGCCAAGATCGCCATCGTAAATGAAAGCGACAAATTCTCAACGGCTGTGGTCGGCGGTTTGAAACCTTACGCCGAAGCTGCCGGGTTTGAGATCGTCCTGGAAGAAGCCTATGCATCCGATACCGCTGACTTCGGTCCGATCATCAACAAGATCGTTGACTCAGGCGCAACAGTTGTCCTGGGTGGTGGTCACTATCCTGATGGCAGCACCTTTGCCCGCCAACTCTATGAACGCAAGGTCGGCATTCAATTCATCGGCATCCTCGTCGCTCCCCCAGACAGCAAATTCTCCGAGTTGGGTGATGCCGCTCTCGGCGTGACGGGTCCCAGCCAATGGGAAGGCAAAGCCACCCATACCGAAGAGGAAGCAAACGCACTCGGCATTGAATGGTTCGGACCCAGCGGCGCAGAGTTCTCCGCCGCCTTCGAAGCCGCTTACGGCGACAAACCAACCTATCATGCCGCTGGCGGATACGCGGCCGGCTTGCTCCTCGAAAAAGCCATCCGCAACGCTGACTCCGTTGACAGTGAAGCAGTCAAAGCTGCGCTTGATGCGATGAACCTCTTCACTTTCTACGGCGGCATCAAGTTTGACACATCCGCTGAAGCTCATGGCCTGCAAATTGGTCACAGCATGGTCGTTATCCAATGGCAGAAGAACGATGCCGGTGAATTGGTCCGCGAAGTCATCTGGCCTGCGGATGTAGCCACCAAACCCGCGATCTTCCCCATCGTTGTCCCGTAATTTGTAACGGTTCTAAAGACTTCGGAAGTTCTCAAGACTTCCGAAGTCTTTCACATTCAGGAGTTGATCCATGCAACAAATAAGCCTGCTCCTTGCTTCATTGCCTGATGGAATTTTGCTGGGATTCGTTTACGGTGTGGCCGCGATGGGGTTGACATTGATCTGGGGTGTGATGAACGTCATCAACCTGTCACACGGCCCCATCATTTCGCTCGGCATGTTCGGCACTTATCTTATCTTTATCAAATTAGGCATCAACCCCTATCTGGGATTATTCATCGTCGCGCCGGTCGGTTTGCTGCTGGGGATCTTGATCTATACAGTGGCCGTTCATCGCGTGATCAACGCGCCGCATCTTTCCTCGCTGCTGGCGACATTCTCGGTCAACATGATTATCATTGGGTTGGGGACTGCCTTCTTCACCACCTCTCCGTTCAATGTAGATTTCAACATGGGCAGTGTCACTCTGGGATCAACGACCCTGCTCGGCACGCGTTTGATCGCTGCCCTGGCCGCGGTCATTGTGACGGGTGGGCTGTATCTGTTTCTCTATCGGACTCGCCCCGGAAAAAATATCCGCGCAGTTGCGAATAACCGCGCGGCCGCCGAGTTGATGGGCATCCCATCCTCACGCATCCTTGCGCTTAGTTTTGGCTTGGGAACCATGCTGGCTGCCATCTCAGGGGCACTGATCGCGACCTTCTTCCCATTTAGCATTCTCTCCGGCGGCGGGTACGAACTCAAAAGTTTTGTGATCGGCGTCTTGGGCGGACTTGGCAACCCCATCGGCGCGCTGGTCGGCGGATTGGTGCTTGGTATTCTGGAAGCCATTATCCCCGCATTCCTTGAAACTTCATGGGTCCCCGTCATTGAGTTTGGCTTGTTCATTTTGGTTCTGCTTGTTCGTCCCAATGGATTGTTTGGAGCGAAACAATGAGAAACTTACAAAAGTACATCGGCATTATTCTTCCACTGCTGGTCGTTGCAGCGTTGATGTTATATCCCACCATTACGGGCAAGGCCGCTGCGCGCGAAACAGCTTTCACGATCCTGAAAGCCATTGCGCTTGCATCCAGCTTGAATATTCTATTGGGCTATACAGGCTACGTTAGTTTTGGGCACATCGTATTTTTTGGCTTCGGTGGCTACGTTGGCTTTTACCTGCTTAGTTCACAAGGCATGTCGCTTTGGGTTTCCATCCTCGCCGGCGGTTTTAGTTCAGGTCTGCTGGCTTTTCTTTTGGGAAAGGCGATATTGAGATTGCGCGGCGCATACTTTGCGCTTGCCACAATTGGCGTGAACGAAGCGATGAGAGCGTTCATCAATAACTTTGACCTGTTCGGCGGACCGACGGGCATTACCCTTAACTTCAAGGCCTACCTCGCCTACGGCGGTGCGGCGAAAGCATTGGAGATGGCATTCTACGTTGTGGGCGGACTTGCCATTCTGGCGATCTTAATGAGCTACATCATTCGCACCTCCAAGTTTGGTTTAGGTTTGCTCGCCATCCGCGAGAACGAAGATGCGGCGGAAGTGATGGGCGTGTTCGCGCCGGATGCAAAGACTTGGGCGTATGTTCTATCTGCCATCATCCCCGGCATGATCGGTGTCTTGTTCTTCTTCAAGAATGGAAACGTGGAACCGCATGATGCTTTCCCACTTCACGCTTCGATTGAACTGCTCGTCATGGTCATGCTCGGTGGACAAGGTACTGTACTTGGACCGATCCTCGGCGCGTTTGCATATCAGGGTATGCGGGGCTATCTTGTGACCAGTGACTTCTTCAAGGATATTCAACTCTCTGTCTCGGGCGCGTTGTTATTGATCATCGTCTTATTCATCCCTGCTGGCGCAGTCGGCTGGCTGAGACAGCGCTTCCCGATTTTGAGGAGGGTACTGGCATGACGCTTCTCTTACAAGTTCAAGGGGTCACCAAACGCTTCGGCGGTTTGCAAGCGCTGACACAAGTCACCTTCGATCTTCCCAAGGGACAAATTTTGGGATTGATCGGTCCGAACGGCGCAGGCAAGACAACATTGTTCAATACCATCAACGGCGTTTATCATCCCGAAGAAGGGCGCATTTTATTTCAGGGAAAAGATGTGACGAATAAGATGCCGTATCATTTGGCAAAGATGGGCATGGCGCGTACGCATCAAATCGTGCGCCCGCTGAATGAGTTGACTGTGCGCGAGAACGTGATGGTCGGCGCATGTTTCGGGCATGAGAATCAAAGTTTGGGAAAGGCCGCAAAGATCGCGGACGAAGTGCTTGAGTTTGTGGGAATCTCCAGTCGCACCGACCAGCTTGCAGGGAGTCTGAACGTGGCGCAAAAGAAAAGGCTTGAGATGGCGCGCTCGCTCGCGTCGCATCCGCACCTGCTTTTGTTGGATGAAGTCCTCGCAGGGTTGAATCCATCTGAGATCGATGGCATGATCCAAATGGTTTTGGGTATTCGCAAGCAGGGCATTACGATCATCATGATCGAACATTTAATGAAAGCCGTAATGAATGTGTCCGACCGTATTCTGGTGTTGGATTATGGCGAGCAGATCGCGGAGGGTTCTCCGAAGGAAATTGCAAATCACCCGAAGGTGATCGAGGCTTATCTGGGTGATCCCAAACTTGCCGAGCAGTTGATGGAGGATGATTAACATGGCACTACTGGAAGTTCGCGACATCACCTCCGGGTACGGCGAAGTGCAAATTTTGTGGGGCGCCAGCATGAAGCTGGATGAAGGAAAATTAACCTGTCTTGTTGGCGGCAACGGCGCGGGCAAGACCACCATGCTGCGCGCAGTGATGGGCCTGCTCAAACCGTGGAGCGGTTCGATCTGGTTCCAGGGACAGGATGTCAGCCGAATGCCAGCATACACCAAAGCAGAAATGGGGATGGTGCTTGTGCCTGAAGGCAGGCAGTTGTTCACGGATATGAGCGTATATGAAAATCTTGAAATGGGCGCATCGAATAAACGCGCGCGCCCGAAGGTCAAGGAGAACCTTGAAAAGGTGTACACCATGTTCCCGCGTTTGCTGGAACGCCATACTCAAAAAGCCGGCACCTTGAGTGGCGGTGAACAACAAATGCTGGCTGTGGCAAGAGGCATCATGGCAGACCCGGTGGTTCTGATGATAGATGAACTCTCGCTGGGTCTTGCGCCTTTGCTTGTGCTTAATTTATTTGATGGCTTGCGTGCATTACGCGATACGGGTCTCACGATCATGTTGGTGGAACAGAATGTGCAAATGGCATTGGCTATCAGTGATTATGGATATGTACTCGCAGAAGGCAAGTCTGGAATCGAAGGACCGGCACGGAAATTGATCAAGGATAAGCATGTCCGCGAGGCGTATCTTGGTTTGTGATTTATTATAAAAACTCTACAAGTTCCCGTACCTTTAAACAATAAGCAGGCCGATTTTTTCAGCCTGCTTATTTTATTGCTTATAAGCATATTTTCGTGCTTGATTTGCGAATAAAACCTCCGCTACTGATTATGTTACACTAAGGAAACTCTATATTTAAGGTGACAGAATTATGAATCGCTTGAGTCGTTACTGTGATGGATTGATCGAAGCCTCCTGGCTGTTGGCAGTCATTGTCGCTCCGCTTTATTTTTTTGTGGGTCTTGCACAAACCTTTGACCTTGGCAAAACGATCATGTTCCGCATAACAGTACTGATCGGGGTCGCTGCCTGGATATCCAAATGGATCAGCTCTGGCAATTTCCGTTTTGAGAAAAAATCATTTTCTGTATTATGGGCCAGGATCACCGGCAGCCCGCTGGTGCCTTTAGTTGGGGCATTGGCGGCTGTTTATATAATCTCATCAGCTTTTTCCATTTCACCTTTATTAAGTCTGCGCGGTTCTTATGAACGTTTTGACGGACTGGGTACCCTGGGGTCTTATGTTCTGGTCTTCGCTCTTGTTGCATTTAATCTGCGCCGCCGCGAACAGGTGGACCGCCTGATCACAACCCTGGCGGTTGTCAGTTTTGCTGTTGATTTTTATGCCATTTTGCAACACTTCGGTTTTGACTCGATCACCTGGCGGGAATTTAATGTAACTGATCGGGCCTTGTCCACTCTTGGTCACCCAATTTTTATGGCGGCCTTTTTAGGGATGACCCTGATGCTCCTGCTGGGTCGGGTTGTTTTTCTTGTATATTCATACCGGCAATCCACTGCCCGGAATGTGACGATGCTGGTCCTTGCCGCTTTTTATCTTGGCGTAAGCGTTCTTAATCTCCTTTCCATTTGGTACGCCTCCTCTCGTGGTCCGATCATTGCGCTCTTTCTCGGATTGCTTTTCCTGGGTTTTTCCTTATTGGTCTATTTTAAACTGCGCCGGGTCTTCTATATATTTTCAGCGATTAGTGTTTTGTTGTTGGTGTTTACTGCTGTATTAAATATCCCTGGTGGCCCTTTAGCCGGTTTGCGCGATAGGCCTTTTATCGGCCCGTTGGGGCACATCTTCGATACAGAGACGGGAACAGGGCGCACACGGGTCTTGATCTGGAACGGCATGCTGCGCCTTGTTCTGCCGCATGAGCCGATTCGATTTCCCAACGGCGATTCAGTGGATCAATGGAATGCCATCCGCCCGCTTATAGGTTATGGGCCGGAAACGATCAGCCTGATCTATGAAAATTATTATCTTCCGGAAATGTTTTCAATGGAGTCCTACGATCTGATCCATGACCATGCCCATAATGAATTTTGGGACGTTCTGGCCTTTTATGGACTGCTTGGCTTTGTCGTTGAATATGGACTCTTTCTCAGCTTGATCTATTTTGGTTTGAAGTGGCTGGGGTGGATTTCGTCAGGGCTGGAAAACAAGCTTTATTGGTCATTAAGTTTGTTGGGCGGGTTACTGGGTGGTGTGATCGCTCTTGTCACCCTTGGCGCAGAGTATCTTGGGCTTGGAATTCCGTTGGGGTTACTCCTCGGGGCAGTGGTTATCCTGTTCATGAACATGCTCCATCAGGATGAAAACCCCGCATCGAGCCGGGACCTTTGGCGCGATACCATTATCATCAGTTCTCTCGCCCTGATCGTTTTCCATTATGTTGAAATTCTCTTTGGAATCCCCGTTACTTCCACGCGCATGTTGTTTTGGATCGTAAGCGCTGTTATGCTGATAGTTGGTCAGGATGTGACAAAAGAGCTGAATAAAATCCCGACCGAAACTCGTATAAGACAGGTCGGACGCCATGCCTGCATTGCCATTTCTGTTATTGCCGCCCTGGCACCTGGATTCATTGGGGTCGCTCAGAAAGGGTTTGATACTTCAACAGTTTTGGTCAATTCCCTGGCCGCCAATTCCTATGGCACACTATGGATGTTCCTGGGGATATGCTTATTTGCCTGCCTGGTCTTTGAGTTGGATGTTGTTGTGACTTCAGAATACAAAAATCTTCTTCCAAATCTCATTCTACTTTTTGGTATCGCGCTTTTTACCTCGTTTTTGATTTGGTTGGTGTATGCCGGTCAGGTTGCGGTCATTTCGCAAACCTCTTTTTCAGATACATCCCGGGTGCTTGTATTGCATTTAAGGCTGATTGACTTACAGTTTGGCGTGGTATTTATTCTTGCATATATTTGCGCCTTCGTATTTGCGGAGCCTGATAAGACACAGATATTATCCTGGAAACCGGTTCCCTTGATAACCTTTGGACTGGTCCAAATATCGGCGCTTGTATTGTCGATCTTGGTAAATTTGAATCCTTTACAGGCAAATGGGGTCGCACGAATGTTCAATAAACATGTAGAGTCTGGTCAATACCAGTCCGCATTTGAACTGGATGAAGCGCTTCTTGAACTGGACCCGTGGCAGGATGTGTATCTCACCGGGGTAGCCGATGCGAATATGAAGTATGCAATCGGACTTGCCGGTCAGCAAAATGTTACAGGATATTTATTAATAGCTGAGAAATATGTTAAGCAGTCCTGCCAATTGAATCCGTTATTTTTCCCAAATGAACTGGAGATGGCACGCATCAACCGTGTGTGGGCAAGGTTGTCCCAGGATTCTTCAACGCGCAGTATACGCATCGCTCAAGCCGAACAATACTATGCCTATATACTTGAAGGCAAACCCTACCGGGTTAAACTCTGGGTGGAGTGGGCCGACTTTCGGGCGGAGTTCGGCGATTATCAAGGCGCTCAAGAAAAGTTTGATGAGGCATTACAAATTGACGATACCTATGCCCCCCTTTATTTGTACTCTGCCAATATGTATATGAATCAAGCCGAACAGCAAAGCGACCCGGTCAAACGCGCCGAGTTATTTAACAAGGCTTTGAAAGATGTGAAGGTCGGGATCGAAATGCTGGATCGCCGTGGTGAAAATCCCTCACTGGCATTCTTTCAATTGGGGAATATTTATACTTCCCTGCAACAATATGAACAGGCGCGCGATGCATACTTGCAGGCTGATAAATTTGGGGCCGGTGATTATCAATGGGAAGTTTATAAAAATCTGGCCGATGTATCTGGCAGGTTAAACGATATATCTGCCCAGCGCGAATATTTACAGAAAGCCATTGCCATTGCCCCGGCAGGAGAAATAAACGCATTGCAATCCGAGTTAAACGCGATCAATCCGTAATACAAAATACTTTTATTGATACTAAAAATATCCCTTTATTGGGATATTTTTTTAGCATGAAATACAAGATGAATAGTTTTACGCTTGGGAATCGGTTTTTCGCTGGGCGATAGCCATTGTGATCCGCCAGTGGACTTTACTAATGGGCCAAGCCAGGGTGCGCAATACCAGTTTTACATGCCAGAATTTGTCATAATAAAAACCTTTTTTTGCATAATATAGTGCTTTTCTCCAATCCCCGGCGCGGAGATTTCGTGTGCTGGCAGTGATGGTATCTCTGGTTCTGACGTCTTGCATGTGAAGCCGGGCAGGAAATGGTAATAAGGGAAGGTACATCTCTGTTAGGCGCAGGTTCTCATCCGCAATTTTGGAGAACCACGATAATTGTCCCTTCATGCTTAGTGAGTCATCATGGGCATAATATTGATAAACGACCTTATCCAGGGGAACAAATTTGAAATTCTCGAGCGCAAATCGGAGCAGAAACTCCCTATCTCCTGCAATACGAAAAGATGTATCAAAGCCTGTGAGTGTTTCAAAAACCCGGCGATGGAAGAACCACGCGTTGAAAGCCGGTTCTCCATAGGCAACTTCACGCCAGAAAATTTTATTAGAGAGGAATTTCGAAAATTGGAAGAGAGACCATTTCTCGTTAAAATCTTTTCGATAATATACGGCCTTGCCTGCAACAGCGTCCGTTCGATCATCTTCAAACAAATTGGCAACTTTTGTAAATGTATTAGGATAATAGGTGTCGTCCGTGTTCAGGAAGCCAATGATAGAACCCTTGGCCATCTTCAGTCCCTTATTGATGGCATCATACATGCCGGTGTCTGTGCCGGAGATTATTTTCAAATGCGGATAACGAGCCAATACTTCCAGTGTGCCATCGGTCGAGCCACCGTCCACGATGATGTGCTCAAAATCGGGATAGTCCTGACTCAGCATGCTGTCGATGGCGTCCGCAACAAATTGGACTCGGTTCTTACAGGGTGTAATGATGGAAATAAGAGTCATGCTGGCATTGAATTATTGTGTTACCAGTGAATGATAATAGTCGATCACTTTTTTCTTGATCGCTGATCTGTCGGCATATTTTTTCAAGATCAACTGGTTATTTTTCCATGCCCGATCCACCAGTTCGTCATCCAGCATAGACTTGATCAATGCCGTCCCGATCTCAGCCGGGTATAGGTTGCGGGCGAATAAAACATTTTCCGGCTCTGAAACAATGCTTATGATCGTATTGAGCGGTGAGATAATCGGCATTGCGCCATATAACATGGCTTCGTACATGGTGTTTGGCACCCCATCCACGAGCGACGGCGACAGCATGACTCTGGATCGCTTCAATAATTCAAAAACCTGGCTTCTTTCTATTCGGTCATATACATGACAATGCCGCTGAATGGACTCGGGAAGTGTATAAAACCATTCCTTTACATCGGGAGTCATTGCCAGCAGATAGATCTCACACGGCTGGATCTTGTCCCATGCGAGTTTGAGCGCTTCGAGAGCAGGGAGCGCCTTCGACCATTGACTTTCATATGCTTTTGGATAAAGAATGATTCTTTCTCGTTTGGATGGGGGAAGAAGGTCTCTTGTTTCAGCCATCGCTAAGTCCAAACCACCCGTACCGGGAACTGGAATGATCGGCGCGAACTTATTTGCCGGAATGCCAAACTCGGCGGCATAATCCACATTTGCAAGGTTGTCCGAAATGATCTGGTCTGCCTCCGATAGAATCTGTCGGATTTGTTCCACGTATCGCGGATCATGTCTGCGTAATTCCAAGTCGGAACCGCCTCTTAGTTGAAGCACCCACTTGCCTATGTGTTCGAGTCTGTAATCTTTACGAGTCTGGTAATAGAACAGTCCGCCTTGATGATCGTAAACCCCGAGCGTGTGAATAATATCTGGTTTCCATTGGCGGATTATTTGTGCCAGCCATGATGAAGGTGTCCTGTCTGTAATGCCAAACTTCTCGAAGGTGGACAAGAGGCGAAGAATCCGCTGCTGCAATTTTCTTATTGACTCACTGGATGCTTCATACGCCAGCGCCTTATAGACCAAATGCCTGACCATGCCGAATAAACCCTTATACAAATTTTTCCTTGAGGAAGAATCTTTCTGCGAGCTTGGGATGGTTACATAAGTGCGGAACTGCCAATCTTTCGGAGGAACGTTGACAGGCAGTCCGAACAGCCGAATATTAAACTCGGCACTTTCAAGCAGGTTGATCCAGGAATGAGTATGGCTGTTATCAGCCAGTCCGATAAAGAGGATTTTGGTTTTCCCCGGATAAAGATCCTTTTCAAAAGAATCAGCCATCGCACACCCCACTCTGGTCGAGCACCTCTCGCGCCCATAACTCTGTCATCATTAATAGCCAGGGTTGTTCCCAGCTGATATGGTCGCTAAAAAAACGTTCTTTTACAGACTCTACTTGCGCTGAATTAAACCATCCGCGTTGTTTTATGTTTGTCTCTGAGAGAGTGTCCAAAAGAATATCTTTGATATCTCCCTTGAGCCATGCGCCGAAGGGCATCACAAAACCGCGCTTTGGCTGCATGTCAATATCCTTTGGCAGCCATGCCTTTCCGGCGTCAACCAAGATTCGTTTGGCACCCGTTTCACGATAGGTGGACATTTCTCGGTTAAGAGTCGAAGCGCTTCTTAATCTGGTTTGATCCGGCAACGAGAGGGCAATATCCGCGATGGCAGGGTCAAGATAAGGGACGCGTACTTCCAAAGAATGAGACATGGATACTGCGTCAATATCTCGCAGTAGGAGGTTGCTGGTATAGCCGCGCAGACATAATGCAGATACCCGCTCAATGACCGACGCATTAGCAAGCTCATCCTGTAATTCAATATCAACTGCTTCGGATTTACCCACACTAGCGGATTGCCTCATGCTGGGTGACAATGTCTTTGCTGTCTCAAAGGGTCTGAAGATTTGATATTGATTGCCGTACTGTTCCAAAAAAGTTGAATGTTTTCGTAGGAAGTGAAACCATCGTCCCCAACCGGATGCGATCAACGGGTCGAAGAAACGAGAAGCAAAAGGTTTTAGGAAAAGGGATTTATCCTGCATCAAACTCATATTGATAAAGCGCGGGTATCCGGCGAATAATTCATCGCCGCCTGTGCCTGAAATGGCAACAGTGACACCCTGCCGCGCCGTCCTCGAAACGAAATAGGAGTTGACTCCATCCACAGACGGCTGATCCAACCCGGATGCGATTTTAAATATATTTTCGCGGACGTCCTTCCCCCGCACCATGATATGCGTATGGTCTGTGCCAAAGAAATCGGCATTTTTTTTCGCTTCATTGCTTTCGTCAATCGTTGACCCTGATTCATCAAAGCCCACCGAAAAGGTTTTGACACGCTTTCCCGCTTCCTGCGCCAGAATGCCAACCAGCAAAGATGAATCGACTCCGCCGCTAAGGAACGCACCCAACGGTACATCGCTCACCATTTGCATGCGGACAGATTCGATCAGCCCCTGCTTGAGTACATCCACTTGTTCTTGATAAGTGAGTCGTTTTAGTTCAGGGCGGCGGTTATTTGCCAGCGACCAATATCTCTCGATCTTGATCTGCCCATTTTCGATGATCATCTTATGGGCGGGGAGCAGGGACTTTATCCCGGCGATGATCGTGCGCGGCTGGTCAACACAACCATAAGTAAGGAGGAGGCGCAGCGCTTCAGGGTCAACCTGCGGGCTGATCATTCCACTCGCAAGCATTGCCTTGATTTCAGAGCCAAAAACAATGCGCCCGTTTACTTCCGAATAGAGCAATGGCTTGATGCCAAAATGGTCACGGGCCAAAAGCAGCCTTTCTTTTCCGCGCTTATCGTAAATGGCAAGCGCGAACATGCCGCGCAGTTGGAGCAGGAAATCATCGCCATAGTGTTCATACAGTTTCAAGACAACTTCAGTGTCCGAGTTGGAGGTAAAACTGTAGCCAAGTTTTTGAAGATGGATTCGCTTTTCTTGAAAGTTATAGATTTCCCCATTAAGTATGATCCAGACGCTGCGTTCCGAATTGGACATGGGCTGATGCCCGGCGGAAGTTAGATCAAGAATGGCAAGCCGCGACATGCCCAATGTGACGCGCTCGTCACTGAACAGGCCCGAATCGTCAGGCCCGCGATGGCGCATGGCCTTGACCATGGTCTCCACTGCTGGTTGATTTGGACTGCCCCAGATTCCACAAATGCCGCACATATTGATTTTTATTGTAGCAGGGTTTTGCAAGTCATTGATCGCTGTTCCTAGTGTTCCCTGTTGATCAGCTTTTCAGTGGCTTCGCACATCTTTTGAGGGGAATGTCTCTCGGCTATTCGTTCCCTGTTGATCCCGCCTATTTTCACTCTCAAAGTTGCGTCACGCTTTAATGCCAGGATATTTTTTGCAAATTGATCTGCATCGCCGGGAGAGGATAACCATTGATAATCATCCCCAACGATCTCACTAATGCCTTCAATATCTGTCGCCGCAACGGCGAGACCGGCCTGCATACATTCGAGCACTCCATTGGGACTTCCCTCGCTGTTCGAGCTGAAGACACCAATATCCACGGAGTGAAGCAAACCCGAAACATCTTCCACCTGCCCTAAAAACAGAACACTATTCTCCAAGCCTAACTCGCGGACTTGCTCTTTCAGAGCCGATCCTGTGCCAAGGTCTTTTCCGGCGAGGAGGAGTTGGGCATTTCTTTCGCTGGGGGATAGTTGATCCCAAACCAGTTTCCACGCGCTTAGCAAAGTTTGGTGGTCTTTAAATCTGCTGAGGTTCGAGACCATCACTGCCAGAAATGTATTTTCATCCACGCCGAGTTTTTCACGCCACAGTGAACGGGAATTTTCCGGCGCGGGCAGGTCTATCCCATTGGGAATTATATTGATCTTATTCCGATCCAAACCATAGGACTTGCTCATTGCATCCGCCAGGTGATGGGAGTTGCAAATTATGGACGACAGCCTTTTAGCAGCGTACTTTTCCCACCCCTGATTTGCCAGCCCAAATTCATAACCGCCTTCATAGCCTATACATTTTTTAGCCCAGCTCCATTGCCATATCAGTCCACAAACTGCATTTGGAATGACGGTGTGGGGCAGGAGGATATCCGGTTTTGCGGCTTTGAGCTGATTTAGCAAATTGAGCAATGCGATCATCCGCTTAACCGGGTGCTGATACCAATTAAAGGGAATCAACTTCCAGCGAAGTTGGACCTCGTCACAGATCTGCGAAAGCCGACCGGGACCATCAAATCCCCATAGTTCTACTTCGGCACCCTGAAACTGGAAATATTTTGCCAGAGTGATGGCCCTGCGTTCTGAGCCTCCAAGGTCGAAACTGGCAGTGATGAATATGATCTTCATTCACGCCAGTTTATCATAACCGCATCAAGAGCCTGGAAAATCGAGAATAGCCCCCATGATATAATTTTGGCTCGTTATAAACCCAAACTGGAATAATAATGTTCTCCGCGCTCAGTCTATCAAGGAATTTTCAAGCTTTTCGTGAATTATTTAAGATCTTTCGCACACATGGAAGACTGATCTTCGAATTAACCAGGCGCGAGATCACAGACCGCTACGCCGGGCAGGTCTTCGGCATTTTCTGGGCGATTGGGCATCCCCTGGCTATGACGCTGGTTTACATTTTTATTTTTGGTTTTGTTTTCCGCATGCGCACCGGCGGCACGCTGGATATGCCGTTGAATTACACTTCTTACATGCTTGCAGGCATCATCCCATGGCTGGTATTTCAGGAAGTGATGGCGAAATCCAGTACGGTCATTGTTTCCAGTGCGAATATCGTTAAGCAGGTCATCTTCCCAATTGAAGTACTGCCAATAAAAACAGTTCTCGCTTCTCTGGTGACTGAGATCGTATTTTTTTTTCTGCTCTTGATCTACACTCTGATCGCTAACCACATCATCCCCTGGACTTTCATTCTCTTTCCCGTGCTGGTGCTCTTCCAGACACTGACGATGATTGGGGTCAGTTATTTATTTTCATCCGTAGGCGCATACTTTCGAGACTTGAAGGACTTTGTGCAGATATTCGTTTCTGTGGCATTCTTCATCCTGCCGATCTTGTATCTGCCTGAGTCCATCCCCGCTGCCATTCGTCCCATCTTATATATCAACCCGATCAGTTATATGATCTGGTGTTATCAGGATGCGCTGTATTTCGGTTCATTCGCACATCCCTGGGCCTGGGTCGTGTTTGGGGTGGGGAGTTTATTTGTTTTTGTGCTGGGTTACCGCGTGTTTCGCAAATTAAAAGTAATGTTTGGTAATGTGCTATGAGCGTTTCTTCTGAAATAGCCATTCATGTGGAGAATCTCTCCAAGGAATTCAAACTCTATTCGCGCCCATTGGATATGTTCATTGAGATGGTGCGCGGCAAACCGCGTCACAGACCGTTCTGGGCCCTGCAGAACATTTCCTTTGATGTTTATCGCGGACAGGTGGTGGGCATCCTCGGGCGCAACGGGGCCGGCAAAAGCACTCTGCTGAAGATCATCACCGGCACGCTGGATAAATCCTCGGGCGCGGTGCAGACGCACGGCCGCATTTCATCCATACTGGAACTTGGCACTGGCTTCAGCGGTGAATATACAGGCAGGGAAAATATCTATCTTGGCGGGTTAATGGTGGGACTTTCACGGGAAGAGATTCAGGCCAAAGAGGATTGGATCATCGAGTTCAGTGAACTGCGTGATTTCGTTGACCAGCCATTCAAGACGTATTCGACGGGAATGCAGGCGCGTCTGACCTTCGCCACGGCTGTGTGCATTGACCCGGACATTTTAATTGTGGACGAAGCTTTATCGGTGGGCGATGCGCGCTTTGCACGCAAGAGTTTTTCACAGATGGAAAAATTCCGCAAGGAAGGACGAACCATCCTGTTCGTTTCGCATGACACCAATCAGGTGGTCGCTTTTTGTGACCACGCGATCATCCTGGAGCATGGTCGTGTTTACGATCAGGGAGCGCCTTCCTATATCCGCGGGGTGTATTACGACCTGTTATTTGGCAAAGGAAAGAATTCTGTTGCGGGAACGGGCGGGGAGATCAAAACAGAATATTCTCTGGATGTGAGCAAGGTCAAGAATGAGATCGGCTTTTGCTGGCAAATTGGTCTTGCTGAAATTCCCGTCCTGGGCGATAGCTCGGAATACCCAGAGAGTTCCTTCTTTGTCCTTTGTGAGGATGGGCGTCCTTTGGGTACGGGACATTCCCTGCACGATAACATCCGCAACTTTGGAAAAGGTCTCTTCTCGCATTGGGGCAGCTTGCTGTTATTTTCCACCAGTGATAACAGCGACCCGCGCACCAATGGACGCAAGTATTCTATGAGGCAAAAAGACTCCATCGAAGATACAGCGTCGATGGAGAAACAACTGGAACCGCAGGAAGAAGACCGTCCGGATGAGTCGCCAGAGCGCCGGGACATCCGCCATCACGCTTTGAAGAAACTGGGGTTGACACAGCCTTTTGTCGATTCAGGAAATACTCATGTGGCGCGTTATGGAAACGGCAAGGCCGAGCTTCTTGATTTCGGAATATTGGATGAACAGGGGAACAAGGTTAGGAAGTTGGTCTCAGGCAGCAAATACACTCTGTTCTCGCGCGCAGTGGTTTATGAAAAAACTCATGCGCTGGTCACCGGTTTTACCATTAACAATATCTATGGAATTGAGCTGGTTGGGATAAATTCTTTTTTACAGGAAAAAGTCATTTATGATGTTCCACAAGGCAGCGTGGTGGAGACAAAGGTCCCGGTAACCATGTGGATCACAAATGGAACATACTTCTTGAGTGTCGCGATTGGCGACCCGGAAGCCGATACAAGTGTACAGTTTGACCAGCGTTTTGACGCACTGCAATTTGAAGTTGATTTCACCAAAGGCATTCATACCACCTCCATGGTTAATTTGAACGCAGATTATTCTGTCGAAGTCGTTTTCAAGGAGAGTGAATGAATCTGTTGAAGGCGGTTTATCGTTTACTCAAATCTAAATTTGAGGCATGGGATTTGGACCGCACTCTCCCGCCTAATGTTCAAATGGGAACCGACGTACAAATAGAGCGCGATGTAACGATCTATGGGGATTATCCGGTCTCGATTGGAAATAATTGTGTGTTGAAAAGCGGAGTCCACCTTAATGCGATAGATGGTCCTGTTTCAATTGGAGAGGGTTGTGTCATAGGGCATCACACCCAGGTCCGCAGTTCAGGCTTTGGCATTACCATCGGCGCAGGCACGGTCATTGGCGCGGATGCCGATCTATTTGCCAGCACCGGGGGCTTGACGATAGGCCCTCAATGTACCTTTGGCGCGCATGTCATTTTGCGCGGAGAAGGGCAGGGAATAGAAATTTCATCCAATTGCAGGGTTGGAATGTACTCGACGCTGGATTCCATGAATGGCAGAATTTTCATTGGTGAAACAACAGTCTTTTACAACAACTGCATGGTGATCGGCTCCGGGCGCGGCGTTCACATAGAATCCAATTGCGAATTTCATCAGGGAGTCTATATTGATGCGCAAGGCGGGGAGATCAGCATCGGCAAATTCTCAGGGGTGAGTCCCTACTCCATCCTTTATGGGCATGGCGGACTTAAGATCGGAAATTATGTCGCCATTGCCGGGCAATCCATGCTTGTGCCGGGGAATCATCGCTTTGACCGGCTTGACATCCCGATCCGTAAACAAGTTGGCACGGCGATTGGCATCACCCTTGGCGATGATATTTGGATCGGCGCCCAATGCGCGATCCTCGACGGCGTAACAATCGGGGATGGTTGTGTCATCGGCGCCGGTTCGGTAGTCACAGATTCGATCCCTGAATATTCTGTAGCTGTTGGCGTTCCATGCCGTGTTAAACGAAGCCGTAAGGAATCCTAATTATGTGCGGCATTGACGGTATTCTCTATCACGATAGATCGCGGCAGGTCTCTGAAAAACTTATCGAGCGGATGAACGATGTGTTAAAACATCGTGGTCCTGACGATGCCGGAGTGTGGGTGAAAGGTAATATCGGTCTCGGACAAGCGCGCCTTTCGATCATTGACCTGAGTCCGCTTGGTCATCAGCCGATGTGCAATGAAGACGGCACGGTATGGATCACATTCAACGGCGAGATATATAACTTCCCCGAGATCAAGGAAGAACTGCTTCGCAAGGGTCATCATTTTCGTTCGCAGACCGACACCGAAACCATTGTCCATCTCTGGGAAGAAATGGGTCCCGCCTGCGTGGAACGTCTGCGCGGAATGTTCGCCATTGCCCTGTGGGATGAAAATCAGCAAACCCTCTTCCTCGCCCGCGACCGTGTGGGTAAAAAACCGCTCTTCTATGCCGACCTGCCCGACCGGTTTATTTTCGGTTCCGAGATCAAAGCCATTTTGCAAGATGAGGATTTCGAAGTCAACGCGGACTTGGAAGCCATCCATTATTATCTGACCTATCAATCAGTGCCGGCTCCTTATTCCGCCTTCAAAGGCGTGAAAAAACTTCCACCTGCTCATACCCTTTTGGTTAAGGACGGCAAGGTCAGCCTACAGCGTTATTGGGATCTGTCCTACAGTCAAAAGAGGACCGTTGTCGGCGAGGCTGGGGAACGCGATCTGCAGGAAGAGATCATTGAACGTCTGCGCGAGGCCGTCCGTATCCGCTTGATGAGCGATGTCCCGTTGGGCGCGTTCCTCTCCGGCGGAGTCGACTCTTCCATTATCGTCGCGCTCATGGCCGGGATGATGGATCAGCCGGTCAAAACCTTCTCGATCGGGTTTGCCGAAGAGGAATACAACGAACTGCCGTATGCTCGCATGGTCGCCGAGCGCTATCACACCGACCACCACGAATTCATTGTCAAGCCGGATGCACAGGCTATCTTTCCTGAACTGGTCTGGCATTACAACGAACCTTTTGCGGATTCGTCCGCGATCCCTACATACTATGTCTCCAAACTCGCGCGTGAATATGTGACCGTGGTGCTGACCGGCGATGGCGGTGATGAAAACTTTGCTGGTTATCCGCGCTACCAAAACCTGGGAGAGTTTGCGCCCGGGAATGATGACCGCTCCTTTCTGCGGCGTATGTTCCAACTCCCACTGGAGTTACGCGCCTTTCCACGCCGTACCTTGAAAGACCTGCGGCGGCTCAAAGACCTGACCCCGGACAGGCTGCACTATTATCAACGCATCACCCATTTTTCTGAATACTATCAAGGGCATCTCTATGCACCCGCTTTCATTAATAAGTTGAATGGTAAATGCGGAGTGGATATCATGCTGGATAAGTATCGTCAATCGGATGCGAAAAATTTCCTCGACTCAACTTTATATTTGGATTTCAATCTCTACCTGCCCGATACGTTGATGACCAAGACCGACATCGCCGGAATGACTCATTCCCTCGAAGCGCGCATGCCCATTTTGGATCATCACTTCATGGAATTCGTCGCCACCATTCCGCCGGAGTTGAAGCTCAAGGATGGGACGATCAGTAAATATATTTTCAAGAAAGCGGTTGAACCTTATCTGCCGAACGAAGTGATCTACCGCAAGAAAATGGGCTTTGGCGTGCCGACCGATCACTGGTTCCGTAACGAATTGAAAGAGATGACCTATGACACGCTATTAAGCCAGCGCGCGCTTGAGCGTGGATACTTCAACCGCGACTACGTTCAATCTTTGCTGGACCGTCATCAGAGCGGCGAGAACTGGCAGTACCTCATCTGGAATTTGCTGATGCTTGAGATGTGGCACTTGATGTTCATTGACCGGGTCATCGAACCTCCCCACCAATTCTCCAGATAATGAGAATATTTTAGTCACCCATTTATCGAGCACACATGGAAGAAAAACCCCGCATTTGCTTCTACGGTCTTTATTGCTATCCCCTTTTTAACACCGACCATAAATATCAGGTTGGCGGCTGGGAAACCCGAATGTCTTTGATCGCCAGGGAATTGGCAAAGCGGGGCAACTTCGATGTGACCATCATTGTCGCCGAGTATGGACAGCCTCATGTTGAGTATCGGGATGGAGTGCGGCTCGTCTCATGGATCGGGAAAAGGGGCGGTTCCCCGGCCCAAAGTGAGTCCACTGATGATTCATCGAACACCAACTCAAGGCGAAAAAGACCGGGACTCAAATCCAAATTGAAGGATCAGCATAGTTCCTTATCCATTTTGATAAAAGAAAGATTGAGCAGGGAAACAATTTCCAGCACAAGAAGAGCTGTTCTGCTTCCTTTTGCCCAGAGTGTCTTAGATATAGGTTACACGTTTGCTCTGACGAACTTGAAGGCATTAAGAATTTTATTTATCGCATTAAAAGCCATTGTCAAAAGTTTCATTCAGGCGGCAAGGAAATTCTTGGCATCATCAAAACAAGCAATGTTCCTGTCCCGCAATATAGTTGCCGCTCTAGATCATGAGGGCGCTCATGTTATTTTACGCAGTGATGTTGACATCCTCGAAGAAGTGAATGCGGACATATACATTGTGTTGGGCAACCAGCATATGTCTGCTGTTGTTGCCAATTACTGCCTCAGTAATAAAAAGAAATATGTTTTCTTTGCAGGTTCTGAATACGATTACTTTCCCGAATATAAATTGGATCCGAATGGCAGGGATATGTATACGGAATCCTACTTCGAAAAAACGTACGCAATAGAAAAGGCCGCCTTCCATGTTGTACAAACGCGGAAGCAGGCGCGGATGCTTGAACAAGGCTACGGGCGCAGTGACAGCATTGTGATCGGCAATCCCATCAACCTGAATGCCAACTATCCGCGTGCAGACAAGCCTGAAGGTGTTTTATGGGTGGGCAAAGCGGATGAACGCATCAAGAGACCATCCCTTGTTTTGGAACTGGCCCGCCGACTGCCCAACCAGTCTTTTGTTCTTATTATAAACAAGGCCATCCCCGAGACTTATTCACGCTGCGCCGCGGAAGCGGCATCCCTGCCGAACGTCACTTTGATCGAGAGCGTGCCTTTTGAAGAAGTGGAAAAGTACTTTGCTTCCGCCCGCATGCTGGTGAGCACATCTGTTTTTGAAGGTTTCCCCAACACATTCCTGCAAGCCGCAAAGTATGGTGTGCCGATTGTCGCCACAGACGTCGACCCCGGAGAAATGCTTTCCCGTCATGGCTGCGGAATCACCTGTGGCGGCGATTTTGATCTTTTCGTGAACAGTGTGTGCAGTCTGTTGAATGATGATGCCTTATATGCCCGAATGAGTTCGTCCATTTTGCAGTATGTCCGGGAGCATCATGACAAGGATGCTGTGATCACTCAGTATGAAAATGTGATTCGTAAGATATATTCAAGTTGATACCCGGCATTTACATTATTCAGGTTTGATAATTCCTTTCAGGAGAAGAAACTTATGTCCAATGAAAATTTGCGTTACGGCTTTGGTAAAAACTGGGAAGACTACATCAAGAAACATTTCAGTGAAGAGCGGGTGGATGTGTCGCGCAGGCACATCCTTGAGTTCTTGGGCTTGGAAAACTTGAATGGGAAATCCTTTCTTGATATTGGCTGTGGCAGCGGCTTGCACTCACTGGCGGCATTCCGTGCCGGGGCGGAAAAAATATTCGGGTTTGATTATGATATGAATTCAGTCCAGGCAACAAAACTTGTGCAAAAATTTGCTGGAAACCCGGGAAACTGGCAGGCGATACAAGGTTCCATACTTGATGACGATTTTATTCGCACTGTGGAGCCGGCAGACATTGTCTACTCGTGGGGAGTTTTGCACCACACAGGTAATATGTGGAAAGCCATGGATAACACCGCCAAGCTTGCAAAAAAAGGCGCTCTTCTTTATATCGCTCTTTATGATTATGAGATCCAGGTCAACCCTACGCCGGAGTTTTGGCTGGATGTTAAGAAACGATATAACCTCACATCCAATTTTGGAAGACGCAGGACGGAACTTTGGTATGTTTGGAAATTTATGCTGGCTGGGAATGTATTAAATATCCCGCATCTGATCGCCCGTTCAATTGGGTATAAAAACGAGCGGGGGATGGCCATCTATAACGACATCAAAGACTGGCTGGGAGGCTGGCCGATGGAATTCGCCAAACGTGCCGATGTAAAAGCATGGGCGGATCGGAATCAACTGGAAATGCTTACCATGAAGACCGGTCAGGCCAATACCGAATATCTTTTTAGAAAGTTGTAATTCACACTCATTAGTTAGATAGCCACGGTCTGTATGCAAATTAACTTTGTGTCACCCTGAGCGCTAGCGACACTTGCGCCGCGCGCCAGTGCGGTGAGGGTCTCGTTTTTGCCAAATTCAAGTTGATTTTAGGCAAAAACAGGGATTCTTCGTCGCTCCGCTCCTCAGAATGACACCATGTAATTGATTTTGCATACACACCCTAATACGCCCCGCGTCCTTGCAGGACGATGAGCAGGGTGTGCATCAAGATGTGCAAGTCCAGCCAGATGGACCAATTCTGAACGTAATAAACATCGAGTCCGATACGCTCGTCGTAGGTGAGGTCATTGCGCCCGGATATTTGCCACATGCCGGTCATGCCGGGCACGACTTGCTTGAATATCTCGAAGTCGTCGCCGTAGATGGGAATCTCCTCGGTCACGATGGGACGCGGTCCGATCAGGCTCATCTCGCGCTTCAAGACATTCCACAACTGGGGCAGTTCATCCAGGCTCGTGCGGCGCAGGAATTTACCCACACGGGTGATGCGCGGATCATTCTTAAGTTTAAAGTTTTGATCCCATTCCCCGCGCAATGCATCATCTTTTTCAAGCATTGCTTCAAGAATGGATTCGGCATTGTTCATCATGGTGCGGAATTTCCAAATGAGAATATCGCGCCCATCCCGACCTATCCGTTTTTGTGTATAAAAGATTGGTCCCGGGCTATCGAGTTTAATGACGATCATGAATAATAGAAAAATGGGGATCAAGACCGGCAGGGAGATCAAGATCAGACCGAGATCAACCATTCGCTTGACTGCCTGATGCAGCGGATTGATCAATTGACATTTGACTTCCAACCCCAAATGCTCGGAAAGCATTAACGGTGCAAACCAGATCGGAGCCATGCGCGCCTCATTGAGCATGACAATGACACGTTGAAAATGATGCGAGGGATGAAGCAGTACATTCTTCACTGCATTCAGCGGCAGTTGATGCGGCACGATGATGGCAATATCAATCCCTTCAAAGAGTCCCTGGGTATCCCATTGCTTGATCTTCTTTTTTTGCGAGGCAGGTGGGAAAATATGGTGTAGCGAATCAACCCGGATGCACAACACCGGGCGCAATCCGTGCAGCCAGTTGCGATTCAAGTTGGCATAAATGCGCTCTGTTTCCTCCGTTTCGCCAATGACGACAACGGGCAATCCCCACAAGTCAAGCTGCAGGGCGATCCTCCTCATCACCTTTCGCGCCACCGGCGCCCCGAGTAGAACAAAGAGATAGGTCAACCCCAGCACCGCGCGCGACCATTCATTAGCGTTCCGCAGGTAAAAGCTTAATCCCATTAAGCCCATCATCCCCAGCGTGGTGCCGATACTCATGCGGCGTTCCTCTTCAACCGATCCGAGTCCCACCCCGGGATACAAGCCTAAAGAAAAATAAATAAAGCCGAATATTATGCTGACCGGCAGGAGGAGCGATTGATAGTGAGCCGGGACCAGGTCGGCGCGCACTTGCATCCACAATAAGAGCGCAAATTCTATCGCGGCAAAGATCATCAACACATCGCTTAAGACCATGAAGCCGGTCATCACCGCCCTGCGGTATAACCAGCGCCATCCGCCGTGACGGGGAGCCAAAAAAGATTCATCCTTGAATACAATGGTCGGGGGCATATTTCAACGTATCCGTCAAGCTAAAAGTATGGTGACAGCAGATCTAAAGTCCGTTGCGCCGTTTTGCTCCATGCAAATTGTTTGGCATGGATTTTACCGCGCTGACGCAGTTCATCTTGAAGTGATAAGTCCGAAATAAAGTTTTCGATCTTGTTCTTGATATCATCCACGTTGAATGGGTCGAAGTAAACCACTGCGTCACCGCCAACTTCAGGCAATGATGCGGACAGCGAACTCAAAACTGGGCAATTGCAATTCATCGCCTCAAGGATGGGCAGTCCAAAGCCTTCATAGTACGAGGGGAAAATAAAACCGAGGGCGTGTTCGTAAAGCGACTTTAATTCTGCATCGTTAATATAACCCAATTGGATGACATTGGACGGGAGTTGACTCGTCTCGGAATTTTGGAAAACGTTTTTGAAACTACCGCCTGCCAGGGCAAATCTCGTTTCTCCTCTTAATCTGACAATTGCTTCCAATAAACGGGGAGTGTTCTTATGCGGACTCTGACTGGCCACCATCAATATATAGGATTGACCGCGCAATCCATAAGATTCGAGGATATGGTCGTCCGTTTGAATATTTTGAAGATGATCTCCGCCGAGTGGAACGACATTGAAGCGGCTCAAATCATAATCAAGATACTTTGCCAATTCTCTTTGTGAGAAAACCGAATCGGTCAAAATACAACGGGCGCTTTTTACGAGTTGATGGAAGACAAATCTGTATTTCGCTTTAAACATCCGCGAGTATGCTTGAGGCACTGCAAAGACGGATGCATCATGAAATGTGACAGCCTGATTCCTGTAAAACGCGGGACCAATATTGGACGGAGAAAAGAGGAATCTGCCTTTCAACCACAAGGGCAGGTCGAACTGCTCCCATACATTCCCCCGATTCTTACCGATGACTTTCAATTCAATATTTTTCCAGTTGGGGCGTGGAAAATCTTCCGGCGGCGCGAGACAGGTCAATTCTACGTTTGGATCGAGCTCATCCAGTGCGCGCAGTAATTCATGGGAGTAGCGTTGAACACCTGTCAGCGGCTGGGACAGGAATCGCCCATTGATGAAAATATGTCCGCTCATGAATTACCCGTTGACGTAATTGATTTCTGGAACTTACTCCATTCTTCTTCCACCAACTCCTCTGCCTCACGGCGGAAACGCGCATTGGAAAAACGCTCGGCGTTCTTACGACAATTCTCAACGGTGAATTTATCTGCATTGGATTCGAAAGTATGTACCGCTTCCTGTAATGCCTCCGCAGTTTGCGGGCGGAAGAAGATGCCGGTGGGGGAATCCTCACCCAGCGGGATGACCGTCTCTGTCAGTCCGCCTTCGCCAAATGCAATGACCGGCGCACCACAAGCCTGCGCTTCGATGGGCATGATCCCAAAGTCTTCCTTGGCAGCGAAAACAAAAGCCTTGCATCTTTGCATGTGATCGCGCAACACATCGTCAGGTTGGTAGCCAAGCCATTGAATGCTCGGCACTTTGACCTTTTTCAAAAGTGGTGATTCTGGTCCGTCCCCGATGATGATCAGTTTTTTATCCGGCATGGATTCAAAGGCTTGCAGGATCAAGTCAAAGCGTTTGTATGGAACGAGCCGCGAGGCCGCGAGATAGAAGTCTTCGCGCTGTGTACCGGGAATGAACTTATCTGTATCCACCGGCGGATAGAAAACGCGGGCAGAGCGCCGATAAATCTTCTCCATGCGGCGTTTGATGAAGCGCGAGTTGCCAAGCAAAACATCCGGGCGGTTGGCGGCGATCACATCCCAGTTGCGGACGTAATGTAATAAAGTGCGTGCCGCAATATCCTTCAACATGCCGAAACCGCTATTGTTTAAATATGTATTTTGCATATCCCAGGCATAGCGCATGGGACTATGGATATATCCGATGTGCAATTGGTCCGGGCCTGTAATCACACCTTTGGAAACGGCGTGACAATTGGAGATCACGAGATCATAAGCAGAAACATCCAACTGCTCAACAGCCAATGGCATGAGCGGTAGAAAGAGTCTGTAATTATTTTTGTTGATAAAGGGGAAGTTTTGCAGGAAAGAAGTGTGGACAGGTTTGCCCTGCAAAAAGCCGCGTTCGTTTTCCGGCATGAAGTCGAACAATGCGAATAGTTCCGCGTGCGGGAACACATGTAAAAGCTGCTCAACGACTTTCTCCGAGCCGGCATAGGTGACAAACCATTCATGGACAATTGCGATTTTTTTCATGGCAGGCAATAATTTCAGTTTTCCTGTTCAGTGATTTCAGACCCTTCGAGTGTGGCGGATGCAGATGAAGGGAGAAAAGGATCAACGATTTGAAAGGCTATCACATTCACTATGCGAGTGCAAGTATCATATTGCCCTGAACGGTACTGACGTTCATATTTGTACCATTCCTGAATCAAATCGTTTTTTGTCCTGCACAGTATAATGTTTCTGCCCTCATCAATCGTTCTGCTCCATATTGCAGTTTGTAAATCCTTAGCTGGGGGATTTTAAAGGAAAGGTCAAAAACATGCTTGGAAAATTTAGGAGTCATCCAAAGAATATTGATATCAAAAGCAAGATGATATTTATGGTCGCTCTGACAATAATTCTGGTCGGGTGTTCGCAAGGGAGCAATTTATCGATTCCAACACTGACCCCGTCATTTACAGCTATCACAAATAAGACTCAACAACCTGAAGCAACACCTAGTTTGTTAGAGAACTTACCGCTGGGATCATATATTGGTTTTGTTAGAGGGGAATCGGTCAATTACGTTGAAATTCAGTCTATATTCTTAATGTCTATAGATGGGAAAGAACAAGGGATGTTGATTGAAGATATTGCAAAAAACGCCACGATTTCTCCTGATGGATCAATCATCGCCTATTCTAACTTTATTGATTTCGGCATATACGAATTAACGTTGGTCGATTTAAGAACGTATAAAGCGGAAAAATTTCGTATACCAAATTGCTATTTGTCTGATAATACATCTGGATGGTCGCCCGATGGCAAGAAATTAGCTGTCTCATGCTGGGATCATATTGCCGTTGTTCATATCGATGGTGACACGCCCATTATCGATAAAACATTTTCGCTTCCGGAAAATGGGGTGATAAGTGAATTGTCCTGGTCACCTGATGGAAAATTCCTGAGTTTTTATGTATCCAATCCGCAAGATGCACGCGATTCTTCTGCGCACGGTCCTTATTTAATTGAAACCCAATGTCTGGACGCAACATCACAGTGCCAGATTATCCCATCTATGTTAGGTGTTGAAGAAACATCTATAGCCAAATGGACGTTTGATAACATCCTTGCTGTCGCGCAAAAAAATCGGATTAGTTTCATTGATCCAATTACCAGAAATCAGATATCATCAGTTGTTATGCCTTCTGATACACCGATATTATCTTTTGTGATTTCAGCAGACAATGAGTGGATCATTTACAGCAGTGTCAGTGAGAATTCACTTAATGCCTTGTACATTATCCCAAAGTCTGGTGGCGAACCAAAACTCATATCAGAAGCTGGAGGTGATATTCTTTTTTGGTTACAGGTCTCCAAGTAGATGAGTATAGTTGTGCAGATCATTGCAGGACAAAAGTATGTACCAATCACTTTGGACTTGAATTCTGATTTAGACCTATGCCCTGAGTGATTGATTAAACACATATATTTATGATGTTGGCAGAATTGCTCAGGTGAATACTTCCTTGGCGATACTTACCCTGTCCTTCACGCACAGCCCGGAGGATTTGTCTTTCATAGATAAAAATATATATGTCCTTGATCCGCCCTATGAGATAATTTACGCCTTAGATAAAGAAAGTGGAGAAGAACTTGGCTCTTTGCAAATAGCCCTTTTCCCATTTTCAATCGAAACTGATCCCCAAAAAATGGTTTCGACAGGGGTAAATTTAGTTTTCATCAGGGGATGTGAAATTTTTGTCTATGGAAAATAAGGCTGGGAGTGTTTTCTCCCATTTCCAACATCCAGAACTCCAACAAAGAAAATTGCCCCGTACGTGACTTGCGGAATGAATCATGTTGGATGATGGATGCTATCTTTTTTTATCTCTAAAAACCGGCGAGTTTGCCTTAAATCAATGCCTTGAAATTGCTCAAGGCATTGATTCTTTTAATCACTCTTGAACAGTGAATGTTGCGATGTTTCTTCAGGTCGAATTTCGATCAAATCCACCGCGCGGAAATAATCTATCATTACTGTTGGTCGCAGACCACTGGTTGGAAGAATGGGACATCATTTGTCTGCGCAAGGACTTAATGAGCTTAACGGTCTCGTCAATTTGTACTTAAACGTATCTACTTTTAATTGTTGTTGAATCAACAGGAATACGGGGCATGACCAAATCTTCTTCGATTGCCAAAGCAAACTTGCTTTGGCAATATTTTATTGATTATCCCGAGTTGTCACGATACTCTTGTTGTGTCTTGCTGAGGGGCGTTTTTTTGCCCTGAAGCATCTCTGAAACAGTAAACCGAGACCCTCACCGCGCTGGCGCGCGGCGCAAGTGTCGGTCGCAACAAGCACGCTCCCTCAGGGCGACACGTTCTTTTTCGTTTCAAGGCAGCAACTTGGATAATTACCGAATAAAATCAACGTACGATCCGTTAACTAAGTGAAAGTGAAAAGAAAAGGAATAGTAAGTGACAAGCCCAAACGCAGAAACAGAAGCGCTCCTCATTGCCAAAGCGCAAACAGGCGATCGTGACTCCTTCGGAGAACTTGTCCGCTGCCACCACTCCGGTGTTGTCAACGTGGTCTATCGCATGTGCGGCGATGTGGAACTGGCCGAAGATGCGGCCCAGGATGCCTTCATTCAGGCTTGGCTGCATCTGCCTTCTTTCCGCCCGGGCACATCCCTGCGTAACTGGATCTACCGCATCGCGGTCAACGCGGCGCTGGATGTGTTACGGCGCGACCCCAAAACGCCGCTGCTCGATCTCGAAACTCTTTCGACGCCAGACTCGTCAGCCGGGCCCGAAACCGTCCTTTTGGAAAAAGAGCGCGCCTTTGCCGTCCAGCGGGCCATCCTGTCGTTGTCAGAAGCCAACCGAAGCGTCCTCACCTTGCGCGAATATGGCGGGCTTTCCTATCAGGAAATTGCCGCCACGCTCAACATCCCGCTTGGCACGGTCATGTCACGCTTGAATTATGCCCGTGACCGCCTTAAAGAATTATTGGCGTCCCAGTTGATGGATACGGAGATTGCAAATGGTTAAGCATATTACCCCATGGCTCAATGCATATCTTGACGGTGAATTGTCCGCTGCGCAGTTACGTCAGGTGGAAAAACATCTGGCAGAGTGTGATGAATGTCAGGCAGAACTGGAGCAGATGCGAAGTCTCTCCGCACTTTTACATGAGACTGCCCCCACGGAGGATTTTCTCTCCACTGAGCGCTTCGTCTCCAACCTGACCTTGAACCTGCCTCGCCGTCCCGAGCATTCTCAACCCCGCAAGGCTCTCGAAATCGGCTGGTGGCTGATCCTGGTTGGAGCGCTGGCAGTATGGCTCTTTTTCCAGATCACTTTCTCGCTCAGTTCAGTAGTTTTGAATATCTCCGAGACTGGGTTGCTTGGCAATGGCTTACCGTGGCTGCAAGGGGACTCATCCCAAACCAGATGGTTCTCGCTGGCAATGGATCTTTTTGGCGGACAGCTTGGATTCACTGGCAAACTCATTTTGTCCGCGTTCAATGATCTCAGTTTGTTTATCCGGGATATGACGAGTCGTTTTATCTTGCAGGCGCTTTTCGCAACACTGTATTTGGGTTGGCTGGCTTCCTGGTGGCGGCGTCTGTCGGACCATGCGTCCCCTGCAAGCGCGGTCCCGCAATCTTGAATGGTCCCTCGGAATTGTCGTGATAAGCCGCCACCTGTAGCGCGACATCGTGAATGTGTAGTCGGCGTTCTCTAACGCCGACGGACTAAAAAGCAATCTTTGATGAAGTAACCGTTCGAATGTAAGGCGCTAAAATTGCACTCGTCGCCGTCCCCGGCGGCGAGGACGCCACCTTGAGCGAAAATCAAATGTAAGGCAATAAAATAAAAGGAGTGTGTATCATGTTGGATATTACAAAAATTCTCAAGCGTTCCTGGCATATCCTCTGGAACTATCGGACCCTATGGATTTTCGGTTTCATCCTGGCTCTTGCCGTGGGTGGCAATAACTTTGGCAACAATAGCCACTATACCGTCAATGACGGAAATAACAACAACCAGCAGCCCAGTATCCAGGTCCCGGATGGATGGGAAGGTCCGCGATGGGAAGGCCCGCGCGGCAATACCCCCTCGGAGATTTTGAATGATGCGTTTCGACAGTTCAACGAGGGGATTAGACAACTGCGCGCTGAGTACCCCGTCGAATTTCGGATGGGCATCGCTGCGGTGATCACCTTGTTTGTGGTCATCCTGATCCTCGGCATCCTGACAGCCATCCTGCGCTATGTTGCCGAGACCGCCACCATCCGCATGGTGGATGAGTATGAGCAGACAGAAGCCAAGGTTGGTTTTCGGCAGGGTTGGAAGTACGGCTGGTCGCCCGCTTCATGGAAGTTGTTCCTGATCAACTTTATTGTTCATATCCCGGCGCTGATCCTGTTCGTTATTCTGGGACTGGTTGCCTGGTGGATCATCTCCGCCGCTTTGAGCGGCGTGGCATCAGCGCTCATCAACAGCCTTGTCGCCGGGATTGGCTTATCCTTTCTGTCCATATTCATTACCGTCATTCTGATGGTTGTGCTCTACCTGCTGCGTGATTTTGCCTGGCGGATGGCTGTCCTCGAAGGGACTGGCGTGATGGAGTCATTGCAACTGGCAACCTCTTTGGTGAAGCGCAACTGGAAAAGCATTGGCTTGATGTGGCTCGTAATGATCGGCGTCAAAATTGTCTGGGCTATCGCCTTCTTCATTCTGGTCTTCCCTTTGCTGATCGCCTCGATCCTTACAGCGGTGGGCGGTATTCTTGTTGCGATCGTACCAACCCTGTTGACTGCTGGAGTCGCTGGCTTGTTCTCCGTCCCGGATTACTGGCCCTGGATCTTCGCCGCGATCGTCGGACTGCCGTTCTTCTTCGTGGTGACTTTCTCGCCGATCTTTCTGGTGGGCGGCTGGGGTCAGACATACCAGTCGAGTGTCTGGACTCTGACCTATCGTGAATTGAAAGCGCTGGATGTAATTGCTCCATCAATGACTGAAAGCAAATAATAGTCCTCTTGCATAAGTGCGCTAGAGAGCGCGCTACTACACAGAAAAAATTATGTTTTGTGTAGCGGACGTTCTCCCCTGGCACCGCCCGCCAGGGCAGGTGTAACGTCCGCTTTTGACTAACACTAAAACACTATTCCCTGACATCGCCCGCTAAGACAGGGGTGGAAGCAGACGAACGCTGATTTTCGCTGACTAAAAGCAAAATCAGCGTTTTTTGCATCTCCTTTTATTCATGAAACCATGACTCGCCCACGAAAGATCGATTTTTGGTGAGTCATGGTTTTTTACGTTACAGCATCAGGAGGGAACATCGAAATTCCAGAATCCGTCAAATATCCGCGATTCAAATTAAGGCTGCTTGACATTCATCTTTACAAGGGGCATACTCAATTCGGGAGACAGGTCATATGAACAACAAACAACTTTTTCGTGTACTGGGCATCCTCGTCATTGGCGCGCTGGCATTCTTGCTTACAAAAAGTGTTTTTTTCAATAACACTCCCCTCACTATTGCGGCACAACCAACGGGGCCACAAGTCATTTCGCAGGAACCCATTGAGGGGCAGCGACTGGAACTCTCCTCGTCTATTGAATTTACATTTGACCGGGATATGGACAAGCCCAAGACAGGCGACTCATTCTCGCTTCTTTCCGACGGGGAAGTTGTTCCCGGTCAATTGACATGGACAGACGCCCGAACACTTTCCTTCACCCCTAACTCTCCATTGAATCCCGGCACCGATTACACAGCCACCTTCTCCACACAAGCCGCAGCCTTGGATGGCACTTCTCCCCGCGAAAACATTGAAATCCAATTTAAAACAATGGAAGCACTGTCTGTAGCGCAGGTGTTCCCTGCGGCTGACACACAGGATGTCGATCTTGCTTCAAGCATCACGGTCATTTTTAATCATCCCGTCGTGCCTGTGACCATTGTGGAAGAGCAAGGCAAACTTCCCCAGCCTTTGCAGATCACCCCCAAAGTAAAAGGCAAAGGTGAATGGGTGAATTCGTCGGTGTATGTGTTTCAGCCGGAAGAAATTTTATTAAGCGGGACCCATTATCAGGTCAGTGTGGATGCGGGGTTGAAAGATACACTGAACAATATATTGGATGAGTCATTCAGTTGGCTATTCGATACCCGCGCCCCGGGCATATCCAATTTTGCGTTAAAAGATGGGGAGCAGAACCCGTCGGAAGAAGTGAAGGATGTCCCGCTCGACCAGGTGTTCATTGTGACTTTCCAACAACCGATGGATCAGGAAAGCACGCAAAACGCCGTGAAGATCATTAACCGCGAAACGTCTGTGGATTTCCCTGTGAACTATACATGGGACGAAACATTCACTACCTTGGCTGTTGAGCCGAAAGGGAAATTCGCCCTGGCAAGTTTTTACAAGTTGACGATATTAAATAGCGCGCAGGCAAGTGATGGCGGCAACTTAAGCGACGGGCTCACCATACAGTTTGCGACCGTGCCTTTGCCCTCTGTTCTAAGCGTATCTCCTGTAGCGGATTCAAAAGAGAATATTTTCAACCCTCAAATCATTATCACCTTCGCATCACAAATGAATTTTGACAGTTTGAAAGGGAAGGTCAGGATCACGCCTGCTTTGGAAGGTGAGCCGAATTGGTATTACAACCCATACGATAAGACTTTAAATATCTTCGGACTTTCTCCCGCAACAGATTATGTTGTGCGAATATTGCCGGGCATGGAGGATATATATGGCAATAAGATCAAGGATGGGATCTCGTATACTTTCAAAAACGGAGACTACTCGCCTTATGCAAGGCTAGTCTTGCCGTGGATGCCGCTCATTTACCGCGCCGAGGGGCCGCAGGAAGTTTATTTTGAACATCTAAATATTGATGAAGCGACAGTTTCAATTTACCCTGTTTCATTTGATGAGTTCGGAAAATTGACCGACGGCAGGCGTGATCTCTTACATTTTAATCCTGATGGGGATGCCGTGCGCGAATGGAATCTCGGAGACGATCAAAGAAGCAATAAGCTTAAACGTGAGCTATTAAAGTTTGCGGACGAAAATGGAAATCCACTCGAAACAGGATATTATTTTATTGGCGTGAAAGGGAAGCCGATGGGGTATGACACTCCTTTTTATCAGGGAAACTTGTTCATTGTAGCCACAGATAATGTCACTTTCAAGGCTGCTCCCACGGAGGGACTCGCCTGGGTGACGGACCTTGAAAGCGGCGCTCCCCAGGAGAATGTATCGGTCACGTTCTATAATAACGAATTTACGCAAATCGGAAAAACCACCACCGACAAGGACGGGATTGCATTTCTAAAGGATATGAACTCTGCAAACTTTGCGCGTGTGGATGATAAAGACCATCTTGGGTTTACCGCGTTGTATTGGGGCAGCGGTGTCAGCGCAGGCGACTTTGGCTTATACGAAAACTATTACGGCGGAATTTCAAACCTGTTTGCCTACCTGTATACGGACAGGCCCGTCTATCGCCCGGACCAGGAGGTATTCTTCAAAGGCATCCTGCGTGAAAACGACGACTTGCACTACAGTCTTCCTAAACAAGAGCAGGTCTATGTGGTTGTGGACCAATTCGGAGAGAGGATATTTACGGAATATGTGCCTGTCAACGAGCAGGGCAGTTTTACCGGGAAGATCGAACTTGCGCAGGACGTTTCCCTTGGAACCTATAATATTTCAGTCTATAAAACCAATTCCCCGGATGAAGCCCCATTCAGTTCGGTAAGCTTCAACGTCGCGGAATATAAAAAGCCGGAGTTTGAAGTGAAGGCTGTGTCTGATAAAACAGACATCCTTACCGGAGATACGGTCAACTTTGGGCTGGATGCAGCCTATTACTCTGGCGGAAGCTTGAAAGACGCGCCAACAAATTGGTTCATTGAATCGTCAACTTTCTATTTCACGCCTGCGACAAAATATAACCAGTACAGTTTTATGGATTGGGACCGCGATATTTATTGGTCGCCTGACCAAAGCAAAAGCAATGACGTAATAGATGAAGGCCAGGGTGTGACCGATGATGAGGGTCACCTCGATATTTCACAGACTTTTGAGGCCGGTAAGGATAAGATCAGCCAACAGATGACCTTCTACGCTAATGTAACTGATGTGGCCGGGAATACCGTCAGCGGCAGTACCAGCCTCATCATGCATCAAAGTGAATTCTATGCCGGTATTCGCTCGGAAAGGTATATCGGTACCAAAGGTGAAGCGCAGCCATTTAATGTAGTTGTGCTGGATTGGGCCTCACAGCCTATTGCGGGGCAGAAGGTCTCTGTGGATTTTGTGGAGCGGCAATGGTTCAGCGTGCAGAAAAAAGATAAGCAGGGACAGTTGAGTTGGGAAACATCTGTAAAGGAGATCCCTGTCAGTAAACAGAGTGCAGTTACCGGTGCAGATGGAACCGTGCAAGTGGATTTCATCCCGCCCAAAGGTGGAGTTTATAAAGCGACCATCACAGTCCGTGACTCAAAGGGGAATTCGCATCAAGCCTCGACTTACATCTGGGTTGCCAGCGATGAAGATATTTCGTGGCGACAGACCAATGACCGCGCCTTTAGCCTGATCGCGGATAAGGAAATGTACGCACCCGGCGAGACCGCTGAAATTTTGATCGCACAGCCGTTTAAAGGAAAAGTGTACGCGCTCATTACCTATGAACGCGGACATGTCTATAAACAGGAAGTTGTGTTGCTCGAAGGCAGCAGCACCATTTACAAATTGCCAATTACCGATGAGCTCGCGCCGATCGCGTACGTCTCTGTCACGGTGATCAGCGGCGCAAAAAATACCGGAGCGCCGGATTTCAAGATCGGCATCACGCAGATCAATATTGACACAAAACAAAAAGAGATCGCTGTTTCCATCACGACAGACAAAGAATCTGCGGGACCTGGAGACGAGGTCACATACACGATCGAGACAAAAGATATAAACGGAAAGCCCGTCTCAGCCGATGTATCTCTTGCAGTTGTGGATAAAGCTGTGCTGGCACTGGCCCCGTCTAATTCCGCGCCTCTGTTGGCAAGCTTCTATTCCAAGCAGCCTCTGGGTGTCGTCACTGCTCTTGGCATCGTCTCCAGCGCTGATGACTTCAACGCGGACTATCGCGAGTCGATTCCCGATGGAAATCAAGGCGGTGGCGGCGGTGACGGCGACCTTGGCATTATTACTGTGCGGGAAAATTTCAAAGATACTGCTGTGTTCAAGGCGGAAGTCACGACCGATGAGAATGGGATCGCGCAAGTCAAAGTGAAACTGCCGGAGAATCTCACCACATGGGTCGCGGATGTGCGTGCCGTCACTGCTGACAGCCGTGTGGGACAAACCACAAATGAACTTGTCAGCACCAAGCCACTCTTTGTGCAATTGCAAACGCCGCGCTTCTTTGTCGTTGGCGATCAAGCCACAGTCGGTGCGACCATTTTTAACAATACAGAAAAATCTTTGAAAGTGAATGTCTCGCTTGACGCGCAAGGTGTTGACCTTAAATCAGAAGCCGAACAAACAATAGAGATCGAAGGGAAACAACAGGCTTATGTTACCTGGGATGTAAACGTAAAAAATAATATTCAACGTGTGGATATGACCGCAACAGTGATCAGCGGCGAGTTCACCGATGCCAGCAAACCTGCGCTTGGTACACTGCCGAACCAGGGTATTCCAGTTTTCAACTTCACAACAATTGAAACCGTCGGCACATCGGGCATGATCTCCTCCGCAGATTCCATAACGGAGAATATTCAACTCCCCACAACGTTGAAATTTGACAACGCGAATTTGTCCATTGAGGTTTCGCCTTCACTCGCCGCATCCATGGGGTCTGCTCTCACTTATCTCGAAGATTATAAGTACTTGTGCATGGAGCAAACCATCTCGCGCTTTTTGCCAAACGTCATCTCCTCGCGCGCGTTGAAAGTAGCGGGAATTCCTTTTCCCGAGCAGGCAGATCTCGATGCACAGGTAAATGCGGCCCTGCAAAGAATTTACGCAAAGCAGCTTTATGATGGGGGTTGGAATTGGTGGGACGGCCAAGAAAGCGACCCGCAAACTTCAACCTATGTTGTTTATGGTTTGCTGGAGGCAAAAGAATCCGGTTATGTTATTTCGGAAACCGTGTTGTCCAACGGCATCAACTATCTGAAGGGCAATCTGCCCGACCTCAGGCGCAACGATGCTTCGTGGCAATTTAACCGTCACGCCTTCATGCTTTATGTTTTGGCACGCGCAGATGCGCTCGGCGCGGGGCAGACCAATTTCATCTTCGAACATCGCGCTTCATTGGATTTGTATGGGGAAGCCTATCTTGCGCAGGCGATGTATCTGCTCGACCCCGAAGACTCACGCATCTCCACGCTTCTATCGGACCTGGCAACTGCCACCGTCCAATCGGCAGCCGGCGCCCATTGGGAGGAAGCCACCAAGGACTATTGGAACTGGAACTCCGATACGCGCACGACAGCGATTGTATTAAACACCTTCGTGCAAATTGACCCGCAGAATCCCATCAACGCGAGTGCAGTCCGCTGGCTGATGGCGCACCGTGATGGCGGACATTGGTATTCCACTCAGGAAACGACATGGTCTTTGATCGCGCTCACCAATTGGCTGGTGTCATCCAAAGAATATGAGACCGATTACAAGTATGCCATTGGTCTGAATGGGGACCTGCTTCAAGAAGGTGAGGCTAATAAAGATAACTTAACCGACACGATCCATTTGCAGGTTCAACTTAAAGACTTGTTGAAAGAGCAGTCCAATTCCCTCGTCATCACCCGCGGACGGGGTACAGGCAATTTATATTACACAGCCTATCTCAGTACAAGTCTCCCAGTGGAATCCATCCAGCCGCTGGATCAGGGCATAAGCCTCTCGCGTGAATATTTCGCATTGGACGATCCCAAGACCCCCATCACAAAGATCGCGCGCGGCGAATTGGTCAAAGTCCGCTTGACGGTGGTGGTTCCAGCGGCGGTGCATTACATCGTCATTGATGATCCGCTCCCGGCCGGTATGGAAGCGATTGACTCGACTCTTGCCGCCGATACCGCAGTTCCAACCTCATACACCCTGCAGGATTACAAAGAGCGTGGCTGGGGCTGGTGGTATTTTAGTCACATCGAATTGCGTGATGAAAAATTGGTGCTCTCCGCGGATTATTTGCCCGCTGGCACCTATGTTTATACATACATCGCGCGCGCCAGTACAAAGGGCATTTTCAAGGTCGTTCCACCCACCGCGGCAGAGTTTTACTTCCCCGATGTCGGCGGACGCGGCGCGGGCAGTCTATTTGAAGTGAAGTAATAAAAATCAGGTTACGTTCAAACGTGACCTGATTTTTTACAAATTATCCGCCAGCCACCTTAACCTTGCACCCCAATTTTCGCAAAATGTCAGCGATCTTTTCGCGGTTCTCACCTTGGATCTCGATCACTCCATCCTTGACCGTCCCGCCGCTGCCGCAAGCCTGCTTGAGTTTTTTCGCCAGCGCGGACATATCCGCTTCGGCAAGTATCAATCCTTTAATAAGCGTAACACCCTTCCCGCCGCGCCCCTTGGATTCGCGATGCAAATAAATAGTCTGCTGTTGAGGCGGCAGGGAGTTGACGATGGCGGGCTTCTCATCTTGTTTACGTAAATCCCCATCTTCGGAAGACCAGACAGTTTTAGGCGTTTGCAATGTGGGCATTGGTTATTTATTTCTCCATTCCGGGGTTGTTTCCACAAGCGCCCAGGTGACAGTCATCTTTAAGATGACTGTCACCTTAATCCAGAATCAAGCCATCTTGCGGATGCGGACTTCCACATCATCATCTTTCAACAAATCCACAATCGCGGAGGTATCTGTTTTACCGAAGTGATATGGATACAGGATGCGCGGGCGGAACGACCGCACGGCATCGGCGACCATTTCTGGCGTCATCGTGTAGGGCAGGTTCATTGGCAGAAAAGCGACCGAGATGTTTTGTAAATCTTTCATCTCAGGGGTGTTCTCGGTATCCCCTGCAATGTAGATACGCGTATCGCCAAAAGTGATGATGTAGCCATTCCCATTGCCCTTGGGATGGAACGGCTCACCGCTTGGGCGTTTGTTGACGATGTTGTATGCAGGGACAGCGTTCAGGGTCAAGCCGCCCACTTCGCGCGTTTCCCCGTTGTGCATGACGATCCCATCTTTTACTTTTGCCGTGCAAAGTTCCTTCAGGACGACGATGGTCTTTTCCGTGCGGATATTCTCCAACGCGCCGAGATCGAGATGGTCGCCATGTTCGTGTGTGACGAGGATAATATCCGCCTTGGGAAGCTGGGAGTAATCCGCTAATTCGCTGAACGGGTCAACATGAATGATCTTG
Source organism: Chloroflexota bacterium (assembly GCA_016219545.1). Taxonomy (GTDB): domain Bacteria; phylum Chloroflexota; class Anaerolineae; order Anaerolineales; family Villigracilaceae; genus Villigracilis. Next base: position 15,632 of record JACRMH010000041.1, on the reverse strand, counting down.
TTGTTGAATTCCATCATCAAACTGCCATGACCAATGAAGGTGATGGCAACATCTCCAGCGGAGGTGGAGATCACATCGGTTTCAAATGTAGCTGTCATTGTGTCTGCTCCTTGAGGTTGTTCGGGTAACATTCAAAGCATGTCTACATAAGGATACGAGCAAACTCTGTATTGCGCCAGTGTGTTATTGAATCTTCATATTTTTTGGGTCTGTAAATAATTAACTTCCCCCAATGTCGTTGCGAGCCGCCGCTCTTGGTCTTTGGCGGCGAAGCAATCTCCGCATCAGCGAGGGGATTGCTTCGGGCGAAGAGCAAGTGCGCCCTCGCAACGACATGGTTCGGCGGCGGATGAGGTAAATTATATTTTCACGAACCCCTACTCCACCACCGTAATGGTCACCACGTTACTCTTCACAACCTCCCCACTCATTGTTATACCTTCTGCCCAAAAATGATGCGTGCCCAAGGATAATGTCCACCAGGTTTGGCACGAAGTGGGCGGCGTGGAGACAGTTGCGATTGCGAGTCCATCCACAAAGAAGGTGACTTGCGTAAAGTTTGAATCTGTCAGTGTGGAGACCTCCAATTGTTGGGCGCTCAGGTCTAGGTCAGGGGTGATGCGATAGGTTGTGTTATCGGTTGGCGATGTGAGGGTCAATCCGCTGGTTGCGCTTGGTGTTCCATTAGCGTCATCCAATAATGGCAGACCTTGTGAACGCGCCCAAGCCTGCGCTTCGATAGGAAGGTCCAAAATAATCTCGCCTGTGTTTGTGCGTTGATAAAAAGTATCGAACGTTGTAGGCTGTGTGCCTGTGATGAACCATTCCGTTTTTGTGTGCGGACATATTTCAGTGGGAAGCAGCCCTGAGAGGTCGCACACTTCAGTTTGGGTCAAGCCGGCGGGCTGTGTAAAAATTTTATCGGGGCGTCCCTGCAAAATGGAGCGCATGGTCTCAGCCCAAATGGGAGCCGCGCCCGTCAGCCCCGTGACGTCGTGCATGGCTTGATAATTGCTGTTGCCCACCCACACGCCGACCAAAAGATCGGGCGTATAACCGATGGTCCAGTTATCGTGGAAGTTTGTGGTGGTGCCGGTTTTCACCGCGGCAGTCCGGTCAATTTTCAAAACGCTGTTAATCCCAAAACCTGTCGAGCGCGCGCGGTCATCGCTGAGAATATCGGAGATGAGCCACGCCACACGCGGGTCAATGATTTGAAGCGCGGGATTCTTTTCAGGTTCGTACAAAAGATTTCCATCCGCATCATGAATATCGAGAATGGATGTGCTTTCCATATAACCGCCATTGTTTGCAAAGGCCGCAAATGCGCGCGACAACTCCAGCAGACTCATCTCCCCGCCGCCGAGCGCCAGCGACAGGTCATATTGTTGAGGCGCGTCTAATGAATGAATGCCAAATTTATTCGCAAGCGCGATCACATTTTCAATGCCGGCGTTTTGCAAAGTCAGCACCGCGGGCACGTTCAACGATGAAGCCAGCGCCTCGCGCACCGAAACAAAACCATGTTCCCTGCCATCATAATTGACCGGCTTATAAGGCTGTCCATCTTTCGTTGAAAAGTTCGTGGACACATCCAAAATGGATGTCGCCGCAGTCCACGGATCTGCGCGCGTTGGGTCCAGCGCGGCGGCATAGATGATCGGCTTGAACGCCGAGCCTGATTGCCTTTGCGCAGTCGCCATGTTAAGTGCGCCGTAGATGGATGCATCGAAATAGTCTGCACTGCCGACCAGGGTGAGGATCTCGCCATTATGAGGATCAATGACGATCAGCGCGGCATTATTGACGTTGCGGTTGGTCTGGCCTTCGAGGGGCTTGAACGATGCGATACGCCTCTTCACGATCTCCTCCGCGAGATGCTGCATGTTCAGATCAAGGGTGGTGCGAATCACCAAACTGTTCGTCGCGTTCAATTGACCTGATGCAAAGAGTTCATCCAATTGATCTTTGACCATCCATATAAAATGCGGTGCTTCGATGGGATACGGCGCGGCGTTATAACTCAACGGCGCATTCTCTGCATCCACTCTTTGGACAGGTGTGATGAATCCGTTTTTCTCCATCAACCCCAGCACCACCCGTTGACGTTCGAGTGCCAGATCAGGGTTTGTAAATGGATTATAGATTCCCGGCGTTTGTGGCAGGCCGGCCAATAAAGCACACTCAGGGAGTAACAAGTCAGATGCGGGCTTGCCAAAATACGTTTGCGACGCGGCTTCTATCCCATAAGCCATGCCGCCGTAATAAATCTGGTTGAGATACAATGCCAAAATTTCGTCTTTGGAATAGGCGCGTGTTAACTGCCATGCCAGAACCGTCTCGCGTAATTTGCGGCGCAAAGTTCGCTCTGCTTTTTCATCGCTCAATAACAAAGTCCGCGCCACTTGCTGTGTGATGGTACTGCCGCCTGAAAGAGTCTCGCCGCCGCGCAGGTTGATCCACACTGCTCGGATGATTCCACCAATATCCACGCCGGGATTTGTGTAAAAATTTTTATCCTCCACTGCAATGGTTGCATCCTTTATACACTGTGGAAGATTTTCCACTGAAAGCGGCGCATTCCGTCCACCCTCGGTTGGGATGATCTCGTAGAGCAGCCGTCCACTGCGGTCAACGATCTTCACGCTGGGTTGATTTAGGTTTTTAGGGAGGGATGTAATGGAAGGCAGATCGTAAAAGAGATAAATGAAAAGGGTGGTAAAAAGTAAAAAGATAAAAAGTAAAAAGCGGGACGATTTGGATTTCAGCAAGATACGCATGGGATGATTATAAGTATATTTAAGTATCCTGCGATGGCGTTCTTCAACACGCCTCTATCCTAACGGCCGTTCTTGGAGATAACCTAACGATCATCAACTATGACTATGACCCTTTGTACCGCTTGACTGCCGCAGACTACTACTATACAAACGAGTTCTATCACTACACCTATGATGCAGTTGGAAACCGCAAGACTCAAAATAGTCTGATGAACGGAATATCACCCACAGTTAATTATGACTATGATTCTGCGAATAGGCTCACGAGCGCAGGCGGGCAGACCTATTCCTTTGATAACAACGGCAACCTGCTCAGTGATGGACAGAATACTTATGTATATGATTCCGCCAATCGTTTGACCTCGGTCAATCATCAGTCCATAGTGACCACTTATCAATACAATGGATAGACACTAACAACTTCTCACATCAAATCCTGCCTTTCATCATGCAACTGACCACACAAGAGGTGGATGAAAGTCACCATAAATCGTCTGATAGAAAATATCTTTTAAAACAAAAACAGGCCGAGTTTTCAGCCTGTTCTACTTAATGCCGTATTTTGAACTAATTTAGCCCTGCGGGCCTAAACTTATATCCATAAACGATCAGACCTCGCTCATCCCCATCATTCCTCATTTTGCGGGTGACCATTTCAACGGGCATACCGATCTCAATAGGCTGGTCGCCTATATCCGTCAACTGCGCGGTGAGCATGGGACCTTCTTCGAGTTTTACGATGGCTACGGTGTAGGGGGCGTTCGCGTCGAAGCCGGCGGGGGCTTCATAAACGGTTGTGTAGGAATATACTTCGCCCTTGCCGCTGAATGCAAATTGTTCTTTCGCCTCATCGCCGCAATTGGGGCATACATCACGGGGTGGGAAGATCTTATGATCGCAGTGGGGGCAGACTTCGCCAACCAGTCCGTATCGTTGTTTCTTGAGTCGCCAGTGTCTTGGAATTTCCATTTATTGATTTCCTTTCTATGAGCCTAATTCTATCCTGCGCGACTCTCAGAAACTATCAGGCTCGGAAAGAGGTGAGTTTTGTCATTATGTGATGATTTGGTCATTTATCCCCGTTAATGGTAAAAAGATGGAAATGATGGCTTTTCTTTATTCGAATTCCTTTTTCCATTCACGTGAAAACTCGACCATGGAAAACCCGATGCTTGAATAGAACTCAAGAGTTCTTTGTTCTTCAGAACCAACGGTTGCCAGGGTCGCACCAAGTTCTTGGATGCGGCGCAAGCCTTCGTACATAATCGCGCGCCCAAGTCCCTTGCGCTGATGGTCGGGATGGACTCCCACAGGCTCGAAAGAGGCCGTGCGGGTGACGTCATCGAACCAGATCGTGCAAAACGCAGCGATCTCTCCATTGGGCAGGGCAGCTACCAGGTCAAGATCGCGCCGATAAAGCGGACAGCGTTGAACGTTTTGATACCATGTCCAACCCTGATATTTTTTGTCAGGCTCGTCGGGGTGGAATGCCTTCCACGAAACCCAACTGCGGGCGGGGTGCTCGTCAATATCGCCCAACGACCGGATCGTGTATTCGTCCCCGATCTTTACTTCTGGAATTTCATCATTAACCAGCCGTGAATGATGATTGCTCGTGGATTCCTGTAATTCGAATCCATGTTGTTTCAAAAGTCCCTGACGGATCGTATTTGCATCATGAGCGACCACCCAAAGTTTTCTCTTTCCATTGGGCAGAGTCTTTGCCAGATGTTCTTCTGCAAGCGAAAGCATTTCTTCTTCAAGTTCATATGAAATAAAATCGGGATGAGCCTGCATATAAGCAACGCCGTCGTTTTCAGGGTTTAGCACCGCTGCGATTTTTCCATCTGAAGTTTCCCAAAGGAAGACCGTTTTTTCGAGCGGACCCTGCCCAATATTCTCGATCCCATGCCAGCGCCAATAATCCCAGCGATAAACCTGCCAGCTTATTTCGCGGCGGTCATTGAGCAGATAGACCTCGCGCAGAAAATTACGGATGTGCCAGAAATCTTCTTCCGAGTTGTAAAGGCGAAATTTAAGTTTCATAGTGCCCATATTCTACATGCTATAATCTTTTTATGGAAACCACACTCGACCCCGAAAAACAAAAACAGGCCAAGGAATATGCGCGCATTCGCCGCCGCCTCTGGCTGGTGGATACGCTCTTCAGCGCCGTCTATGTTCTCGCGTGGCTCTTCTTCGGTTGGAGCATTTCGCTGCGCACATGGTTGATGACCGTTACAACGAATGAATGGTTGCTCGTCGCATTGTATATTTCCATCTTCGGCGGGATAGCTGCCGTGTTGAATTTGCCCCTCAGTTATTACAGCGGATTTATCCTGCCGCATCGGTTTGACCAGTCCAACCAGACTCTCAAAGGCTGGATCATTGACCAGCTAAAGGGTATCGCTATCGGTGCACCCCTCGGCTTGCTCCTGCTCGAATTGCTTTATCTTGCCTTGAGAGTCACCGGCGACCTGTGGTGGCTGTGGGCAACAGGCGGGATACTGTTCTTTAGCGTGCTTCTCTCCAACCTTGCGCCGGTGCTCATCATGCCGCTCTTTAATAAATTCGTCCCGCTTGGCGATGAACACAAGGAACTCGCAGACAAGTTGATGAAACTTGCCGAACGCGCCAATACAAAAGTGAATGGCGTCTTCAAGTATGACATGTCGAAGCGCACCAAGTCTGCCAATGCCGCGCTGACAGGGATGGGCAACACACGCCGCATTATTTTGGGCGATACCCTGATCAATGAATTTACCGTTGATGAAATTGAAACTGTCCTCGCACATGAATTGGGACATCACGTCCACCGTGATATTCCGATCCTGATCCTTGCACAAACCTTGTCATCGGCTCTCGGCTTTTATCTTATATCTCTGGCATTGAATTGGATGATCGTGTATTTTGGGTTTACATCCCCTGCGGATGCAGCCGCATTCCCGGCTTTGATGTTGGCCATTAGCATTTACAACCTTGTGATCATGCCGCTGGAAAATGCAGTTTCGCGCTGGCGTGAAAATATGGCAGATGATTACGCCCTCGAAGTCACAAAAAAGAAAGACGCCTTCGCGTCTGCATTTACAAGGTTGGCGAACCAAAACCTGGGTGAGATCAACCCCGAAAAATGGGTGGTCTTCCTGTTCTACAATCATCCGCCGCTGGGCGAGCGGATCGAGAAAGCTAAAAACTTTTCTGCTTAAATAAAAACGGACTTGCGACAACGCAAGTCCGTTTTACTTCTCACTTTTTGCTTTTTTCTAAACTACCAGATCGCTCATCAAGCTCATCGGCACAACTGCCGCACCGACAATGCCGGGACCGGTATGAACACCCAGCACGGGAGAAATCCGCATCACTTCCAGTTTTGCGATATTTAATTTTTCTTTGAATTCACTGGTAAGCACATCTGCCTTTTCGGCGAAGCGGCCATGCAAGACCGTCACCCACAAAGGTGTGTTCCCATATTTTTCCTTCAAGTGTTCCGTGATCATGGTCATGGATTTGCCGATCGAGCGTCCCTTGGCAACGGTGCTGTACTTGCCGTCCGTATCCACACGAATGATCGGCTTGAGGTTTAACAGCGCACCCGCGAGGGCTTGTACCCGCCCGATGCGCCCGCCGCGCGCAAGATATTCCAAAGTATCCAGCGTGTAGATCACTTCCGTTTTTTCGCGGATCGCCGACAGCCGTTCCTGAATTGCGTTCATGGCCCAGCCCGCTTTGTTCGCCAGCGCCGCCGCCAACACCTGGAATCTTTCCCCGCCCGAGAGAGTGAGCGTATCCCAGAAATTCACATTCGCTTCCGCTTTTGTCTGTTCGCCGCCATCGCGCGCCGAATTGATCGTCCCGCTAAGTCCGGATGATATATGTAGCGAGAATATATTTTTCTCGGTCTTTGCCAGTTTGCGGTATATCTCTGCAAATATCCCGCTGGATGGCTGTGCCGTGGTCGGGATTTTCGGGCGCATGGCTTCAAGGCGGTTGTAGAATTCGTCTGCGGATATATCCGCAGAATTCACTTCGCCTTCAGGGAATTGAATGAAGAGTGGTGCTTGAATAACGCCGAGTCTTTCCAATTCTTCATTGGTCATATCCGCTGCGCAGTCTGTTACTATTTTCATATTTATCTCCTTTGGTTTAGTTTGTCGTCGTGGTCTCGATACGCCGCTCGCTGTCGCTCGTGTCTACTCGACCACCAAATTGAATCAACTTTTTACTTATTACTTTTTCTCTCCAAAAACCACTTCACTGTATCTTCGATGCTTTTATACAATGTCCGCGGTGAATAGCCCAATTCGCGGGTCGCTTTGGCATGGCTGATATTCGAATTGCTTTGCAGCACTTCCAATGAATAAGGCGTGAAGCGTGGAGTCGAATTCACGAGTTGATAATACATGGGCGTGAACATGGCCGCGAACTTTGCGAGGTCAAATGGAATTTTCATCTGAAAGAAATTTTTGCCGGTGATCTCGCGCACGGTTTCAAGCATGTAGCGCACCGTGATCTTCTGCCCCGACAAAATATAACTCTCGCCGCGCTTGCCGTTTTCGGCCGCCGCAATTAATCCGTCCGCCACATCGCGCACATCCACGAAGTCATATGCGCCATCCACATATAATGTCGGCTTGGCTGCCGCCGCATCATGGATGACTGCGCCCATCATCGATCCGCGAAAATCATAGGGGCCGATCACGCCGGTGGGGCAGGCCACAACAGCTTCCAGTCCCGCATGAGCCGCGTTCAACACTTCCAGAGTCGCCTCGGCCTTCGAGCGGTCATACGCGCCATAAGGATTCTCCATATCGTATGGAATGCACTCGTCGATCACGCCCTCCTCCACTCTTTGGATCGCATGGATGGATGATGTGTAAATTAATTTCTGAATCCCGCTCTCTTTTGCGGCGCGCAAAATATTCTTTGTGCCATCCACGTTGACCTTGCGTACAAAAGGATTCGCTCCCGGCATGATCGAAATGACTCCTGCCAGATGAAAGATGCCTTTCACGCCGCGCATGGATTCGAAGACTGCATCGAGATCGAGCACATCGCCCTCGAACGCTTCGACATTTAATCCCGAAATTGATTCGCGGCCTTCGCCCGGCAGGATCAACGCCCGGACCTTTTCACCGCGTTCCAAAAGTTTCCGCACAAGGACATTGCCCACATGCCCCGTTGCGCCTGTAACAAGCCACATAATTAATTCCTCACTTCTTCAACATACTATTGACCAGCATGTTCGTGCTGTCGCGGGCGACCTTTTCCCATTTCGCACCTTTCGGGTCCATCAGGCTTTGCAGCAGCAATCCCATGGCTGTTGAGATGATCATGCGCGAGGTTAAGTCCGGGTCCACTTCAACGAACGAACCTTCAGCCACGCCTTTTTTGATGAGCGTGGAAAAATATTTATGATAGCGGCGGTAAGGCTCGACGCTTGCCTGCCAGATCTTTTCATCGCGGCTGGCCTGTAGCCAGAACTCAAGGAACATCGGCAAGCCTTCGTTCGCTGTCGCGAAGATATATGGGAACGCTTCGGTGATCTGCATGAACGTCTCGGGTACTGTCATATCTTTTGAGGCTTCGATGGCATTATCAATGGTTTGGAGCCAGCCATCGAGCAGGGCCAGAAATAGCTCCTGTTTGCTTTTGAAATGATGGTAGAACGCGCCCTTGCTGATCTCGGCATCCTTGCAAATATCATCCACGCTGGCGGTATTGAACCCGCGTGTGGAAAATAATTTAATAGCTGACGCAAGGATCTTTGAACGGGTTTCTTCGCTTCGTTGCTGCATGAGCCCTCACCCTGCCTCTCCCAAAATGGGAGAGGTAGAATAAAAATAAAAACCGACTAGTCGGTTTGTTTTTACCCCTGAAAGATTGTGCTGTCAAGGCGGGAAACAAAATGAGGATGGCAAACGCCATCCTCATCAAAGTCATATTGATGTAACGACTAGCTACCCTTTGCCATCCAATTTCTTTTTTAGCCCCATTGGATACAAAATCAGATCTATCAGGCACCAATCGGTGAACACACTTTGCAAGGTCATCATGCCCACGAAGACCGCAAGGATAAGCCCTGCGGTGAGGTTAACCCGCCACGCAAGAGCAACAGCGACCAGGATCATGATCCCTCGAAACAAGTCCCTTCCATTTTCGATGTACATAGTTTCAACTCCTTGTCCCTTAAGCACAGCATTCGATCTTTGTTTCTGTTTTCTTGATGGCGCGTGTCACAAGGAACACGCCCAAGGTTATCAAGAGGATCTCAAAGATCGGCAGTTGAAGTGACAGGTTCAGAGTCTCATTCACCATAAGGAATCCGCCAAATACAAATGTGAGGATGCCAAGAGTTGTTGTACTGCCGCGAGCAGGAATGCCACTCAACAATCGGACTGCGTTCAGCCCCAGCAAGATCACGCCCGTACCGAGCAATCCAACCCCATTGGGCAGGGATGCGAACAGCCATCCTCTGAGTCCCCACCAGATCAAGAGCAGTCCCCATGCGATCGTTGAGTAATCGCGGTTTGGTGTTCGTGAATTGTTCATTTTTACCTCCTTATGAACTGCACCCACATCCCCCGCCTGCTTCGCCCGCGGCAGAAGGGACAGCCTGACTTAAACTGGCGATAAACTTTTCCATGTTGGAAGTCGCGCCTTTTCTGACCAGTCTGCCAACTTCAATGGCTTCCGCCACCTCCTGCTCGTCGGCTCCGTTTTCCAAAGCTTTCTTTGCGTGATACTGCAAGCAGGGCTGGCAGTTTGCGGTAATGGATGATCCGACCGCAATCAATTCAATGGTTCGATTATCGAGTTTCATTTTGTTTTCTCCTTTCCACCCTTATAGACGGAGCCTGTTGAAAAAGGATACACCCTCATCAAATGCGATCATTTCACGCTACACGGCATTTCCTCGATCCAGTGGAGTTCACAATTATTTTCAAGTTCCTCCTTTAACTTGATCCTTGCCCGATGCAGCTTGATCTTTACGGTCTCCAGCGAACCTCCCAGGATTTCGGCGATCTCATTGTTTTTCAGCCCTTCGTACTCGCTCAGTATAAGGACAGTTCGATAACTTTCTGGAAGTTTTTCTATATAACCACGGATGCATTCGTTCATTTCCTCCCGGATGATCTGTTTTTCGATCAAAGGTTTTTTTTCTTCGGGCAGGATCACGTTTTCAACAACGTCAGTTTCATCCAAACATTCCACCTGAGCACCTTGTCGGAAGGACGGGCTGCGTAATTTATCCAATGCGGTGTTGGTGGCGATGCGATAGATCCATGTGGATAGTTGCGACTCGCCCTTAAAGTTTTCCAATCCCTGATGAACTTTTACGAAGGTCTCCTGCGTCAGGTCTTCGGACTCAGACTCGCCAACCAGACGTGTTATATAACGAAGAATCTTTGGTTGAAAGTCTTCAAAGATCTTCTGGAATTCCAACGTGTTGGTGTTCATCCCTATATCTCCGTGAAAGGTGACAGTCATTTTTCAAAATGACTGTCACCTGTTCGGCTTATGCAGGTTTATAGGCTGTGATCTTCGCGCTGTAAACTGCCTTGTAAACATCTTCGCGCGTAACACCCATCGTCGCGGCAACATCCTTCATATCGTCGAAGGCTGCATCCACGGTTTCCTTGTCGAAGAAAACGGGTTTGACGGAAATGTCTGTGAAGCCAACGGCTTTCATCATGCCGATGTATTCATCCGCTTCGACGGCGCCTGCCACACAGCCTGCCCACGCGCTCAAACTCTTTTTGACAACTTCGGGAAGCGGTCCTTCGGTGACAATATCAGAGACAGCGAGTTTGCCGCCGGGTGCCAGCACGCGGAAGGCTTCGGTGAATACTTTCTCTTTATCAGGCGAAAGGTTGATAACACAGTTCGAGATGATGACGTCCACGGTGTTGCTGTCAATGGGGAGTTCTTCGAGATAACCCTGACGGAACTCGACATTGGCTGCATTGACGCGCTTCGCGTTGGCTTGGGCGCGCTCGATCATTTCGGGAGTCATGTCCACGCCGATCACGTGTCCACTGGGACCGACTTTCTGGGATGCCAGTAAACAGTCGAGGCCTGCGCCTGAGCCAAGATCAAGCACGGTCTGGCCGGGCTTCAATGAAGCAAGGGTGATCGGGTCGCCGCAGCCGTAGCTGGTATTGGCTACGTCAGTGGGGACAGTGGTGAGCAGATCAGCAGGGTAGATATTGCTTGAGGTGTCGCAGCTTCGGTCAGGTCCGCAACAGGAGGCGGAGTTTTTGATGCGTCCCGCATAATGTTCGCGGACGGTCTCATGAATGGGGGTTGGGGATTGAGTCATTTTGTTCTCCTTAGATAGATGTTTGTCTATACGTTTTTCGAAAAATCATGGGATACCTTCCGGAAGGCATCCCAGTCATTAACTTTGTTTGGATTTGATGACGTTTAAAGTAGTTTCGGATTCGGGCGCGAACTTCATCATGATCTGCCCGCAGCAAACCGCGATATTTTCCTGATTGAGTGAATAGAAAGTCTGCTTGCCTTCCTCGCGGACAGTGACCAGACCTGCCTCGCGCAAGATGGCAAGGTGGTGCGAAACAGTGGGCTGGGAGACATCCAGTTTTTCAACGATCTCGTTGACTGAAAGCGAGTCGCAGCAACACAGGTTCATGATCTTCTGACGGGTTTCATCAGCAATGGCTTTGGCAAAGAGGACAGGGTTGAATTTCATATTGATAACCTTCTATTTGGTATTATATAGATAAACGTCTATTTGTCAAGGCTTACGCAGTTCAAAATCGTTTAGCCACGAACACTTGCGTTGCACGCCAGTGTAGTGAGAGTCTCTGTGCGAGATAAGACGATGCTTCGCGCCTGAGAAGCGGCGCTCAGCAAGACACAGAAACGTTTTCCATTGTTCACGTTAAATTATTCGCGTAATTTGCCAATTTGCGAAATTCACGTTATGGATTCCCACTTTGGGTTGCTGACTCACTGTCCACGCGGAGACCAGCAAAGGCCAAGAATTGATCCGTTTTTTACATCAAGAATTTGAATATACAAATATCGGGTCGAAATTAGGCTTTGCCTCATCCTCAATTTGTACTTTTGGCTCTTGTACCCCGTTTTGAAACGTGTTATATTAGCGCCACTTTTCCGGGCGCTACCACCGGAAACTTTTTAATCACTTGCATCTCTGATCCAGAGATGCAAAATTCTATATAGCAGGACAATATCATGACAAGCAATTTCCTTACAAAAGAGGGTTTTCAAAAGCTGCAAGAGGAACTGGATCATCTGCGCACCGCCAAAAGACAGGAAGTGGCCGAGCGTTTGCACGAGGCCATGGAAGGCGGGGAATTGATCGAGAATGCCGAATATGAAGCCGCCAAGAATGAGCAGGCTTTTGTTGAGGGGCGCATCCAGGAACTGGACCTTTTGCTTGCTACCGCCCATATTATCGAAGAAAACGGCAAGCCTAAAAAGCACGATGCCATCCAGGTCGGTTTAAAGGTGACCATTAAGGAAGGGAACTTCGAGCCCGAGTCCTTTGTGATCGTCGGCGCGGCCGAAGCCAACCCGCGCGAGGGCAAGATCTCGAACGAGTCACCGATCGGCAAGGCCATTTTGGGACACAAACTGGGCGATACCGTCAAAGTGGAAACCCCCGGCGGCACCTACAACGTTAAGATCATCAAAGTCGGCTAAGAAAGAGCGCGGTCTCTCTAGCCCCGCGCGCCTGTGCTCGCGGGGCTTTTTTTATCATTTTGTAAGCATCTTTCTTCGATTGACCTCTTGCATGAGCAGCCACAGAGTACGCAGAGACCTTTGAGGAAAACCTCTTAAAACTCTTTTTTGCTCTGTGACCTCCGTGGCAAAAAGAACTTTTGCAAAAGGCCTAATCAATAAAAGAAGAAATAGGAAAGAAAATATCATGACAGAATACACAACGCTTGAAAAAATCCGTTTGCAGAAGATCGAAGAACTCCGCGCCGAAGGGATAGACCCATACCCCACGCGCGCCGAACGCTCGCACACCAGCGCGCAGGTCATTGCGGAATTTGAATCCGCAGAGAAGGATGCGCGTGAAGTGAAAGCCACGCTGGCAGGTCGCATCCGCGCCACGCGCGCCATGGGCAAGGTTTCCTTTGCCCACATCGAAGACCGCGCCGGCAAGATCCAATTGTTCTTTCGCTCCAATGAATTGGGCAAGGAACGCGTGGACTTCTTCAATAAGATGTTCGACCTCGGCGATTTCATTCAAGCGACCGGAGTTATGTTCCGCACGAAGACAGGCGAGATCACGCTTCATGTCCACGACTTCAAACTGCTTGCAAAATCTGTGACTCCGCTCCCCGCTGACAAAGACGTGACCCAGGAGGACGGCACGGTGATCCGCTATGCCGCGCTCGAGTCACCTGAGATCCGCGCACGCCAACGCTATGCTGATTTGGCCGTCAACCCGGAAGTCCGCGAGAATTTCCGCAAACGCGCTGCGCTGATCAAGTCCCTGCGGACCTTTCTCGATGACCACGATTTCCTCGAAGTGGAAACGCCCATCTTGCAGCCTTTATATGGCGGCGCGGCGGCGCGACCGTTTACGACCCATCACAATGAGCTTGATCAGGATATGTACTTGCGTATCTCTTTCGAGTTGTATCTCAAACGTTTATTGGTCGGCAACATGGAGCGCGTCTATGAGATCGGACGTGACTTCCGCAACGAAGGCGTTTCGTTCAAACACAACCCTGAATTCACACAGCTTGAGTTCTACTGGGCTTATGCGGACTATTTACAGGTCATGGAATTGACCGAGCAAATGGTGGCCTACGCCGCTGAAAAAGTGACCGGTTCCACCAAGGTTAAATACGGCGAACATGAACTGGATTTCAAGCCGCCGTGGAAACGAGTCGAAATGCGCGCGGGTATTCTCGAAACCAGCGGCATTGACATTGCCGAGCACAAGACTGCCGAAGACCTGCTGAAAGCGATCCGCGCAAAGCATGGCAACAAGTCGCCTGACCCGAAAGTTGCGCGCGGCAAGATGATAGATTTTCTGTTGGGCGAATTCCTTGAACCAACACTTATCCAGCCGACATTTCTCTATAACTATCCGCGTGACATTTCGCCCCTGGCCAAATCCATGCCCGGTGACCCACTTACTGTGGAGCGTTTTGAAGGCTACGCAGCCGGTTTTGAAATTTGCAACGCCTTCACCGAATTGAATGACCCGCTCGACCAGGAACAGCGCTTCCTTGAAATGGGACGCGACTACACGGACGATGAAGAAGAGAAGCACCCCATGGACGATGATTACCTGCGCGCCATGCGCTATGGGATGCCCCCAAACGGCGGCTTCGGCATGGGCGTGGACCGCCTCGCGATGCTGCTGACGGATAAACATTCCATCCGTGAAGTATTGCTCTTCCCGGCTTTACGCAAGGAAGAGTTTGGAGAATAAGATAGAAACTGGCGGTCATCTGACCGCCAGTTTTTTTAACTATCTGATACAGTGTCGTTCTGAGTATTTCAACAGTGCGAAAAAAGCGCGCCGTTCCAAGCGAAAGGAACAAGGATGGCTTCTGTAGCGCGACATTTATGTCGCAAAGCCCTGCCAGGCGACATAAATGTCGCGCTACAAATTCTTGTTCTCGGTAGCGATAGCGACACTTGCGCCGCGCGCCCGTGCGGTGAGAACCTCTACGATTGTCTCAGAGACCCTTCGCTATCGCTCAGGGAATCACGGCTGGGTGCGTAACATCACTTTTAAAAATCCATACCTTCGGTTAATCACTATTGAAGATGAATATAGGGAACTATAAAATTTCAAACTCAATATGATTAGGTTTATACTCTGCCTAATATTTGTTTCAGAGTCGCTGATGTAAATATTTAGATGATGGGCGAGGAATCTTATGAAAACAGAAAGAATATATAAGCCAAAAGAAGAAATACGAGGTTGGTATTTTGTTCAGTATTATCCTCCCAGCTTTGATAAATATGCTCATCTTCAGTTGACAATAACTATTGAAAATGCAGTTAAAAATGATATTATCACCGCAATGGAAAAAGAGGCGGAAATTTGGTTTAACCAATTTCCAGTTCCTTTGTTAGTATCTGCTTTTGATAATACAGAAACGCCGTTTGATTTTAGTGAAATAAAAGAGCAAAACATCTTGATGGGACTTGTTAATAACGAGAGGAAACTTTGTTTGTATTGGAGTCCATTAAAGAATGAGGAAAACCTGAATAATGACTTAAGTAAAGAGTATATAGATAGTTTATATTCAGGCTTTTCTTTTACTACTGGCGTAGAATACGATACTGATAGAAAGAAAAGACGTCAACAAATAGAAACCGGATTTGTTTTATTTTTACTTTTACCTTTTGCAATTACTGTGATTTACGAGTCCTTCATATATTTCAATGGTTTCTTCTCATTGCTTGCTTTTCTTTACATTTTATACAAAGCAGTTCGGAAGTCGCTTGATTTTGTAGGTATACGACCAAAATCGAAGCGGGAGAAAGATAAGGAAATTGAAGAGAGGTTGAAGGAACATTATTATTACTATTGCAAAAATAATCCAGAAGGCTTTGAAAGACTAAGATCAGAAAGCATTGAGAAAATGGCGAAAGAAGCAGTAAAAAAAGAAGCAGAGGCTCTCAGAATAAAAAAACAGTCTCCTTAGCTGAACTGCTGGGTAAAATTTGCATCAGCGAACTTATAAAAAACGGGGCTGTCTAAAAAGGTAAGTGTAGGCAGTCAAAACAGAAAAAAGGTAAAAAACTGGCAGTCATTGGGCTGCCAGTTTTCGTAGATTGTGAGCAATGGAAAGAATGCCCCATTCGGTCTCCACTTTCTTCAATCCCCTG